>DASUVG010000256.1:0-30525 GCA_036379135.1 Longimicrobium sp.
TTAAGTAATAAGAGGCCGCCCCGGGCGTGTTGTACACGCGCCCAGAGCGGCCTTTCCATATCCTATTATGTCACAATCGCTTACGTGCAGTGTGTCAGATGACGCTGTCGAACGTCTACTGTGTGAGACCCAGTCTTTTTGGTGGATTCGGTATCATACCCAATCCGGCTAAACACTTCCCGTTAAGCAGATCGTGGCTTTGTCTCACACGGAGTCAACGGGGTCAACGGAGTGGAGTTTTGCCCTCCGTTGACTCCGTTGACTCCGTGTGAGGCTCATTCTTTTTCAGGATTCGGTATGAATCGTCCAGGCCACGGACCTGCGTCTACATCGATGGATTCACTGGACCGTGTGGCGCGACCGAAGAATCTCCCTCCCCTCGCGCGGCGCCCCTTTCCCGCGCAACGCCCGGGAACCGGAAAGATTCTGCCGCCCAGCGTAGAAGTTTTTCGGTCGGCGCCAGGGTTCTCAGCCGAAAGGAGAGCGTCGCGCGGCGCCCTCCGCAGAATGACGGTTAGCCGGATTCGGTATCAGCATCAGACCAGACGCAAACAAAGGCGCCGCACGGACCTCCGTGCGGCACCTTCGTCGTTCAGCGGGGCGCGTGCGTCAGCCGCCCAGGTTGCAGGGGGAGGGGAGGTCGCGCGCCAGGCACTCGGCCTCGGGGATGGACCACCGCGGCACGATGACGTGCCCGGCCACGTCGCGGCCCAGCGACTCCAGGCGTCCGAAACGGCGGGCGTCGATCCACCGGTGCCCCTCGAACATCAGGGAGTACTTGCGCTCCTTGAGCAGAAGGTCGATGAACGCCGCGTCCGTGGCCGGCTGCGCCACCGCGGCCAGCCCGCCCGACTGCGCACGGATCAGGTTCAGGTCCGCCATGGCGCCCGGCCTGTCGCCGGTGAACCAGCGCGCCTCGGCCCGCAGCAGGATGAGCTCCTCGTTGCGGATGATGGGCACGTCCGCCGAGGCGTCGGGATACAGCAGGAACTGCCGGTCCGAACTCACGCCCTGCTGCGAGCGCGGCGACGGGTGCACGCCCACCTTCTCCACCACGCGCCGGTCGACGGTCGTGCTGCCCGACTGCGTCTCGGCGTCGGCCACCAGCGCCGGGCGCGCGTAGTTGAAGGTGCTGGCCAGCTCGTTCCCCTGCCCCTCGGAGGTGGCGTAGGTGTGGTACGCGCCCAGGTCCAGCGGCGCGGCCGTGCTCAGGAACGTCTGCGGGAGGAGGGTGATGGCGCCCGCGTAGTCACCCAGGTACACCGCCACCCGCGCCCGCAGCGCCCGGTTGAACTGCAGGAACGTGGCGGGCGTGTTGAACGCGGCCATCCCCCGGCCGATGGAGAAGGGGAACGCCGCGCCCCCCGCCTGCAGGTGCGTGCGCCCCTGGTCCAGCAGGGCCACGATGTGCTGGAACACCGCGGCCTTGGTGGCGAACGGCGCCGTCTCGTCGAACGCGCCCGCCACCTCGATGGGCGCGCCGTTGATGTCGCGGGTGTTGATGACCAGCAGAAAGTCCAGCGCCTGCCAGGTCATGGCCCAGCCGCGGATGGCCGACGCCTCGGCCGCCGAAAAGCCCTCCACGTTCTCCAGCGCCGCCAGCAGCAGGTTGGCGCCGCGGATGTTGGCGTAGCGGGCCGTCCACATGCCGGCGCCGAACGCGCCGCTGTTGCTGAGCGGGCCCTGCAGCAGCTCGCTCACGTAGCGCGGGTCGGAGCTGTCCAGGATGTAGCTCTCGCGGCCCACCACGCCCAGCATGGCCACGTATCCCGTGCGCTCGGTGAGCCCGGCGCGGGCGCCGATCTGCAGCCCCGTGGCCGCCGCGCGCACGGCGCCCGGCGTGGGGTTGCTGATGAACTCGTCCACCGCGGGGTTGTTGTAGTCGGGAACCGTCAGGTCGCCGCAGGCGCCGGCCGCCACGAGGGCGAGCACGGCCAGCGGGCGCCACATCCCCGGAATCGTTCGTCTCGTCATGGCTCAGAATCCGAAGTTGAAGGTGAGCCAGAAGCTGCGGCTGGGCGGGAAGGGGGCCACGTCCACGCCGCGGGCGATCTGCTGGCTTCCGAAGTTGCTCACCTCCGGGTCCAGGCCCGTGTAGTCGGTCCAGGTGACCAGGTTGCGGCCGGACAGCGACACGCTGGCGTCGCGCACGCGTCCCGGCGCCCGCCCCAGCAGGCTGGACGGCACGCGCCAGGTGACCGCCACCTCGCGCAGCTTCACGTACGACGCGTCCTCGATGTACTGCTTGGTGAAGGTGCCGAAGCCCGAGATGCGCTCCAGCCCCGAGCAGTCGGGGTAGCACTCGTCCACCGGGCGCGGGGTGGACACGCCCGACGGGAGCGCCCAGTCGGTGGTCACGCCGCCGGCGTCGTACAGCAGCCGGGTGAGGTTGATCAGGTCGCCGCCGTGCTGCCAGTCGAACAGCCCGTACAGGCTGAACGCACCCAGGGTGAGCTCGTTGGCGAAGCCCATCTTCCACTCCGGGGTGGCGTCGCCCAGCTGGCGCTCGATGAGCGCGCCGTCGGCGCCCACGCCGTCGTATCCCACGATCTGCGTGGCGCTCTTGCCCTCTTCGATCTGGAACACGCCCAGCGAGGTGCTGCCGAACGCGCCCGTGCGAAAGCTGGGCACGGGCAGGTTCTCGACCGTGCTCTTGGTGGTGTAGAACGTCGTCCGCGTGTACCAGCCGAAGCGGTCGCGCTGGATGGGCGTGGCGGTGAACGCCGCCTCGATGCCGCGCGTGTGCAGCTCGCCCCCGTTGAAGATCTGGGTGACGAAGCCCGACGACGGGTGCAGCGTGCGGCGCAGCAGCAGGTCGGTGATGTGCTGGTCGTAGCCGGTGAACTCGAAGCTGGCGCGGCCGTCCAGCAGGGCCAGGTCGAACCCGCCCTCGATCTCGCGCATGCGCTCCGGGCGGATGTCGGGCGCGCCCGTCACGCCCTGCACGATGATCCCCTTGAAGCCGTCGATGCTGTTGGCCGTGCTCATCTCGGTGAACTTGTCGGCCCACAGCGGCAGGTTGCCCGTCTCGCCGTACGCCGCGCGCAGCTTGAGCTCGTCCACGCGGGGAAGCAGCCCCGGAAAGCGGTAGCTGACGGCGGCCTTGGGGTACAGAAAGTACTCGTCGGGGTCGCCGTTGTTGCTGCTGCGGTCCGCGCGCAGGCCGGCGGTCAGCAGCAGGCGGTTGTCCAGCGCCAGGAACTCCTCCTGGGCAAAGACGCCGAAGTCGCGCACCCGCTGGCGGGTCTCGATCACGAACGGCAGCGGCCCGTCGTCCACGCCCCCCTGCCCGGCCACCAGCCCGGTGGTGACGATGCGGTTGATGCCCAGGTCGCGGTCTTCGTACTGCACGCCCACCGAGGTGGTGGCGGTGAACGACGACGGCGCCCAGGTGTGCACCAGGTTGGCGTTGCCGTTCAGGTTCAGGTTGTCGCTGTTGCCCAGCGCCGAGGTGCCGGCCTCGCTGGGCGACAGCACCGCCTCGTACTCCAGGTCGACCGGCGAGAGCAGGCGGTTGCGCTGGCGAAAGAAGTCGGCGCCGCCCGTCATCACCATGCGCAGCGACTGCTGGTCGCCTTCGAACAGCGGAACGCGCGCGGTGCCGGACCCGATGAAGCGCCACACGTCCTCGGTGTTGTCCAGCAGCGCGGCCGTCTGCAGCGGGTTGCTGGGGCCGAACGGGTTGTCGGGGTAGAGCGCGCCCTGGCGGCGCAGGTCCACGAACGCGGGCGTGCCCGACAGCGCCACGTAGTAGCTCACGCTGCGGTTGTCGTTGTTGGTGAGCCCGCGCCGGGCCCGGCTGTGCAGCAGGTTGGTGTTCAGCGACAGGTCCACCCCGCGCCCCAGCGCCTGGTCCAGGTTGATGCGCATGGACTGCTTCTCGAAGCCGGTGTTCTCGATGATCCCCGGCTCGTCCAGCACCATCCCCGACGCGTAGTAGCGGGTCTGCCCCGCGCCGCCGCTCACGCTCACCGACGTCTCGCGGCCCAGGTCGCGGTTGCCGGCCAGGTGCCGCTCGTGGTCGTAGTGCGTGCCGTCGCCGTACAGCGAGGTCACCGAGGCGCCGTACTGGGCCACGGCCTCGGCCAGCGTGAAGCGTCGGCTGCCCAGCGTGTTGGCCAGCTCGTGGTAGCCCACCCGCTGGCTCAGGTTGAAGCGGGGCGCCCCCTCCCGGCCGCGGCGGGTGGTGACGATGATCACCCCGTTGCTGGCCTTGGAGCCGTAGATGGCCGCCGCCGACGCGCCCTTGAGCACCTCGATGCTCTCGATGTCCTCGGGGTTCAGGTCGGCGATGCGGTTGGTGGCGTTGTCCTGGTTGCTGGCGTCGTTGCCGCCCACGGCGTCGGTGATGACGTTCTGGCCGCTGGGGATGGCCAGGTTGCTCATCACCACCCCGTCGATCACCCACAGCGGGTCGGCGCTGGCGTTGATGGACGACACGCCGCGCAGGTCCACCTGGATGCCGCCCCCCGGCGCGCCGGAGTTGGCGCTCACCACGGCGCCGGGGATCTTGCCCGCCAGCGCCTGGTCGGTGGTCTGCGCGGGCGCGCGGTTCACGTCCGTGCCGCTAACGGAGGCCACGGCGTTGGCCAGGTTGCGCCGGGCCACGGTGGTGGCCTGGCCGGTGACCACCAGGGCCTCCAGGCTCACGGCCGCCGTCTGCAGCTGCACGTTGAAGGTGCTCTGCGAGGCGGGGACGCTCACCTCGCGCGTCACATAGCCCAGCCGGGTGACGGTAAGGCGGGCGTCGCCGACGGGAACGCTGATCTCGTACCGCCCGTTGGCGCCGGTGGAGACGCCCAGGCTGGTGCCGGTGATGGCCACCCGGGCGCCGGCCAGGGGCTCGCCCCCTTCGGCGGTTACGGTACCGCTGATCTGCCGCTGCTGCGCGGCGGCTGGCAGTGCCCACAACGACAGGGCGCACGCCAGCGTGAGCAACCACGATCGTTTTGTCATCGCTTGACCTCGGAAGACGGAAGTAGCTGAATGGACAGGGACCCGCGCGGTTCGTGGCCTCCTCGGGCTGGACGGTGGACTGGAATCGGTCTGGCGGTGTGCCGGGGGATGCCCGGAGAAGGTCGGGGGGACCAGGGCTGACGGGTACGATGCTCGTTCCAACGTTCGCTACGGCACGGCCGCGGCCTCTGCGTCCGCTGCGTTGGCGGTCGCGGCGCCCTGTCGTGACGGCGCCGGTACGGATCGTTCGCTGGATTGTGAGTACATGCTAACAATGTCACGCGGCCGGACCGGATGCAAGGACGGCGGCGGAGCGCAGAAACAGATGCCGCAAGCTGCTACACGCCGGCGAATCAGCCAGATGGGAACAAGAGTTTTCCGTCCACGGGGCATCAGGATCTGGTGAGCCGCGCTCAGTGAATCCTGGTCGCAAAAAGAGTGGATCGGGTCGCGTGCGGGTGGATGCCGGCCGAACGTCCCCGGGGGATGAAGCCGCGCGAGAATTCGGTTTCGTCCGGTGCGATGCAGGACGGGTCGCCGGGCCGGCTTTTGTCCCGGATCAGAAAAGAAGGCGCGACCTGGAACCGTACCGCTCCCTCGATGGTGGAGTGGTGGATGGTTTTCCGGATCGCGCATCAGGTGGATCGATCGGCTTGATTCCGCTCGCCTGGAACTCCTTTGCCGATCTGCATCCCTCCTCCAAAAAATGCGGATGGCCCTCCACCGCATTCTCCCTTCCATCCCGTTCCCGATACTCCACGCCGGCTCGTGCCTCGTCGACCGCCGCGCCATGCCACGAACGCGTCTTTGGACGATGACGAGCGGAGGAAACGGCACGAGAAACTCCGCTCACTCCGCCGACTCTGCGTGAGGCCCATTCTTTTGCGGATTCAGCCGGCGTCGGCAGGCTTCAGTCGATGCGCACCTTCACCACCACCTTCTTCACCGTGTGCCGCCCGCCGGCCATGCAGCCGGGCTTGTGCGCGTCGCCGGGGAAGAAGATGGCCAGGTCGCCGGGGCGCATCAGCAGCGAGCTGGCGAACGGCGGCTCGGCGTAGAAGGCGATGTCGGCCGCGTCGTCGTACGGCGTCTCCACGGTGAGGGCGGCGGCGGGGGCGTGCAGGATGCGCTCGTGCCCGTGCGCCACCAGCTGCAGGTCCACGTGCCGCACGTGCGTCTCCAGCCGCTTCTCCGTCCCCGGCACCGTCTCGTACGTCTGCACCAGCGCGAAGACGTCGTCGCCGTCGATGGCGTGGCGGCCGTCGGGGACGGCGGGGTCCATCGACCGCAGCCAGCGCAGCCCGGCGGCGATGCGCGCGTCCAGCACCTCGTACGGGGCGGAATCCGCCAGTGCCGTCAGGATCAATCGTCCTCCCTTTCCGTGGCAGCGGCCTCCACGTGGTCGATGCCGTGCGCGGTGATGCGCAGCACCAGCCCCGTGCGGCCCGTCTTGGTTACGAACCCGCGGTCCTCCAGGTAGCGGACGATGCGCTCGGCGTCCTGGCGGCTGATCTCCAGCTCGTCGGCCACCTCGTACGCGTCCTGGTACTCGGTGCTCTGCTCCTCGGAGCAGCGGTACAGGTGCTCCAGAAAGCGGCGCCGGTTCTCCCGGCGCCTGTGGATCTCGTCGCTCATGGCGCGGTCGGCGCGGGGAGCGCGGTGACCAGCAGGTGCGTCCAGTACCCGTCGCGCAGGCCGATGCCGTGGTGCGTGTAGGTGCACCGATCCAGGTTCTGCCGGTGCCCCGGGCTGGCCAGCCACCCGTTCAGCACGTCGCGCGCGGTGCCGGGGTGCTGGGCGATGTTCTCGCCCATGGCGCGGTAGCTCACCCCGTGCGTGCGCAGCCGGTCCGTGGGCCCCAGCCCCTCCGGCGACTGGTGGTCGAAGTAGCGGCGCCGCGCCATGTCGTCGGAGTGCCCCTGCGCGGCGTTGGCCACCGTCTGCATCCACGCCAGCTCCGGGCAGCGCACCGAGCGGCGGTGCGCGTTCACCAGCGCCACCATCTCCTCCACCGACTGGCGCCCGTTCCCCGCCGCGGAGACGGTGGCGGGCACCTGACCCGCCGGCGGCGATCCGGCCGATCCGCCGTCCGTCCCGGCGGGGGGTGGCCCCTGGAGGGTGCACGAGGCGCCCAGCGCCGCCGCGGCGGCCATGATCCATCGCATTGTCTCACTCCTGTTTTGAAAAACCGGTAAGCAGCTCCATCATGCGCAGGTCGTACGGGTCGGCGGAAGGATCGTCGTCGCCGATCTCGTAGTTCTGCTGCGGCGTCTCCAGGATGAGCGGAATGCCGCGGCTGCGCGGATCCGCCAGCAGCCAGCGGAACGGCTCCGTCCCGATCCCGCCCTCCCCCAGCAGCACGTGGCGGTCGCGGTTGCTGGCGAACGCGCCCTCGCTGTCGTTCAGGTGAAAGAAGCCCGGCTTCTCGCCCACCGTCTGCTCCCACTCGTCCAGGATCTCCTTCTGCCGCGCCTGCGACTCGTGGATCGCCCAGCCGCTGGCGAACAGGTGGCAGGTGTCCAGCCCGTACCCCGTGCGCTCGCGCAGCTCGTCCGGCACGTGGCGCAGGATGTCGGCGACCTCCGCCGCCGTGCGCCCCACCGTCTTTCCCGCACCGGCCGTGTTCTCCACCAGCAGGCGAGTGGGTCCGTACGACTCCTTGAGCGCCTGGGTGACGGCGTCCGCCACGCGCTTCGCGGCAGCTTTGGGATCGCCGTCCGTCGCGGAGCCGGGATGAAAGCAGACGGCGCCCACCCCCAGCGCGTTGGACCGCTTCATCTCCATCGTGAGCCCGGCGGCGGCGCGCTCCCACTTGTCCGGCTCCGCCGTGGCGACGCTCAGCACGTAGGCGGCGTGGACCACCACGTGCTCAGGCTTGATCCGCGCGTCGCGCAGCGCGGCCTGAAAGCGCTCCACCCGCTCGGGCTTGATGGTGGACTTGTCGCCGTAGAAGCGGGGGATGGCGGTAAAGCACTGCAGCGCCCGCATCCCCGCGGCGCCCGCGCGCAGGGCCGTCATGTGGAGCCCGCCGTTGTCGACGGTGTGTGCGCCGATGAAGTGCTGCTGGGGCATCGCTCGCCGTTCGCTGGATGATGAGGAGGAGACCGGGCCGCGGAGAACCTGTGGCCCCGCCGCCGCCCGCGCGAGGGGGGGCACCGTGAATTTTCGTGCCCGCCCCTTGCATGGGGTGTGTGCAGGGTGCAGGTTGCGGACGCTTCCACCGCCCGTCCCCACGTTCCACCGGCCCATCCCGGGCCGGCGGCGCGGCCCCGGAAACGCCACCACCGGCGTGCTCTCTGGCTGCCGCGCTTACCGAAGGCTACTGTTTCCGCATGGATACCACATACCTGGACGGCACCGGCCTGCGCGGCGCGCTGATCACGGCGGCGGAGTACGTGAACCGGCACCGCGCGGACCTCAACCGCATCAACGTGTTCCCCGTCCCCGACGGCGACACCGGCACCAACCTGGCGCTGACGATCGGGTCCATCGCCGAGCAGCTGCGCCGCAACACCGACAGCTCGCTGGGCGGCGTGGCCCGGGCGGCGGCGGACGCGGGGATCATGGGCGCCCGCGGCAACTGCGGGATGATCCTCTCCCACTTTCTGCTGGGCTTCGCCGACGCCATCGGCGACCGGCCCAGGCTGGGCGTGACGGACTTCGGGCGGGTGCTGCGCAGCGCCACGGAGCACGTGTACGCGGCCCTCGAAAAGCCGGTCGAGGGGACGATGATCACCATCATGCGCGCCATCGCGGACGAGGCGGAGCGGCTGCAGCACTCGGACTTCGTGGTCCTGTTCGAGCGGCTGCTGGTAAAGGCGCGCGAGGCGCTGGCAAACACCCCGGAGCTGCTGCCGGTGCTCAAGGCGCGCGGCGTGGTGGACGCGGGCGCCAAGGGGTTCGTCCACATCCTGGAGGGGATCGCCGGCTACCTGTCGGGCGACCCGCTGGTGGCGCTGGACGAGACGCCGGAGTACGACGCCGAGCCCAGCGTGTTCGCCGCGGCCGAGGCCGACTACCCGGCCGAGGAGCAGTACCGCTTCTGCACCGAGGCGCTGGTGCGCGGCGACGCGCTCCCCACGCAGGACGTGGTGCGCGCCTGGCTGCGCGAGCGCGGCGACTCGCTGGTGGTCATCCGCAGCGGCGACATGCTCAAGGTGCACGTGCACACCGACGAGCCCGAGGCGGTGTTCGGCTACCTTCGCGGCTTCGGGCGGCTGGCGTCGCACAAGGCGGAGGACATGCACGCCCAGCACGCGGTGGCGGAGCGCGCGGCGGCGGGGCACATGACGCTGGCACGCCGCCCGGTGAGCGTGGTGACCGACACCGCCTGCGACCTGCCGGACGAGATCGTGCGCGCGCACGGCATGCACCTGGTGCCGCTGAACCTGATCTTCGAGAACGAGGTGCTGCGCGACCGGCTGGACATTACGGCCGACGAGTTCGTGGAGCAGCTCAAGAAGGGCGCGCACCCCAGCACCTCGCAGCCCACGCCGGCCGCGTTCATGGAAGGCTTTCGCCGCGCCGCCGAAGAGGGCGAGAGCGTGATCACCGTCCTTCTTTCCTCCGCGCTGTCCGGCACCTACGCCAGCGCCCAGGTGGCGGCGCGGCAGCGCGCGGACGGCGACGTGCCCATCCACCTGTTCGACAGCAGGGGCGGCTCGCTGCTGCAGGGGCTGCTGGCGCTCAAGGCCAGCGAGCTGGGCGAGCTGGGGTGGGAGCCCCCGCGCATCGTCGCAGAGCTGGAGCGCGTGCGGAACCAGTCCGGCTTCTTCATCGTGCTCGACACCTTCGAGCGGGCGCTCGCGTCCGGGCGGGTGGGGCGCGGCAAGGCGTGGCTGGGCAGCCTGCTCGACATCAAGCCCGTGCTCGACATCGACCAGGCGGGCAAGCTGCTCCCCATCGACCGCGTGCGCGGACGCAAGAACGCGCTCCCCAAGATGCTGGAGATCCTGGAGAAAAAGGTGCCCAGGGGGGCCAGCAAGGTGCGCTTCGGCATCATGCACGTGGCCGCGCCGGAGATGCTGGACCCCGTGGCGGACGAGATCCGCAAGCGCTACGGCAACGTCGACATCATCACCGCCGCCGGCACGCCCATCATCGGCACGCACGCCGGCGAGGGCGCCTGGGGGATCGCGTACCTGGTGGAGGACTGACGCGGCCGGGAACGATCACGCGGAGGACGCGGAGGAACGAGGGAGGACGTGGATGACGGCTTCATCCGCGTCCTCCCTTCGTTCCTGCGCGTTTCCGCGTGAGCCAGTTTTCCGGGGATCGGCATTAGGTGCGCGGCAGGGCTGATCCGGAGCGGTCGCGGCACCGCTTTTTGCATCAGCGTGCGGGGAGGCGAGGGAACCGTCCCCACCCCTGCGAAGGCCCGGTCATGTTCGTGCTGGTGGAGCATTACGTCAACGACGTGCAGACCTTCTGGTCCGCCGTCCGGCACGCGGTCCCTGTCGACACGGATCTCCTCAGGCTGCACCACTGCTTTCCCACGCCCGACGGCTCCCACGCGGTGTGCGTGTGGGAGGCGAAGAGCCTTCGCGACGTGCGCGCGTTCCTGGAGACGTACGTCGGCCACGCCAGCCGCAACCTGTACTTTCCCGTGGAGAACGCGTCCGGCATCTCGCTGCCGACGGGGGTCGAGGTCGGTGAAGCGCCTCAGGGCGGCGGGATCCCCAGCAGGTAGGTGACGGGCACGGGCCCGCGTCCCTTTGCCTCTCCGATCTCCCACGTGTATCCCGGTGCGTCGAGCGAATCCGCCATCCCGCGCAGCTCGCGCGCCGTGTAGGTGCGCAGGCAGGACACCAGCCCGTCGAAGAGGACGAGCAGGGGGACCAGGGGGATGAGGTACGTCCAGAGCAGGCGCGACCAGCGGAAGGGGCGGATGAAGGGCGTGACGGCCAGCACGACCAGCGGCGACAGGGCGGTGGCAAGGAGCGACGGGGCGGAGCGCTGCGTGGCCTCGAAGATCCCGATCCCCTGCCCCGCGCGCACCGCGTCGCCCAGGATGGCGCGCGCCGCCTGGGGCGGGAAGTGGTGAAACGCGGTGAACAGCGTGCGAAAGCCGGTGAGCCCGGCGGGGAGCGCGGCGGCGTCCACCGGCTCCGGGTGAAAGGCCAGGCGGCCCCGGGTGCGCTCGACGGCGCGCTCGAACGCCTCCCGGTTGGGGTAGCGGTCGGTCAGGCGCACCTCCACGGGCGCCTCGGGGGTGTCGAGGTGCGCGAGGAGGCCCGGCCACGGCCCGCCGCCGCCGGAGCAGAGGTCCACCACCCTGCGCGTGCCCGCGCGGTCGAGCGCGGAGCGCAGGTGCGGAACCGCGGGTGCGTAGGTGTCCGTCGCCACGATCATGAACTGCAGAAAGTCGGTGGCCGCGTCGCGCAGGAAGGCGGGGCACCACGGCTGGTCTTCGATTTCCAGCAGATGCAGTCGGCGCATCGGACTCGGCGGGTGGGGTGAGGAAGTCAGAAATCTCGCGGGCGGAGCGTCAGTAAGGCGGGAGATGCGTGACGGCGCGGGGCGAGCGCGCCCACGCCATCGCACGCCCTGCCCCTCATTCCGCGCGTTCATCCCGGATGACTGGCCCCAAGTGCGTACGTGCGGTTGATTCCACCGACTCCACACCTGCCGACCCTGATCCGCATCTCATGACGATACATCGGTACACACAGGCGGCCACCGTCCTGGCGCTCCTCACCCTCACGGCGTGCGCGTCCGCACCCCGGGAAGGACCCGCGGCCGATCCACAGGCGGCGCTGGACGGGCTTCTGGCGGCGGACCGGGCGTTCGCGGCGGCCAGCGCGCGCACGGACCTGGTGTCCGGCATCTCCGCCATGTTCGCCACGGACGTGGTGATGCCGCTGCCCAACGGCACCTTTGCCGAAAGCGCGGAGGCCGCCGCGGCGGCGATGCGCGAGAACCCCGCCACCGCCGGCGCGCGCGCCGAGTGGGCGCCGGTGCGCGGCGGCATCTCGGCGGACGGGCAGCACGGCTTTACCTTCGGCTACATGACCGTGCACCAGCCGGACGGGACCGTGGCACCCGCCAGGTACCTGGCGTACTGGGTCCGGCAGCCGGCGGGGTGGCGCGTGGCCGTCTACCGGCGCGGCCGGCGCACGGAGGGCGACGTCTCGCCCGCCATGCTGCCGCCGGCGCTCCCCGCCCGCCTGGTGCCGCCCTCCGCCGATCCCGCGGCGCTCGAGGCGCACCGCGCCAGCCTGGACGCCGCCGAGCGCGCCTTCAGCGATGAAGCGCAGACCATTGGCCTGGGGGCGGCGTTCGCGAAGTGGGGAAGCGAGGACGCGATGAACATGGGGCGGGGCGCCACCTTCACGCTGGGCGCCGCCAGCATCGGCGCGGCGATCGGCGAAGGGTCGCCGGGGCCCAGCCCGGTATCGTGGGCGCCGGACCGCGTGATCGTGGCGTCCAGCGGCGACCTGGGCGTCACCATCGGCCGCATCCGCCAGAACACGCCGCCCGCGGATGCGTCGGCGCCGTCGTCTTTCCCGTTCTTCACCATCTGGCGCCGCCCAACGTCCGCCGCACCGTGGCGCTACGTCGCGGAGTAATCATCCCGAATCCTGCGCCAGGAACACCAGCGAAGCCGCCCGAAGCAACGCCGAAGACGGGTCTTGACGGAGTACGAAGTGGGCAGTAGATTCATCGGCACAAAGCAGTGTGTTTTCGTATGCGGCTGACGACAAGAGCCCCTGGGCTCTGCCAACCTTCGGGTCGGCTAGTCAGCCGCACTGCTTTTGTATCCGCACCCCTCAGTAGTACAGCGTCCTGCCCGACCGGAAGACGTCGAACTCGCTCCTGATCTTGTCGCCGATCAGCACGTACGAGCGGTCGTCTCCCTTCTCCCCCTTTCTGCTCACCGCCCAGCAGCAGTAGTCCGCCACCTGAAGGCAGGGCTCGCTGTGCGCGTTCCACGACGCCGTCCGAAAGTCCGTCGTCGGGCTCACACGCCGGATGACGTCCTTGACCGCGTCGTGCATCACCGCCCGCTTCTTCTTCACCCCGAGCGACGCCCCCACCACGAACAGCTCGTCGCGCGCGCGCACCACCCGCGGTGCCACGTGCTTCATGTGCAGCCACCACGCCAGCTTGTAGAAGCGGTCCTCGGTGGAGCGGGTGTGCGGGTTGGCCTTGGCTTTCTCCAGGATGGTGGCGTCGATGCGGAAATCGTGCGCCCGCAGCACGTCGAACACGCGGTCGCGCACGGCCTGCGTGTCGGTGGTGGCGTGGAACTCGGAGTCGGTGCCGTGCCCCTCCCACGCGATCTCGCGCCGAAGACGCAGCAGCGCGTCGCCTACCTGAAAGCTCGGGCAGGCGATGGTCGTCAGGATGAAGTACCGCGATGCGCCCTGCTTTCGAGAGAAATCGAAGTTGCCGCTCTCGTCCGCGAAAACGCTGATGCGTGGCATGGCACCAAAGAACGCAAATGTCGTTTCGTCACGAAAAGGGCGGGTAAGTTAACGAAGAGTACAGCAGAGTGGTAGGGTGGAAAGCCGACACGGATGAGACGGGGCCAGCTTCCACGACCTCAAGGCCACATCCACGTACCGGTGATGCCCTCGTACTCGAACTCGGCCTGGTGCTGCGCGTCTTCCAGCGTCTCGTGCCAGGTGTCGGTCACGGGGTTCCACTCCGCGTCGCAGCCGAAGAGGAAGAAGCCGCCGTCCGAATCGCGGCAGATCGCCAGCCCCGCCGCCGGGCCGGCCAGCGCACCATGGGCGAAGTGACGGCAGCTGCCGGTGGGGCGATGGCGCTCGTCGATCCGCGTGTATGCGACGACGGGCACGCCGCCCAGGAAGAGCGGGACGGTGGACACGGCGGTTCAGCGCGCCAGCGGCGCCGGCGAGACGAGCTCCAGCACGTCGTCCGCGGGGGAGCGGGCAAGGCGGGTGTAGCGCGCGAAGAACGCGGCGGCCTCTTCGAGATCCGCGCCGGCGAAGAAGCCGGGGAGCGCGGCGGCGCCGCCGAGCGCCAGCTCCGCCAGGTCGCGCGCGACGGCGGCGATCCGGGGGTCGGAGAGGGCGTCGCGGCCGGCGGCGTGCAGCAGGGCAGGCTCGGGCGCGCCCAGCAGGTCGGCGGCGGCGCGCAGGGTGGGCGGATGGTGGACGATGCCGGCCAGCAGCACCAGCGGCGCGGCGTACCACTCCGGCGCCACCGCGTCGGCGGACCGCACCTCGGCGAACCCCTTGGGCCGCACCTCGGGAAAGAGCGTGGTCAGGTGCGCGCGCCAGTCGTCCGGGCCGGCGCAGCCGTGCGCGTTCCACTCGGCGAAGGGACGGAACCGCTCGTCGTCCCCCAGCAGGAGGGTGGGCGCGGCGAGGGCGAAGTCCAGGTACTCGCCGACCGGGTCGTCGCAGGCAAAGCAGCCGGTGCGGCCGCCGTCCAGCTCGCGCCAGATGCGCGCGCGGTAGCTGCGGTGCCCGGTGGGCTCGCCGCGGTAGACGGGGGAGTTGGCGAAGATGGCGGTGACGTACGGCGCCATGGCGTTCAGCACGCGCCACGCGGCCAGCGGCTCCGCGCCGAAGTCGATGCTCACCTGCATGGCCGCGGTCTGCCGCATCATCCGCGTGCCGCCGGTGCCGATGGTCTCCATGAACCGCGTCTGCCGCACGTAGCGCCTGCCGGGCAGCTGCATGGGGACGTCCTCGATCCCACCCCGCGGCTCCACGCCCACCGACAGCAGCTCGATCCCCCCATCGCGCGCGGCCTCCATCAGCGGAAGCACGGTCCCGCGGAGGCCGCGGACGAGCGCGGTGGCGGAGGGGAAGGCGGCGGCGCTCAGCTCGATCTGCCCGCCCGGCTCGTAGCTGACGATGCCGCCGTCGGGGAGCGCGAACTGCGGCACGCCGTACGGCGACGCCTGCTCGGTCCACCCGTGCCGCGCGCCGAACCGCCGCAGCAGCGACAGCGTCGACGGGCCGTCGGCGCCGACGATCGGCACCTGCGCGCCGGTGTCGAGGGAGACGGGGATCAGCTCCACCTCCGCGCCGATGCGCAGCGGACCGGGCGCGCGCCCCAGCGTGAACGCGTGCGTCCGCAGGTCGTCGAGCAGGTGGGCGCGGGCCAGCATGGCGGTCAGCGCGGCGCGGCGAGGGTGATGGCGTACAGCCCGCCGGCGTCCGTCATCCACCGCTCGATGCCGAGCCCGGCAGCGGCGAACAGGGCCTCCACGCTGGCACGGTCGTGCTTGGCGCTGATCTCGGTGCGGATGGTCTCGCCCGCGGCAAAACGGAAGGTGCCGGCGCCGGGGATGGAGACCGCGTGGTCGCGCGGCGAGACCAGGTGCATCTCGATCCAGTGCGCCTGGCGGTTGTAGAAGGCGCGGTGCTCCCAGGCGTCCGCGTCGAAGTCCGCGCCCGCCATTGCGTTGAGCGCGCGCAGCATGTTGCGGTTGAACTCCGCGGTCACCCCGGCCGCGTCGTCGTAGGCGGCCTCGATGCGCGCGGGGTCCTTGCGCAGGTCGACCCCCATCAGGAACCGGTCGGTCTCCATCATCCTCCCGCGCACGCGGCGCAGCAGCTCCACCGCCTCGCCGGGCGCGAAGTTGCCGATGGTGCTGCCCAGGAACGCGTGCAGCGTGGGGTGCGGCAGTCCGGCGGGGAGGCCGAAGTCGTCCGTGATGTCGGCGACGAGGGGAACGACGTCGATGGATGGATACGCGGCGCGGATGCGGGCCGCGCTCTCGTCCAGGAACCCGGCGCTTACGTCCACCGGCACGTAGACGGCGGATTCGACGGACGACGCGATGGCATCCAGCACGATGCGCGTCTTTTCCGCGCTGCCCGCGCCCAGCTCCACCAGCGCGCGCGGGGCCAGCGTGCCGACCCACTCCGGCATCCACCGCTCCAGCAGCGCCCGCTCGGTGCGCGTAAGGTAGTACTCGGGAAGCCGCGTGATCTGCTCGAAGAGCCGCGACCCGCGCTCGTCGTAGAAGAACTTGGGCGGCAGCTCCTTCTGCGGGCGCGACAGCCCCTGCGCCACCTCGCGCAGGACGGCGGGATCGGCGACGGCGGCGCCTTCGACGACGTCAGTCATCGCGGGCGATCCGGAAGCCGCTGAAGATCTGGCGGCGGATGGGGTAGTCCCAGTTGCGGAAGGTGTTGCGGATGGCGCCCGGGCGCGTGGCCCACGATCCGCCGCGCAGCACCTTGTAGTCCGGCCCGAAGAAGAGCTCGCTGTACTCGGGGTACGGGAAGGTCTGGTAGCCGGGCCAAGGGGCGAAGTCCGACGCCGTCCACTCCCACACGTCGCCGATCATCCCGTACGCGCCGATGGGCGACAGGTTGCGCGGATACGCCCCCACCTGCGCGGTGGCGAACGCCAGCTGGTCCAGGTTGGCATCCAGCGGCGTGGGCGGCTCGTCGCCCCAGGGATACATCCGCTTGGTCTGCGTCGCCGGGTCCCAGGAGGCGGCGGCTTCCCACTCCTGCTCCGTGGGAAGGCGGGCGCCGGCCCAGTTGCAGTACGCCTCGGCCTCGTACCAGCAGACGTGGCAGACGGGGCGGCCGGGGTCTACCGGCGTCTCCGCATCCATCGACCGCGTCCACCAGTCTCCGTCGCGCATCCGCCAGAACTGCGGGGCGGTGAGATCGGCCTCCTCGCGGTGCTTCCACCCGGCCTGGGACCAGAGCGAGCGCGTGTCGTATCCGCCGTCGTGGATGAACTGCGCGTACTCGAAGCTGGTGACCGGCGCCGCGCCGATGCGGAACGGCGCCAGCTCCACGGCGTGGCGCGGGCGCTCGTTGTCGTACGCGGCCGTGCGGTCGTCGGTGCCGATCTGCACGGTCCCGCCCGGAAAGCGCACCATCCCCTCGGCGTCCGCGTCCAGCGGCCGGCCGGCGGGGGGGACGATGGCGCGCGGGGCACGGTAGCGGGCGCCGTCCTCGTCCTTGAGCTGCAGCGCCTGCAGGATGGTCTCGTTGTGCTGGTACTCGTGCTGCGCCACCATGCGGTACACGTAGCCGCCCTCCAGCAGCCGCGGATCGGCGCTGCCGGTGTCGCCGGCCATCACCCGGTCCAGCACCATGCGCCGCTCGCCGGCCATGTGGTGCAGCGTGTCGGCCAGGCGCGGCAGGGCCAGCTCGCCACGGACCGCGCGCGGGTTCTCGAACGGGTTGAACATCCCCGGCATCTCGCCGAACTGCACCGGCCCCTCCAGGTTGCGCACCAGCCACAGCTCCTCGAAGTGCGCGATGTGGCCCATGTCCCACACCACCGGGCTCATCAGCCGGTTGTGCTGGTTCATCAGCTCGTCTTCGGGAACGGGGGAGATGAGCAGCAGCGTGCGCTCGCGGGCGTCCGCCAGCAGCGCCGCGACTTCGCCGGGAGTGAGAGAACCGTCGTGGGGCTGGGGCATCGGCCTCTGGGTTTGTGGGCGGAGGTGGCGCGTGCGGAAGGGCGCGATGTAAGCTATGCGGATGCGTCGCACCGCGCCAAGAGCCGCGGAGGTCGTTACGCAAGCGCGATACCGCGCAGAGGGTTTGTTGAAGCTACCATGCTCGCCCGCCGGCCGGATGCATGGGAGCGTCGCGCGTGGAGCCGGACCGCGGTTCTCCCTCTCCCGGCGCAGTTTGCCGGGGGAGTGCCGGGTGGGGGACCCCGCGGCACCGCACCGACCCGCGGCATCGCAGGAGCGATTGAAATCGCGGCTACGACATCACGCTGTCCGCCTTCGCGGACAAGACGCATCTATCCATCTCATCCGACATGCTCGCTGATCCAATCGCAGTTCCCGATCCCGTGCTCGCGGCCGACGCTGTGGTGAAGCGCTACCGCGGCGTGGCGGCGCTGGAGGGGGTGTCGCTGCGGGCCGCGGCGGGGGAGTGCGTGGCGCTGGTGGGGGAGAGCGGGTCGGGAAAGACCACGCTGCTGCGCTGCTTCAACCGCATGACGGAGCCGGACGGCGGGCGGGTGACGGTAGAGGGCGACGACGTGGCGGCGGTGGATGCGGTGCGGCTGCGGCGGCGGATCGGCTACGTGCAGCAGGAGGGCGGGCTGCTGCCGCACTGGACGGTGCTGCGCAACGCCGCGCTGGTCCCCTGGCTGCGCGGCGACGCGGACGCGGAGGCGAAGGGCGCCGCGGCGCTGGAGTGGGTTGGATTGAGCGCGGCGGAGTTCGGCGGGCGGTGGCCGCGGGTGCTTTCCGGCGGGCAGCGGCAGCGCGTGGCCATCGCGCGGGCGCTGGCGGCGCGGCCGGGGATCGTGCTGCTGGACGAGCCGTTCGGCGCGCTGGACGCCATCACCCGCGCGGACCTGCAGGACGCGTTCGGCACGCTGCGCCGAGAGCTGGGGATCACCGCCCTCCTGGTCACCCACGACCTGCACGAAGCCGCGCTGCTCGCCGACCGCATCGCCGTGCTGCGCCGCGGCCGCATCGAGCAGGTCGCATCCCCCGAAACGCTGGTCCGCAGCCCGGAGACGGAGTACGTCGCCGGCCTGGTCGCGCGGTCGCGGCTGGGGGCGGGATGATGCGCCGCATCCTGGCCCTCGCCGCGCTGCTCGTCATCGTCCCCCTGCGTTCGTTGGATGCGCAGGCGGCGGATGGGCGGCCGGTGGTGATCGCGTCCAAGCCGTTCGCGGAGAGCTACCTGCTGGCGGAGATGTTTGCGCAGGTGCTGGAGGGGCGCGGGATCGCGGTGGACCGGCGGCCGGGGCTGGGCGCGACGGAGATCGCGTTCGGCGCGCTGCGGACAGGGGCGATCGACGTCTATCCGGAGTACACGGGCACCGGCCTGCTGGCGATCCTGGGCGAGCCGCCGCAGTCGGACCCGGCGGCGGTGTTCGGCCGCGTGTCGCGGGAGTTCGGCAGGCGGTGGGGGGTGCGGTGGCTGCCTCCGCTGGGGTTCGAGAACACGTACGCCATCGCGGTGCGCAAGGAGACGGCGGACCGCCACCAGCTGCGGACGCTGACGGACCTTGCGCGCGCGGCGCCGCGGCTGCGGGCGGGGTTCACGCCGGACTTCATCGGGCGCGAGGACGGGCTGGAGGGGCTGCGCGCCACGTACGGCCTGGCGCCGCGCTCCGTGCGCCCGCTGGTGCAGGCGGTGAAGTACCGCGCCCTGGCGGAATCGGCGGTGGACGTGATCGACGGCTACAGCACGGACGGGCTGATCGACCGCTACGGGCTGGTGGTGCTGGAGGACGACCGCGGCTTCTTTCCGCCGTACGAGGCCGCGGCGCTGGTGAGCGCGCGGCTGCAGCGGCACCGGCCGGACGCCATTGCCGCGTTGACGCTGCTGAGCGGACGGCTGGACGTGCGGACCATGCGCGCGCTCAACCGCCGCGTGGAGGTGGAGGGCGAGCCGGTGGCGCGCGTGGCGGCGGACGCGCTGCGCGAGCTGGGCCTCGCCGGCGCGCTGGACCGCGGGGACGCGGCCCCGGCGGCCCGCGCGGGATCGCTCGGCGCGTACCTGTGGGAGCGGCGCGGCGTGCTGACGAGACTGACCGGTCGCCACCTGCTGCTGGTCGCGCTGTCGCTGCTGGCCGCGGCGGCGGTGGCGGTGCCGCTGGGCGTGCTGCTGGGGCGGGCGCGCGCCGGGGCGGCGGAGGGGACGGTGCGCGCGGTCGGCGTGCTGCAGACCATTCCCGGCATCGCGCTGCTGGCGTTCATGATCCCGCTGCTGGGGATCGGGATGGTTCCGGCGCTCGCCGCGCTCTTTCTCTACTCGCTGTACCCCATCGTCCGGAACACCTACACCGGCGTGCGCGATGCCAGCCCCGAGGCCGCGGAAGCCGCGCGTGCGCTGGGGATGAGCGACGCGCAGGTGCTTCGGCACGTGCGGCTGCCGCTGGCGGCGCCCTCCATCATGGCCGGCGTGCGCACGGCCGCCGTGATCGCCGTGGGCACGGCGACGCTGGCGGCGTTCATCGGCGCGGGCGGGCTGGGCGATCCCATCGTCGCCGGCCTGGCGCTCAGCGACACGCGGATGATCCTCTCCGGCGCCATCCCCGCCGCCCTGCTGGCGCTGCTGGTGGATGCGCTTCTTGGCCTGGCCGAACGCCACGTGCGCCCGCCGGGGCTCGGGCAGGACCCGTCGAATCCCGTTCACCGCGTCCGCGCGCCGGCAGGGGGCGGAAAGTAAGCGTTTTCCGGTCGATGACGTGTGCTGCTACCAACCGTTCCCACCTACTCTCGAAGTCGGCGCGGCCGATCTGCCCAGGGCACCGCGCCAGACCCGCATTTCCGCCCCACCCCCCTCTTCGCGGCCACCGGCGTTTCCGGCCGAGACGCGTCCGAGTTCCGTTCTTCCGCCGCGGCGACCGGTGAGCAGCAGCGCGAAAATGTCCATCACCTTCAGCGGAGGATGGTTCCATGCGAAAGCTCTCGCTCCACGTCGACGACCTGCGGGTGGAATCGTTCGACACGCTCCCGCGCTGGGGAGCGGGCTTCCGTACGGTGCACGCGTACCAGGAGAAGCGCGACTCGGACTTCACCTGCAAGGGGACCTGCGGCGAAAACACCTGCGACAGCTGCCCCGATACGTGCAAGGCCACGTGCGGCGGCCACGACACCTGCGCCGGGTTCACCTGCGACCGAACCTGTGATACCTGCAACGAGTCGTGCGAGAGCTGCGGCCGCGCCAACACCTGCCAGGGGCCGTCGTGCCCGGGCACGTGCGAGGGCTTTACCTGCGGTGCGACCTGCGGTGAAGATACCTGCAACAGCTGCGTGGAGACGTGCAAGGACACCTGCGGGGCCACCTGCAACTGCTGATGCCGGATCCGGGAGAAAGAATGTGGCTTCCTGAGGGAGCGCACGCGCAGATCCTGCCGCTGCGCTGACTCCCGCGCGCGACCGAAGGACCTCCTCCCGGCTCCGCAGGGGCCGGATCAGGACCAGGAACCAGCCCCTTCGTTCTGCTGGCGAGGTCCTTCGGTCGGCGCGCCGGGTGCCTGGGCAAGGCAAGGTTCAGCGCGGCGCCTCTCTCAGGAAGTCATGCACTCGGATCTGGTTTGAGATGAGGACGGCACGCAGGCGGAATGCAGCGGGCGGGGAGCCGGACCGGCTCCCCGCCCGCGTCGCATGCGTCGTGAGCCTCCGCGGCTCGACCGGCATCACCCGAGAAACGCCGCCGCCACAGCGAACACGGCCGCGAGAAGGAGCGCCGAGCCGGCCAGACCCAGGCGGCGCGTGCGCATCTTTCGCCGGGCCTCTTCCGCGGCCGGCCAGTCGGCAGCAGCGTGGATGGCCAGGTGATCCGCCGCCGCGCGCATCACGCGGGCCAGGCCGGGGTCCACGACCAGCCGGGGCACCTCGTCCAGCACCGCCCAGCGCCGCTCGCGCTGGTGGGATTCGGGCCAGGAGGCCAGCTCCCGCGTAACGCGCATCAGGTACACGGTCACCAGAGGGCCGTCCGCGCCGCCGCCGTGCCGGTACTGGTCGAACGCGGTCCGGGCGATCTCCCCGCGTACGCCGCCTTCCTCCTCGGCCTCCCGGGCGGCGGACCTCGGGACGCCGAGCCGCGCCTCCACCTTGCCCTTGGGGATGATCCACCCCACGCCCCCGCGCGGCGTGACCAGGAGCACTTCGACGCGGCCCTCGTTCAGGCGATACGGAAGCGCGGCGCATTGCGCCGGCTGGGCTGCCGGGGATCGATCTTCAGTCAAAAAAACATCATCCTGTGCGATGCAAACGGTGCCGGTGTCCGGTACCGCGCAGGCGCAAGGAGCAAGCCGATCGCGGCGGCGCCGCCCTGATCCACATCCGTTGAACAGTCGGCTCACCCGGATGCACGTGCCAGGCTGCAGCTCAGGCGTGCGAAGGTGGCGGGCGACTTCTTCTTGCCGCCCTCGCTCGTGACCACCAGCGAGCCGTCGGGCGCGAACGCGATCCCCTCGCCCTGCGCCTCGTTCAGCCTCTTCAGGTCCACGCGCCGCGGCGCGCCGTTCCCCGCCAGCCCCGCGGCGGAGTACAGGGACGCCGCCTCCAGCGTGCGCATCACCACCCACCGGCCGTCCGCGCTGGCGTCCGCGCCGGTGATGCGATCCCCACGCTTGACCCTGTCCGCAGTCAGCACCCGCACACGCTCCAGCGCCGCTTCCGCGCCCGCCGAGGCGGACCGCGGAGCGCGATAGACCGCGATCGGACCCGACTCGCCCTTGGTGACGATGTGGATGGCGCCGTTCAGGACGAACAGGGCCTCCGCGTCGTGCGGGCCGTCGGGGTAGCGCAGACGGATGGCCTCCGCGGGCGCGGACCGCGCGTCGCCCGGCGCCGGCTCGCGGACGCGATAGACGGTGACGGAGGGCCGCTCCGCATCGTTGTCGCCGATGTCGGCCACGTACACGCAGTCGCCGCCCGCCGGGCAGGGCGCCAGGGCCACGTCCTCCCAGTCCTCCACCGCGGCGCCGGTGACGCGGACGCGCCCGGCCGTGCGTCCATCCCCATCCACCGCATACAGCACCGGGTCGCCGGAGTCGTTGTGGGTCCAGAAGATCCCGGCGTGCGCCCGGCTGACGGCCACCCCGCTGCTCTCGTGGATCTCCGCGCCCAGCGGCCGCGTTGCCCCGGCCGCGGTGCAGACGGCTCCGCCCGCCGGACGAGCCTGCTCCGACTCCACCGCCACGTCATCCGGCACGGAATCATCCACCCCCGCCCGTGCCTCCGTCGTCGCCGCCTCGGCGCGCCGTTCGCCGGGTGAGATGGCGTAGGCCAGGGCGCCGAGGCCCAGGATGGCGGCAAAGATCAACGCCGCAAACTTGAACAGACCCGTCGTCCGCATCATCCCCACTCCTTACTACGGTTTCCATCGTACCACGGGCGCACCGGCGGCGCGCCGTCAATCACTGTCCACCGGGGCGCGGGCCCGCAGCTCGCGCACGCGGCGGTCGAACTCCGCGTGCCGCTCCGGCGGCAGCACCGCGCGCATCTCGCCGTACGACTGGTCCACGATGCGGTGGATGTCGGGAACGCGGCCGGCCCAGTACGCCTCCAGCCGGTCCTCGCGGCGGTCGCGGATCTCCTCGATGCGCGCCTTCTGCCCCGCGCTCAGCTCGATCCCGGAGAACAGGCGGTCCTCCGAAGGGCTGGCGTCCTCGTCCAGGAAGTCGAACCAGTCCAGCCCCATCGCCTCTTCCACGGCCATCCCGCCCAGCGCGCCCACCGAAAAGGTGGCGGCCAGCAGCAGGATGCCCACGGCGCGCGCCCGGTTTCTCACCGTCCGCCTCCCGCGCGGATGGCCCGGAGCAGCTCCGCGCCGGTGGGCGCGCGGCCTTCCTGCGCCCAGGCGGTGGAGACGTCCACCAGCCCGCGGATCGTCTCCCGGCGTGTCTCGCGGCGCTCCAGCGCCACCTCCACCGGCACCAGCAGCAGCACCGTGGCGGCCGCCATGGCCAGCAGCGGCCGACGCCATGCCGCGATCAGCGCCAGCGGGTCCGGCCGCGCGCGCTGCAGCAGCGCGCCGTCCACGCGGGCCATGGTCGCCGCCATCACCGCGCTCCAGCGGCCGGGGTCGCGGGCGGGATCCAGCGCGGACAGGTCCATGCGCTCGTCGTCCATCATTCCTCGCCTTCCTCCAGTTCCGGCAGCAGCGTCCGCATCTTTCTCCGCGCGTGGTGCAGGTGCGAGCGCACCGTCCCGGGCAGCAGCCCCATCCGCTCCGCGATCTCGCGGTGCGTCCATCCCTCCAGGTCGTGCAGCAGCAGCACCTCGCGCCGATCCTCCGGCAGCTCGCCCATCGCCGCCAGCAGCCGTCCCCGCTCGTCGCCGCGCTCCGCCTGGCGCTGGGGCGACGCCTCCCGCGACTCGATCTCCATCCCCTCCAGCGAAAGCACCGGCCGCGCGCGGGCCCGCAGGTGGTCGTGCGCCCGGTTGCGGGCGATCTGCAGCAGCCATGCGCCAAAGCGCTCCGGGGTGCGGCAGTCGTCGATGCGCTCGATGGCGGAGACGAAGGCGTCCTGGCACACGTCGTCGGCGTCGGCCTCGTCGCGGGTGACGGCGAGCGCCACGGCGCGGCACGCGCGCAGCCACCGCTGGGCCAGCGCCTCCGCCGCCGCGCGCTCTCCGCGCCGCACCCTCGCCACCAGCTGGGCATCGGTCTCGCCGGTCATTCTTCTTCCAGACGGAGGCGGGGGGGAAAGTGTTGAGGGAGTGCGTGAGTGCGTGAGGGTCGGTGTGCTTCGGACAGGTTCGGGCTGCGTCCGCCGGCGCCCCCACCGGGCTCGTAAACCTCGCCCACCTCCCCCAAACAACCCTGGGGGAGGTTGGATGCCGATGGATCGGGGTTCGACGAACGGGAATCGGACTGCGGCCGCGGGGGGCCCCTCCCCCGGCCCCTCCCCGCTCGTTCCTCGCGGAGAGGGGAGAGTTCGATCCCGCTGCGACCCGGATTCTGCCGTTCTCCCTCCCCCGCCGAAGCGCCCCGAACCCCCGAGCGACGTTTATCCCCTCTCATCCCCTCTCCCACGCAGTGGTGGGAGAGGGTTGGCGAGGAACGAGCCGGGTGAGGGGCCAAACGACCGTTCCCGCGGGGTCGGTGTACACGGTAGCTTCACCCACTCACCTGGCACATCCCGACCCTGCCCGGACGCGCGCATGCTGAACGCGGTTCCCGTTGACGCTCCCGAGATCGACCTTACGCTGCTCGACCGCCTGATCGGCCAGGTGGAGACCGTGTTCCGCGGCAAGCGCGAGACGGTTCGCCTGTCGCTGGCGGCGCTGCTGTCGCGCGGGCACCTGCTGTTCGAGGACATTCCTGGCGTGGGCAAGACCACCCTGGCCCGCGCCCTGACAGCCGCGCTGGGGCTGGAGTTCCGCCGCATCCAGTTCACCAGCGACCTGCTGCCGTCGGACGTCCTCGGCGTCTCCGTCTACAACCCGCGCACGCACGAGTTCGAGACGCGGCCCGGCCCGATGTTCACCAACGTGGTGCTGGCGGACGAGATCAACCGCGCGCCGCCGCGCACGCAGAGCGGGCTGCTGGAGGCCATGCAGGAGGGCCGCGTGACCATCGACGAGCGCAGCTTCGACCTGCCGCGCCCTTTCCTGGTGATGGCCACGCAGAACCCGCTGGAGCAGCACGGCACCTATCCGCTGCCTGAAAGCCAGCTCGACCGCTTCATGATGCGCCTTTCCATCGGGTACCCCGACGCGGACGAGGAGCGCACCGTGGTCCTGCAGTCGGCGGGGGGGATGGATTCGGTGGATCGCATTCGTCCGGTGCTGGACCCGGTGTCGGTGCTGGCGCTGCAGGAGCGGGTGGATACGGTGCACGCGGACGCGTCCATCGTGGACTACCTGATGGCGATCATCCAGGCCACGCGCTCCGAGCCGCGCTACCGGGCCGGCGCCAGCACCCGCGGCGCCATTGCGCTGCTGCGCGCGGCGCGCGGGTACGCGCTGGTGGACGGCCGCGAGTTCCTGGTGCCCGACGACGTACGGCGCCTGGCGATTCCCGTGCTCGCCCACCGCCTGCTCCCCGCCGGCGCCTCCTCCGCCACCGGCGAGGCGTACGCGGAATCGGTGTCGGTGCTGGAGGAGCTGATCGGGCGCATCGCGGTGCCGGTGTAGCCCTCACCCGCTCGCTCAGGCTCGAGCTTCCGGACGATACGAAGGATTGGGGCGCGAGGGGCGGGCGCCCCCCTCCCCGGCCCTCCCCCACAAACTGCGTGGGGGAGGGAGGTGCGACGCACCTTTTCGAAATGGGATCGAATTCTCCCCTCTCCGCGAGGAACGAGGGGGCTGGGGGAGGGCCCCCGCGGGCGCAGCTCGATGTCCATCGCCGAACGTCCGCTCCGTCGGCAACATCAACCTCCCCCAGGTTTTTTGGGGGAGGTGGGCGAGGTTTACGAGCCCGGTGGGGGCGCCGGCGGACGCAGCCCGGACCTGTCCGAGCCACACCGACACTTTCGCACTTTCGCACTTTCGCACTTTCGCACTCTCGCACTCTCGCACTCTCGCACTTGCCGTCGTCCGTGAACTCCCGCACTCCCGCACCCACGCACTCCCGCGCTTCCGCCGTCCGCCGCCGCATCCGCCGCTGGATGCGGCCGCCGCGGCGGCTGCGGTTTTCGCGCGCGGGGTGGTTCTTCAGCGGCGGGTCGGTGATGCTGGGCGTGGCGGCCATCGGCACGGGGAACAACCTGCTATTCCTGATGCTGGGCGGCATGCTGGGCTTCATCACCCTCAGCGGCTGGCTGAGCGAGCAGATGCTGCGGCGGCTGCAGGTGCGGCGGCGGACGGCGCGGGCCACCGCGGGCGCCCCGTCGCGGATCGTCTACGAGGTGCACAACGGCAACCGTCGGCTCCCCGCGTACTCGGTAGAGGCGGGCGAATCGCGGTCGCCGGCGCGCGGGTGGATCCCCGTCATCGAGCCGGGGCACGGCGGAACGGCGCGCGCGGAATCGGTGTGGGAAACGCGCGGCGTGTATCCGCTGGAGACGGTGACGCTGTCCACCTCCTTTCCCTTCGGCCTGTTCGTCAAGGAGCGCGACATCGACGTGCCGGGTGAGGTGGTCGTCTGGCCGCGCACGGACCGCCCGGTGCGCGAGCCGCGCCCCGCCGGCGAGCGCGTGCGGCAGACCGGCGAGGTGTTCGCCGGATCCGCCGGCGCGCGCGGCGAGTACCGCGGCCTGCGCCCCTACCGCGCCGGCGACGACCCGCGCGACGTGCACTGGCGCACGACCGCGCGCGTGGGCCACCCCGTGGTGCGCGAGTACGAGCGCGACCGGTCGCGCGCCCTCTGGCTCTGCCTGGACCTGCGCGCGGCGGACGGCGAGATGGCCGAGACGGCGGTGGAGATCGCCGCCGCCGTGGCCGCCGCCGCCGTGCGCCGCGGCGACGCGTTCGGCCTGGCCACGCAGGACGCGCGGGTGCGGCCGGGCGCCGGCGGCGCGCAGCTGGAGCGCGTGCTGGACGTGCTGGCCCGCGCGCGGTTCCGCGTGGACGCGCCGCGCCTGGAGCCGCCCGTTCCCGCGGGCGAGTGCGTGCTGGTGACCGCGGGCGGCTCCGGCGCCGGCTGGGGCGACGTCTTTACCGCGGCGGGAGGGGGGCGATGAGCACCGCCCTGCTGCACCGCCGCCTTTCCGCGGCCATGGCGCTGGCCGCGCTGATGGCGCTGATGGCGGGCGCCGGCGCCTCCCCCGCGCTGCTGCTGACCGCGGCCGCGCTGGGCGTGGCCACCTTCCGGCTCCCCCCGCCGGAGTGGAGCGCGTGGATCGAGCGGGCGTCGCGGCTCATCATCGTCGCCCTGTGCGCGTGGATGCTGTACGTCGCCTTTGCGCTGGGCGAGGACTTCATGCCCGCGGTGATGGCCATGCTCCTCTTCCTTCTCGCCGCGGAGAGCCTGCGGGCGGTGGACGCGAAGAACGACGCGCGGCTCTACCTCCTCTCCTTCGCCCTGCTGCTGGCGTCCACGGCGTACTATCCGGGGCTGGGGTTCGCCGTCTCGTTCACCGCCTTCATCATCCTCTCCACGCTGGCGGTGATGGTGGGGTACCTGCGCCGCCAGTCGGAGCGGTTCGGGATGCCCGGGGTGCGGCTGGGGCGGCGGATGATGATGACGATCGCCGCGTTCTCCGGCGTCATCCTGCTGGTGAGCGCGTCGCTGTTCGTCCTCTTTCCCCGCCTGCCGCGCCAGTGGAACGTGCAGGGCCGCCGCGGCGGGGGGGAGACGATGGCCGGCTTCAGCGACCAGGTGCGGCTGGGGCAGCACGGCGGGCGGATCGTGGCCAACCCCGAGGTGGCGTTCCGGGTGGAGTTCCCCGATGGCACCCCCGCCAACCCCGAGGGCGAGTACTGGCGCGGCCGCTCGTTCGACCACTTCGACGGCGAGCAGTGGACGCGCTCGCGGCGGGTGGTTGCGCCCGTCTTGGGCCCCGCCCTGTACGCGCGGCGGTGGGGCGGGCCGATCCGCCGGATGCGCATCTTCGGCGGGCCGCCGGACGCGGACGTGCTCTTCGGCAGCCACCCCGTGCTGAACGTGCAGCCCCGCTCCGCCATCCGCGTATTCCAGGACTACACGGGCGACGTGCGCTACGTGGGCTCCGACGCGCCCGTCTACACGGCGACGTCCGCGGGCCCGCGCCCGCCGGAGAGCGCCCTGCGCACCAGCGACCGCCCGGACGGTCCGCTTAGCCTTCCCTACCTGCAGCTGCCGGCGGGGCTGGACCCGCGCATCAAGCGCCTTGCGGACTCGCTGACGGCCGGGCAGGCGGCGCGCATCGACCGGGTGCGCGCCATCGAGCGCCACTTCGCCAGCGGATTCGCGTACACCCTGGACCTGCCGCGCACGGCGCGCGACGCAACGGTGGAGGGCTTTCTCTTTCGCCGCCGCGCCGGCCACTGCGAGTACTACAGCACGGCGATGGTGATGCTGCTGCGCGCCGCCGGCATTCCCTCCCGCAACGTAACGGGGTTCCTGGGCGGGGAGTGGAACAGCTTCGGCGACTACCTGGCGGTGACGGGAAACGACGCGCACTCGTGGGTGGAGGTGTGGATGGGGGGGATGGGATGGGTCCCGTTCGACCCCACGCCGGCGGGGCGCGCGGACCTGGTGCAGGCGGGGGCGCAGGATGGATGGCTGTGGAGCGCCACCCTCTGGTTCGACGGGCTGGAGCACCACTGGTACAAGTGGGTGATCGACTACAACCTGGAGAAGCAGCTGGGCCTGTTCAGCCGCGTGGGCGACCTGTTCTCGCGCGACGACCGCCGCGGCGGCGACCGCGGGCGCGGCGGGGACGGCGCGGGGCGCGGCGTGGCCGTGGTCATCGCGCTGGGGGTGATGGGCGCGCTGCTCTGGTCCGCCCGCCGCTGGCGCCGCGCCCCGCTGACGGAAGAGACGCGCACCTACCTGGCCCTGCGCCGCGCCTACGCCCGTGCGTCCCTCGGCGGCGGCGGCGGACCGCTGGACTTCGCCGAGCGGCTGGCCCGCGCCCGCGCGCCCGGCGCCGGCCCCGCGGGCGAGCTGGTGCGCCTGTACGTCGCCGCCCGCTTCGGCCGCGCGGACCCGGGCGACGTGGGCCGCGCGCGCATGCGCCGCTTGCTGGACGACGCCCGCGCCGAGCTCCGCGCGGCGAAGCGGAAGCCGGCGCGCCTGGCGTAGAGGGGTCGGACGGGCCGGCCGCGGCGTCGGGCGGTTGAAACCGCGGCTGGAACGTCACGAAGTCCGCCTTCGCGGACTGTGGCAGTCGGCCCGCAACCGCCGAACGGCCGCCGATTTCCTGCGGATTTGATCGGGGAATCCCTGGTTGCGGACGCGCAGGTGCGTCGGACGCCGCACACGCGCGGGGCCGCCGAGTCCACGAAGGTGGACTGTGTGCCTTCGTAGCCGCGGTTTCAATTCAACCGCCCCGGGAGAGGGCTGGTGGGATCACCCTCGTTGCGGACGCGCAGGTGCGTCGGACGCCGCACACGCCCGGGCCGCCGAGTCCACGAAGGTGGACTTTGTGCCTTCGTAGCCGCGGTTTCAACCGCCCGGGAGAGGCCTGGCGGGATCACCCTGGTTGCGGACGCGCAGGTGCGTGGGACGCCCCACACGCCCGGGCCGCCGAGTCCACGAAGGTGAACCGCCTTGGCCGGCGAGAGCGGCTCTTCCGCGCCGCGGCTCGTGCGGCGGCGATCAGGTGGATGGTGCTACTTACGAATCCGCGGCGCTCCAGGCAACCCGCCACGACCATCCTGCGCCTCACCGCTGACGCCGCTCCCGCACCAAATCCGCCACCCGCGAGCAGTTGAGCCCCGCGCAGTTTGTGGGGCTTTCCGCCGTCGTCGAGGCGGATTCATCCACTCCTGCGGCCGGTGCCGAAGCCGTGCGGGGAACCCGCCAGGCGCCTGTTTCACCGAACAAAACCCGGCAGACCCCCGCATTCCGCATTCCTCCTATATATTCCTGCCGCAGGTGGAAACAGGCGAGCACGATACTGGCATAGGGCGTCCCGGCAGCGGACCCGAACGCGCCACGCTGGTAGCGCGTTCAGGGGCCGGCAATCATGGTCACCCCCGGAGAGACGAGATGGACCAGAAGCCTTTCGAGGTGGAAATCACGTTCCGCCAGACCCTTCGCTATGCCGTGCAGGCGACCAACCGCAAGGTCGCGGAGCAGCAGGCCATGCAGCGATGGAAAGTGGGCGACGAGGCGTACGTGGTGGGCAGCGACTGCTGCGAGGTGCTGGAGATTCGCAGCAACCCCGTGCCCTGCGACGACCGCTGCGTAAAGGACGCCCAGGAGGCGTACCGCTACCTGCGCGACCGCGAGCTGGTGATCGAGACGCTGGACGAGGACGCCTTCAACCCCACCGTGCACGACGCCGTCTCGGCCGAAGAAGTTGCCATCCACGTGAACTGGAAGCGCAAAGGCAACGGCGCCGACGGAACCCCCGACATCCCCCGCGCCGCCCGCGCGCTCGACCGCCTGTGCAACGAGCGGCGGGTGGTCTGCTTTACGCGCAACCGCGTGCGCGCCGGCGAAAAGGGGGAGATTCGCCTCTACTGCACGCCCCAGCACCTCGCCATGCTTTCGTCGCTCATCATGGACGAGGAGCTGGCCGGAACCGCGGCCTGACCGCCGATCGGCTTCCCTTGGTCCATTGAGCAGCACGGGCGCGGGGCCGCGGGGT
>DASUVG010000257.1:0-12490 GCA_036379135.1 Longimicrobium sp.
TCTCGCGGGTGCGCTCGCGGCGCTCGCGGGTGGCGGCGTCCTCGGCCACCGGCTCGGCCTGTCCGCTGGGCCCGGCGAACCAGACGCGCGGCTCGCCCTTCTCGCCCGGGGGCGCCGGGGGCTGCTCGGAGGGAAGCAGCAGGTCCAGCAGCCGCTCCTCGGCGCGCTGCTCGGCCTGCTCCTGCACCCCGTCCTCGCGCTCGGTGCGCACCATGTTGACGGCCACGTCCACCAGGTCGCGCACCATCGACTCCACGTCGCGGCCCACGTAGCCCACCTCGGTGAACTTGCTCGCCTCGACCTTGACGAAGGGCGCGCCGGCCAGGCGGGCCAGGCGGCGGGCGATCTCCGTCTTCCCCACGCCGGTGGGGCCGATCATGATGATGTTGTTGGGGACGATCTCCTCGCGCAGCTCCTCGGCCACGCGCTGGCGGCGCCAGCGGTTGCGCAGCGCGATGGCCACGGCCTTCTTGGCCGCGTTCTGCCCCACGATGTACTTGTCCAGCTCGGCCACGATCTGCCGGGGCGTCATCTCGTCCAGCCAGAGCGGCTGCTCCGGCTGTCCGTCGGCCGCGGCGGGGGCCTGTGCTTCCGTTTCGTTGGTCGCCATCGATTCAGACTTCCGGCGTGCGGGGGGATGGATTTCCGTCCAGCTCCAGCACGGTGATGTTGGTGTTGGTATAGATGCAGATCTCGCCCGCGATCTCCAGCCCCCGCCGCACGATCTCGGCCGCGTTGAGGGGCGAGTGGTCCTTGAGCGCCCGCGCGGCCGCCAGCGCGTAGCTGCCGCCCGAGCCGATGGCGACGATGTCGTCGTCGGGGGCGATCACGTCGCCGGTGCCGCTGATCATGTACAGGTTCTCGCGGTCGGCCACGGCCAGCAGCGCCTCGAGCCGGCGCAGGTAGCGGTCGCTGCGCCAGTCCTTGGCCAGCTCCACGGCGGCCTTGGACAGGTTGCCGGGGTAGCGCTCCAGCTTTTCCTCGAACTTCTCGAAGAGCGTAAAGGCGTCGGCCACGGAGCCGGCGAACCCCGCGAGGATCTTCCCCTCGCGCAGCTTGCGCACCTTGGTGGCGCTGGACTTGGCGACCACGTCGCCCATGGTGACCTGCCCGTCGCCGCCCAGCGCGACCTGGCCGTCGCGGCGGACGGCGAGGATGGTGGTGGCGTGGAAGGTGGTGATTGCCATGTATGACCGAAGTGCGAAAGTGCGAAAGTACGAAAGTACGAAAGTACGAAAGTGCGTTAGTGCGTTAGTGCGTCAGTGCGGGAGGTGAGGTCACTCCCGAACCGCGGGACCCTCACCCGCTCGCTTAGGCTCGCACCCTCTCCCGCAAGCGGGAGAGGGTATAAACTGCGCCCCCCCGCGCAGGTGAAGCCCCGCGCAGTTTGCGGGGCTTTCCGCCGTTGTTGCGGCGGCTTCAGCCGCTCACGCGCGCGGGGCTGGACAAACTCGCGCCGCGCCAGCAGATACGCAAGCCGAAGCGCTCCGGGGCCGTGTGCGACGTCGATCCCCTCTCCCGCGCAGTTTGCGGGAGAGGGCAGGCGAGGAACGAGCCGGGTGAGGGTCCCGTACCCGCCGGCCGCGTCATGGGCGGTTGAATTGAAACCGCGGCTACAACTTCACAAAGTCCGCCTGCGCGGACTCGGCGGCCTGACTGCGTGCGGCGTCTCACGCACCAGCGCGTCCGCACCCGGAAACCCCGCCTGGCCGCGCCACAACGCCCCACGCCGTGTGCGACGTTTATACCCTTTCCCGCTCGCGGGAGAGGGTGCGAGCCTGAGCGAGCGGGCGCAGTGCGAACCCGGATCAGCGCCCGCACTCACGCACTCACGCACTCACGCACTCACGCACTTCCGTCAGGCTCGCGGATGCGCCTGGCGGTACACCCGCTTCAGCCGCTCCTTGCTGGTGTGCGTGTAGATCTGCGTGGTGCTGAGGGATGCGTGGCCCAGCAGCTCCTTCACCGCCAGCAGGTCCGCGCCGGCGTCCAGCATGTGCGTGGCAAAGGTGTGCCGCAGCGAATGCGTGGAGAGTCCCGCCTCGCCCGCCACCTCGCGCAGAAAGTCGGTGACGATGTTCTGCACCTGCCGCACGCCCAGCCGCCGCCCCGTCTGCCCCACGAACACGGCGCGCGCGTCCGGCCGGCTCGCCTGGCCGATGATGCGGGCGCGGGAGTCGTAGTACGTCCGCAGCGCCCCCACCGCCACCCGGCCGATAGGGAGGATGCGCTCCTTGCGCCCCTTGCCCATCACCCGCAGCCGCTCGCTCACCAGGTCGACGGAATCCATCCCCAGCCCCTGCAGCTCCGAGACGCGCAGCCCGGCGGAGTAGAACAGCTCCACGATCGCGAGATTGCGCTGGGCGCGAAAGCCGCCGGCCTGCGCGCGCATCATCGCCGTCTCGAACACCGCGTCCATCTGCTCGCGCGTCAAAAAACCGGGGAGCGTGCGCTGCTTTCTGGGCGTGCGGACGGCGCGGGCGGGGTTGGCCTGCACGCGCTCCTCCACGTGCAGAAAGCGGTAGAACGAGCGGACGGCGCTGAGCTTTCGGGCGATGCTGGTTCGCGCCAGGCCGCGGCGGGTGGCGCAGTCGCCCATCCAGGCGCGGATGGCCAGCCGGTCCACCCCGCCCCACGACCACTCCGGCGCGCCGTAGTAGCGGTCCAGGAACTCCTGGAACTCGCGCAGGTCGTCCGCGTAGGCGCGCACCGTCTGCGGGGACAGCTGCCGCTCGTGCGCCACGTAGCGCATGAACTCGTCCAGTTCGCCGCCGCGCTGGACCTCCGCCGCCGCCCCCGCGTCGCTCATCGCGCCGCCGCGGCCTCCACGCCGCCGGTGACGCCGCTGGCCTCCATCCACGCCGCGAAGTCCGCGCGCCCCCGCTCCGACAGCAGCGCGCGCTTCTCGTCCTTGTCCTTCACCCGCCGGTCCAGCGGGTCCAGCAGGCCGAAGTTGCTGTTCATCGGCGCGAAGTGCTTCGGATCCGATTCACGCAGGTAGCGCATCAATCCGCCCATCATCGTGGTCGGGGGCGGGACTACCGGCTCCAGGCCGCGGACGATGCGGTCCAGGTTCATCGATGCCAGGATGCCGACGGCGGTGGATTCCGTGTATCCCTCCACCCCCGTCACCTGGCCGGCGAACAGCAGCTCCGGCCGGTCGCGCAGCGAGCCGTGGTCGCTCAGGCGCGCGGGAAAGTTGAGGTACGTGTTGCGGTGGATGGATCCCCAGCGCAGGAACTCCGCGTCCTGCAGCCCCGGGATCATGTGGAAGATGCGCTTCTGCTCGGGGATTCGCAGCCGCGTCTGAAAGCCCACCAGGTTCCACATGTTCCCCGCGCGGTCCTCGCGGCGCAGCTGGACGACGGCGTGCGCCCACTTGCCGTCGAACTGCGGCACGGGAAGGCCCACCGGCTTCATCGGTCCGAAGCGCAGCGTCTCGGCGCCGCGGTGCGCCATCACCTCGATCGGCAGGCAGCCCTCGAAGTACGGCACGTTCTCCCAGTCGTGCCCCGCGTGCTCCTCGCCCGTCCTGAGCGCTTCGATGAAGGCGTCGTACTGCTCCTTCGTCATCGGCGCGTTCAGGTAGTCGCCCGCCGACTCCTCGCCCTTTCCCCAGCGGCTGGCGAAGAAGAGGGTGTCCATGTCCAGCGAGTCGGCGCTGACCACGGGGGCGATGGCGTCGAAGAAGGCGAGCCCCTCCTCGTCGCCCAGGGCGCGGCGGATGGTAGCGGAGAGCGCGTCGCTGGTCAGCGGCCCGGTCGCGACGATGGCGGGGCCGGACGGCAGCTCCGTCACCTCTTCGCGCACCACGCGGATGCGCGGGTTGGCGGCGATGGCGTCCGTCATCCGCTGCGCGAACTCGCCGCGGTCCACCGTCAGCGCCGTGCCGCCGGGAATCCGCGACTCGCGGGCGCACGCCAGCAGCAGCGAGCCGCCCACGCCCAGCGCGTCCATCTCCAGCTTGAGCAGGCCGTGCGCGTTGGAGGGATCTTCGCTCTTGAAGGTGTTGGAGCAGACGATCTCGCCCAGCAGCTCCGTCTTGTGCGCCTCCGTGCCGCGCACGGGGCGCATCTCGAACAGCGTGACGTCGTGTCCGCGCTCCGCCAGCTGCCACGCCGCCTCGGAGCCCGAAAGCCCGCCACCGACCACCGTCACCTCGGCCATCTCACACCCCTCGCTGTTATGACTGCAACTGCTTCCACAGATTGGATTTACTGCAGGATCCGCGCGACCCCGGTCCGCCCCCTCCCGCTCGTCACCTCGCGACCTCCCCCAAAAACCCCTGGGGGAGGTTGGGGATGCCGACGGGTTCCAGGAGCTTCGGCGAGCTCCAAGGTCCGCCCCCTCCGCTCGCTTAGGCTCGCACCTCCCCCAAAAAACCCTGGGGGAGGTTGGAGTTGCCGACAGAACGATGCGTCGTCGGCGCCTGCATCGAACTGCGCCCGCGGGGGGCCCCTCCCCCGGCCCCTCCCCGCTCGTTCCTCGCGGAGAGGGGAGAACTTCGATCCCGCTCCGGCAAGGTGCGTCGCACCTCCCTCCCCCGCGCAGTTTGCGGGGGAGGGCCGGGGAGGGGGGCAGCCCACCAACCCGCAGGAAACCCTCCAACGCGTCCCACCGCCCGTGCCGTGTATCCCCCCTCCCGCGCAGTTTGCGGGAGGGGGTGGCGCGCTCTCAGGCGCCGCCGGGGGAGGGCCAAACACCTTGCCCTCCCCCGAACCCGGAGGAGGGCAATCTAACCCTTCAGCGCAAGCCCCGCGCACCCGGGGCTCGCGATGGCAACGAACCACGCCCCTCTCCGCGAGGAGGGAGCGGGGAGGGGCTGGGGGAGGGGCCCCTACTTCTTCGGCTTCTTGGCGCCCGTGCGGCTGGCGGCGGTCTTGGAGGCCGTGCGCGCCGTAGACTTGGCGGCCGACTTGCGCGCGGCGGCGGCGGTTTTGGACTTGGCCGCGCGCGCCGGCTTCTTCTCCGGCGTGTCCGCCTTCGTCTTCGAACCCGACTTCGAGGCGGTCCGAGCCGTCCTGGGAGCCGCGCGGCCGCCACGTCCCCGCGCTCCCTTCTTGGCGGGCGGGCCGGCCGCCTCGCGCTCGGCGAGCAGCGTGACGGCCTGCTCCAGCGTCACCTCGTCCGGCCCCGTCCCCTTGGGGATGGACGCGTTCACGATGCCGTGCTTTACGTACGGCCCGTAGCGCCCTTCGAACAGGTTCACCGGCTCGCCGTCCTTCGGGTGCGGGCCGATCGTGCGCAGCGGCTCGATCGCCGCGCGCTGGCCGCGTCCGCCCTTGGGCTGCGAGATCAGCTCCAGCGCACGGGCCAGATCAACCGTGTAAACGTCATCCGTCTTGGCCAGCGAGCGGAAGTCGCCCTCGTGCACCACGTACGGCCCGAAGCGGCCCACGTTCGCCTGGATCTCCTTCCCCGTCTCCGGGTGCGTCCCCAGGGTGCGGGGGAGGGAGAGAAGCTGCAGCGCGACCTCCAGCGTGAGGTCCGCGGGGTTCATCTCCTTGGGGAGCGAGGCGCGCTTGGGCTTCGACTTCGATCCCTCCTCCGGCTCGCCCAGCTGCACGTAGGGGCCAAAGCGCCCCTGCAGCATCAGGATCGGCTTTCCCGTCGCGGGATCGTTCCCCAGCACGTCCGGCCCTTCGGCCTTGGCGCGCACCAGCTCCGACACCTGCTCCGCCGTAAGGTCCGCCGGGGCGATCCCCTCCGGCAGCGACGCCGTGAAGGTCTCGCCGTCCGTCTCCGTTTCCGCGAAGGGGCCAAAGCGGCCGATGCGCACGCGCGCGCCAAGGTCATCCAGGATCACCGTGGACGCCTCGCGCGCATCGATCCCCTTTTCGCCGCGCTTCACCGTCTCGTCCAGCCCATCGGGCCCGAAGAAGAAGTCCCGCAGGTAGGGGAGCCACTGGGCGTCGCCGCCGGCGATCTCGTCCAGTTCCTCCTCCATCCGCGCGGTGAACCGGGTGTCGACCAGATGGGGAAAGTGCCGCTCCAGCAGGCCGGTGACGGCAAAGGCGGTGAACGTGGGCACCAGGGTGTTGTTCACCAGCTTGGCGTAGCCGCGGCGAGGGTCCAGGATGGTGCCGATAATGCTGGCGTACGTGCTGGGCCGGCCGATCCCCTCCTGCTCCAGCGTCTTGACCAGCGTGGCCTCGGTGTAGCGCGCGGGCGGCTGCGTGGCGTGGCTCAGCGCCTCGATCGCGCGCAGCGCCAGGTCGTCGCCGCGGTTCAGCTGGGGAAGCGGCTCCTCGCGGTCCTCCAGCGCCGCGTCGGGGTCGTCCTGCCCCTCCACGTAGGCACGAAAGAAGCCGGGAAAGTCGATGCGCTTGCCCGACGCGCGAAAGGTGGCCTCGTCCGCCTGAATGGTGGCGGTGAGGTAGGTGAGCCGCGCCTCGGCCATCTGGCTGGCGACGGTGCGCTTCCAGATCAGGTCGTACAGCGCGCCCTGCACGCCGGTCAGCCGCAGCTCCTCCACCGTGCGCATCTCCGTGCCGGCGGGGCGGATGGCCTCGTGGGCCTCCTGTGCGCCCTTGCTCTTGGTGGTGAACTGGCGCGGCTGGGGGCTGAGGTAGTTGTCGCCGTACAGCGAGCGGATGCGGCTGCGCGACGCCTTGATGGCCTGCTCGCTCAGGTGGACGCTGTCCGTACGCATGTACGTGATCAGGCCCTCCTCGTACAGGTCCTGGGCGATGCGCATGGTGTCGCGCGCGCTCAGCCGCAGCTTGCGGTTGGCCTCCTGCTGCAGCGTCGACGTGGTAAACGGGGGATACGGACGGCGCACGGTGGGCTTTTCGTCCGTCTCCGCCACCTTCCACTCCGACGTGCGCAGCCGCTCCTGCAGCGCAGTCGCCTGCTCTCCGTCCAGGAGGACGACGTCGTTGGTCTTGAGGCGCCCGGTGTTCTCGTCGAAGTCGCGCCCGGCGGCCACCCGCTTGCCCCCCACCGCCGTAAGCACCGCGGTAAAGGGGGTGATGCCGCGCAGCAGCGTGGCCTTAAGGTCCCAGTACGTCGCCGAGCGGAACGCGCGCCGCTCCCGCTCGCGGTTCACGAGAAGGCGGACGGCGACGGACTGCACGCGGCCCGCGGAAAGGCTCGGGGCGATCTTCTTCCACAGCAGCGGGCTGACGGTGTAGCCCACCAGGCGGTCCAGGATGCGCCGCGTTTCCTGCGCGCGCACAAGCTTCTCGTCGATCTGCCGGGGGCTGGCCAGCGCCGCGCGGATGGCCTCGGGGGTGATCTCGTGAAAGACGATGCGCGAGATGGGCACCTTGGGATTCAGCACCTGCACCAGGTGCCAGCCAATGCTCTCCCCCTCGCGGTCTTCGTCGGTCGCGACGATGAGCTCGTCCGCGTCCTTGAGCAGCGCCTTGAGCTCGTTGACGATCTTGGCCTTCTTGGAGGGCACGATGTACAGCGGCTCGAAGTCCGCGTCCACGTTCACCCCCAGCCGCGCCCACTCCTGGCCTTTGTACTTGGCGGGGATTTCGATCGCTTTTTCGGGGAGATCGCGCACGTGGCCCATGCTGGCCGCCACGCGGTACCCCGCCGGCAGAAAGCCGCGGATCGTCTTGGCCTTCGTGGGCGACTCCACCACCACCAGCCGCGTGTTGTTCTTGCCCGCCATCAGTCTTTCCAGGGGGATTCCCCGCGCGTTCCAGTGGGCGTCTTGGCCCGGGCGCGGATCACATTGTGGATTTCGTCCGCCAGCTCGCCCACGGACCTTCCGTCGGTGAGCACCTCGACGTCCGCGCGGGCGTAGAAGGGCTCGCGCTCCGCCAGCAGGCGGCGGACGGCCGCCAGCGGGTCCGCACCGGCGAGCAAGGGGCGTTCCCCCGGCTGCGCGCCGGCCCGCCGCACCGCCTCTTCGGGGGATACCCGCAGCCAGACGCATAGCGTGCCGGCGCCCAGCGCGTCGAGCAGATCGGGATTGGTGATCCACCCGCCGCCGGGGGAGAGGACGACCCCGGTCCGCTGCGCCACGCGCGCCGTCGCCTCCGCCTCCATCCGCCGGAACGCCGCCTCGCCCTCCGCCGCGAAGATCTCGCGGACGGCCCGTCCCGCCGCGCGCTCGATCTCGCGGTCCAGGTCCAGGTGCGTCCACCCCAGCCGCCGCGCCAGCTCCGCGCCCACCGCGGACTTCCCCGAGCACATCATCCCCACCAGGACGACGCGGGCGATGGATCGGTCAGCGGAAGAAGGGCTCGTCACGGCGATTCTCGAATGGCGTCGAACTGCGCCCGGGGGCGGCCCCCTCATCGAACGGCATCGGCCCGCGCCCGCCAGCGCCCCCCATCCCCGACCCTTCCCCCACAAACAGCGTGGGGGACGGGAGAATTCGATCGCGCGCCGCAACGTTCGGCTCGCGTCACCTCTCCCCCATGGGGTTTATGGGGGAGAGGCCGGGAGAGGGGGGCGCCGGCGGACGCAGCCTGATCCCTGCCGCAACGCCTCGATCTGTCGGCCCGCGATCAGGCCCTTCAGCCGTCGGCGAACGCGCCGCGGGCGCGGATGTGGGCGCAGTACGCGTCGAAGTTGCGCCGCAGCTCGGCCAGCGAGTCGCCACCGAACTTCTCCAGCACCGCCCCGGCCAGCACCATGGCCACCATCGCCTCGGCGACCACCCCGGCCGCGGGCACGGCGCACACGTCCGAGCGCTCGCGCACCGCCTCCGCCGCCTCGCCCGTGCGCAGGTCCACCGTCCCCAGCGGCGTCATCAGCGTGGAGATGGGCTTCATCGCCGCGCGGCAGACCAGCGGCTGCCCGGTGGTGATGCCGCCCTCCAGCCCGCCCGCGTGGTTCCCCACCCGCCCGAACCCCCCGCCCCGCTCCGCCCCCGCGTCGCGCGTGATCGCGTCGTGCACGCGGCTGCCGGGGCGCATGGCCCCTTCGAAGCCCAGGCCGATCTCCATCCCCTTGATGGCCTGGATGGACATCAGCGCCGCCGCCAGCCGCCCGTCCAGCTTGCGGTCCCACGACACGTGCGACCCCAGCCCCGCCGGAACCCCGCGGGCGACCACCTCCACCACGCCGCCCAGCGTATCCCCCTCGCGCTTGGCGGCGTCGATCAGGTCGATCATCCGCCCCTCCGCCCCGGGGTCCAGGCACCGCACGGGGGATGGATCGGATGCCGCGTTCAGGTCCGCCGGCAGCTCCTCCGGCACCTGGGCGACGACGCCGCCGATCGACACCACGTGGCTCCCCACCTCCATCCCCAGCGCCCGCAGCAGCTGCTTCGCCAGGGCGCCGGCGGCCACGCGCATCGTCGTCTCGCGGGCGCTGGCCCGCTCCAGGATGTCGCGGGCGTCGGTGCGGTCGTACTTGAGCGCGCCCACCAGGTCCGCGTGCCCGGGCCGGGGAAAGAAGACGCGGCGCATGGCCTCGTCGTCGCCCTGGCCGTCCACGGGGACGGACGACATGGGCTCCGTCCAGTTGGCCCAGTCGTGGTTGCGCACCAGCAGCGTGACGGGCGAGCCCAGCGTTTCGCCGTGGCGCACGCCCGACAGGATCTCGGCGCGGTCGGATTCGATGCGCATGCGGCCGCCGCGCCCGTACCCGCCCTGTCGGCGGCGGAGCTCGCGATCGATCTCGTCTGCGGAAATCGGCAAGCCGGCGGGGAGTCCCTCCACGACCGCCGCCAGTGCGGGCCCGTGCGACTCGCCCGCGGTGGTGAAGCGGAAGGTCGGCATGAGGGGGAAGATAGTACGAGAGTGCGAAAGTACGAAAGTACGGAGGGGATTTGGTACGAAGGTACGAGGGTACGATTGGGTGCGTGATCTCGATCGACCCCCTCGAATGCAAAGCCGTCCCGATGATCAGCGGGGACCGTTCACCCCGTTGACTCCGTTGACTCCGTGTGAGGCCAATCTGTTTCGGCGAGAAACGAGATCGGGGTCCGGCGCATGGCACCGGACCCCGATCTCATCCTCCCACCAGCGCCCCCTGGATCAGGGGAGGTCGGCGTTGGTGACGGCGAGCGACAGCACGCCCGTGGTGGTGAGCGCGTACAGCCGCAGGTTCACCGAGGGCGGGTCGCCCGGCGCGCGGGGCGCCACCGCCAGCGCGCCCACCACGGCGTCGCGCAGGTAGATGCGCTTGACCCGGAAGAAGTTGAAGGTGTTCAGCACGTCGATGTACGGACGCCCGTCCTCGATCCCCGAGACGAACGAGAGCCGCAGCGGTCCCGACGGGTAGTTGCCGTTCTCCGGGTGCATGGCCACGCCGCCCGTCGGCGAGCCGCTCTCCATCACACCCTGCAGGCGCAGCGTGCTGTTGAAGAAGTACGCCTGCTCGCCGCGCGCCACGCCCAGGCTGCCGTCGCGGTTGATTCCCAGCCCGATCACCCGCTCGGCCGCGTTGCTGATCAGGTCGCGCACGTCGCCGCGCATGATCAGCGAGTCGCCCACGGCCTCGAACAGCGGCACCCGCGCGTTCTCGCGGACGCCCTCGCCCACCGCCACGTAGCGGCGGTCCGTGCTGGCCGCCACGAACGTGGTGTCCGCGAAGCCCACCTCGCGCACGTCGGCGCCCAGGTCCAGCCGCGTGTCGTACCGGCCGCCCGACGCGTTCGGCGGCTCCGCGCGCATGGCGGTGAGCGCGGCCGACACGTCGCGGGGGAACCCCGCGACGCAGTCGGGGTCGGTGGTGTCGCCGACGCGGCGGCGCGGGCACACCAGCACGTCGCCCGGAGGCAGGTAGAACGCCGAGTCGGCGTTCACCACCAGGGCGCGCCCCGCCGTGTGGCGGTCCACGTACCCCGTGAAGATCTCCGAGCGCAGCTTGGTGGGATCGTAGATGCGCACCGTGCCGTCCTCCGCCGCCGGCGTGGGCCGCGTGGAGTACAGCAGCAGGCCGTTGCTGGCCTGCGCCAGGAACTGCGGACGGTCGGAGTAGTCGTGCAGCGACACGGAGGTCGCCTCGCCGCTCTCCACGTCGTAGATCACCCCGAACAGCCGCTCGTTGCGCGTGAAGATGCGCCGGTCCTCGGCCTCGTGCAGCACCGGGTCGCCCAGCGGGATCACCGAGATGTTGGTGCCGCCGCTGTTGGCCACGTACAGCGAGTCGCGGAACCGCCCCAGCGCCAGCCCCCACGGCTGCGAGCCCACCGCCACCGGCGCGCCGTACGCCAGCCCGCCCAGCGGCAGCACGTCCACGCGGTTGCGCGTGTAGTTGCTCAGGTACACCCGGCTGCTGTCGGCCACCAGGTCCGCCACCACGTCGGCGCCGTTGGGGCCCGGCCGGTCGATGGTCACGCCGCGCGCCAGGAACACCCGCACCAGGCGCCCGGAGCCCGACGACAGCCGGTAGCCGGCAGGGGCCACCACGCACGCCAGCTCCTGCGGCGCGTTCTCGCGGGTGGCCGCGCCGCAGTTGCCCTGCACGTCCTTCGCCCACCCCGTGATCTCCAGGTCCACCTCGAAGGTGGCGTACGGGTCCAGCGCCAGGTCGGCGTAGGCGAAGCGGAAGGTGCCGGTCGACCCCTCGCCGCGGCCTACGTACACGCGCACGGAGTCGGCCGGGGACACGTCGCGGCGGATGGCCAGCACCGTCACGCCCACCGAGTCCACCCGGTTGTCGTCCAGCCCCGTCACCTGCACCGAGAACGAGTCCGCCTGCTCCACCCGCTCCGGGATGGTGAACTGCAGCGTGGCGCTGGGCACGTCCCGGTCCACCGCCGGCTCCAGCACGTTCACCGTCACCGGCGTCGCCACGCCCACCAGGTTGCTGCCGGAGATGGTGCTGGCCGAGATCCGCACCTCTCCCCGCGCCGCCAGGGGGATGGGGACCAGGATGGTGCTGTCGAACGCCGCCCGCGCCGAGGAGAACGGAATCACCTGCGTCGACTGCACCGCGCCGGTCACGGTGAGCGTGACGGAGCTGAGCAGGTCGCGGGCGTCCGACGCCGTGAGGCGCACCGGGATCTGCGTCCCGGCGTAGTACTCGGCGAGCGCGGTGGTCACGCCCACGCGCGGGCCGCCCAGGTTCACCAGCGTGGTGTCGGCGGTCACGCCGTTCGCCGTGTCGCGCGCCGTCACCACCACGAAGACGTTCGCCTCGGGAAGCGTGTCGGCGTTGGCGACCAGGAAGCGGTCGATCACCGTGTCGCGCACCAGCTTGCCCCCGGCCCGCAGGTCCACCGTCTTCGTGTCGAAGCGGTCCACGCGCGTGGCCGTGCCCAGCGTGACGCTGCCGCGCACGGCGAACCCCTCGACGGTCACCGACTTGATGGCCACGTTGTCCGTGACCCGCGCCCGCACGAAGACGGAGTCGCCCACGGCCACGTTGTCCGTCCCCGTGTCGGGAAGGAGAATCGCCACCGTGGGGGCCGTGCTGTCGGCCGACGTGGGGGTGGGATCCGGATCGGGATCCGGACGGGGGGTGAACGGGTTGCCGGAGCCGTCGCAGGCCGCCAGGAGGGCAGCGCCCACCAGGGCCGCCGCCAGGGCGGCCCTGTTTCGGAGCAGTTTCATGGAAGGGTACCTCTGGAAAGTTC
>DASUVG010000258.1:0-16666 GCA_036379135.1 Longimicrobium sp.
ACCCCCAGCTTCGCCAGCGCCTCGGGCGGGCAGCCGTCCCAGCGCACCATGCCGCGGTTGCCCATGTACTGCAGGTCATCCACCCCCATGCGCGTGGACCAGAAGCCGCTCGACGTCAGGTCGCGAAAGCGGTTGAAGAACGCCACGCCCTGGCTCATCTCCGGCCGCGCCCGAGCCGGCCAGGCGATGTCGTCCAGGATCGCCGTCCGCTCCGCCTCCGCGGCTTCGACGAACGGCTTGCCGAAGCGGCCGCGGCTCTCGGCATCCAGCCACGCCAGGCCGCCGCGAATCGGCAGGCGCAGCGAGGGATACGCGTCGATGAAGAAGTCCATGAACTCCGGCACGCCCGCGTCCGTCGCGCTCCCGGAGCGCTCGTCGGCGGGGATCACCAGGTCCACCAGCACGCGCACCGTCTCCCACTCGTGCGGGGTAAAGAACTTCAGCTCGTACGCGGCGCCGGCGGCCGTCTCCGCGGCCATGGCCTCGCGGGCGGCCAGGATCTCGTGCGCGGCGGTGCCGGGCGCGGGCTCGAAGGCGGCGGCCAGCGGCAGCGTGGCCAGGACGCCCAGCGCCTCGCGGCGGTTCATCTCGCTCACAGCGCACCTGCCTGCATCTGTGCGGTGATGTATTCGCTGGTGCGCATCGCCAGCGCCATGATGGTCCAGGTGGGGTTCTTGTCCGCCTGGCTCACGAACGGCCCGCCGTCGGCGACGAACAGGTTGCGGACGTCGTGCGCCTGGCAGTTGGCGTTCAGCACCGACGTCGACGGATCGGCGCCCATGCGCGTGCACCCCAGCTCGTGGATGATGCGCCCGCCCGGCGCGATCCCGTATCCATCCTCCTTGGACGGCATCGGGCTGAAGACCTCGCCGCCCATCTCCGCGATCAGGGAGCGGAAGGTCTCCTGCATGTGCTTGACCTGGTTGAGCTCGTGGTCCGTCCACTTGAAGTGGAAGCGCAGCACGGGGATCCCCCATCGATCCACCGTGTCCGGGTCCAGCTCCGCGTAGCAGTGCTCGTTCGGGATCTGCTCGCCGCGGCCGCTGAAGCCCACGGTGGAGCCGTAGTAGCGCCGGTAGTCGTCCTTGAGCTGCTTTCCGTATCCGCCGCCGCTGGGATACCGGTGGATGCCGCCCATGAAGCCGTAAGACGGCACGCCCGTCCCGCCCCACACCTCGATGTGGTAGCCGCGGGGAAAGTCCAGCTTCCGGTTGTCCAGCCACCAGGGCATGTAGATGTGGCTGCCGCCGGCGGAGCCCTCCGCGTGCGGCACGTGGTCCATCATCCGGGGGATGAACCCCGCCACGTCCGTCCCCGTGGTGTCGGTCAGGTACCTGCCCACGGTGCCGCTGCCGTTCGCCAGCCCCTGCGGAAAGAGGGTGGAGCGGGAGTTGAGCAGGATGCGCGCGGACTCGCAGGCGCTGGCGGCCAGCACCACGATGCGCGCCGTGACGTGCTGGTCGCTCCCCGTCTTCTTGTCGATGTAGGATACGCCCGTCGCCCGCCCGTCCGTCCCGACCGTCACCTCTCGCGCCATCGCATCGGTCAACAGCGTCAGCTTGCCCGTGCGCTGCGCGGGGGGGATGAAGACGCCCGCGGTGCTGAAGTTGGCGTTCACGCTGCACCCGCGCCCGCACTGGCCGCAGTAGTGGCACGGCGGACGCCCGTTCAGCGGCTGCGTAAGGACGGACATGCGCGACGAGATGCAGGTCACGTTCTGCCGCCGCGCCGCGTCCTTCACCATCAGCTCCCAGCAGCGAAGCTTGGGCGGCGGCTGAAACTCGCCGTCCGGGTGGTTGTGCAGCCCCTCGCGGCTGCCGAAGATGCCCACCAGCCGGTCCAGCCGGTCGTAGTACGGCGCCAGGTCGTGGTAGCCGATCGGCCAGTCGTCGCCCAGCCCGTCGATGCTCCTGCCCCGAAAGTCGTCGGGCCCGAAGCGCAGGGAGATGCGGCCCCAGTGATTGGTGCGCCCGCCCAGCATCCGCGCGCGCCACCAGTCGAAGCGCGTTCCCGCCGCGCGCGTGTACGGCTCGCCCTCGATCTCCCACCCGCCGATGCACGCGTCGAACTCGCCGAACGGCCGCTCCGGCGTGGCCGCGCCCCGCCGGGGAGTGTCGTACGGCCACTTGAGCATGGCGCTGTCGGTGTAGATGTTCCACGGGCCGCCGGCCTCCAGCATCACCACGTCCGCGCCGGCGCGGGTAAGCTCGTACGCCGCCATCCCGCCCCCCGCGCCGGAACCCACGATGCACACGTCGAACGTCTTCGGATCGCGGCGGATGGCTGCCATGGCGGGATTTCAGTGGATGGGGGCGATGGATGGATGCGCCCGCGGCGGGCAAGGAGCTCCCGACAGGCGGGGTGCGGTGCGGCCGGAACGGGAAGGATGCTCCGAAGATGATAGCACGTCGCCGCCGTGGCGCAACGACCGCGATCAGGAGCCCGTGTCCAGCCCCCGGGACCCACGCGAGAAACCTGGACGGCGCGGAGGAGAAGCTTCTCCCCGCGCCCTCCGCCTCCCGGCGCGCCGGCCGTGGATCATCCGCCCACGATGGTGCGCAGCAGGGGAGTGATCCAGAAGAACAGGACGTTGCGCAGCTGGGGCACCTCGGAGCTGATCAGCGCCAGCAGGGGCACGATCCCCATCAGCACCGCGTTCACGATGAAGGTGCGGTCCCAGGTCACGCGCCCCGGGTCGGTCTTGGCGATGCGGCTGAGGATCTCGTTGCGGTTCATGTCCGTCATCACGTACAGCAGCGCGCCCACCGTTCCCAGCAGGATGAGCGCGAACACCGCCTTGACGATGCTCTGCGGCTCGAACGGATAGCAGGAGAGCAGGACGGTGGTGAGCAGCAGCGAGACGAACAGGAACAGGGCCAGCTTGCGCATCTGCTCCAGCACCCACTCCACGTAGTCCACCACCTGCACCGCCGCGAACTCCTCCGCGGCTCGCAGCCACAGGCGCAGCCGGTCCGGATAGCTGCGGCGGATGATCATCCCCGTGTCGGGAACCGTCGCGCCGCCCTTCTTCACCTCGTCGGCCAGGGCGTGGATCTGCGGCGTCTCGGGCTCATCGGCCCAGAACTGCTGGAGCACCGCATCCAGCGCCAGGTACGGCCGGGCGACGTCGTCTACCTCCTCGCAGGGCCGCCGCCCCGTCCTGAACGTTGCGCCGAAGCCCCGGAACGTGGTGACGGCGGCGGGGAGTTCCTTCTTCTTGTCCAGCAGGTCCAGCCGCTCCAGGTCGTTGCGGGCATACGCGGTCAGCCGCTCCAGGTGCCGGAGCTGCGCCGCCGTCATCGAAGACAGGATCTGGCACGAGGGCGCGTCGATCAGCGTAAGCCGGGTGAGCTGTGACACGTGGGCGGGCAGCCGCTCGAATGCGGTCACCAGGGGGGTGGTGCCCACCTCCACCAGGCAGCGCTGCAGGGCACGCCACACGGCCAGCAGCCGGTACACGGCCCACGCGGTCGCCACCAGCGAGCCCACCATCAGCAGCCGGAGCAGCAGGTCGAACACGGCGGTTCCGGCCACCATCTCCAGCGGCGGGCGAAAATGGACCATCAGGATCCAGGCGAGCCCCAGGATCACCGCGATCAGCAGCATCCCCTGCCAGTCCGCCACCATCAGAAAGAGCCGGTTGCGGGCGTCGTTCACGGCCTTCACGACCGGATAGCTGAGGGTGGAGAGCCCGCGGGACTGCCAGGGCTGCTCTTCCCGCGCCGCCGCGGCGGGCCTGCCGCTCAGGGCGTCCTCCACCCGCGCGTCCACCTGGCTCAGGCAGGCCGCCTCGAACGCGGTGAGCTCGCGCAACTGGTGAATGCGCGCCAGGTGCCACGTGCACCAGGCGGCGAAGCCGATCCCCCCCACGATCAGCGGGAGGATGGGAGAAACCCCGCCGTCCAGCTGGGCCACGCGGTGCAGGTACAGCACGAACTCCGCGTCGGGCATGTCGCGCACCTTCTGGTAGAAGCGCATGGTGAGGAAGAGAAACCCTCCACCCAGCACCAGCACGCCCGCGCGCCCCGCGATCTCCAGGTGCCACAGCCACCGCTGCCCGCGCCGGCCCCGCCAGTGCCTGCCGAACGCGTACGCCCACCCGTCCAGGCGCGCCGTCCAGACGATGCGCAGTGCGGCGGCAAGCTCCAGGAACAGCACCACCCACGCGGCCGCCAGGAGAAGCCAGGTTCCCCACCGCACCAGCGGCGCCGCGGGGAACGCGGCCACCTCCAGCGAACGCCTCACCAGCAGCGCCGGCGGTCCAAAAACGCCGCCCAGCGCCACGATGCGCAGCGCGCGGTACAGGTGCCCGTGCAGGCGCAGCGACTCGCACCGGACGACGCTCGCCACGTGCTCGACGACCGGCCTCCTCTCCTGGACCGAGGCCCTGGCGTCCTTTCCGGCTAGCAGGCACAGCCCGGCCATCAGCAGCGCAACGAGGCTCACCGCGGCCACCGTAAAGAACTCCGGCCGCGCGCGTCCGCCGCCGGGTCCGGCTGCCCCGACCGCCGCCGCCGGCCGCACGTACCCGCACTGCGTGGGCGCGGCCGCGGCCAGGGGAAGGAACGACCGCGAGCCCACCGCGGTGATCCACACCCTGGGCACCCAGCCGCCGCCGGCCAGCTCACCGGCGTACTCCGCCAGCAGGTCGGGCCGGTCCAGGTGCAGCAGCACCGCGTTGTGCACGCCCTGCGCGCCTTCGTTGGTGAACGGCAGGCGGTGGCGCTCTCCCGGGGGCAGCTGCAGCCACTGGCTCTGCAGAAAGAGCGGATAGGTGGAGACGACCAGGCTGCCCCGCAGCGTGCGGTTGTGCTCCGGCGCAAGAAAAAGCGAGTTCCCCTCGAAGGTGAACACCTGCGCGTCCGTCACCCGCTTTCGCACTTCCGTGGCCAGGAACAGTTTGTCGCGCACGTCCGACGCCAGCACGCCCACCGCCCGCACGTCGTGCCGCGCCAGCGTGTGCCCGATCTCGGTGAGCGCCGCTTCCAGCATGGGAAGCGTGAGCTCGGACTGCACCGGCGGGCTTTCCAGCGGCCGGGCGCGGTCGGAAAGGTCCACCGGAACACCGGGCTGGGGCGGCGAGGCCCCGGGTATCCCTGGTTGCGGTGGCGCCGGCGCGGAAGGGCGCCGCGCGTACTCCGAGCGCAGGCGGGAGATGTTCATGGGGAACGGCACTTCCAGAAAGCGGGTGTCGTCCTCTTCCCCTTCCCTGAACCGGCACCGGGCGCCCGCGGCCCGGCCGCCGCTGTCGGAAGGCACCGCGTTGCGCCCGTAGGTAGACCCCTCGCGCAGGATGGCCACCTGCTCGCGGCGGATGCCCATCGGCTGCAGCACGCGCCAGAAGAGCGCTTCCAGGAGCGCATCATCCGGGTGCACGGTGGCGGAGAAGGCGATGCGCACGACGGTGTCGCCGGCAAGCGGGACCTCGGTGGAGTCCTGCAGGATCGCGAGGTTTTCCAGGTTGGTCGCCGAGCCGCTGAGCACGTCCACGGCGGTCGCGGCCGGGATCCACGCCTCCAGGGCGGTGCGCAGCGAGAACGACGAGCCGGAGAACGCCGGCCCCACGATGCGCACACGGCGCCGGAGCGAATCGTCCGCCGTCCACCGCCCCGTCGCCGCCAGCAGCGAGTCCCGCTCGCGAAGCGCGCGCAGCAGCGCCGGCCGGTGCACGCCGCGCGTGGGCACTTCGCCCACGAAGTAGAGCAGGTGCAGGCGAACGGTGGAATCCGCTCGCAGCGAGTCCGGATCGATCTTCCGAAAAAGCATGACCCCCGGCCACGCCTCGCGCACGGGCACCCCTTCGATCCGTGCGGTGTCGGCCACAGTGCCCCACGGCATCCAGAAGCGGTCGGTAACGTACCCCGCGCGCTCATAGGCGCGGCGGATGGCCTCCACGTACGAGTCGTAGGCCCAGTCCAGGTGCGAGTCCACCGGGTCCGGCACCGTGGCGATCAGCACGTCCAGCCGGTACCTGAATCGGCCGCGGGCGCTCCCGGAATCCGCCCGGGTCCCCGGGTTTCCGCGCGTGGTGCCCCGCGCCGGGGCGGGGCGGGGCGCGGCCGCGGCGGAGGCGTCGCCCAGGAACTCGTCCAGCAGCGCGGCGCCGCTCACCACGCGTGGGGGCGTGGCGGGCCGCGGCGTCTGCGTGACCGTGGTGGTCTGCTCGGCGGCCGGCTGGGGCGGTGGCGGAGCGGGCGTGGGCGGGCGGAACACGGCGCCGGCCATCAGCACCCCTCCGGCCGCCAGAACGGTGGGCCAACGGCTCTCCATGCATCACCTCCGGAAATGACGGAGACCTGCCGTGGGAGCGAAGCGAACGCGGAGATTCCGCCCCCCCGCAGCCGAAGGGGCGGACGCTACTCGTTGGATGGCCGGCACGGGCGCTTTTCCCCCTGAGCGCGGGCCCGGAACGCCGGCCACTGCATCAGCCACGCCGCTCCATGGCTCAATGCGTCATCCGCGCAAGTGCTTGCCGGGTCTTCGGATACAGCTTCCTCAGTCGCGGGAGCGCGCGCGAGGTTTACGAAAACATCGGTGGATGGGGCGCCGATGCCACGGCTCGCGCGCCACACATTGCGGCGTCTGCCTGCCGGTGCGGAACGACGCGAGGGGACGCTTCATGGCGAACCCGCTGGATTCCTCCCGCCCCGCCGCTTACCTTTCGCGGCGTCCCCCTGCCCCGCCCTTACTCCTCCCTCTTCACTCTCCAGGCGCATGATCTCCCGCCGCCGCTTTCTCGCCACCGCCGGCACCGCACCGGCCGCCGCCCTGTTCGCGCCCTCCGGACAGGACGCGCTGCGGGAGATCACGGACGCGCTGGCGGCGCATCCCGGCACGCCGCAGCAGGTCGCGGAGGACGAGGACTTCTGGTTCACCGTGCAGCAGGCGTTCACGGTGGACCGGTCCATCATCAACCTCAACAACGGCGGCGTGAGCCCCAGCCCCGCCATCGTGCAGGACGCGATGAAGCGGCACCTGGACTTCAGCAACCAGGCGCCGGTCTACACCATGTGGCGCGTGCTGGAGCCGCAGCGAGAGGCGGTGCGCGCCGGGCTGGCGCGGATGTTCGGCTGCGAGGCGGAGGAGGTGGCGGTAACGCGCGGGGCGTCGGAGAGCCTGCAGATCTGCCAGGCGGGGTTCGACCTGCAGCGCGGCGACGAGGTGGTGACGAGCGACCAGGACTATCCGCGGATGATCACCACCTGGCAGCAGCGCGAGCGGCGGGAAGGCATCGTGCTGCGGCAGGTGTCCATCCCCGTCCCGGCGGAGGACCCCGACGAGGTGGTCCGCCTGTTCGAGGCCGCCATCACGCCGCGGACGAAGCTGCTCCACATGTCGCACATGATCAACCTGACCGGGCAGATCCTCCCCGTGCGCGCCGTGGTCGACATGGCGCGGCGCCGAAATCTGCCCGTGATCGTGGACGGCGCCCACGCGTTCGCGCACTTTCCGTTCACCCGCGACGAGCTGGGGTGCGACTACTACGCCAGCAGCCTGCACAAGTGGCTGTACGCGCCGCACGGTACGGGGCTGCTGTACGTGCGCCGCGACCGCATCCCCGGCGTGTGGCCGCTGCAGGCGGCGGATGCCACGCTGGAAGCCAACATCCGCAAGTTCGAGGAGATCGGCACGCACCCGGCGGCCAACTTCCTGGCCGTGGCGGAGGCGCTGACGTTTTCGGAGGGGATCGGGCTGGAGCGCAAGGCCGCGCGGATGATCTACCTGCGCGACCGCTGGGCCCGCGCGCTGATGCGCCACGACCGCGTGCGGATGAACACCAGCCTGCGCCCCGGCTTTGCCGTGGGCCTGGCCAACTTCGGCATCGACGGCATCGAGCCCGGCGCGCTGGTGCAGCACCTGTTCGACAGGCACCGCATCCTGGCCACGCCCATCGGCCACGCCGCCGTCAAGGGCGTGCGCGTGACCCCCAACGTCTACACCACCCCCGCCGAGATCGACGTCTTCATCGCCGCCGTGGAGAAGGTGATCCGCGATGGGCTGCCGGCGGCGTGATAACCCTTTGATCTGCAGCCGATCCGATCCTCCTGCACGCCAAAAGTATGAAACCCGCAGATGACGGATCCTTCGAGGAGATAGAGGCCCTTCGGACCCAGATTACGAATGGATTGGAACCATTCGTTCGACTGCTCGGTGTTGAAGACGGGCGACGAATCGAAGCGACAGCCTCAGCGGTTCTGGTTACGCGTCTGGGGCGACCGATGCTGATCACAGCTCATCACGCTTTGTCCAACCTCGCCGGTGGCACTCTGCTGCTCGAGATCCCAGAGCGATTCCACGGGCTGAATTTGAATCGGGATGTGCTCGCTACGAATGATCAGATTGATGCTGCTGTAATCTTGTTACCAGATACAGCTTTCGACTGGGATATCGAATTTCTTAATTTGGATATGCAAGCCGAACCACCAACTCGGGACAGACCGCAAATGTTTGTAGCGATGGGATTTCCCTGGCGAGAAACGCTGGTCGACTACAAAGCGCGAACGCTCTCCTTAAAAACAGTGAATTATTGGACGATAGAGAAGATGGACGCATACCGATTACTGCACTTATCACGCGATCATTTCCTGCTTACCAACTTTGACAAAGAAAAAGCGCTGAGAGGCGGGGTTCGCCGTGGGATGAAAGCACCTCACGGGATGAGCGGTGGCGCGCTGTGGCGAGTCTGGGGATTCGACGGGGGTACCTCCTCAGGCATCGGCTTGGCCGGGATCTTGACCGAATACCGTACAACCCCGACCAAATGTATGGTTTCCGCGAGAGTGGAAGTTGTTCAGACGATGATAGAGGAGTTGCTGAATCGCACCACTTCGGGACCATCCGGACACGCGTAGTCAGGTTCAGGTAAAATGGCGGACAGAATCAGCCGGGCAGGAACTCCCGCCACTCGTCTTGCGACTCCGCGACGCGCTTGATGACGGCGTTGCGGCGTTCCAGAAAGCGCGTCATGTAGCGCCGCAGGACCAGCGCCTCGGCGATGCGTCCGAGCACGCCGAGCGGCGCGGCGAACCGGAAGTCGTCGCGCAGCACGGTGCCGCCGTCGTCCGTCGCGTCGAACCAGTGGTCGTGCTCCATCCAGGCGAAGGCGCCGCGCACCATCACGTCCTGAAAGTACGCAGGACGCTCGTAGGCGCTGATGCGGCTGGTGAGGCGCTGGCGCACGCCCAGGTGCCGCGCCCGCCACGTCACCGTCTCGTCGAACCCGATCAGCCCGCTCATCCGCCCCGCCACCGGCTCCTCGCCCGTCCAGTCCAGCGACCGCGTGTGCAGGTCGATGCTGCGCGCCAGGTCGAACACGCGCTCCCGCGGCGCGGTGATGTGGGTAGAGAGGCGGATGGTGATCACGGACGCGACGCCCGGCCCGTGACCGCGTCCAGCAGGGGTACGTCGGCCGCGGCTTGCTCCAGCGCGCGCGTGCGCATGCAGTAGCTGGTGCGCAGCACGCCATCGCGATCGCGCAGCGCGTAGACCAGGTACGGCTCGCCCGGCCGGAACCCGATGGCACAGATGGCCACATCCGCGACGACGATGCTGTCGCCCGCGGCCGCGCCCTTCCACACGCGATCGACACGCAGCGCCACCGGCCAGCTCGCCTCCGCGGCGCCGGCCCCCCCGGCAGCCGGCGCTTCAACCGTCCCCGCGAGCCCGCCCACGCGCAGCACCACGCCCGTGAACACCGCGTCGGAGCGCGCGAGCTCGGCCTCCACCGTGTTGAGGCCGCACTTGCAGAACGGCTCCGGCGCGCACGGCAGCGCGCCCCCGCCAATCAGCATCAAACCCACGATCCAGGCCAGGGCTTTCATCCGCCGTCCCCCACACGGCCGAACGCCGCCGGCGTCATCTCACCCAACACACGCAGATCGTCCGCCGCCTGCGTGAGCGCCCGCGACCGATGGCAGAACGTGGTGTGGAGCACGCCATCGAACCCCCGCCGGTTGGCGTAGACCACGTACTCCTCGCCGCGCCGGAACCCCACAGCGCACGAGCCGCCGTCCACGAGTGTGATGCTGTCGCCCGCGACGCCCTTGAAGCGCCGTGTCACGCGGAACACCACCGGATCATCCGGCCTCCCGGGCTCCGGGGAGACACCTCCCTGCACCACCACGCCCGTGAACGCCGTCTCGGCGCGCTCCAGGGCGATCTGCACGGAGGGGATTGCGCAGCTGCACAGGGCTCCGGCAGGGCACGGGGCGGTGCCTGAAAGCAGGCTCCACAGCAAGAGAGGCAGGATCATGGATCAGGTCGATGGCGAGGACGAACCCGCCGCGATTGATGTGATCAGAACGCCCTCCGCCTCGCCATCCGGACGCACGGGTTCGATCAGCAAGCCCTCGTCCCGCCGCCGACGCGCTCCTGCACGACGATCAGATCACCTCGGCCTGCACGCTCGCCGGGAGACCCAGGAACGCGCCGTGGCGCTCCGCGGCGGACTGCAGCGCCTGCATCTGCGCATCATCGAACTCCGCCCGGAGCGCGACGTGGAACGCGACCGCGCGCTTGCTCAGCGTGCGCTTCCAGTGGCCCGCGAGCTGGCTGTCGAGAATGACGGCGCCGTTGTAGATGGCGCGGTCCACGAGAGACGGCCGTGCCCCCGACTGGTCGCAGAAGCCGCGGCTCTCGCCGTAGCCCACGAAGTACTCGTCCAGCCCCTGCAGCAGGTGCACCCGGGGCGACGGAACGGCCGGCGGCGGCTCGTGCGTGGCCGACCAGAAGGATCGTCCTTCGATCTCCTGCTGCTCCAGCCGCGGGGCCGCCATCTCCAGGCCGCGCTGGATGTCGGCGAGCGGAAGGCTGCTCCAGAAGCGCATGTCCTTTGCCGTCGCCGGCCCGCGGCTGGTGAAGTAGCGAGCCACCAGTTCCGCCAGCGCCTCGTCCCGGCTGCGCGGCGGCGCGTCCGGGACCCGCTCGTCCAACAGCGCGTACGTGTGCTGCCGGCCCTTGAGCGGTCCACTGCAGATCACGCAGTCCAGCTCGGCGTCCATCAGGATGTACGCCATCCCCAGCCCCTTCGCCGCGATCCCCGCCGCCTCCAGCACGCGCTGCAGCTCCCCGCGCGCCAGGCGGTTGCCGCCGTGCAGCGCATCCACCAGCAGGCGCCGGGCCATCTGCCGCACGCCGTCGTCCAGTCCGGTCTGGCGGTAGTAGTAGGCGTTCTGCGCATGGACGCGCGGCGCGGTCAGCGCCTGCATCCATCGGATGTCCGCCGGCAGTACGAAGTGCCACGTGGGCCGCAGCATGTGCGTGCGCAGGATGGTCCCCTCCGCCATCGCGCGATCGATGTCCGCGTCCACCGCTCTGTGCGAGCGCTCCCCCAGCGACCACTTGGCCGGTCCGTAGTCCTGCGCCTGCACCGCCCCCAGCCACCCCACCACGTCCACCGGCGCGCCGAGCGGGTTCTCGGCGAGACGCTGGTTGTGCAGGCGGCGGTATGCGACGTCGATGGGATTCATGTCAGAAAGATAATCGCCCACGCCGGCATTGCGGCGCGGGCGGGCGTCTTCGTCAGCCCACCGATTCAGCGGGTCAGCAGAAGGAGGATCACCCCTGGTTATTCGCCCAGTCCCGCCTGGGTCAGGATGCGCTGCAGCAGATCGGACACGCCCATGTGCGTGGCGAGATCGCGCATGTACTCATGATCGAGCTCGCTTCCGCGGACTTCGAGGATATTCATCGCATCCAGCCACTGGCGCTCGGAAATATGGTCACCGAGCCTGTACCAGTGCAGTTTCTGGACGATGACATCCTCCGGGCTCGCGACGATGATGTCCTCCGGCGGGTCGATATCGAGCGTGTATACCTGGCGGCGCTGCAACTCGAGACGGGTCGAGAGGTCGTCTCCGGCAACAAATATGTCTACCTTGAACAGCGTTCGCAGGTGGATCACGTTGAACGAGGAGCGCCGGCTCACCGCCTCCCGGATGGCAGGCTCATCGAAGTAGAAGCGCTCGTGGAGTGTCGCGAGAAGTGGTGTTATGTGCTCAGGCCTGAGGTCCGCTACGATGTCGATGTCCTGCGTAGATCGCGGATGGCCATGGAGCGAGCTTGCAAATGAACCGCCCACGAGATACTCGATACCAAGCGCTTTCAGCATCCGGGCCATTTCCACACTGACCTCGATCGGCTCTTCCAAGCTCACCATCCCTTCTGCTCAGGATCCCAGCCGAACATCTTGATCATCGTCTCGCGGCCCAGTCGCAAGGCGGCCAGGCGCAGACGCATCTCTTCCGCGGGAATGTCGCCGTACTGCTGGCGAATGCGTGCGGCGGAGAGCTTCACAAGCGTCCGGTTAAGAGTTGCGACGCGCTGCAGCTTCTGCGTCGGCGTCATCCGCCTGAAGGCTTCATTCAGGAACCGGGCGGCCTCGGGCGACGTGTCGGACGGTGGGAGCTTATGCATCTGCGATCGTCGGTAGAGGTTCGTGCCCCAATATGTCTCCAAAGCGCGCGGGTTCCAACCCGTGAGGCACCTGAAACGCTCCGCAGCTTTCCAGACATGCTCATTGCGGGTCTAATCGGGGTACTCCCCCGGTTGCGGACGCGCAGGTGCCGCGGGGGCCGCACAGGACCGGGCCGCCGAGTCCGCGAAGGCGGACTTTGCGATCTTCCAGCGGCGAATTCATTCGCTCCTGGGGCGATTCACCCCGCCGGCCGCGCTACGCCCCCTGCCCCGCCCCCGCCAGGTGCCCCGTGCGCTCCTGGATCCTGCGGACCTCGCGCGTGCGGCCGCGCACCGCGCTGAGGGTCATCATTGCCAGGAGCCGGAACGCAGATGGTTGAAGTTTACAACGTCGCCACCCGCCGCGGCGAGACGGACGTAGAGCTGTAGATCGTCGGTGAGGACGGTTACATCCTCGTCGGCCGAACGGATGATGGATGTGTCGGAGATGCCCAGCAGGGGAAAGTGCGGATCAGCCGCCAGCTCCGTACTGGGAACGTACCGTTCGCGAAACTCCCCCGTCAGCATGCCCAGGGCGAGCAGGGCACGGCGGCGCAGCGGTTCCGCCAGCTGCCCGAGCAGGTTGCTGACCTCGGTGAGAACGTTCGGCGCGGTCAGCATCCGCTGAAATTCGCCGACGTAGGTCGTCAGCAGCGCGTAATCGTCTCGCGAGTAGGCACGCGTGCGCTTGAAACGCTCCACCTGGTCGCGGTCCACCGCGCCGACGATCAGAACCAGGAGGAGGTTCGTATCGATGAAGAGCGTCTCCCGCCGGGCCGCGGGAAGCATCACGCGACCTCGCGGATCTTCATCGACCTGACGGCGCCGGTTTCCGGATCCACTTCGAGCGTCTTGTAGACGCGGGGGAGCGCGTAGACATCCGGCTGCAGCGCCGCGGTAAGGCTGTTCTGCCGCACCGCCGGCTCCGCCCAGCCGAGCGTGATCCGCCAGAATCCCTCGTCCGCGAACTCCACCTCCTCGAGCCTGAGGTGGCGAATGTCGGCCTCGGGGTAAAGATCGCGGATCCAGGTCTCCGCGGCCCGGACGGCTTCCTTTACGGTGAGCATCCTGTGCCCGGTCGTGTAACGTTGAAGATCCACACGCATTCTCCCGTCGGAATATCACGTCTCCGCCCCGCATCCTTCAAGCCCGTTCGCAGCCGCTCCCCGCGATCCATCGCCTCGCCACCGGGTTGAAGGGGCCACAAAGATGTACAAAGAACACACCCCACGCCAGCCCTTACTTACTTGCCGTCATCGCCCGGACAAAGGGACACCGTCACGTGGCGCGGCGGAAAAAAAGAACGACGCCAAGGCATGCCGCCTCCGCGCCGATCGTTCGATGTGCCGACCACCCGCCGGTGCCCGCCGTCCGCCCGCCGTCCGCCCGCCGTCCGCCCGCCATCCGCCCGCCGTCCGCCGTCCGCCGTCCGCCGCCGGGCGAATGAATTCGCGGCTGGGAAAACGCAATGTCCGCCTGCGCGGACGGCTCGTGCCGGCGGACAGGCCTGTGCCTCGACGACTACCCGAAGAGCGCGCCGGGCGCGGCCCACGCGAGCGGGTGAAGCCCTGTTCGCAGAGCGCGTCAGCGCGAGACAGGGCTTATGGCCGTCTTAGCCGCGGGCTTCAGCCCGTGGCGTGGCGTGGTGGTTCCGCGGATGGAGCCGCATCACGCCATCACCCCCGCCAGGTGCCCGGTGCGCTCCTGGATGCTGCGGACCTCGCGCTTGCGGCTGCGCAGGGCGCTGATGGCGTCGGTGGCGGCTTCGGCCGCCGACATGGTGGTGATGTACGGCACCTTGTAGGCGATGGCCGCGCGGCGCGCCGTATAGTCGTCGTACTGGCTCTGCTTGCCCAGCGGCGTGTTGATGAGCAGCGCCACGTCGCCCGAGATGATGTGGTCGGCCATGTTGGGCCGCCCCTCGTTCACCTTGAAGATCACGTCGCAGGGAATGCCGCGCTGCTTGAGGTAGCGCGCCGTGCCGCTCGTTGCCTGGATGCGGAAGCCCATGTCGTGCAGCCGCCGCGCGATGGGGGTGACCGTGCGCTTGTCGCGGTCGTTCACCGTGATCACCACGTTCCCCTGCGAGGGCAGGTCCATCCCCGCGCTGATCTGCGCCTTGGCGAACGCCATCCCGAAGCTGTCGTCGAAGCCCATCGCCTCGCCCGTGCTGCGCATCTCCGGCCCCAGCAGCGTGTCGCCCTCCAGCTTGTTGAAGGGGAACACCGACTCCTTCACCGCCACGCCACCCACGGGGATCTCGTCCGGCAGGTTGAAGTCCGCCAGCGCCTCGCCCCCCATCAGCCGCGCGGCGATGCGGGCGATCTGCACCCCCGTCGCCTTGCTGACGAACGGAACCGTGCGGCTGGCGCGCGGGTTCACCTCGATCACGTACACCTGCCCCTGGAACACCGCGTACTGCACGTTGATCAGCCCGATGACGCCGAGTTCCAGCGCGAAGGCGCGCGTGTGCTCGCGCATCTCCCGCACCTCCGCGTCGCCCAGCAGGTAGGGCGGCAGCACCTGCGCGCTGTCGCCGGAGTGGATCCCCGCCTCCTCGATGTGCTGCATCACCCCGGCGATCACGACCGTCTTTCCGTCGCAGAGCGCGTCCACGTCCGCCTCGAACGCGTCTTCCAGAAAGCGGTCGATCAGCACGGGGCGGTCGTGGCTCACCCCCACCGCCGTCTCGAAGTAGCTGCGCAGCCCGGTTTCGTCGTACACGATCACCATCCCCCGCCCGCCCAGCACGTACGACGGCCGCACGAGCACGGGGTAGCCGATGCGCCCGGCGATCTCCGCCGCCTGGTCCATGCTGGTGGCCAAGCCGTTGGGCGGCTGGCGGATGCCCAGCTTGCGCGCAAGCTCCTCGAAGCGCTCGCGGTCTTCGGCGCGGTCGATGGCCTCCACCGGCGTGCCGAGGATCTTGACGCCCAGGCGTTCCAGCGGCTGCGCCAGCTTGAGCGGCGTCTGGCCGCCCATCTGCAGGATGACGCCCTCCGGCTGCTCCAGGCGCACGATCTCGATCACGTCCTCCAGCGTAAGCGGCTCGAAGTACAGCTTGTCGCTCACGTCGAAGTCCGTGGAGTTGGTCTCGGGATTGGAGTTGACCATGATGGTCTCGAACCCCGCCTCGCGCAGCGCCAGCGCCGCCTGCACGCAGCAGTAGTCGAACTCCACCCCCTGCCCGATGCGGATGGGCCCCGAGCCCAGGATCACCACCTTGCGCCGCTCCGAGCGCTCGGACTCGTTCTCCTCGCCGTAGGTGCTGTACAGGTAGGGCGTGAGCGCGGGAAACTCGCCGGCGCAGGTGTCCACGCGGTTGTAGACGGGGTGCAGCCCCATCCCCCAGCGCCGCTCGCGCACGGTGTCCTCCGTCTCCCCCCGCAGCCGCGCCAGCTGCACGTCGCTGAAGCCGAGCTTCTTCATCCGCCGCATCGCGTCCGCATCGACCGAATTCAGCGCCGCGTACGCGCGCTCCGCGTCCACCAGCTGCTGCAGCTGCGCGATGAACCAGGGGTCGATAAAGGTGAGCTCCGCCACCTCTTCGATGGAAAAGCCCGTCTCCAGCGCGCGCTTCATCTGGTAGTAGCGCTCCGGCGTGGGGCGGCGCAGGGCGCGGCGCAGCGTCTCGGCGGAGTCGTCGTCCAGCCGGTCGTCCTTGAGGCTCCCCGTCTCCCACCCGCTGCGGCCCACCTCCAGCGCGCGGATCGCCTTCTGCCACGCCATCTTGAAGGTGCGGCCGATGGCCATCGACTCGCCCACCGCCTTCATCTGCACGCCGAGCGTGGCGTCCGCCGCGGGGAACTTCTCGAAGGCGAAGCGGGGGAACTTGACCACCACGTAGTCCAGCACCGGCTCGAACGACGCCGGCGTGCTCTGGGTGATGGCGTTCGGCAGCTCGTCCAGCGTGTAGCCCACGGCCAGCTTGGCGCCGATGCGGGCGATGGGGTACCCCGTGGCCTTGGACGCCAGCGCGGAGGACCGCGACACGCGCGGGTTCATCTCCACGATCAGCATTTCGCCGTTGGCAGGGTTCAGCGCGAACTGCACGTTGCACCCGCCCGCCTCAACCCCGATCTCGCGGATGATGGCGATGGCCGCGTCGCGCATCTTCTGGTACTCCACGTCCGACAGCGTCTGCGCCGGCGCCACGGTGACCGAGTCGCCCGTGTGCACGCCCATCGCGTCCACGTTCTCGATGGAGCAGATG
>DASUVG010000259.1:0-16607 GCA_036379135.1 Longimicrobium sp.
ACCCGGAGCCCGGCGTCGTCGGCCGGTGACCCGGGCACGACGTCGCCCACCAGGGCGCCGGCTTCGGTATCGATCCCGAACTGGTCGCGGACATCGTCGTTGACCGTGAAGGTGGTGACCCCCAGGAAGGCGCGCTCCTCCGCCGCGCTACCGCCCTCACGCAGGTCGTCGATGATGGGCACGAATCGGTCGGAGGCGATGGCGAACCCGATGTTCTGGGCGTCGGCGCCCGTGGCCCCACCTCGGATGACGACGGTGTTCATGCCGATGACCTCGCCGGCGGTGTTCACGAGGGGCCCCCCGGAGTTGCCGGGGTTGATGGCGGCGTCGGTCTGGATGAGCTCGTCCAGGCCGATCTGCTCCTGGTTGCGGTTGAGCGCGCTGACGATGCCGCGCGTCACCGTGCGCTCCAGCGCCAGCGGGTTGCCGATGGCGATGGCCGTCTGCCCCACCTGCAGCTGGTCGGAGTTGCCGAGCGCCGCCGTGGGAAGGCCGGTGCCCTCCACGTCGACGACGGCGATGTCGATTGTCGGGTCGCCGCCCAGCACCCGGCCGGCGATGCGCTGCCCGTTGGCCAGGCCGATCTCCACCTGCCTGCTGTTCCCCACCACGTGCGCGTTGGTCAAAATCACTCCGTCCGCGCGGATGATGACGCCGGACCCCGCGCCGTTCGCCGTGGTCACGCTGACGACGGCCGGCGTCACCTGACGCGCCACGCGGACGATGCTCGCCTCTTCGCCCTCCTGCTGCGCGTACGCCGGCGGCGCGCCGCGAAACTCCGCCCCCACCGCCGCGCCGAACCCCATCCCCACGCCGGCGGCCAGCGCCCCGGCGATCAACCGCGCTCCACTCGTCTTCATCTGCCGCTCCTCGACTCGATCACAATCCACCCGCGCCCCTACCATGGATGCACGACGGGGCCCGGGCGTTGAACCCGGGCCCCGCATCCGCCGTTCCGTCCGCCGTGCCAGCAATGACCGTCAGGGAGCGAAGAAGCGATCGAAGCCTTTCGCCATCAGCCCTGCCTTCAGGGCCTTGTCGCCCGTCCAGAGCAGCCCGTCCAAGGCGAGCGTCAGGGCCACAGGAGGGGTGTCGTTCAGATCTACCCCACGGCAGAGTTCGGCAGCCTGCTCCCAACACGCGGCGGGAATCAGACCTTCCCTGAAAATCTCCACGATGAGCAGAATCGCGTGGTATGCCCCGGCAAGTTCATCCTGGTTCAGGTGTGTCGTCGAAACGATCTTCTCCTTGTGCCTGAATATCTCCGCAAGAACGGTCTCAGATACATAGAAGCACCCTCCGCTGGTCAAGGTTGTGCTGAACTTGTTACCCGGACGCAGGAGGGCGGAGAAGAGAATGTTTGCATCGACGACGACAGGAATCTCTTCCGGCCTCACCCGGCCAGCCCCAAGCGCTGCCGAGCCTTCTCCCATACGGCGCGGTTGATCTCATCCCCCAGCTCCATCGCAGCCTCTTCCGTGAGCTGGCTCTTCTGCCGGATCGCGTCGAGCTCCAGTAGAGCGAGAAAGCGGGTGATCTCCCGGTCCGACAGTCCGCCGCGCTTGAAGCGCACCACCACTTCTTTGTCGTTGCTCTCAATCTGATACGCGGCCTGCGATTCGATCTCTTCCAGCGCTTCGGCAAGCATGTTCTCCTCACGATCGGGGGTCGAGTCCATCATCCGTCTCCGGTGAAAATTCACGTCGAGAGCATGTGCCACGCAAGCCACAAATACATGCGCAGCATTGGCGCCAGCGCCAGCCTGAAGTGGTCGACGGCGTGCTTGCTGACGCGGGAGACGTTCGAAGCACGAGACGAATACCGTAGCCGCCACCGGGGAGAGCCAGCATCTCCCTCCCGCCATCTGCGTCATTCCCTGAAGCGCTCGCCTTGTTCCTGGAAACCGCACACCAGATCAGAATCGACATCGCCCGCGCCGCGACCTGGCAGAGCGGCGCGTGCACGTGGACGATCATCATCGCGCCGCGCGCCGGTGATGCGGGCCGCGCTGCTGCTGGAGGCGCTGGCGGAGACGCGATCGGTGGCGGAGCTGGCGGCGCGGGCGGCGGAAGAGGCCGGTTCGTCCGTGGCGGATCCAGGCGCCGTATCCGCCAGGGTACGGCAGCAGATGCAGCAGCTTTACACGGCCAGGGGGGTGGAGGCGGCCTGAGCCGTCGCCTCTGGCACCCCCCTCGTTTCCTACCGGATAAAGACAAATCCACAGCGAGCGCACGTCCGTTTCGCACTCTCCTGTTCCGGCCGATTCCCCAGCCACCCGTAAGGCTTGACGGCCGCTCGGACGGCCGGTATGCTGCGCAGGAACATTTACGTACGCCGCCGTTTATCGTCGCGGCGCGCGAACGGGGTCCGGAGCCGGGCATCGTTTCCGGGGTCATCGGAATCGGACATCCGGGGAACGCCTTTCGTCACCCCAATCCAGCCGCATCCCGAAGGCGCATCATCCGGATCCACCGAGCCCGCGTCCGGCGAATCGCCGACGCGTTCCTCTTTTCGACGCGGGCCGCGCGCCCGCCTGCATGGAGAGCGTAATGGAGAAAGTGCGTCTCAGCCTGGACGAGCTGCAGGTGCAGTCGTTCGCCACCACCGGCGCCGCCGGCGACCGGCGCGGCACGGTGCGCGCCAACGACAGCACGGGCCCGGTGGACTGCCCCACGGCCGACCCGCTGTGGGACACCTGCTGGGAAAGCTGCTGGGGAAGCTGCGGCAGCTGTCACCAGAGCTGCGAGGGCAGCTGTGACTGCTACTCCGGCGCGTGCGGCGGCTCCGAGTCGTTTCTCGCCTCCAACTGCCAGTAACATGACTTCCCGCGCCGGGCGAGCGTTCGCGCTCCCTGGCGCGGCGCGCGTGGGCCGTCCGACCCCCGCGCTCCCACCCGCGGGCCACCGCCCGCCCCACCGGGAGAATCACCATGCAGAAGGTACGTCTCGACCTGGATGAGCTGGAGGTGCAGTCGTTCACCACCACCGGCCCGGAGAGGCCGCAGCGCGGAACCGTGCAGGGCAACGAGGACGACTGCACCTGCCAGTGCTGCCCCACGGACCCCGCCCTGAACACCTGCTGGGCCAGCTGTCCCGACACCTGCTGGGCCACCTGCGGCGATACCTGCGGGGACAGCTGCGGCTGCGGATCGGGCGACTGCGGATCGGGCGGCTGCGGGTCGTACGACTGCGGCTCGTACGGGTGCGGCAGCGAGTCGTTCCTGGCCACCAACTGCCGGTGACGTGACCCCCGCGCCGGGCGAGCGTTCGCGCTCCCCGGCGCGGTGCTCACGCCCCGGCGCCCGCCGACCTGCCGCGAGAGCTGGCGGGACCACTGCTGATCCGTGCGGGCGGGGGGCGCCGTTCCCCGCCCGTTCCGTTCATGCCGAGATGATGGACATCGACACCCTCCCGCTCCCGACCGAAACGGAGCTGCTCGCCGCCTCCGGCTACCCGTACCTGCCGGTGCGGGTGCGCCACAGCCTGCCCCCGTCCTGGAACCCCGTCCGCGACGGCGAGGTGGTGGCGCGGTACACCTATACCGGGGAAGAGGGGGAGGCGCGCTTCGAATGCATGCGCTTTCACCGGCGCCCGGACCAACCCGGGACACCGGACAAGGCATTCCTCTCCCGGCGCGCGGACGGCGCGGGCGGATGGGCGTGGGGGCTGGACGGCGTGCAGCTGGTGCCCTACCGGCTTTCCCGGCTGCGCCGCGCCGTGGCGGCCGGCGAGCGCGTGTTCGTGGTGGAGGGGGAGAAGGACGTCCACGCGCTGGAGGAGATCGGCCTCACCGCCACCTGCAACCCGCTCGGCTCGCTGCAGTGGACGGAGCTTCACGCCGAGGTGCTGCGGGGCGCGGACGTGGTCGTCATCCCCGACAACGACCGCGCGGGGATGGTGCACGCGGGGCGGGTGATGGCCACGCTGCGGGGCCGGGCCCGCTCCGCCGCGCTGCTGCTGCTGCAGGACGCGGCGGAGCGGGAGGACGTGAGCGACTGGCTGGCCCGCGGCAACGGCGCGGCGGAGCTGCAGCGGCTGGCGGACGCCGCGCCGCGCGATCCGTCCGCGGAGGCGCTGGCGGCGCTGCTGCGCCTGCCGCGGGGCGTGGATCCGCTCGCCGCGTCGCCGGAGGCGCTGCGGGCGCTGCTGATCGGCGTGCCGCCGGGCGCGGAGAGCACGCCGCCCCCCCCGCATCCCGGATTCCGCCGCGCGGTGGCGGCGTTCGCGCGCCTGGGCGTGGCCGTGCGGCCCTCCTCCGCGCCCGCGCCGCCGGACGCCGGCGTGCCGGAGGCACACCCCACCTGGCGCGCCATTATCCGCGCCGCGCGGAATGCGGACGCGGAGGCGGCGGCGCTGCTGGAGGATGCATCGCTGCCGGACCGGGCGGCGTACGAGCTGGGCCTGTTCGCCGGGCTGCTGCGCGCCGCCGCCGCCGAGGCACCGGCGGCGGCGCCCCCGGATGCGGGCGCGCCGGACACGGCGTTCGCCACCGCGCCGCTGGTGCGGGTGGTGCGCACGCGCTGGGACTGGGACGCGTTCCTGAACGACGCCGCGCTCCCCGCGCCTCCCGAGTCCGGCGCCGCGTACCTGCTCCACCTCCCCCCCGCCGGTCCCCTGCAGATGCGGCGCCTGCAGACGCTTCCCGCCATCCTGCTGGAGGTCTGCGCCCGCCCGTGCACCCGCGCGCAGGCGGCCGCCGCGGTAGCCGAGCGCGTGGACGCCGATGCGGAGCGGCTGGCGGCGGCCGTGCGCGCGCAGATGGACGAGATGCGCGCCTCCGGCCTGCTGCGCCCCACGGCGCCCGCCGCCGCGGAGCAGGCGGTGGACGAGATGCTGCGGCTGCTGCGCGCGGACCAGGTGCCGCAGGGCGGCGCGCGCAGCGTCGCGGGAATGCTGTCGCGCTCCATCGCCGCCACGCGCGAGCTGGCGGACCGCGCCGCCGCCGCGGAGGACGACGCGCCGTATCCGCGCTACCTGCTGGACGTGTCGGTGGACGTGCTGCAGGACCTGCTGGGGCGGGCGCGCCTGCGCGGCGCCTTCGCGGCGGAGCTGGATGCCTGCTGGGCCGGCGCGGACGTGCCGTCGCGCCTCGGCCACCTCATCCCCCTGCTGGACGTGCTGGGCCGCGCCGTGGGACGCGGGGCGCACGCGCTCCCTCCGTACGTGCTCGCCTCATGACGCTCATCGAACCGGCGGCGGCCGGCATCCGCCTTCCGGACCTCCCCCGCGACGCGCACGTCGCCGCGGCGGACGCCATGCTGCGCCGCCTGGCCGCCGCGTTCCCATCGGCCGGACTGGGGATCACCGGCTCGCTGGCGATGGGGGTGCACGGGCCGGGGAGCGACCTGGACATGGTGATGGTGGATGCGACGTTCCGGCGCGACATGCAGTTCGCCACCGTCTCCGAGGGGATCCCCACGGCCGTCGTCTGCCTTCGGCCGCGGTTCGACGCGGAGCGGGAGCGGCGGTGGATGCTGGCGTCCGGCGCGGACGTGCGGGTGGTGTCGATGGTGCGCTCCGCGTTCGTGGCGCGCGATCCGGAGGGGGTGCTGGGAGAGATGCAGCGCACGGTCGCGCGGGTGGATGCGGAGCGGCTGTCGCGGCGCGACGAGCTGGTGGCGGTGCGGCGGGAGGACGGGCTGGCCATGGTGCGCGCCCTGCGCGGCGGGACCGCGGCCAGCGACGAGCACCTGCAGATGCAGCTGTTCGCCGCCATCGTGGACGGCTGGTACCTCAGGCACGGGCTGGCGATGGAGACGCGCCAGGCCAGCGAGCGGATGCTGGAGACCATCGCCGGCCACGACGCCCCGCTCTTTCAGCTGCTGCGCGGCGCCGTCCCGCTCACCCACGCGTCGATGCCGCTCCTTCTCCGCGCCTTCGACCGCGTCTTCGAGCCGGGGCCGGCGTAGGATGTTGTTGTCAAGCCTACCGCCGTGATTGACTTCCTGAGGGAGGCGCCGCTCCGCAAATTGCTCGTACACTGCACGCAAGCGATTGTGAGGCTTATGGTTCCGTGCGGCGCTCCCTCAGGAAGCCAACGCTCTCCAGGGTGCTCGGGACGAGATCATGCCTCCCGGATGCGGAGCTCGGCCTGGGGGAGGGTGTCGAGCACGTGGAGGGCGTCCATGATCCGCACGCGCAGGGTGCCGGGGCCGATGGCGCCGGACGCCGCCATCTCGCCCGCCAGGCCGAAGAGCGCCAGGGCGTAGGCGGAGGCCAGCAGCGGCTCCGGCTCCACGGCCAGAAAGGCGCCCGTGATGCCGGTGAGCGCGCACCCCAGCGCGGTGACCTGCGTCATCATCGGGTGGCCGTGCTCCACGGCGAGCGTGCGGCGGCCGTCGGTCACGTAATCCACCGCGCCCGTGACGGCGACCACGCATCCCAGGCCGCGCGCCAGCTCGCGCGCCACCCCGCTGGCTTCGTCCGCGCCGCGGGTGCTGTCCACCCCTTTGGTCCCCCCCACCTCGCCGGCCAGGCTCAGGATCTCCGACGCGTTGCCGCGCACCACGGACGGCTTGCGGCCGGCCAGGTCGCGGGCGGTGCGGGTGCGGTACGCGGTGGCGCCGGCGCCCACGGGGTCCAGCACCCAGGGCGTGCCGCGCGCCACGGCCCGGTCCGCCGCGCGCTCCATCGACTGCACCCAGGCGGGCGAGAGGGTGCCGATGTTCACCACCAGGGCGCTGGAGATGGAGACGAAGTCCTCCACCTCTTCGTTGGCGTGCACCATCGCGGGCGAGGCGCCGATGGCCAGCAGGGCGTTGGCGGTGACGTCCATCGCCACGTAGTTGGTGATGCAGTGCACCAGCGGCCCTGCCTGGCGCAGGCGGCCCAGCGCCCCCCAGGCGTCGAATCGGTCGGTCACGTTACGGCGAATGCAGCGGGTTGCGGCATGGAGCGCAGGCGGCTCCCGGAGAGCACAAGTTACGCGATCGGCGCCCCGCCGTCAGCAGGCGCGGCCGTCGGGCGATGGAGGAGCCGTCCACGCCGGCCGTGCGATGGCGGGGGGCTGGATCGACAGCCCGGCGGCGGCCGGCGCCGGCGTGCGGGACAAAAAACCGCCCCCGGACAGCGGGGGCGGAATTCTCACCATCCGGTCTCTCTCCCGCGCGTCAGTGCAGGTGCGCGGCGGCGCGGGTCCAGCGGAAGGGCCGGGCCACCGCGGCGCGCAGCGCGCGGTAGCGCTCCACGGTCAGCAGCACCTCGTAGCGCCACAGCACCGCGGGCACCTGCAGCGGGTGGATCAACGCGAACCGGCGGTCCGGCTGCCGGGCCAGCAGGAACGTGCCACCGTCGAGGGGCAGCACCACCAGGTGCTCGGCGCGCTGCGCCAGGACCCACAGACGCGCCGCCCAGCCCGCCAGGGCCAGCACCAGCGCGGCGACGAACATCGACGTCATCCTATCCTCCTCTGGCTGAGTTTTCCCAGCGCTTCTCGGCCACTTGCACAGCCAACTCCGTGCCCGCGCGGCGGCACCATCCGCATCCTCTTGATCCGCATCCACTTGCCCCGGCGGCCCGGCGGGGGGCCGGCGGCGGGACCTGGGGCGCGGGTGTCGCGGAAGCGAACCCGGACAGGACACCCGGTGTACCCGGTGGCGAACACCGCGCGGCGGTGCCTACTCCCCTCATAAACGATCGAGCACCATGAAGTCGAACGTCCTTTGCCGGGCCCCCGTGCTCCTGCTGCTGGCGCTGGGCGCCTGTGACACCGGCGAAAAGGCCGAGCCGGCACCGCGCCCCGGCTCTGGTGCGGCATCCGAGTCCCAGCCGGGACAGGCCGTGACGCCGGCGGAGGGCACCCGGATGGTGGTGTACAAGACGCCCACCTGCGGCTGCTGCCGCGCCTGGGTGGAGAACATGCAGTCCGCCGGCTTCGCGGTGGAAACCCACGACATGCCCGACGTGGAGCCGGTAAAGCACGAGCACGGCCTGCCCGGGCACCTGGCCAGCTGCCACACGGCCATCGTGGACGGCTACGTGGTGGAAGGCCACGTTCCCGCCGACGTGATTCGCCGGATGCTGCGCGAGCGCCCGCAGGTGGCGGGGATCGCGGTGCCGGGGATGCCGGTGGGCTCGCCCGGGATGGAGGTGCCCGGCGGCCGCAAGGATCCGTACGACATCATCGCCTTTTCGCGCGACGGCAAGGTCTCGGTGTACGAGACGCGCTGACCCGCCGCATCCACAGATTGAACGACGAGGCGCGGACCGGAGAAGTTTCCGGTCCGCGCCTCGTTTGCGTTGTCATCACAGAGAAAAAGACGGCCTTGTACGGAGCTGAGGGGGTCAGCGGGGTTTTCTCGCGCCGTCCCCGCTGTCTCTCCGTGCACGCCGGCCCAGCAAAAGACGGCCTCACGCAGAGTTAGCGGAGTAAGCAGAGTTTTCTCGTGCCTGTTCCGCTGGGTGCAGCGCGACTTACGCGCGGATGCGGGTGGAGAAGTCGGGGGCGGCGATGGCGGCGCGGGCGCGCTCGTTCACCTCGAAGCGCGTGCGGGCCTGCTCCAGCGACAGGTCGGTGTCGATGAGGCCGCGCTCGTGCGCCAGCTTGTCGCTGTAGCCGGGGAGCAGGATCTCCAGGCCGAACGGGATGTCCTTGTCGGCAATCTGGTTGACCGGTTCCAGGATGTTGGTGGTGCAGTTGTTGGAGAAGGTGTTGTAGAACTCCGGACGCCGCTCCACCTGCTGCGCGCGCCGCAGCATGCGGACGAAGAGCGCGCGCGCCTGCTCCGGCGTGGCGCGCATGGGATACAGGTACACGGGATCGTCCTTCACCACGCGCACACCCACCAGGTCGCGCTCCTCGCCGATCACGTAGATGAGCTCGTAGTGGCGAAGCGCGCCCTTCCAGATGGAATACTTCTCCCCCGCCTCGCGCCGCGCCTCTACCGAGACGGCGACGTACTGTCCGTCGGCGAACTGAAAGGAGAGAAACGCGTGCGCCGGGCCGCGCCAGTCCCGGTTGAACGGCGACAGGCCGAACCACACGCGCTGCAGCTTCTGCAGGTCGTACGTGCGCTCGCGGTACCCCGGGGTGAAGTCGGTGCCGGTGCGGTAGGCGAAGTCGCGCACGTTGCGCACGTGCACGCGGCTGCCGTCCATGGAAACGGACGGCAGCAGGGCCTGCTCGCCCACCCACGCGCGGTCGTGCGTGGGGCGCCGGCGGCCCACCGTCACCGCCGCGGCGACCGCCACCAGCAGCAGCACGCACAGCGTCACCCAGAGCATGGTCTTCAGCCGCGCGCGGATCGACGCCATCCTTCGCACCACGGATTCATCGTCATCGGGAGGATCATCGGGAGGGGAGTACCGCCGACACAAAGGTAATCACGGGGGGCCGGTGCGGGAAACAGGGAGATGAAGGGCGACTGCAGGGGGACAAGGAGCCACAAGGGACAGGGGACAGCCGGCGCGGGTCGAGTGGCTTGCCGCCATGCCTCGAAAGCCCCGCCGGGACGCTCGGTCCTGGCGGGGCCCTCGGCTCTGCACGGGAGGGGGCGCGGTGGAGCAAGGGCGCGCCCATCGTCCAGCTACGCCCTGTCCCCTGTACCCTTGCTACTCCTCGACGCCGGTCTCCTCGCGCGCCTGCGTGAGGTACGCCTTCAGGTCCGCCTCGCTCAGGCCGGCGAGCTGGCGCAGGATGGCGTGGAACTGGTCGCGCATCGGCGCGCCCTCGGTGCGGGTGAGCTCGTCGTCGATGTCGATGCGCCACCCGTTGTCGTCCTCGTCGTCATCGGGCGCGGAGGTGGGGTCCAGCTCGGTGAGCGAGTGGAACACCAGCGTGGCACCCAGCGAGTTGGGATCGTCCACGTACGACGAGATCTCGGCCTCGGCCATGTAGATCCCGCCCTCTGCCTCGAAGATCCGGAACCCAAGGGCAACTCCGAATCCCTCCTCCTCACCACCATTCGCGTGGTCGTGGTCGTGGCCGTGCGTCTCGCTCATCATTCCTCCGCGTGTTGAACTGGCTCCATCAGGTTCCTGCAGGCGGCGGCAAGATACGCACCCGCCCCGGCAAAGAACACCCCGCACCCCGAACCCGCCAGCAGTGGTCCCGCGCGTCGCGCCGGAGGGATGCGCGCCCCTTCTGCGTTCTCAGCGGCCATCGGCCCCCATCCCTCCACCCCGGCGCCACAACTCCGCCACCTCGGGCACGCGGCACCTGTCGCGGACGACGGGCGCGGCGCAGATTGTCGCGCGCGGGGCATGGATCGTGAGTGCCCCGCGCGTCCGACCCGACGACTCCGGCCCCCGCCACACGGCGGGGCCGGAGCTTTTTGCCTGAATCCACAGAAGCAAGCGGTCTTGAAGTCTCCGAAGGTCATCCTGGCGCTGGTGCTGGTGCAGGTGCTGTTCGCCACCCTGCCCGTGGTGGTGAAGGTGGCGCTGCGCGACCTGAGCAGCCCGGCGCTGGCGCTGCTGCGCGTAACCGGCGCGGCCGCGCTCTTCCTGGTGCTGCAGCGCTCCATCGTCCGCGAGCGCATCCACTCGCTGCGCGACTACGGGCTGCTGGCGCTGTACTCGCTGTTCGGCGTGATCGCCAACCAGCTGCTGTACATCACCGCCCTCACGCTGACGACCGCGACGGCCGCGCAGACGCTGGTGGCGGCGGGCCCGGCGATGACGCTGCTGGTGGCCATCCTGCTGGGAAAGGAGACCGCCTCGCGCGCCAAGTGGCTGGGAATCGCCCTGGCGGGGAGCGGGGCCCTGCTGCTCGTCGGCGTGGGGGTGCACGAGGGGAGCGTGGTAGGCAACCTGCTGGCACTGAGCAACGTGGCCTCGTACAGCATCTACCTGGTGATCAGCCGCGGGCTGCTGAAGCGCTACAACCCCCTCACGGTGATCACCTGGGTCTTCGCCTTCGGCGTGCTGGGGATGCTGCCGTGGGGGCTGCTGCCGGCCATCCGCGAGACGGGCGGGATGAGCGGGACCACGTGGGCGGCGATGGCGTACATCATCGTCTTTCCCACCGTCGCCGCGTACTACCTGAACCTGTGGGCGTCGCGAAAGGTGGAGGCCAGCCTGGTGAGCACGTTCGTCTACCTGCAGCCGGTGATGACGGCGCTGCTGGCCGTGCCGCTGCTGCATGAGCGCATCTCGCCGATGATGATCCCGGCGGTGGCACTGATCTTCGCGGGCGTCTTCATGGCGATCCGCGCGGGCCGCAGCCGCCGGTCGCCCACGCCGTCGCCGGAGGACCAGGAGGTGGTGGAGCCGTGAGGGGTGAACGGGTGAAGGGGTGAACGGGTGATGGGGTGAAGGAGAGGGGAGGTGCGAAAGTGCGAAAGTGCGAGAGTGTGGATTCTGAAGGTGATTGCGATCGGGAGCGGGCAATCGAGGGCGTCCGCCCCGCGGGAGCGAATGAATTCGCCGCTGGGAGAACGCAAAGTCCGCCTGCGCGGACTCGGCGGCCCGGCGGTGTGCGGCGTCCCCAGCACCTGCGCGTCCGCAGCCACGTGATCAACCGACTCGATCTGCGAGCCTGACGATGGGTGCACCTGTTTCGCTGGCGCTGAACGCGGGGCCTGAGGCGCTGCGGATGATCCGCGAGCGCGGGCTGCGCGCGGAGGACGTGGACATCGTCCCCGGCGCGGCGGGCGGGCCCAAGTGGCTGGTGCTGGAGGGACTGGACCGCTTTCTCTTCGGCGAATTCTTCCGGCAGCCGCGGGACCGGCCGCTGCACCTGATCGGCTCGTCCATCGGGAGCTGGCGGACGGCGTGCATGGCGATGCGCGACCCCGCGGCGGCGGTGGAGCGGCTGCGCGAGGGATACATCGAGCAGCAGTACGCCACCAAACCCCCGCCCGCACTGGTGACGCGGACGATCGCGGCGGTCATCGACGGAATGCTGGGGGAGACGGGCGAGGAAGAGGTGCTGACGCACCCGTGGGCGCGGCTGCACGTGATCACGGCGGAGTGCCGCGGCCCGGCGGCCAGCGAGCGGGCGGCGATCCAGATGCTGGGGCTGGCGGCCGCGGCGGCGGGGAACCTGGTCAGCCGGCGCATGCTGGCGCTGCAGATGCGGCGCGTGGTCTTCAACACGGCCGGCGACCACAGCCCGTTCCGCGGGCTGGCCGATCTGCCGACCGAGCACCGGCCGCTCACGCGCGCAAACCTGCGGCACGCGCTGCTGGCGTCCGGATCCATCCCCATGGTGCTGCAGGGCGTGCCGATCCCCGACGAGCCGCGCGGAATGCACCGCGACGGCGGGCTGATCGACTACCACCTGGACCTGGACTTCGGGCCCGGCGAGGGGCTGGTGCTGTATCCGCACTTCTACCCGCACGTGGTGCCGGGCTGGTTCGACAAGGGCTTGGCCTGGCGCCGGGCGCGCTGGCACAACTTCCGGCGCGCGCTGATCCTGGCCCCAACGCCGGAGTTCGTGGCGCGCCTCCCCGGCGGCAAGATCCCGGACCGTAACGACTTCTACCGCATGCCCGACGTCGAACGCATCCGCGTCTGGCGAAGCGTGGTGGCCGCCAGCGCGCAGATGGCGGACGAGCTGCGCGAGCTGATCGCCACGAATCGCATCGCCGACGCGGTGCGGCCGCTCTGATCCATTGACGGAGGCGGGGCGGCAAACGGAGAGGACGCGGAGGAAAACCCTCTGCGTCCTCTCGTTCTTGACGGCTCCGTACCGCGCCTGATTCGGAAGGACGGATCGCGGCTCCGTCACTCCCTCACGTCAGGCGGTCAGGTAGTCCAGGATGGCGTCGCTGACGGCGTGGCCGCTGGAGCGGTCGAAGGCGGCGAACATGGGGCCGCTGTTCACCTCCAGGAACACCAGCTCTCCGGTGTCCGCATCCGTCTTGAAGTCGGCGGCGGCATACTGCATCTGCAGGCGCTCCATCAGCCGGCCCAGGCCCTCCAGCACGCCGGGCTCGATGCTCTCCACCGGCAGCGGCTCCACGCGGGTGGCACGGTCCACACGGTAGTCCAGGCGGTCCGAGATCACCGCGAACGGCAAGAACCGGCCGCCCACGCCGTAGATACGCACCTCCGGCGAAACCAGACGCTGCTGTACGATGGCGGGCGCGGCGGACAGGCCGTCGCGGCGCGGGGTGCTGGCCAGCAGCTCGCCCAGCATCTGCGTGTAGCCGCCGCCGGGCACCGGCTTGGCGATCATCTCGGCGGCGCCGGGCATCGCCTCCAGCATCGCCAGGTCGTTGGTGATGCGCGTGCGCGGAATGCGCAGGCCGCAGCGCGCGGCCACGCTGAGCATGAAGGGCTTGTTGGTCTGGCCGGCGTAGGAGCGGTTCACCATCCGCACGTCGTCGTGGGCCAGCATCCACCCGTGCAGCGTGGTGTGCCAGGCCTGCGCGCGAAAGCTGACGGCGCGGCGGGGATCCGCCATTCCGGCGAACACGTCGTAGCGACCGAAGCCGGCGGCGGGGCGCACCTCACGGCCGTCCAGCACCAGGGTGTCGGCCTGGACGTCCCAGTCGACCGAGGGCGTCCGCTCCGGACCCGCCAGCACGGTGCACACGGGCAGGTTCCGCTCGCGGGCGCGGCGCAGCAGGGAGAGGATGTTGGGATCCTGCTCTCCGCCGGCGATCAGGATGGGGCCGGCGGTCGCGGAGGGCGCACGGGCGGCGCGCGGGCTTTCTGCGATCAGCATTCGTGCGGCTCGGGATGGGAGGGAAGCGGTACGGGATGAAGCCGGCGCGGCCGGGTCCACCCCGCGAACAGCGGAGGGGGCGGCCCGCGATCAGGCCGCACCCTCCCGCGTCGGTGGATCAGAACGCGCCGAACGGGTTCGGCGTGGAGGCCGGGGCATCGTACGGGTCCTCTTCGCCCGCCGGCTCGGTGGTGCTGATGTCTTCCTCACCGTAGGCGTCGGTGCTGGCCTCTTCCTCACCGACCATGTCGCTGGTGACGTCTTCCTCACCGATGGCGTGGGTGGTGTCGAGCGGCTCTTCTTCGCCAATCAGGATGCTGGTGTTGGGCATGGTACTTCCTGTTCAGGGGGGTGTGTGCTTGCATGGGGCGGGGCCGGGAACGAACGCCGCTTCCGGCTGCACCTATCCTAACAGGACTTTATTGATACTTCAACCCATCACAAAAACATTTGGAGTTCTCTAATCATCCACTTATAAATACGTTGATTTCTGGCCTCTATCCGTGCGACAGAAATCGGGTGCAGAGACTTCAAACGCTCCTTTTGAAGCGTTTACGATGCACACCAACCTGTACGAGGCTGTCGCGACGCGCCACGGCCGGACGTGGCGAATGAATTCGCGGCTTGGACAACGCAATGTCCGCCTGCGCGGACCGCTCGTGCCGGATTCGACGTGAGTGCACGCCAGCAGGTGCCGTAGCGGTTGAAGCCCCGCGTAGTTTGCGGGGCTTTTCGCTCTTCCAGCCGCGGGTTCACCCGCCCGGGAACAAAGACGGCGGCGACGCGCCACGGCCGGACGTGGCGAATGAATTCGCGGCTTGGACGACGCAATGTCCGCCTGCGCGGACCGCTCGTGCCGGATTCGACGTGAGTGCACGCCAGCAGGTGCCGTCGCAGTTGAAGCCCCGCGTAGTTTGCGGGGCTTTTCGCTTTTCCAGCCGCGGGATCACCCGCCCGGGTACAAGGCCGGCGGCAACGCGCCACGGCAGGACGTGGCGAATGAATTCGCGGCTTGGACAACGCAATGTCCGCCTGCGCGGACCGCTCGTGCCGGATTCGACGTGAGTGCACGCCAGCAGGTGCCGTCGCAGTTGGAGCCCCGCGTAGTTTGCGGGGCTTTTCGCTTTTTCAGCCGCGGGTTCACCCGCCCGGGTACAAAGCCGGCGGCAACGCGCCACGGCCGGGCCGGCGGCGACGCGCCACGGCCGGACGTGGCGAATGAATTCGCGGCTTGGACGACGCAATGTCCGCCTGCGCGGACCGCTCGTGCCGGATTCAACGTGAGTGCACGCCAGGAGGTGCCGTCACAGTTGAAGCCCCGCGTAGTTGCGGGGCTTTTCGCTTTTTCAGCCGCGGGTTCACCCGCCCGGGTACAAAGCCGGCGGCAACGCGCCACGGCCGGAGGTGGCGAATGAATTCGCGGCTTGGACAACGCAATGTCCGCCTGCGCGGACCGCTCGTGCCGGATTCGACGTGAGTGCACGCCAGCAGCTGCCGTCGCAGGAGCCCCGCGTAGTTTGCGGGGCCTTTCGATTTTTCAGCCGCGGATTCACCCGCCCGGGTACAAGGCCGGCGGCAACGGTGCCTTCACCGCTCGTAACCGACGCGCCTACGCGACTGCTGGGTCTGGCGTATGGACAGCCCAGCGCGGCGCTCCCTCAGGAAGTCGCCGCCTCGATCCCGTCGGCGAAGGCCGACATCGCGTTTTCCCAGCCGCGAATTCATTCGCCACGGCGGCCCCCTGGTGAGGCCCGCGGGTGAGGGCCCTAATGCCGCGCCCGCCTCGGCCTCTTGCCTCCCCCGCCCTTCCGCCGCCCCCCTCCGCCGCCGCCGCGCCCGCCGCGGGAACCGCCCTCGTCGCCGCCGCGTCCGCCGCCGTGACGGCCGCCGCCCTTGCGCTGGCCGCTGCGGCGTCCGCGTCCGCCCTCGCTACGGGCGCGGCCGCCCCGTCCACCGCCCCCGCGGCCCCCTTCCTCGGCGTCGCGGGCGCGGTTGCGCGTGACGGACGAGGTGTCGCGCACCAGCACGCGCGCCTCGTCCAGCGTGGCCGCGCGGATCGCCTCGTGCTTGCCGCGCGTGACCGTCCAGTGCAGCGGGCGGTCGAACGTGGGCAGATCCGCCTCATCCACCTGGTTGAGCGTCTTGGCGGGGATGCGGGCGCGCACCACGGCGGTTCCATCATCCCCCAGCACGTAGTCCAGCGGATACGAGCGCTCGTCGATCCAGATGTGGTCAGGCAGCGCCATCCACCGCGCCCGCTCCTCCGCCGGCACCAGCGAGTCCGGATCCAGCCGCAGCGGCGTCTCCAGGAACTCGGCGTAGCTGTTGACGGACGCAAGCCGCGCCATCAGGTGGTCCGTCAGCACGCTCTCGTTCACCGCCGCCGTGGTCCCCGCACTGCGGCGGAAGACCTCGCGCAGCTCACGCAGCGTCTCGCGCACGACGGGGATGTCGGGGTGGTACGCCTGGCCGCTGGCGACGGCGGCGGCCAGCGCGCGGCGGGCCTGGTCCTCCATCCCCTTGGGGAACGCGGCGATCCCCTCGTCGTCGCTCTCCAGGACGAAGCCGTGGAACTCCTTGGCGCGCCGCAGCCGCAGCGGCGCGCGGCGGTGCGAGGCATCGTACACGATCTCCGCCTCGCCCGGGCGCGCGAACTCCCACACCATCTCGTTGGGGATGTTGCTGCCGCTGATGGAGCCGCGCGCGCGCCCCATCTTGTCCGCGAAGTAGACGATCTCGCCCGCAACCGCGCCGTACGAGCGGCACATGCTGGTCTTGGAGACGTTCACCTCCTCGCCCCAGCTGGTCTCCTCGTCGATCACCAGGTCGAACGGCATTACCCGGGCGACCAGCGCGCGCCACTCGCGGTCCAGCTTGGTGTTCACCTTCGGCAGCATCCGCGGCAGCTCCAGCCCCAGGCCGCGGTAGATGGAGGCGATGGCGAGCGCGGCGTCCTCGATCGACCGCATCATCACCCCCCGCTCCTCGCACCACTT
>DASUVG010000260.1:0-8040 GCA_036379135.1 Longimicrobium sp.
TCCGAGTGAGTTGCTCCAGCGCGGAGCTGAGCTTGGCCGGCTACTGCGGGCTCGCCCTCGGAAGCGAAGCTACCAACTCTCTGCCAACAAAGGTGTTAAGGCTCTAAGTTAGCGCCTATGGGGGCCGGGGGAGAGGGGGCGTGTCGGGCGCCAGCTCGATGGCTTTCGAAGCGCCTCCCTTCCTCGGCGCCGCCTCCGGCCAGCGGTTTGCGATGCGCGCGGCCCATGCGCCCATCGCTCCTCATCTACAATCCCGCCGCCGGCCAGCGCTGGCGCCGCCCCGCGCCGGAGCGGGTGGTGCGCGCGCTGGCGCGCCACGGCTGGAGCGCGGAGCTGCACCTAACGCGCGGACAGGACCACGCCACGGAGCTGGTGCGCACGCACCTCGGCCCGCCCCACCAGGCCGTCTGGTCGTGCGGCGGCGACGGTACGCTGGGGCAGTGCGCGGCCGCGCTCGTGGGCTCGCCCGTGCCGCTGGGCATCATCCCCACGGGCACGGTGAACGTGATCGCGCGCGAGTGCGGCATCCCGTCGAGCCCCGGGCGCGCGATCGCGGCGGTGGCGGATGCGAAGCACCGGCGGACGTTCCGCACCTGGCGCGCGGGAGAGCGCGCGGTGCTGCTGGGCATCGGCGTCGGCTTCGACGCGCGGGCGATGGGGCGCGTGAGCCTGATAGCCAAGGACGCGCTGGGGATGCTGGCCATCGGCGCGCGCGGCGTGCGGGAGTGGGCGCGCTACGACTTTCCTCCGCTGCGCGTGACGGGCCAGGACGAGCACGGCCGCGCCATCGACCTGCACGCCACGCAGGTGCTGGCGACGGTGCCGCGGCACTTTGCCGGCCAGCACGTGCTGGTGGCGGACGCCGATCCGGCGGATGCGTTCATCGACCTGGTGCTGTTCCACGGCGCGTCGCGGGCGCGGCTGGCGGCGTTCTGGCTGGGCGTGGAGCTCCCCGGCACCGCGCAGCTCCGCGTCCCTGGCGTGCGGACGCTGCGTGCCCGCCGCTTCTCCGTCGCCGCCGCGGACGGCCGCGCCGAGCCCACGCACGTCAACGGCGACGTGGTCGATTCCACCCCGCTGGCCGTGGAGCCCTGGGGCACCGTACAGATCCTGGCCCCGGAGTCCGATCGGTGACGCGGCGCCGTACTCGGCTGACGCGAGCGGCTGCGGACGCGCCGCCGCCCCGGGACGCCGCACACGGCCGGGCCGCCGTGTCCGCGCAGGCGGACAGCGTGTCGTTGCCGGGATTTCAATTCAATCGCTCCTCCACGCCCGGCTGCGAATCATCCGGCCGAATCACCTACGCGACCTCCCCCTCATCATCCTGCATCCGACAGCGCATCCCGCGCGCATCGATACGCTTCGTCCCACATCTCTAGCGCATCGACGGGCGCCGTTGCAGTATTGCGATGCTAAATTTTTCGCCGCGCCCCGATCTGCATCCCATCCACCTGCCCTGGGTCCGCCGCCGATGAAGCTCCCTCGCCTGTCTCGCGCCATTCCCGCCGCCGCGCTCCTGCTGGGCGCGGCGCTTCCGCCCGCCGCCTGCGCGCAGTCCGCCGACGGCGTGACGGCGTTCGAGAACGTGACCGTCATCCCCATGGACAGCGAGCGCTCGCTCCCCGGCCACACCGTGCTGGTGCAGGGCGACCGCATCATCGCCGTCGGGCCCGCGGCGTCCGTCGCGGTGCCGGGCGGCGCGCGGCGGGTGGACGGGCGCGGCAAGTACCTGGTCCCGGGGCTGGCGGAGATGCACGGCCACGTGCCGCCGCCCAACGCGCCGGCCCAGACCACCGAGGACGTGCTCTTTCTGTACCTGGCCAGCGGCATCACCACGGTGCGCGGGATGCTGGGCGCGCCGGGGCAGCTGGAGCTGCGCCGCCGCACCAATACCGGGGAGCTGCTGGGGCCCACGCTGTACCTGGCCGGCCCCAGCTTCAACGGCAACTCCGTCAACAGCGTGGACGACGCCGTGCGGATGGTGCGCGAGCAGCGCGCGCAGGGGTGGGACCTGCTCAAGATCCACCCCGGCCTCACCCGCGCGGAGTACGACGCCATGGCGCGCACCGCGGGGCAGGAGGGGCTGCGCTTCGGCGGCCACGTGCCGGAGGAGGTGGGGCTGATGCATGCCCTGCGGATGGGGCAGGAGACCTTCGACCACGTGGACGGCTACGTGGAGTACGCCGGTGGCGCGGGGGGGCCGATCGACCCGGCGAAGCTGGATTCCGCGGTGCGGATGACGCGCGAGGCGGGGGCGTGGGTGGTGCCCACGATGGCGCTGTGGGAGGTGCTGTTCGGCACGCTGCCCCTGGAGGAGCTGACGGCGTACCCGGAGCTTCGCTACGTGTCGCCGCAGTCGGTGCAGGCGTGGGTGAACGCGTACAACCAGCGCCGCGCGGCGCCGCAGTACGACGCCGAGACGTCCCGCCGCACCATCCAGGCGCGGCAGCAGGTGCTGGCGGCGCTGCACCGCGGCGGCGGCCGCATCCTGATGGGCACGGACGCGCCGCAGCAGTTCAGCGTTCCCGGCTTCTCCCTGCACCGCGAGTTCCCCCGCATGCGCGCGGCGGGGATGTCGCCGTACGACATCATCGTCACCGGCACGCGCAACGTGGGCGAGTACTTTCAGCGCAACGATGCCTTCGGCACCATCGCCGTGGGCCGCCGCGCCGACCTGCTGCTGCTGGACGCCGACCCGCTGGCCGACGTCGCCAACCTGCAGCGCATCGCCGGGGTGATGGCGCGCGGCCGCTGGCTTTCCGGCGACGAGATCCGCACGCGCCTGGAAGCCATCGCCGCGCGCCATCCGCGGCCGTAAGTACGAAAGTACGAGAGTGCGAGAGTGCGTGAGTGCGGGAGTGCGTGAGTGCGGGAGTGCGGGAGTGCGGGAGTGCGGGAGTGCGGGAGTGCGGGAGTGCGAGAGTGGCGCGCGACGGATGGCGGATCGCGCCCACCCCTCCCCCGGGGTTGGGGGAGGGGTCGACGGCCGTTGCGAGGAACGAGCAAAAAGGCCCGTCGGGGGAGAGGGCCCCCGCGGGAACGCGCGAGTGTCTCGTATGATGTGAACGCTTCGGCTGCCTGCGGGATCACGGTCGTGCGAAAAGCTTAGCACGTCCCTCCCTGATACTCTGCGGTTCATCCCATCCCTCCACGCCTCGTCCCTTCGTCCCGGAGTCCGCACCTCCCGCGTTCCGCCGATCACCATCCGCCGATAGCCTTCTCCTCATCTACCGTCATCCCGCCTCCCACGCGCAGGAAAACGCAAATGCGATTCGCCTTCGGCATCCTCATCAGTCTCGTCCTCACGCTCGCGACCGCACCCGCGGCGGCGCAGGAGGTGGTGGCGATCACGAACGTGTCCGTCATCCCCATGGACCGTGAGCGCGTGCTGCCGGACCAGACGGTGCTGGTACGCGACGGGCGGATCGTCGCGGTGGGGCCGGCGGCGAGCGTCCGGGTGCCGGCGGATGCGCGGCGGGTGGACGGGGCGGGGAAGTTCCTGATCCCCGGCCTCCACGACATGCACGCCCACCTGCTCTCCGACGGCGCCGTGCCGGACTCCGTGGCGCCGGACGAGCTGCGGATCATGCTGGCGAACGGCGTCACCACGGCGCGGCTGATGATCGGCACGCCGGAGCAGTTCCCGCTGCGGGCGCGCGTCGCGAGCGGCGAGATCCCGGGGCCCACGCTCTTTCTCGCCAGCCCGCAGTTCGCCGGACGGCGCTACGGCGAGCCGCACTTCAACGGCGTCGTGGTCGCCACGCCGGAGCAGGCCCGCGCCGCGGTGCGCCAGGTGGCGGCGGACGGGTACGACTTCATCAAGCTCACGCTCTTCATCTCCGTTCCCGTCTACGAGGCCGTGATCGACGAGGCGGCGAAGCTCGGGATCAAGGTGATCGGGCACGTGGACCCGCAGGTGGGGCTGGCCCGCGCGCTGGCCGCGGGACAGCAGATCGAGCACCTGGCGATGTACTTCGAGGCGGCGCTGCGCGATGGCGCGCCCATGACGGGCTCCGTGAGCGACTACTTCATCTACCGCGCGGCAAACTGGGAGAGCGTGGACTGGCTGGACGACGCCAAGCTCGATTCGCTGGGCCGCGCGACGGCCGCCGCGGGGGTGTGGAGCAGCCCCACGCTCACGTTCTTCAAGCTGGCGTTCGGCACCGGGCAGCCGGACGAGGTGATCGAGGCGCGCCCGGACTACGCGGTGCTCCCGGACTCGCTGCGCCGGCAGATGCGGGAGGGGCGCGACTACTACTGGAACAATCCTCCGTCCGCCGAGCGGCGGGCGCGGTACGTGGACGCGCGCAACCGGATCGTGCGCGCCATCCACGGGGCCGGCGGGCGGATCCTGGCCGGCAGCGACTCGCCGGAGTTCTTCCTGGTCTACGGCTGGACGCTGCACCGCGAGCTGGAGAGCCTGGTGGAAGCCGGCCTGCCGCCGTTCGCCGCGCTGGAGGCGGCCACGCGCAACCCCGCCGAGTGGCTGGGGACGCTGCCGGAGAGCGGCACCGTGGAGCCCGGCAAGCGCGCCGACCTGGTGCTGCTGGATGCCAATCCGCTGGACGACATCCGCCACACCACCCGCATCGCCGGCGTGATGCGCGCCGGCCGCTGGTATGCCGCCGCCGAGCTGTCGCGCATGATCGACCAATCCGCCGCGCGCATCCGCGCCTCGCTGCCGTGAGGGCCGACCTGGCGCACGTGAACAGCCGTGGATCGACAGACTTGATGGCGGGTGCGCGGGTCTGCATAGATACGTCCGACCGCCTCGCGATGAAGGTATCCTGCCAGGGGCCCGGCGCATGGATCAGAACATCTCCGCCGCGGTGGAAACCCTGGGCCAGCTCGATGAGGCAACCCGGGCGGCCGTCCTCCGGCGTGCACGGTATCATGAGCGGCGCCTGAAGCGCGCCGAGAAGGACACGGAATCATCGGGCAAGGCGGGGATTCCGCTGATGACGCTAACCCTGGCGACTGTGTCTCTTGGCCCTCTGGTCATCGGCGGCTACACGGGCGTGGAGCTTACGACGATCGAGTGGATCAAGGCGTACACCCTGTACCTGGCCGCCGGCGCGGCGACCATCTTTCTTCCGCCCGGATTGTTTCTGGTATCCAGGCGCTGGCGCCGTAAGACCGGAGGATGGAGTGAGGCTATAAGCTTCGTCTACCTCATCTTCTTCGTCATGATCGCCTCGGTGATCGTGACGCCCGCGCTGATGGTCCTTCTCCCCTTCTCCAGCTCTCTGATTCTCTTCGGGGTGGTGATGGGCATCGGCATGCCGGGGCTGGCCCTGATCGGGATCCTGGCCGGGGGCGTTCTGGAGCTTCCCGGGGTCATCCTCAAGGGCCGGCGCAGGCGGCGCAGGTACGCCGATACCTACATCGTGAACTCCCTGGCACGTGCCCTCATCGTGCTGCATCACTCGCCAGCCACCAGGCCCAGAACGTTCAGCACCGCTGCCAGGGAGCTGGAGCAGGTGGCGGTTCGCCTCGAGCGGGACCTGCCGCACTTTCTGGGGGCGCAGGGTGACGAGTACCCGTCCTTGCGCGAGGCGGCGGACGAGATGGCGGCGTTTCAGCGCACACTCGGGCGGCGGCTGCTGGTTCCCTCGCGCGCGGTGCTGGCCGAATGCGTGGGGGCCATCCGGAGCAGCTTCGTCGCCGCCGCCCTCGCGGACTGGGCCGAGCTGCCGCGGCAGCAGGTAACCTCGTCCATGCGGCGGCGCACCAGGCTGGCCCAGGCGCTCTCGGGGGTGCGGCTGATCGTCGTAGCCGTCAGCCCCATCGCGGTCGCACGGCTTCTGGATGCGTACGACGTGATCGACGGCCCCGCGAGCGGGTACGCCGGCGCCCTCGCCTACGGCTGGCTGGTGCTGGTACTGCTCAACAAGCTGGATCCTGACCTGAAGGACAAGGTGGCCCTCCTCAAGGATATCCTCGGTATGATCAGGGGCAGGTAGCAGGGCCTGCCGCCCGCATCCGCGCCTCGCTGCCCTGAACGATTTTGCGGGCACCAGGCTTGCCGCTTCCTGGCTGGAACCGGTGCGCGGGTCGCGCCGGGACACCGCGCAGGGAGGTGCACCATGCGGAAGCTCACGCTGAACCTCGACGATCTGTCCGTCGAGTCATTCCGGCCCGCTGCAGACGCAGATGCTGGAAACGGGACCGTACACGCGCTTCAGGAAACGTGGCCGTTCCGCTGCACGCAGTTCTGCACCTACAACTGCACCGGCATCCCCTGCTTCAGCGCCCAGCGTCCCTGCTGAGCCAGGTGCAGCGCTACCGGCAGACGCAGGCGGACGTACCCTGCGGACGCGAAGCCCCGCGCAGTTTGCGGGGCTTCGTGCCGTTCCAGCCGCGGCTTCAGCCGCCCGGGATCGAGGCCAGTCGGAGCGGCACGGCGGCTGCGACCTCAGCTTGCCGCAGCCTCGCAATCCGCCTTATGTTACGCGGTCTGTGGCCCGTTGGGGCGGCAGGCGGAACCCGCAAACGAACGCACGTCAGATTTCATATGCCTGAACGGAAGATCCGGGTGCTGGTGGCCAAGCCCGGCCTGGACGGCCACGACCGCGGCGCCAAGGTGATCGCCGCCGCGCTGCGCGACGCCGGCATGGAGGTCATCTACACCGGCCTGCACCAGACCCCGGAGATGATCGTCAACGCCGCCATCCAGGAAGACGTGGACGTGGTGGCGCTCTCCATCCTCTCCGGCGCGCACATGACGCTGTTCCCGGCGGTGCACGAGGCGCTGCTGGCGGAGGGCGCGGACCACATCCTCATCACCGGCGGCGGCATCATCCCCGAAGAAGACATGCGCGCGCTGGAAAGCCGCGGCATCGGCAGGCTCTTCGGCCCCGGCACCACCACCGGCCAGGCGGTGGAGTACATCAGCGAGTGGTTCGCCGAGCACGGGCGCGACCGCGAGGCCGTGGCCCAGTGACCGTCGCCACCCCGGCAGCAGACGAAGCGCCGCCCGCGAGGGGCCGCGCCCGCACCCTTGCGCAGGAACTCCGCGATCTCGAGGCGCGGCTGCGCCAGGGGGGCGGGCCAAAGCGCATCCAGAAGCAGCACGACGACGGCAAGCTGACGGCACGCGAGCGCATCGCCCTGCTGATGGACGCGCGGTCGCGCTTCCAGGAAGTCGGCCTCCTCGTCGCGCACGACCAGTACGAGGGACAGGCGCCCGCGGCCGGCGTGGTGACGGGGATCGGCACCGTGTGCGGGCGCGAGGTGGTGGTCATCGCCAACGACGCCACCGTAAAGGCGGGGTCGTGGTGGCCGGAGACCATCACCAAGATGCTGCGCGCGCAGGAGATCGCCATGCGCTGCCGCGTCCCCATCATCTACCTGGTGGACAGCGCCGGCGTGAACCTGCCGTACCAGGGCGGCGTCTTTCCCGGACAGTACGGCGCGTCGCGCATCTTCTACTACAACAGCATCATGCGGCGCTACCTCAAGGTGCCGCAGATCGCCGCGGTCATGGGGCCGTGCATCGCCGGCGGCGCCTACCTGCCGGCGCTGAGCGACGTGATCCTGATGGTGGAGGGCACGTCGTTCATGGGTCTCGGTGGGCCGAATCTGGTCAAGGGCGCGACCGGGCAGACGGTGGACAGCGAGACGCTGGGCGGCGCGCTGACGCACAACGCCATCAGCGGCGTGGCGCACTACCGCACGCCGGACGACCGCACCTGCATCGCCAGGATCCGCGAGCTGGTGAAGCAGCTTCCGCGCGAGACGACGGCGCTGCCGGTGACGGAGGGAAAGCCGGGCGCGCGGCCGGAGGCGGACCTGTACGACCTGCTGCCGGAGGACCACAAGCAGCCGTACGACATGCGCCAGGTGCTGGGGTGCATTCTGGACGGCGGCGCGCTGGACGAGTTCCAGGCGGACTACGCCCCGGAGATGATCTGCGGCCACGCGCGCATCCAGGGCATCCCGGTCGGCGTGATCGCCAACGCGCGGGGGATGCTCAAGGATCCGCACGGCGGCGCGCCCAAGTTCGGCGGCATCATCTACGCCGACAGCGCGGACAAGGTG
>DASUVG010000261.1:0-2927 GCA_036379135.1 Longimicrobium sp.
GCCCCCGTGCTGATCCGCGGCGCGGTGAGCAACCGCGAGCGCGACGAGGAGGAGCCGCCCCTGTTTCTGGACAGCGCGGTCGCGCTGAGCGAGATTCGGAATGGCGGCGACGTGGGGGTGATGATCGAGATCGGCTCCGACGGGCCCGCGCCGGACGCGCTCGACGCGGCCAAGGCGATCCTGGCGGAGCACGCGGGGCCGGGGCACCTCGTCGTCGTCTGGCGCAACGGCGGGACGGAGGCCACGCGGCTGAAGTCCAGGACGGTGAAGGTGGCGCCGCGCGACGAGCTGCTGATGGCGCTGCGCGACACGCTGGGCGCGGAGCGCGTGAGCCTGCACCGCGACGAGCGCCCGCTGGTGACGGTGCAGCGCGAGGAGCGGTTCCCAAAGCGCAACCGCGGCGGGGGCGGAGGCGGCGGATACACGCCGCCGGAGGAGTAGCCCTCACCCGGAGCCCTCACCCGGCTCGTTCCTCGCCTGCCCTCTCCCGCGAACTGCGTGGGAGAGGGGCCGGGGGTGAGGGCCCCCCGCGGACGCAGTCCGAGGCTGGTCGAAGCGCGTCACCTCTCCCCCCAGGGGTTTTGTGGAGAGGGGCCGGGAGAGGGGGCCTCACGGACGCAGACCGGATTCGGCCGCGAGGGACCGAGCGACGGCAGCGGACACTCCGGAGTTCGGGACGCCGCACGCGGCCGGGCCGCCGAGTCCGCGCACGGGCACTTCGTGATGTCGTAGCCGCGGTTTCAACCGCCCCGGGAGAGTGCCGGCGACGCGGTTTGCAGGTCCGGACCCACTGACACAACGTGCCTCGGCGGGACCGCGAGGCCTGAACGGAAGCACGATTTGGCCACACAAGTAGCGCACCTGGACTTCGAGCGCGCCATCGCCGACGTGGAGGAGCAGATCAGCGCCCTTCGCACGCTGGCCCGCGAGCGCGGCCTGGACGTGAGCAGCGAGATCGTGGCCCTGGAGCGCAAGCTCGACGGGCTGAAGCAGGACACCTTCGCCAACCTCTCCCCCATCGAGCGCGTGCAGGTGGCCCGCCACCCGCGGCGGCCGTACACGATGGACTACCTGGAGATGGTGTTCACCGACTTCGTGGAGCTGCACGGCGACCGGCAGTTTCGGGACGACGAGGCGATCGTGGGGGGGTGGGCGCGGCTGGAGGGGGAGCCGGTGATGGTGATCGGCCACCAGAAGGGGCGCGACATGAAGGACAACGTGCTGCGCAACTTTGGCATGCCGCACCCCGAGGGGTACCGCAAAGCGTTGCGATTGATGAAATTAGCGGAGAAGTTCCGCCGCCCGCTGGTTACCCTCATCGACACCATGGGCGCCTACCCCGGGCTGGGCGCCGAGCAGCGCGGCCAGGGCGAGGCCATCGCCCGCAACCTGCGCGAGATGGCGGCGCTGAACACGCCCTCCGTGGCGGTGGTGATCGGCGAGGGCGGATCGGGTGGCGCGCTGGCCATCGGCGTGGCGGACCGGGTGCTGATGCTGGAGAACAGCATCTACTCCGTCATCAGCCCCGAAGGGTGCGCGGCGATCCTGTGGAAGAGCGCCGCCGAGCGCGACAAGGCCGCCACGGCCATGAAGATCACGGCGGGCGACCTGAAGGGGCTGGGGGTGATCGACGAGGTGATCGCCGAGCCCCCCGGCGGCGCCCACAGCAACTGGGAAGACACCGCGGCGGCGCTCAAGGACGCGCTGGTGCGGCACCTGGGCGACCTTCGCCCGCTGCCCGTGGACGAGCTGCGGCGCGTCCGCTGGGAGAAGTACATGGGGATGGGGGAGTGGCGCCAGGCGGCGCGCTGACCCCATCGCCCACCTTTCGATTCACGAGCATGCCGCCTGCGGTCCACGAACCGCGGCGTGCGCATAGATGGAGGGACCCGTGGGTCTCGAGCTTCCGGTATTCCAGCCCGTTCCGTCCCCCGAGGAACAGGCGTTCCTGGTCGAGGTGACGTTCAAGGGGATGCGAAAGGGGTTCTACACCAGCACCGACGTGAGCCTGCGGGTGAACGACTGGGTGCTGGTGGAGGTGGACCGCGGCCGCGACGTGGGGCGCATCAAGTCGCTGGGCGGCGTGGCGCAGAAGAAGTGCGGCTCGGCCGACGCGCACGGCACCATCCTGCGCCTCGCCGACGACGACGAGGTGCGCCAGGCGTACGTGCTGCGCACGGACGAGGAGCGCGTGCGCCGCAAGACGCGCGAGATGGTGGAGCAGCACCAGCTCAAGATGAAGGTCAGCGACGCCGAGTGGCAGTGGGACCGGAACAAGCTGACCATCTACTTCACGGCCGAGCGGCGGGTCGACTTCCGCCAGCTGGTGCGCGACCTGGCCCGTACCTTTCGCACCCGCATCGAGCTCAAGCAGATCGGCGTGCGCGACGAGGCGGCGCAGCTGGGCGGCGTGGGCCGCTGCGGCCGGCAGCTGTGCTGCGCCACCTGGCTGCGCGAGATCAAGCCGATCTCGCTGCAGCTGGCCAAGGACCAGAGCCTGTCGCTGAACCCGCAGCAGATCAGCGGCACCTGCGGCCGGCTGATGTGCTGCCTGACGTACGAGCACGACGCCTACCTCGCCGCGCGCAAGCGCTTTCCGCGCGAGGGCAAGACGATCCGCACCGTCGTGGGCGCTGAGCGGGTGATCTCCATCGACATCTGGCGCAACACGGTGACGCTGCAGGACGAGAGCCGGCAGCGCCGCACGATCGATCTGGAGCAGCTGAAGAACGAGACCGTCGCGGTGCCCGCGGGCGCGCGGCCGGACGCGTCGGCCGAGAAGCCGTCGCGCCCCACCCTTCCCAACCCCGCGCAGCCGCAGCGCCCCCCGCGCAGGCCGCGCCGACAGCCGGAGCCGAGACCCGAGTGAGCCGCCGCTTCTACATCACCACCGCCATCGACTACGCCAACGGCGACCCGCACCAGGG
>DASUVG010000262.1:0-12362 GCA_036379135.1 Longimicrobium sp.
CATCTGCCTGCAGTTCCCGACGTCCTCAGGGAAGCCCGGTGTGCCCCGCCCCTGCCGACGCGCAGGACACGGTGGTCGCGCATGGTGAACCCGCCACCGCTTCCCGCCAGGCGTGGCGTGCAACGAAATCCGCGATGAACCTTTTTTTCTCGGTTGCATCAACCCCGTCGGTCACCCTGACGAAGGCGCCGCACTGTCCCGTCATTTGCCTCGACCCCTGCGCGCCGACCGAAGGATCTCGCCTGTACCATCATCCGACCGGCTTCACACCCTGGCGCAAGATCACTGAGCCGCGGGTCTGGGCGAGCGGGGCGCCGGGAGCCAGGGAAGGCCGCCATCGGAGAGTACGCTGTAGCGCAGCGCCGAATTGGTTGCTCCCAGAACGCGCACCCTGACGCTTTTGTACGCGATGACGCTGTCTGCGCCGAGGTCGTACTGCAGCTCCTGCGTGAACGCAGGGCGCGCCAGGTTGTCGGTATACTCCCGGTAGAGCGCTCGCACTACGGTCCCGGCCAGGCCGGAGTAAATCATCTCTGCCGTAAAGGCGCCGGGTTGATCACCATAATCGGCCGCCGGCCGGAAGAGCGGCCCGCCCTCCTGGTCGAGCCGCCGCGGGTTCTGCATGGCATCAGCGGGAATGAAGTTCACGACTTCCCCGTCAGGAGTCACGGTAAAGGAACCATACCGATCGAACTCCGCGTTGGTAAGACGATAGTTCCCGTCCCTGTCTCTGCCATAGGCCGTGAACGGCATCCGCGGCGTTACGGGTGTCCGCACACCGGGAACCGCCTGCTCGCGCTGCGCGATGTAAACGGGAATTTCGCGCGCCTGCTGCACGCGAAAGATGGCCTCTCCCACGGTCGCGGTCTGTACCGAGTCAGGCGGACCATAGTTCTTGAGAACCACGGTCCGCGTGTCCAGCGGCTGGACGGCATAGGTGGCACATCCCGCCAGATGCAGAAGCGTGGCGGGCACGAGCAATTGCTTGAAATTCATCAAGACCACTGTGGGTGGGGAGAAGCCGGGGCGGGGTAGTCGCCGTGGTCCGGTACGATAAAAGCCGGGCCCCCGCTACACAATATCGGCGGAAACATCCGGGTCCGCCCCGGGATGGAAGTCTCTCCATTCGACCGAGGACCGAACGCACGATCGATTCGGACTACAGTCGGCTCCTTCAGCCGCGCCCGACGTTGGGGCGGCCGGGGAGAGGGGGCATCTCCACGGCGCCGCCGGCGGTGCTCAGGGCCAGGAACTCGGGGAGCAGGCCGCACTCCGCGTCGTAGTCCTCGTCCCCGTCGGCGCCGCGGGGGTCGTCCAGCACGGCGAGCAGCGCCTCCACCACGCGCGGGTCGAACTGCGTTCCCGCGCCCTGGATGAGCTCCGCGCGGGCGTGGGCGTCGGTATAGGCCTCCTTGTAGCTGCGCCGCGTAACCATGGCGCAGTACGCATCCACCGCGGCCACGATGCGCGCCGCCATGGGGATCTGCTCGCCGCGCAGCCCGTCGGGGTAGCCGCGTCCGTCGTACCATTCGTGGTGGTGCAGGACGATGTCGGCCACGGGGCCCAGCGCGGGGACCGCCAGCAGCAGGTCGTGCCCCACGCGCACGTGCGCCCGCATCAGCTCCCGTTCCTCGGGCAGCAGCGGCCCCGGCTTGTTCAGCACGCCGTCGCTCACGGCGATCTTGCCCACGTCGTGCAGGAGCGCCGAGTAGCACACCACCGCCTGCTCGTACGCGGGCAGCCCCAGCCGCTCGCCCACCAGCCGCGCGTACCGCGACGCCATCTCGCAGTGGCCGTGCGTGTACGGGTCCTTGGCCTCCACCGCGTCGGCCAGCATGCTCACGGTGGCCAAGTAGGCGCGCTGAAGCTCGCGCTCCAGCCGGCGGTTGCGCACGGCGACGGCCGCCTGGTCGCCCACGCTGAGCAGCGAGTCGGCGTCGTGGCGGTCGAACTCGCCCTCCACCCGGTCGGCGGCGATGATCACGCCGTCCAGGTCCGCCATCAGCACCACGGGCGCCGCCAGAAAGTTGCGGAACCGCTCGTCCGGCCCGGGGGCGGGAAGCTGCGGATTGGTCTCGACCGGGTTGCAGATCATGGTGTCGCCGCTGTCCAGCACCTGCCGGCAGATGGCGGCCAGAAAGGGGGACGGGGCGGACGAGTCCACGTCCACCCCCACCGTGGCGCGCACGCGCAGGCGCTCGCCGGGGCGCCGCGCGGTTACGTACACGCCGCGGCCCGCCTCGGTGATGGTGAGGCACGCCTGCAGGATGAGGTGGTAGACGTCGCCGCTGAACAGGGAGCCGTGGATCTGGCGCAGGGAGCGGTCCAGGCAGTCGGCGCGCTTGCGCTGGCGCTCGGCCTGGACCCGCTGCTCCTGCAGCTCCGTGAACAGCTCGGACTCGCGGGCGTGCCATGCCTCGCGCGCGGTGCGGTACGCCCGCCCCGTGAGCTCCAGCTGCTGCAGGACCGGGTCGTCCGCCGCGCCCGCAAGTCCGCTCCCCGAAACGATCTCCGCCATCTCGCCCCCTCCCCCCAAGCGCTCCCGCCCCCCACCCCCGCCGGCCCGCCGTCGTCCCGCGGCTGTTACGCATTGCAGGATCAGGAATCGTACCGCGGCACAGGCAGCATCGGCGGTGGCGGGATGGGAGCGGGAACGCGGGCGGCGGAGAGGGTCCCACGGATGAGGAACGGGGAAAGGGCTCCGCGTTCGCCGCGAGCCCCGCCGGAGCCGGCGGAGCGACACGCCCGGCCACAGCGGTGGATCTTCCGATCCGGAACGAAGGAAGGGGAGCCAGCCGCGGCTCCCCTTCTTCACTTCCATCCACCGTTCCGGCTACACGCGCATCAGAAGTCGTACTTGATGCGGGCGATCACCATGCGGCCCAGCGAGGGCGAGCCGGGGAACGGGCGGTACTGCTCGTCGAGCACGTTGTTCACCAGCACGTTGAGCGTGGCGCCGCGCACCATGGGAAGGCGGTAGCCCAGGTTCAGGTCGAACAGCGTGTACGCGTCCACGCAGTCCTCCTGCAGCGCGGGCGGCGTGTCGCCCGGCTGGTTGAGGCACGAGGTGCCCACGTACACGCCCGAGTTCACCGGGAACTCGTCGTTGTAGCGCATGCGCACCTCGCCGAACAGCCCGGTGTCGTCGTTGTCGTAGTCCAGCGCCAGGCCGCCCTTGAACCGCGGGGCGTTCAGCGTGACCAGCCCGGCGTTGGTGGTCTCCCACACGTTCTCGTTCACCCACGACACCGACCCCGTGAGCTCCCACTCGTTCCCCAGCAGCGCCGTGGCCGAGACGTCGGTGCCCCACAGGTCGATGGTCTCGTCCACGTTCACGTAGGTCACCAGCAGCTGCGCGCTGCGGGCGTCCACGTCGGCCGACGAGATGGTGCCCAGCGGCACGCTGGCCAGGCCGGTGGCGATGGCGGTGGCGTCGGTCTGGCTCAATCCGGCGGCCATCAGGCGCGGCACCAGGTAGGCGCCCAGCTGCGGACCGTTCAGCAGCAGCAGCGGGGTCTGGATGGTGAGCGGCGTCACCAGGTCCTCGCGGCGCGAGAACCACACGTCCGCCGCCAGCAGCAGCCGCTGTCCCAGCAGCCCCGTGTAGCCCAGCTCCAGCGTGCTGCTGGTGGACTCGCGGATGGGGTCGATGTCGTCCAGCGCCAGCTGGGCCAGCGAGCCGCTGCCGCCGGAGGCCACGTCCAGGTAGTTGAGCCCCACACCCGCGGCGCCGGGCTGCTGCGCCATCAGGAAGGCCACCAGGCTGGCCGGCAGCGGCGCGCCCGCGGCCGCGCGCTGCGCCGCCACCACGCCCACCGCGAACGGGTACAGCTGCGCGGTGGTGGCCGGCAGCAGCGTGCCGGGCCCGCCGGCCGCCGCCGGGGTAAAGGGCGAGCGCACCTGGTAGTTGCCGCTCGCGTCGCGGAAGCTGAAGCCGTCGGCCCCCGTGCCCTGGATCCGCAGGCTGTAGCCCAGCTGGCGCAGCGCCGTGGTGCGCGCGTCCACCCCCGGCAGCGCCGAGCCCAGGTCCAGGAACTGGTTCAGCGAGCTGGGGGTGCTGAAGGCGCGGTTGTAGCTCACCCGCAGCGTCTGCCCCTCGCTGGGCGAGAACACCAGCGCCGCGCGCGGCGAGAACACCGGGTCCGGCAGCGCCGAGTGCGTGTCGAACCGCCCCGCCAGCACCAGCGACAGCCGGTCGGTAAGGTCCGTCTCGGACTGCAGGTACGCGCCGTACTCCGTGGTCTCGTCGTCTTCCTCGTACCACCCGTTGATGGTGCTGTCCGTCACCGGCGTGGTGTGCAGGTAGTCGGCGCCGTAGGTAAAGGTCTGGCGCTCGTTCCACACGCTGAAGCCGTGCTGCAGTTGCCCCACCAGCAGGCGCGAGCGGTCGGTGATGGGCGCGCCGTTGCGAAGCAGGAAGGTGTCGCCCGCGTCGCTCTGGTTCAGGTAGATCTGGGCGAAGAGCCGGTTCCACGAGGTGCGCAGCTGGTAGTAGCTGCTGCGCCAGTCGGTCACCTGGCTGGCGCCCAGGCCGGTGAGCTCGATGCCGTTGGCCGCGTTGGTCATCCCGGCGGAGAGCACCGTGGTCATGGACGGCGTCACCCGAAAGTCCAGCCGCGCCTCGCCGCCCCAGCGCTCGATGTCGTAGTCGCGCTCGCCGATGCGGTTGATGCGCGCGTCCGCCTCGGCCTGGTCGATGCCGGCGGCGCGCATCAGGTCGTTGCGGTAGAAGGGAAGGTTGCTGGCGAACTTGGCCTGCTCCGCCGATTCGGCCGGGTCCACGAACTCCCACTCGTGGGCCTGCAGGTACAGGCCGCTGAGCTTGAAGCCGATGTCGTCCGTCAGCAGGTGCGCGGTGCGGAACTCGCCCTGCATCAGCTCGCGCGTGCCGCCGGCCAGGCTCACCGTGGTCCCCTGCTCGTCCAGCGGGCTCTTGGTGATGATGTGCAGGATGCCGTTGGCCGTGTTGGGCCCGTACAGCGCCGCGCCCGGCCCCAGCACCACCTCCATGCGCGAGACGTCCTCGCTGTTGCTGGGGATGAAGTGCAGGTAGTTCACGCGCAGGCTGGGCACGCCCGCGATGCGGTTGTCGGTGAGCGCGTGCAGCGATCCGCTGAAGATGTTGTTGAAGCCGCGCGCCACCACGTTGGTGGACTGCAGCCCCGTCTGCGCCACGTCCACGCCGGGCACGTCGCGCAGGTGCTCCACCAGCGTGGTCACCGGCCGGTCCTCCACCTCCTGCGCCGTCACCACCTCCACGCGGGCGGGGGCCTCGGTGGCCTTCTCGGGCCGCTTGGAGGCGCTCACCACCACGGGGTCCAGCCGCACGTTGCCGAACTGGACCTGCGCGTCCACCCGCGAGGTCTGCCCGGCGCGCACCACCGCGTCCATGCGGCGCACGGGGATGTCGGTGCCCGAGATGACGACGGCGTAGCTCCCCGGCGCCAGGCCGGAGATGCCGTAGGTGCCGTTCTGGCCCGTCTGGTCGCTGCCGGCCACGCGGCCGTCGTCGGCCACCACCTCCACCCGAATGCCGGCCAGGGGCGTGCCCGTGGTCACGTCGCGGATGGTGCCGCTCACGCCGCCGGTCTGGGCCTGGGCGTGCGCCAGCGGGGCGAGCAGAAAGGCGAGCAGGTACAACAAGATGCGTCCGGCCGGGAGCCGCATGGGTTCCTCACGGATCGGGGTGATTGCGCGGGCGGGAATGCCCGCGCGGGTGCGTTGGAGCGGTCAGCCTGCGGGCGGTGCCCCGCGGCTCGCGAGGCACGGATGAGCGGTCCGGCGGTCAGTCAGGGCGAGGGTGGATCGGCAGGCGTGTGAATGATGCTCACGATACGCGTACGGCCCGCATGGATGCAAGGGTTTTCGCAAAGAGACGGAACAAAAACACCCGCCCCGTCCCCCACGTGGGACGGGGCGGGCCCCGATGCCGCAGAAAAGCACGACCGATCGTCTGCTACGCGCCGCTGGATCAGCCCGCCGCCGGCGCGCTCCCTTCGCGCTCGGCGCGCATCAGGTCGATCTCCTCCGGCGCCCACTCGTTCAGCCGGTCGATCTCGCAGCGGATCTCCACGTACGGCGAACGCGACACCTGGGTGCGCCGCTCGCGCGCGGCAAAGGCGGCGCCGCGCGCCTCGTCCCAGCGCCCCGCGTCCACGTAGGCGTGGATCAGCGTCTCGTACGCCAGTGGGTGCGGGTACGTGCGCAGCAGCGCCTGCAGCTGCGGGATGGCCGCGATGCGTGACTGGCGGCTGGTGAGGTCCATCTCCATCAGCTCGTACGCCACCTCGGCGCGGCGCCGCAGCAGCTCTTCGAGCTCGTCGGGATAGGTCTTGTGGTCGTATTCGCCCAGCGCGTGCAGCGTGGGGGGCTCGCGCCCGAAGATGGCGTTGATGATGGAGCCGTGCGGCGGCGCGTCCTCGCCGTCCTCCGCCTCTTCCGCCATCCGCTTTCTGATCCAGTGCCGGATGCCCATTGTCTGCTCTGTCGTGAGTTGAGTTTTTACGCGCGCGGCAGAGGCAAGAGGCGCGCCGGGGGCGGGGCGGGGCGGGGGTGAACGGGTGAACGGGACGGGTTTGTCCCGGGCGGGCTCTGACCCGTCCCATAAATCGTCGGCCGAACCGTGCGTTCCCGGCCGTCCTCCTTCAGGCACTTCCAGACTCACGCACGATCAGCTGCCGCACGCGTGGTCCGAAGAATACAGATGCCAGTCCTTCGCGTCCTGGGGGTTGTAGCACACCTTGTACGTCTTGGCCGGATCGTACCAGGTGATCTCCTCCATCGTGTGCGCGTGCACGCCGTTGGCCGCGTCCACGAACGAGAAGGTGAGCGTGTGCCCTTCCTCGTAGTCGTCGCCGTCGTGCCAGCGCGCCGGGGTGGCGACGAACCCGATCGCCGGCGCCTCCGCCGACTGCCGCTTGCTGTCCGCCGCGGCGTCCTTGATCGCATACACGACCCCGCCCACCGTCACCGCGGCCACGATTCCCACAACCATCAGCCCTTGCTTCATCGTACTCGTCCGTCCGGGTCTCTGGTGATGTGCCCTGCGCCCCCGCTCATCTCCCTCACGCCATCACTCCGTCAGTCGTTCGGGCTGCTGGTCATCTGCACCCGCGCGCCGTCGATCGCCTTCTGAACCACCTTGTCCAGCTCCGGCTCGCGCTGCTCGAACTCGCGCAGCAGCTGCTGCACCGGCTCGATGGACTGCGCCTCTGCGGCCATGCGCGCGGCGGCGGGGAGCACGTAGTCCACCGTGGCGAAGATCAGCATCGACTTCTTCATCTCCGCCTCCAGCATCCCGCGTTCGGACATCCCGCGCTTCATCAGCCCCAGCACGCGCTGCGGGGGATTGGAAGCCTCTTCCTCGATGTACGCCTTGAGCACGTCCTCCAGCTCGTTCTCCAGCACCGCCTGCTCCAGCAGGTACGCCTCCAGCGACCCCGCGGGGAAGTGCGCGGAGCCGGAGCCCTGCAGCAGGAACACCTTCTGGGTGTTCATCAGCCCGAACATCGCCTTGGCGGCGCGCACCTGCAGCTTTGCCGCGCCGGAGCGGTGCACGGCGTAGAGCGCCGCCTTGACCGCGGCGTTCATCAGCTTTTCGGAGTTCACCTTTACGCCGCTGGTCAGGATCTCCTCCTTGCTCGCCAGCAGCCCGGCCTCCGGTGCGAACCGGTCGCCGAAAAGGATAACCAGCTCGCTGGGCGCGAATGCGGGTGCGGTGGATACGTCGCTCAACGCAGGCTCCCTCGGATCGAAAGTGTGTCGTGGATCTCACCCGAACTTCAACCAGACGACGTCACGGATAAGCGGCGGAGGCGCGGAGGAACCGGAACCACCCTCCGGAGCTTCACCCGTTCACCCGTTCACCCGTTCACCCGTTCACCCGTTCACCCGTTCACCCGTTCACCCGTTCACCCGTTCACCCGTTCACCCGTTCACCCGTTCACCGTCACGGCTGCGCGCCGGCCTCGGTGATGCGCCCTTCCACCGCCGGCGCAATGGCCTCGCCGCGCGCGTACGCTGCCGAGAGCGCGTCGAACGCGATCAGGCGCAGGTCGGCGCCCGGGGGCACGCTCAGCAGCGCGCGGTCGTGAAAGTGGTACCCGTCACCTCCGCCGAACAGGTAGTCCGGCACGGCGACGATGTAGACGCGGTTGTCGTCCAGCGGCTCCCAGGCCGCGCCTCGCTGGATCTCGACCGAGGTCACGCGCTGGCCCGCCGGGCGGGAGCGGTCGAAGGCGAAGCGCAGGCCGGAGACCTGGAGAAAGCGCCCCTCGCCGCGGCCGCCGCCCACGCTGCGCTCCAGCACCGTCTCCCTGAGGTCGCGCCCGCGCAGCCACACCAGTCCCACGCGCGTGGGGAACCCGAAGGTGCGGGCCAGGTGCTCCCAGCGGATCTCTCCCGTGATCACGTCGTCGATGCGGATGGCGCCGCCGTTCAGCACCGCCACGTCCGCGGGCACCGTGGGGAAGGCTGTACGCATCTGGTCCGCCAGCCAGCTGCCCCAGGCGCTCTCCTGGTTGCGGACCACCTCCTCCGACGCGTCCATCCGCGTGCCGCTGCGCCCGATCACCTGGTCGAAGAACGGTACCTTCTCCCGCATCCGCGCCGCCCACTTCTGCTGCACCTCGCGCTGGTACGCCGGGTCCACGGCCACGGACGCGTCCAGCACCACCGAGTCCGCGCGCAGCGCAGCCCGGCCGCCGCTGCGCCCCAGCACCACCTGCCAGATGCGCCGCGCGTTGCTGTCGCCCTTGGTGATCGCTGCCGTGCTGTCGGTCAGGGGATGGTGGATGAGGAAGTGTTCGTGCCCGCCCGCGATCCAGATCAGCTTGGGATGAGAAGCACGGAGCGCCGCGATCCGCTGGTCCACGCTCAGGTCCAGGTGCGTCAGGCCGACGATCGCGTCCACCCCGCGCGCCTCCAGCGCCTGGATGGACCGCTCCGCCTGCGCCACGAACGCCGTGTCGTAGGTGACGTAGTCGCGCGGCGAGTCCAGGAAGGTGACGGTAAAGATGCCGATCCGCATGCCGCCGGACTCGATCACCGTGTCCGTGCCCAGCCGCCGGTCCGCCGCGGCGTCGCCCGTGTTCAGGCGGAGGTTGGCCGCCAGCCAGGGAAAGCGCGACGCGTTGATGGCGTTGGCCAGCATCCCCGGCCTGCGCTCGTCGAACTCATGGTTCCCGGGAACGGCGATCATCGGCGCGCGCGCGTGCAGAAAGTTCAGCGCGTCGATCATCTGCTGCCCCTCGAAGTACCGGCTCTCCAGCGAGGGGGCGATGAAGTCGCCCGCGTGCAGCACCCGCACCGGCGCGCCCGTGGCGCGCCGCGCGCGCTCCGCCACCGTCACCACGCGTCCCAGCCCGCCCACGGCCCCGTTCTCCACCGCGTCGATGCGGTAGACGTCGTTGATCTGCACGAACGTTGCGGCCGCGCGAAACTCCTGCGCGCCGGCGGGGAGCGCGGCCAGCAACAGCGCATACGCAAGCGCGCGCGGGCGAAAGATGCGGCGTACTGTCGTCATGGATCGGGAGATTGCGAGTGCCGCGGATGATGCGGATGAAAGCGTTGAAGGCAGCGGTCTTCTGCGCGGCTGAGAATAGACCGCGCCCGCGGCCGACACAAGCTACGCCCCCGCGCGAGGGCGAATGCTTCGACGAGCTCGTCGCCGCCTGCTGAGCACGCAGAATCGCAGAGGGTCGGAGCTGTTCTGCTTCTCCGACCCTCGGCTGCTCTGGGTGATATGGTTTTTTGCGATCCGCTGTTACGCAGCCTGGACGCGCTCCGGCGCGATGGCATCCGCGATGTCCAGCACCGTGGCCCCCGTCGCCAGCAGCGCCCTCACAAGAAGGTCCAACGAGATGGCTGGATCCCCGGCATCCATCTTTGCGACCTGCGATTTACTGGACCCGAGTCGCTTCGCAAGGGCGTACTGGCTGAGCCCCCCGGCCGCGCGCCGGGCTCGAAGTGCATCCCGAATAGAGTTGACGAAGCGGATGTGGGCCATCTCCTCGTCCGAGAGGTTCAGGAATTCCTGGGTGTCGGAGACTTTCCAGCCCGCGGCCTCCAGCCGCTTACGCTTGTTCTCGTCCATCGGTATCCTCCGTCGGCCCGTGGTCTGTGTACGATGAAGTAATCTATGTCCATTTCGCTGTGGCAAAAGCCCCTGCCGCCACACAGTCCGCGCAGGCGGACTTTGTGACCTTCCAGCCGCGGTTTCAACCGCTGGACACCAAAGCCTGACCGGCTCGCTGATCCACCCCTGACGACTTTCGAACGAAACGCTCCCGGGCATCCGTGTGGGTGCCCGGGAGCGTCTGCAATCCGGCGATGTCTATCGATCCAGCGTCGCGGTTCCGCGAGTGACGTCTGGATCAGGCGTGGGCGGGTCGCGCGGTGCCGGTGCGCGCGGCCGCGGGGCTCGAGCGCCGCGCCGCGATCAGGTTGTCCACGGCCAGGGCGCCGCCGCCCGTCAGCGTAAGGCCGACCGTCGCGGCCAGCAGCGTGAGCGGGAACTCGTAGCCCTCGGGGTTAAAGAAGCCCTTGGACAGGTGCACCTGCACGATCGCCACGAGCATCGTCACCGCGAGCGGAAGAGAGATCCACCGCGTCCCCAGCCCGATGATCAGCGCCAGCCCACCCAGCAGCTCCAGCAGCCCCACGAACGGGCCGGCGATGCTCGCCAGCGGAATCCCCATCTGCCCGAAGCCCGCCGCCGTGCCCTCGAAGCCCCACACGAACACCTTGGTATAGCCGTGCATCAGGAACACGAGCCCCGTCACCACGCGCAGCACGGTGAGCCCCCAGTCCCCGAAGCGATTGTCACGAGTCATGGTCATTCTCCTGTAGTGGCGGACGCGTCGTGCGCCCGACTGGTTGCCGGCGTCTGCCGGGTGTGATGATCCGCAGGAACGATAAACCGTCTGCGGCTATTCGTTGTAACACGCATCAGGCCGAACGAAACGGCTCACGCGCCGTCCCGCGCCTCCTCCAGCAACTCGATCAGCGTCTGCAGCTTCTCCTGCGACATGTGCGAGAGCAGCCGGCGGTGCAGCTCGTTCAATGGCGCGTCGATCGGGTTGATCAGGTCCAGCCCTGCCTGCGCGATGCGCGTCCACACCACCCGCCGGTCCTCGCTGCAGCGCCAGCGGTCCACCAGCCCCCGCTTCTCCAGCCGGTCCACCAGGCGGGTGACGTCGGGGTCGCGGCTGATCATCCGTCCCGCGATCTCGCTGGCGTTCAGCCCGCCTTCGCCGGCGCCGCGCAGGATGCGGAGGACGTTGTACTGCGCCTGCGTAAGGTCGTGGGTGCGCAGCAGGTCGGCGATCCCCTGGTTCAGCGTGTTGGAGGTGCGCTGGACGTTGAGGTACGCCTCCTCCTCCAGGCTCCCGAACGGCTTGGTCTGCTTGAGCTCCGCCAGAATGCGCCCCGACATGCCTCTCCCTCCGCTGCGCGTTGGTGAGGACCAGTATAATCCTCACAACGATTATCGTCAATACCCAACATCGGGACCCCGCCGGAAACGCGAAGGACGCGAAGCCTGCCGGCTCCGCGTCCTTCGCACGCCCGGGCGTAGCGCCGTGCTATTCTACTGCGCCGAAGCCTGGATGCGGTAGATGCGCCCGTCGTGGATCACCGCCACCTGCTCGCCCAGCGCCAGGTACGGCGCCAGCGCGGGGACGCGGCGGATGAGGGCGAAGTACTCGTCGCTTCCGAACGCCACAGCCGTTTCCGGCAGCCGCGTATCGGCGTTGATCTCGGAGTCCGTCCACACGCCGGCGCGCAGGTAGAAGGTGCGCGTCCCCACGCGCTGCACGGTGGATTCACCCGTGACGTAGCCCTGCTCCAGCGTGAGCGCGTCCTGCCGCTCGCGGCTAAGCCGGCTCTCCGACACCGCGCCCTGGCCCGTCACCATGGTGGGCGGAGGCGGAGGCGGAGGCGGCGGGGGAGGCGCCATCGGCGGCGGCGCGCCTCCGGCCTCCGGCCGCGTCCGCAGGGGGGACACGTTGGCCGACTGGCCCACCGCGTCCTGCAGACGTCCGAAGTCGCCCTCGTTCCCCACCCGCATCCCCGGCTCCAGCGCCAGGAAGCTGGTGTACGGCGTCACGATCCCGAAGCGCGTCCCCAGCTCCGTCACCTCGTCCACCAGCTCGCGGTTCTCGCCGTGGGTGCGGATCTGCTCCATCAGCCACCCCACGCGGCGCGTGGCCCACAGCCGCGGCAGGAACTCGTGCCTCTCCGCGCGCAGGGGAAAGCTCGCCCCGGGGTAGGTGTAGGTGTGCGTGGGGCTGGCGTTCCCCGTCAGGCGGATGGTGACGTCGCGCAGCTCCTGCGCGTTGCGGTAGCGGCCCACCAGCGCCAGC
>DASUVG010000263.1:0-22925 GCA_036379135.1 Longimicrobium sp.
GGCCTTCTTCTCCTTCATGGCCGTCTCGGTGGCGGCACCCACGTGGATCACGGCCACGCCGCCCGCCATCTTGGCCAGGCGCTCCTGCAGCTTCTCGCGGTCGTAGTCGCTGGTGGTCTTGTCGATGGCCGACCGGATCTCCTTGATGCGGCCCTCGATGGCGGTGTGCTCGCCGGCGCCGTCCACGATGGTGGTGTTGTCCTTGTCCACCACGATGCGCTTGGCGCGGCCCAGGTCGCTCACCACCGCGTTCTCCAGCTTGAAGCCGACCTCTTCCGAGATCACCTGCCCGCCCGTGAGCACGGCAAGGTCCTGCAGCATCGCCTTGCGGCGGTCACCGAAGCCCGGGGCCTTGACGGCGCACACCCGCAGGGTGCCGCGCAGCTTGTTCACCACCAGCGTGGCCAGGGCCTCGCCCTCCACGTCCTCGGCGATGATCAGCAGGGGACGGCCCAGCTGCGCAACCTTCTCCAGGATGGGCAGAAGGTCCTTCATGGTGCTGACCTTCTTGTCGTGGATCAGGATCAGCGCGTCGTCCAGGACGGCTTCCATGCGGTCCGGATCGGTGACGAAGTACGGCGAGCTGTACCCGCGGTCGAACTGCATCCCCTCGACCGTCTCCAGCGTGGTCTCCAGGCCCTTGGCCTCTTCGACCGTGATCACGCCGTCCTTGCCCACCTTCTCCATGGCCTCGGCGATGAGGTTGCCGATCTCCTCGTCGCTGTTGGCGGAGATGGTGCCCACCTGGGCGATCTCCTTCTTGCCGGCCGTCGGCACCGAGAGGCCCTTGAGCTCCTCGATCACCTTCTCCACGGCCTTGTCGATGCCGCGCTTGAGCGCCATGGGGTTGGCCCCGGCGGTCACGTTCTTCAGGCCCTCGCGAAAGATGGCCTGCGCCAGCACGGTCGCGGTGGTGGTGCCGTCACCGGCCAGGTCGCTGGTCTTGGTGGCGACTTCCTTGACCATCTGCGCGCCCATGTTCTCGATCGCGTCCTCCAGCTCGACTTCCTTCGCGACCGTCACACCGTCCTTGGTGATCAGGGGCGAGCCGAACTTGCGGTCGATCACGACGTTGCGGCCCTTGGGGCCCAGCGTCACCTTCACGGCCTCGGCCAGCTTGTCCACGCCCTTCTTGAGCGCGGCGCGGGCGTCGGTGTTGAACGTCAGCTCCTTGGCAGCCATCGTTCGATGCCTCCGTCTATCTCAGGGTTTCGTTAATCAGCGGTCAGAATCGGACGTCGAGATGCGGGACGGCGTTCAGCCGACCACCGCCAGCACGTCGGACTCGCGCAGGATCAGGTACTGCTCGCCATCCACGGTGACCTCGGTGCCGCTGTACTTACCGTACAGCACCTTGTCACCCACCTTCAGCTCCATGTCGACCCGCTTGCCGTCCTCGATGCGGCCCGGTCCCACGGCCATCACCTCGCCCTGCTGGGGCTTTTCCTTGGCGGTGTCGGGAATGTACAGGCCGCCGCGCATCTGCTCGCTCTCCTCGAGCGCCTTGACGACGACGCGGTCCGCGAGCGGCTTGACCTTGATATCGGTCGCGGTGGGCATCTGGTGACCTCCCTGCTTGATGGGTTGTGATTTGGGGTTGAAAACGAGTACGTCAACCTCCCCTGCCTGTTAGCACTCACTACGGAGGAGTGCTAACGCTTGGACAACATAACCGCCGGTGCTCCGCTGTCAAGCACGGGCAGGGGAGGCTGTCCGGCCGCGAAGCAGTGCAGGGGTCGTACCTTTCAGGACTTGCCAGAGTGGCTGAAGGACGTGCCGGAATGGCGGTCGGCGGAACGGATCTGCAGGATGTGGATGCTGGAGAACGGCGCACCCTGCCCGGGCATCACGGGGCTCGAACCACCACGGCTGAAGCCCGCGGCTGGAACGGCCACAAGCCCCGTCTCGGCTCGTTCGTCGCCGACCGGGCTTCAACTTCCCGTTCACTCGCTCGTTTCCATCCAGGTGGATGTCACTGTGGCGGAAGTATGTGCCCACCTCCCTGGCCACTCAGGTCAGCGTCGCGCACCCGCCACCCGTCGCTCCTCAACACGAGCTCGAGCGAGTGGATGCCGCCGACCGCCTCATCGAGCTGGTCGCCGTGCCACCATTCCGCGCGATACCGCACCGTTGCGCGGTCCGGGACGGTGTGCGTCGCGTCGAGGAACGTGCGGATGATGCGCACCTCTTTGGCCGCGGTACGTTCCGTCATCCGCAGGAAATTGGCGGGGCTCACCCCTTCCGCGAAGCGCGCGAGGAACGAGGTGCTTGTCAAACAGGCGGCCTCGGCTTCAGACCGCAGGCCTAGGACTTCCGAGGCGGAGAAGAATCGCGTATCGGATGGACCCGTGAAAGGCGGAGTTCCGGCACTGGTGCGGATGTGCTCTACCGACCACGCCTGCAGCGCTTCGCGAGTGCGCGGATCCACGAGCGCGGCGGCATCCATCCAGCGACCCTCGTCCAAGGCATGGAGAAAGGCGCGGCTGACGCTTTCGAGATCTTGGCCCACATGGCGTTCGAGCATGTCTGACACATTCATCCGCTCGCAGCCCACCCGCACCGCAGCCGTCGCAGAAAGGATCAAGGTTGACGGCCGCGGAGGCGCGGCATCCAGATGGTGAGTGAGCGGTGTCGGCCTACTCCACGAATCGGTTCTTTCGGAGACTGCAGAAGCCGTGAAAGCGCATCCTCAGCCCATGGGTAGACGGGATGGGCCGCACTCAGATTTGCGCGCTGCACTTCGTTGTTACCGCGTCTCTGCCCACCCGCATCCACGGCCTCCATGATCAGCATGCTGAAGACCGCATCCGAAAGCAGTTGCGCAGTCACGGTGGCGGAATCCAGCAGGATGACGTTCCGGGGGTCCAGGCTGGTGCGTCGAAGAAGCCCCGTTGGCGAACGGTTGTCCACCAGGACGATCGTCATCGGAACCAGACTGTCTCCGGGAGGTGCAGAGGACCACGGAATGTGCTGCGCGGAGAGCGGAAAGGCGAGAATGGCGAGTGCGAGTGGCAGCACACGGATCAGCACAGTGAATCGCATGATGTGAGTCAGCAATTGAGGTCGACGGACGGAATGCATTGCCACGCCCCGTTCAGGAAACCTGTTCGCACCACGTGTACGACTCGGAATATCGATACTCGAGCCGGCCAGTATCAGGATAATACCAGTAATGGTCGACCGTTAACGTCCAGCAGGCCTGATTCCCGCCCTCATTGTTTCCAGCGCCACCTCCTCCGCCATCATCACATGAATTTGCATACTCGCCACCGCCAGGCGGCTGAGGCTCCTGACCCTCACATGCGGAAGCGCTCTTGAACACAGCATGATGAAGGGTAGCAATTGCGGCGGGCCAACCAGTCAGAAAGGCCCACATAGCCTGAGTGCACTGTACGGCATTCACATGATGAATGCCTTTGAGAGTTGTGGTTCTGTCAGCCGTTCTGCCCGAAAACTCGTACGTATAGAACTTGTACGTGTGATATTCGTCTTCCTGAACCATCGTCAGGCGGCTGTACCCGGTGAACGTTCCGAATACCGGGTCCATGTAGGTGGCTGGGAATCCAGGTGGACAGGGAACCGGCTCGGTCTCGCTCTGGGTTTCCGAGTCAAACTCCTGCGCCTGTGCGGTGGGAACCCAGATCGCGGTAATCAAAGCTGCAAGGATGCCGCAAAGAGCCCTGCTCCACCGCGGCACGAGTATACCACGCCTGGACATCAGCATTCTCCCCCACATTGAAGTTGCGGATTGCCGCACAGGCGCAGCAATTCCCCTACGATTATCCAGGGCCTGCGCAAGCACAGACCCTCAGTCGAAATGCAGCAGCGTAGCGAGACCTACGCCGGGTACCTCAACAACCGCAACGGAGATTGCATCTCTCAACAAACGTTCGGACAACATCCCACCGACGCTTCGCTCGCGCGCTGCGGCAAATCGCCTGGCAAGTTCAGCGGCCGGAGCATCGGTCACGACACGCGGCCGGTAAGCGAGATTCGGCGGTGCCCCGCCAACGCCCGAATGGCTTTGGGTGAATATGACAAGGCCCGTGACGAGCGCTTCTTCGAGTGACCCTGTTGGAGAAAGCACAAGAAGGTGTTGCTCGGGAGCCTGTGGATCGCGAATCACCAGCGCAGCGACCCCTCCAGGAAGTTCAGCATCCGCGAGTGCAATCTGTGGCGGAACCGCGACAACACCTTGTTCCACGGCAATCTCGCGAATAACCTCGAGACCGGCTCGCCTGGCCTCAGGTGACAGTCGCAGCCAGTAATCAGACAAACCCGCCAAGTCGGAATGAGAATCGTCAGGCTGCGGTCTGGTCGAGATCCGACTTGCTGTAGCCAGATCGTGGCAGCCACCAAGCGCCAAGAACATCGAAAATACGAATATCGTACGCATCACGATCTCCAATTCCTCGGTTGCCAACGGAGCGCGACTTCCGACAATTTCACAGTGTATATTCCCCAAAGGGGCGGCACAAGGATTACGTAACGCGTCACCGACTTTGGTATGATCTTCCCGCAGGATCCCAGGGCCTCGATCCAGGACCTTTCGTCTCGGGTGCGTTTCACCGCAAGCTTCCTGCAGATCCGCCCGGCAGAGGGCGATAGAACGCGCGGCCGGCGAACTCCACGTCCCGTCCCGCGCCGTCTGCCGGAACGTTCATCCTCTGATCCTCCCGTTCCGCCCCCGCGGTCAGCCACGATGGCAGCAGGAGTATTTGAGTTGCTCGCCCGCCTGCGCCGTGACGCCGCTCGTCGGTCCGGGCCGCGTGTCGCCGAAATGGCGCGGGAACATGTAATGATACAGCATCGGCGTGTCGCAGCCGCGGAGCAGCTCGGACATCCGCACCGTCTCCGGCGCGCCGTCCTCGCCGATGCAGTCGAACCGGTAGTCCTCCGGCACTTCGCCGCCCAGGGGAAGTGCCCGAAGCTGGGCCGCCACCGCCTCCATCTGCCGGCGCAGCGAGACTTCCTGCTCGAGCAGGGCATCCCGCGCCGTCCGATACTCCAGGGATTCGTCGGAAAAGGTGATGCTCATGGCTGCCCTCCTGTTCGAATCGTCGAGTCGGCGGCAGTATATATTCAGCGTCATCGCGACCCTCAGCCCGCTTCCGCGCGGCGAAGGGCGGCGATCAGCACGGCCAGCCATGCGCCGCCGAGGATGATGCCCGCCACGATGTCCGTGGGCCAGTGCGCGCCCAGTCGCAGCCGCGCGACGACGACGGCCGCCACGCCGGCCGCGGCGATCAGCCAGGCGAGCAGCGCTTCGCCACGGCTCTTCGAGGTGCTGACCCAGAGGTGCGCCAGGATGCCGAACGCGACCACGGCCTGCACCACGTGGCCGGACGGAAAGCTCGACAGCGCGCCGGGGGTGGCGATGCCGCCCTCCACCACCAGGGGCCGGCCGCGCCTCCACAGCAGCCAGCCGGTCACGAACGGCACGTAGGCGGCGGTGAAGCCCACCAGCAGCGTCAGCGCGCGGAGGGCGAGGCCGTGCCACGTCGCCAGGGCCGCGAAGGTGAGGATTCCCACCCAGAGCACCAGCCCGTTCCCTGCCGCGTCCATCCAGATGGCGGTGTTGAACGTGACCGGCGCCGCGTCCACGAACCCGCGCAGCGCGGGTTCTTCCCACTCCAGCGCGGCCGCCGCTTCCAGCCGCCTGCCGATCACCACCAGCGCGATCGTCAGCACCCACACCGCCGCCAGTCCACCCGCGAGCGCCATCCACCAGCGTCGCAGCACGTCGGCGGGAACAGCACGGTAGCCGCGGTTCAGCCGGCGGATGCATTCGCGGAGCATCCGCACGGACACCCACCCTTCAAGCATCCGCCGCGGGGACCGGGACGCGGGGCGGAAGCGCCCTGCCCTTCCATCTCACCCGCCCGCGCTCGTGGCCGATCCACGACTCCACGGCGAGCACGGCCGCCAGCAGCGCGCCGGCCGGGTGCAGCACCACCGTCCGCCACCCCTGCCGAAAAAGCAGCGCCCCCGCGATCCGCACCGCCGCCAGCAGCGCGAGCGGCACCAGCGCCGCCGGCGTGCCGCGCAGCGCCCCGACGAACGGGTAGATCCACGCCATCGACAGCAGCGCCAGCGCGGCGACGAACGACGCGCGGCGGCCTCCCAGGAGCGGATACAGGTTCTTGCGGAACCCCTCGCGCATCGCCGCGGCGCCGCCGTACATCCGCACCGCCAGCAGCGACGGCGCGACGCTGACGAGTAGCCGGTGGCCCCGCGCCTTCACCCGCCGCCCGAGCGCGACGTCCTCCACCACCTCGCCGCGCACCGCCGCGTGTCCGCCAGTGGCGTCGTACGCGGCGCGGGTGAAGGCCAGCCACTGGCCGTTCGCCATCGATAGCGAGGGGGAGCGGAGGATGGGGATCAGCCGCAGCGGGAGCATCGACAGCACGGGCAGCTGGACGATGACCGGCACCACCGCCGACTGCATCCACCCGTCCAGCCGCTGGCGCGGGATGGCGGTCAGCGCTCCCGCGCGATGCGCCTGCAGCGCGGCTACGGTGCGGCGCACGGCGGCGGGCGAGGCCTCCACGTCCGCATCGCAGAAGACCATCACGGCGCCCGTGGCAGCGTGCGCGAGCTGGTGGCACGCCCAGTTCTTTCCCACCCAGCCGGGCGGCGGATCGGTGCCGCGCACCACCCGCAGCGGCGCGCCGCCTCGTCGGCCCACCTCCTCCGCGACTTCCGCGGTGCCGTCGGTGGAGCGGTCGTCCAGGAGCAGCACCTCCAGACGCGGATAGTCGAGCGCCAGGAGGCGCGGGAGCGTGCGGCGCAGGTTCTCCGCCTCGTCGCGGGCGGGGATGAGGACGCTGACCGTCGGAAGATGACCAGGCTCGCCCGCGTCTTCCAGCCGCGGCGCGGTGGCCAGGTTGTAGAGCGCGACCGCCAGCATGGCGGCGAGGATGATCGCGCTCAGCAGGTCGAGCGGCGTCATCGCGCCTCCGCCATCAACCGTGCTTCCGGCAGCCGCCCGTGCGGGCCGGGCCAGTGGCGCGGTGCGTTCTCGCCGTGGCGGGAGAGGAAGGCGAGAATCGCATCGGCCTCCCGCTCCACCGCCGTCTCCAGCTCCGTGGGATCGAGATGGCTGTCGACGATCAGGGGGCCGGCGGAGGCGAAGACGGTGGGGCGGGTGGCGCTCAGCGGCTCCACGTGCAGGCCGACGGGCAGAACCAGGAGCGGCGCCAGCTCCCGCGCCAGCAGCCCGATGCCGGGACGGAACGCGAGCGGGCGTTTGAACGACGGCCAGATGCGGCCCTGTGGAAAGAAGCAGACGGAGCCGTCCGGGTGTGCGTCCAGCAGACGCCGCAGCTGGCGGATGCACGCGCGCAGCGACGCGGGCGAGGCGGGATCCAGGCCGACGACGCCCAGGCGGCGGAAGAACGGCCGGCGCGCGAGCTCCGCCTCCAGCATCACCGTGAAGAACGGAGCCGTCGGCCGGAGCGCGCGCTGCACCTCGCGCAGGGTGAACGGGTCCCACCAGCTCACGTGGTTGGCCGCCAGCAGCAGCGGCACGCCCTCCGGCAGCGCGCGCGGCAGCCCCGCGACCCGCGTGCGGACGCGTGCGTCGCGCCAGGGCCGGAAGAAGAGCTCGAAGGCGCGTACGGCAGGCGGCTGCCAGCGGCTATCCATCCGCCGAACCCAGCGAGGCCTGCAGCGCCGCCCGCTGCTCCGGCGACGGATGTCCGTGCTGCATCACGAAGCGCACGATGGCCTGGTACAGGTCGGGCGGATAGTCGCCGCGGACGGAGGGAAGAAGCCGCGCGAGCGCCGCGAAGTCGTCGCGCACGGACCCGCCGCGGCCAAAGATCCCCGGCAGGTAGTAGCAGCTCATCAGCCGCAGGTAGCGCGCTTCGGCGTGGCGCGGATGCGCGGCGACGACGGAATCCAGCACCGCGAGGCCGTTGCGCGTGTGGCGCAGCCGGTCCGGGGGCCAGATGCCGTGCTTGGCGCGCAGGACCGTGAACGCGCCGCGGTACGCCGTCAACGTGGCGAGCGCGTGCGGATCGCGCGTGGCGGCGCGCAGCCGCTCCACCTCCGCCAGCCCGCGCGGGATGGCGCGCTCGGACGCGAGCGCCTCACCGTACAGCTGGCGTACGCCCTGGATTTCCGGCCGCGACGGCGCCTGCGCCTGGGCGTGGGCGGCGAACGTGATCATCAGCAGCGCCGCGAGCGGGAGCGCACGCCGCGTCACGCGCCGGCCAGGCGCACGGGCGCGGCCTCGCGCGCGTCGGCGTCGTGCGCGAAGGCACTCTCCGGCGCGCGCTCCAGCTTCCACACGTCCCACAGCGCGCGCGTGGCCAGCAGCGCCTTCGCACCGCCGGAGGTGACGGCGCGACGCCGCAGGTTGTCGTGCCCGGCGCGGCGGATGGGCGCGTGGATGCCGCGGTAGACGTACGCTGCCACCGCCACCGGCCGACGGAAGCCCGCCGGCAGGTCGCGGATGGCGGCAAAGGCGCCGTGGTACGAGGCCTCCGCGCCGCGCAGAAGCTCCTCCACCAGGCAGCGGTAGCCGGGGTCCGGCGCGCCCCCGCCCCGGCACATGCGGTCGAGCGCATCTTCCGTAACGCCGTGCCGCGCCATCACATCCGCCGGCAGATACAGCCGGCCCTGCCGCCAGTCGTCGCCCACGTCGCGCAGGATGTTGGTGAGCTGCATGGCGTGCCCCATCTCCCCCGCCTTCGCCAGCACGCGCGGCGCGTGGACGCCGGACAGCTCCGTGATCCACATCCCCACCACCGACGCCACCCGGTGCGTGTACACGCGCAGCTCCGCCATCGACGCGTAGCGCTGCATCCGCAGGTCCATCCGCATCCCCTCCGCCAGCTCCGCAGCGTAGGTGAACGGCACCTGGGCCGATGCGGACTCGCTCATCACCCGGTCCAGCAGATCGATGCCGGTGGACGAGCCGTCGTACGCGCGGCGGGTAAGGTGCATCCACTCGTCCAGCATCTCCTCCGCGTCGTCCGCCGCGCGGGGAAGGTCGACCAGGTCGTCCGTGACGCGGCACCAGGCGTAGACGCGGGCCACGCGCTCCCACTCGCCCGGCGGAAAGAAGCGCGCGGCGAAGCGGAACGAGCGGCTGTTGAGGGCGAAGTAGCTTCCCCACTCCTCAGCGGAGGGCACGCGGCTCAGCAGCCGGTCGGACGCGCGGCGCACCACGACGCGCGCCGGACTCCGCGCCGCCTCTTCGCGCGCCACGGCCACGCGCGCGCCCTCCATCCACTTCTCCAGCAGCGCGGGGAGGATGTCGTCGCCGGGAAAGGCGGCGCGCAGGTCGGCCGACAGCTCCGCGGCCTCGCGCTCCAGGCGGGCGAGGCAACGGCGCAGCGGCGTATCCCCCTCCACCGAAGCCGCGTGCAGCCGCGCCGCGATCCCCGCCGGCGCGCCGCCGAACTCGATTCCGTCCACCTCCTCCAGCAGCCAGGTCCAGCGGCCCTGCGCGTAGTCGCCCAGCGCGGGCTTGCCGGTGTCCGCCGTGGGGCAGTAGTCCAGCACGTCGTCCAGCATCTGGTACATCAGCCCCATCCGCCGGCCCAGCTGGAAGCAGCGGTCCGCGTCCTCGCGCCCCGCCAGCACCGCGGGGAGCGCCACGGCGCACCCCATCAGCTCCCCCGCCTTGCCCAGCGCGATCTCGCGGTACTCATCCCACGACAGCCGGCGCCCCGCCGCGCGCTCCTGCGCCAGCTCCCCCGCGATCGTCCGCTCCACCGCGCGCGCGAAGAGGGAGGCGAACTCCAGGCTCCCCGTCGCCGCGGCCATGCGGTAGGCGGACGACAGCAGGTGGTCGCCCAGCACCAGCGCGGGGCCGATCCCCCTGGCCGCGGCGACCGTGGGCGCGCCGCGGCGGGTGGAGGCCTGGTCCACGATGTCGTCGTGCACCAGCGACGCCTCGTGCGCCAGCTGCACCGCCAGCGCGCCGCACCAGAGCTCGTCCTTCAGCGATCCGGTGGATGCGCTCGCCGCAGCGTACGCCAGCAGCGGGCGCAGCAGCTGGCCGTCGCATGCGGGGCGCGGCATTCCCGCGGCGGCGGCGCGGTCCGCGGCGCGGGCCAGGCCGGCGCGCACCTCGGCCAGCGCATCCACCCGCTCCATCGTCGCCGGGCTCACGCGCGCACCTCCACCAGCCGCGCGCCGGGCATCCGCGCGGCCAGCAGCCGCGCGGCGCCGTACGCGATCCCCAGCGCGGCGAGGGTGGCGGCGACCGCGCCCCAGAGGCCGGCGGCGGCGCTCATCCCCAGCGGCAGCGCCAGGTTGGCCAGGTAGAATCCCCCCAGCCAGCGGTGCGGCAGCGGGCGGATCCACGATTCCGCGCGCAGGGTGGCCAGCGCGCCCATCAGCAGCAGGCCGGTGACGTACCAGCCGAACAGGTTCAGCAGCGGCATCCCGTAGTACGGCCCCGCCTCGCCCCACACCCAGTATTTCGTGGCGAAGCTCATCGCCGGGTCCAGCGCCAGGTCCCAGCTGGCCAGGATCAGCGACGCCAGCAGCACGCGGCGCCCGGCCGCCTCCGGCGCGGGGAGGGCCCGCAGCGCCAGCGCGTACGAGGGGAGCGCCATGAAGAACCAGCTGAGCGGGATCACCAGCGGCACCAGGCCGAACCACCTGATCCCCAGCAGCTCCGTGTAGCCGTAGTCGCCGAACGGAATCCCCAGCCGGGTCCCCAGCAGCTCCGACGACAGGCTGATGGCGTACAGCGCCGCGAACGCCGGCAGCCAGCGCCGCCCCGCACGCAGGGTGAGGAAGAGGATGAGGACGGAGCCCGCGATCAGCACGTGGCCGATCGCAAAGAAGCGGAAGGCGATGCCGTAGATGCCCGCGGCCTCCGGAAAGCGGAGCAGGAGGCGGGGATGCAGTCCGAAGCTGGCGTAGCCGGCAAGCGTGAACGCGGTGAACGCGCACAGCACCCAGAGCGCGGCGCGCGGCCAGCGGTCGGCGGCGGGGGATGGGGTCGGGCGTGGCATCATACCCTGCGGTGGAAACAGCGTGGGCGCCGCACGGCGGGATTCCTGCGGCAGACGATCCCCGCGCTGATCGCAAGTACGATACCGGTCTGTCTAATGCTTGCACAAGGTTTGCGGGTGGCATAGGATGTCCGCAACTCTGCGGCCCCAGCGGAAACAGTTGGCAGAATGGAGATCCGGGTGAAGGCAGCTCGCGCGGTGGTGATCGGGAGCGGGTTCGGCGGGCTGGCGGCCGCCGTACGGCTCCGGGTGATGGGATACGACGTGCAGGTTCTGGAGGCGCTGGACCAGCCCGGCGGCCGGGCGCGCGTCTTTCGCCGCGACGGCTACACCTTCGACGCGGGGCCCACGGTGATCACCGCGCCCTATCTTCTCGAAGAGCTGTTCGCGCTGGCGGGGCGGCGGATGGAGGAGTACGTGCAGATGGTGCCGGTGGACCCGTTCTACCGCATCCTCTTTCACGACGGCAGCACCTTCGACTACGTGCAGGACGAGGAGCGGCTGCTGGCGCAGATCCACGCGATGAGCCCGCGCGATGTGGACGGCTATCGAAAACTGGCCGAGCACTCGCGCCGCATCTTCGACGTGGGATACACCCAGCTGGCCGACCAGCCGTTCGACCGCGCGCGCGACATGATCCGCGTCATTCCGAAGATGATCCGGCTGGAGAGCCACCGGACCGTCTACGGCCTGGTGGCGCGCTACATCAAGGACGAGCGGCTGCGGCGGGCGTTCACCTTCGAGCCGCTGCTGGTGGGCGGCAACCCGTTCACCACCACGTCCATCTACCTGCTGATCCACTGGCTGGAGCGAAAGTGGGGCGTCCACTTCGCGAAGGGCGGCACGGGCGAGATCGTCGCCGCGCTCGTGCGGCTGCTGGAGGAGATGGACGTGCCGGTGCGGATGAACGCGGCGGTGGAGGAGATCGAGGTCAGCAACGGCCGCGCGTCCGCCGTGTGCCTGGAAGGCGGCGAGCGCATCGCCTGCGACGTGGTAGTGAGCAACGCGGACCCGTCGTACGTCTACACGCGGATGATCGACGGCGCGCACCGCAGGCGGAACACGGACTGGGCTGTCTCGCGCAAGCGCCAGTCGATGAGCCTGTTCGTGGCCTACTTCGGCAGCACGAAGACGTTTCCGGACGTGGCGCATCACACCATCGTGCTGGGCGAGCGGTACAGGGGGCTGCTGAACGACATCTTCAAGCGCAAGCGGCTGGCGCCGGATGCATCGCTCTACCTGCACGCGCCCACGCGGACGGACCCGTCGCTCGCGCCGCCGGGGCACGAGGCGCTGTACGTGCTCTCCCCCGTCCCCAACAACCGCAGCGGCATCGACTGGAAGCAGCAGGCGGAACCGTACTTCACACGCATCCTGGAGGAGCTGGACCGCCGCGTGCTCCCCGGGATCACGTCGAGCGTGACGAGCCCGTCCTTCCTGACGCCCGACGAGTTCGAGCACGACCTGCGCTCGGTGGATGGCGCCGCCTTCGGCCTGGAGCCGCGGCTCACGCAGAGCGCGTACTTTCGCTACCACAACCGCTCGGACGACGTGGGCGGCCTGTACTTCGTTGGCGCGGGGACGCACCCCGGCGGCGGCGTGCCGGGCGTGCTGTCGTCCGCCAAGGTGCTGGAGCGCATCGTCCCCCGCCCCGCGCACCCCGCGCCGGTCCCCGTGATGGCGGGTGCGGGCCGATGACGTACCTGCAGTTCCACCTGATCTTCATCCTCCCGCCGCTGCTCCTGCTCTTCCTGACGTCGAGGAAGCTGCTGCGGCGGATGGGGCCGCGCGCGGTGCCGGCGCTGATCGGCGTCGTTCTCCTGGCGCTGGTCTACACCACGCCGTGGGACAGCGAGCTCATCCGCCGCGGCGTGTGGGGGTACGGCCCGGACCGGGTGATCGGGACGATCGGGCTGATCCCCATCGAGGAATACCTGTTCTTCATCCTGCAGCCGCTGCTCACCGGCCTCTGGTTCTACCGGGTGATGCCGCCGCGCACGGAGGACGACAGGCAGCGTCTCGCCTGGCAGAGCACCCCCTCCGCTCGCTTAGGCTCGCACCTCCCCCAAAAAACCCTGGGGGAGGTTAGCCACCAACGGGTATCTGAGCGGTGGGAGCATGTGCTGCGCTGGGGGCCGGCCGTGCTGTACGCACTGCTGGCGCTCTGGGGGGTGATGCTGCTGCGGACGGAACGGGGGACGTACCTGGGGATGATCCTGGCCTGGGCGGCGCCGGTGCTGGCGGCGCAGTGGGCCGTCGCGGGCGGGCGCATCGGCGCGGCGCCGCGGACGTTCGCGCTCGCCGTCGCCATCCCCACCCTCTACCTGTGGATGGCGGACGCGATCGCCATCCGGCTGAGCATCTGGCGCATCTCGGAGACGCAGACGCTGGGGATCAAGTTCGGCCCGCTGCCGCTGGAGGAGGCGGCGTTCTTCCTGGCCACCAACCTGCTCGTGGTGCAGGGGCTGACGCTTTTCCTGCACCCCTTCCGCAAGCCCGCGCCGCACGTCGCCCCCGCCACCGCGGGCCGATGAGGCGCAACACGGACTGCGACGTCGCCATCGTGGGCGCGGGGCACAACGCGCTCATCTCCGGCGCGTACCTGGCCCAGGCCGGCTATCGCGTCCGCGTCTTCGAGCGGCGGCACGTCGCCGGCGGCGCCGTATCGACGGAGGAGATCGTCCCCGGCTACCGGTTCGACCTGGGCGGCAGCGCGCACATCCTCATCCGCAACACGCCGATCGTGCAGGAGCTGGGGCTGGAGCGGTACGGGCTGGAGTACATCAACCTGGACCCGCTCTTCTTCGCGCCGTACGACGACGGGACCGCGCTCTTCATCCACCGCGACGTGGACCAGACGGTTGATGGGATCGAGACGCTCTTTCCCGGCGAGGGCGAGGCGTACCGCCGCTTTCTGGACGACTGGCGCCCGTTCGCGCGGACGGTGAAGGACGCCTTCCTGAGCGTCCCCAGCCCGTACGAGCTGGGGAAGAAGTTCATCTTCGGCAAAGCCGTGCAGCGGGATTGGAAGCGGGCGCTGCGGACGATCCTGAGCCCGTACGGCGAGGTGGTGGACCGCTACTTTCGCGAGGAGCGGGTCAAGACGCCGCTGGTGTGGATGGCCGCGCAGAGCGGCCCGCCGCCCCACGAGCCGCTGACCGCGCCCTTTCTGCTCTGGCAGCCGCTCTACCACGAGGGTGGCATCGCGCGCCCCCGCGGCGGCAGCGGGATGCTGACGCAGGCGCTGGCGCGGCACATCCAGGCGCACGGGGGCCAGGTGCACGTGGGCGCGCCGGTGGAGCGGATCGTCGTCGAGAATGGCCGCGCGGTGGGGGTGGAGACGCGGGGAGGTGGATGCACGGCGCGGGCGGTGCTTTCCGGCGCGCACGTGCTGGAGACGCTGGGCCGCCTGCTCCCCGAGGCGCACCGCCCGCCGGGGACGGACGCCATCCGCGTGGGCAATGGCTTCGGCGCGGTGCTGCGGCTGGCGCTGCGCGAGCCGGTGTCGTACGCCGCGTCGCCGGGCCGCGAGGCGCGCGTGGGCCTGCAGCTGCTCTGCCGCGACCGGCAGCAGATCGCCGACGCCTACGCCGACTTTCTGCGCGGCGACCCCGCGCGCGACCCGCCGATCGTGGCGATGACCTTCAGCGCGGTGGACGACTCGCTGGCGCCGCCCGGCGGCGAGGTGCTGTGGCTGTGGGCGCAGTACTATCCCTACGCGCTCTCCGGCGGCCGCAGCTGGGACGACATCGGCGAGGCGGTGGCGGACAACATCCTGGACACGTTCGAGCGGTACGCGCCGGGCACGCGCGACAAGGTGGTCGGCCGCCTCTTCCAGCATCCGCTCGCGCTGGAGCGGGATCTCGGCCTGCCGCGCGGCAACGTGATGCACGTGGAGATGAGCCTGGACCAGATGTTCGGGCTGCGGCCGATGGCGGGGATGGCCAACTACCGCTCGCACCTCAAGGGCCTGTACCTCACCGGCGCCAGCACCCACCCCGGCGGCGGCATCATGGGCGCGAGTGGACGGAATGCCGCGCGGGTGGTGTTGCGGGATCTGGAGCGGCGGAAGGTGTAGGGGCGGAGAGGCGGGTTCGGACGCGCGGCGCACCGCCGGTTTTCGTCCGCACTAGCGAATCACGCGCTCCGGGCCTCGCCGACGCGAGCGGTTGAAGCCCCGTTTTGCGAAGAACGAGCAAAGACGGGGCTTATGGCATTTCTAGCCCCGGGATTCATCCCGGGATTCATCCCGGGTTTCGACCCGGGGGGATGGTGGCGATGCCCGGATGGGTTGGATGGATCGCGGCAATCACCCATTGGACAAGGAATTCCCCAATTCCCCCATCCGCCGCGCGATGAAGCGCCGCTCCGGCTCCTGCCGCGCAAGAGCGAGCGCCCGTGCGTACGCCGCCCGCGCCTCCGCCGCGCGCCCGAGGCGGCGGAGGAGGTCGGCGCGGGCGGAGTGGGCCAGGTGGTAGTCGGCCAACTCGCCGCGGGCGAGGAGGGCGTCGATGAGCGCCAGGCCGGCGGCGGGGCCGTCGCGCATGGCGACCGCGGCGGCGCGGTTCAGCTCGACGACGGGTGAGGGATCGGCGCGCATCAGCACGTCGTACAGGCCCACGATCTGGGGCCAGTCCGTCGCGTCCGCCGTCGGCGCCTCGGCGTGCACGGCGCTGATGGCGGCCTGCAGCGTGTAGGGGCCAAAGCGCCGCGAGCGGATCGCCCGCTCCACCAGCGCCTGCCCCTCCGCGATCATCGGCCGATTCCACGAACCGCGGTCCTGATCCGCCAGCAGCACCAGTTCGCCGTCGGGCGAGGTGCGCGCGGCGCGGCGGGACTCGTGGAGAAGCATCAGCGCGAGCAGCCCCAGCACCTCCGGCTCCGGCAGCAGCTCCGCCAGCAGCCGGCCCAGCCGGATAGCCTCACCGGACAGATCCGCGCGCGTGAGCGACGCGCCGGAGGAGGCGGAATATCCTTCGTTGAAGACGAGATAGACCACCTGCAGCACCGCGTCCAGCCGGTCCGGCAGGTCGACCAGGGCGGGCACCTGGTAGGGGATGCGCGCGTCGCGGATCTTGGCTTTTGCGCGCACGATCCGCTGCGCCAGCGTGGGCGCGCCGGTCAGGTACGCCCGCGCGATCTCCTCCGTCGTAAGCCCGCACACCTCGCGCAGCGTGAGCGCCACGCGCGCATCCGGCGAGAGCGCGGGATGGCAGCAGGTAAAGATCAGCCGTAGCCGGTCGTCCTCCACGCCGTCCGAATCCTGTTCGGCGGGATTGGACGTGGCGGATTCGAGATGCGCGGCGACCTCCGCCAGCCGCGCGTCGAAGCGGGCGCGGCGGCGCATGGCATCGATCGCCTTGAAGCGGCCGGCGGAGACCAGCCACGCCCGCGGGCTGGCGGGAACGCCGTCGCGCGGCCATCGCTCCAGCGCCGCGGCAAAGGCATCGTGCAGCGCCTCTTCCGCCCGGTCGAAGTCGCCCAAAAGGCGGATGAGCGTGGCGAGAACGCGGCGCGATTCGGCGCGGTAGACGGCGTCCACCGCCTGCCGCGCATCCCCGGCCGCGTCCTCGCTCACCATCGGGCTACGACTGCGGCTGCTCGCTGAAGTCCACCACCGGGCGGATCTCGATGCTCCCGATACGCACGGACGGGATCTTCGCCGCCACCTGGATCGCCTCGTTCAGGTCCCGCGCCTCGATGAGGTAGAAGCCGCCCAGCTGCTCCTTGGTCTCGGCGAACGGGCCGTCCGTGGTCGACAGCTTGCCGTTGCGGATGCGCACCGTTGTCGCCGTCGACACCGGGTGCAGCGCCTCGCCGGCGACGTACTGGCCGCTCCCCTTGATCCCCTCGGTGAACGCGAAGTACTCGCCCATGAAGGCGTCGCCCTCGTCCTTGGGCATCTCGTTGATCCTGGCTTCTTCGTCGTAGATCAGGCACAGGTAGCGCATGGTCTCTCTCCCGGAATCGGGGTGGATCGGCTGTGGACACTACATGGTCGAACGGAGGTGCCCGATTTCGACATCGCCCGAATCAATCACCCAAAATCAACGGAGTCAACAGAGATGATTCTCCGTTGACTCCGGTGATACGCATCGAACGATTCGCCTTCACCCGTCGCGGTACGGCACCTCGATCACCAGGCCGTCGTAGGCGGTGACCACCTCGGGAAAGACGGCGCGGGCCTCGCGCTCCAGCACGCGCGGGTCGTCGGCGTAGCGCGGGGAGAAGTGGGTGAGCGCCAGCCGCAGCACTTCGGCCGACTTCGCCACCTCGGCGGCTTCGCGGGCGGTGGAGTGGCCGGTGTGCTGGGCGCGGTCCGCCTCGTCCTGCGCGAAGGTGGCCTCGTGGATCAGCAGGTCCGCGGCGCGCGAGTGCTCGATGGAGGCCTTGCAGGGCCGCGTATCGCCCGTGTAGACCACGCGCCGCCCGGGGCGCGCCGGGCCCACGACGTCCTCCGGCCGGTAGACGCGGCCGTCCACCTCCACCGGCTCGCCGTGGTGCAGCTTGCCCCACAGCGGACCTTCGGGAATCCCCATCTCCCGCGCCTTCTGCGCATCGAAGCGCCCCAGCCGCGCGTGCTCCACCACCGCGTACCCCAGCGAAAGCCCGCCGCGGTGCTGCGTGCGGAACGCCACCACGTCGTACACGCCGCGCTGCACCGCGTCGCCGGGGGCGAGCTCGCGGATGCGCACCTCGAAGGGCACGCGCTCCACCCCCAGCTCCACTGCCTGCCGCAGCACGTCGGTGGTGCCGCGGGGCGTCCACAGGTCGATGGGCTCCTCGCGCGCCTGCAGCCCCAGCGTGCGCAGCAGGCCGATGACGCCCAGAAAGTGGTCCGCGTGCAGGTGGGTGAAGAAGATGTCGCTGAACGAGAACCCCGTTCCGTAGCGCATCATCTGCCGCTGCGTCCCCTCGCCGCAGTCGAACATCATCACGTCGCCCTCGCGCTGCATCATCAGCGACGAGACGTTGCGGCCGACCGTCGGGCGCGCGGCGGCGGTGCCGAGGAAGGTTATGCGCACGGGGCCACCTTCCGCGTACGAAAGTGCGTGAGTGCGTGAGTGCGTGAGTGCGTGAGTAACCACCTTCGCACTTTCGCACTCTCGCACTTTCGCACTTCACTCCCGCACTTACGCACTAACGCACTCACGCACTTCCTCACGCAGTCACCACCTCGACCCTCAGCCCCGGCTCGATCTCCGTCTTGGGGATCAGCGCCGGCCAGTACGCCATGATCTCCTGCACCGCGGGCCGCCCGCCGGCAAAGCCCGTCACCGACGGCGGGCCGGCCAGCACCAGCGGCGCGATCTCCTTGGTGAAGCGCTCCACGGCCGCCCGGTCCTGCCCGCGCACGCCCCAGCGCACCGTCACCTCCGGCAGGTCGCGCGGCGGCGGGCCGGCCAGCGGGCCGTGCGTGGCGTTCCATCCCACGTACTCGGTGAGCACCTCGTCGAACTTCAGCCCCAGCCGGTCCATCCGCTCGCGAAGCACGCGGTCCGCCATCTGCGCCTTTTCCACCGCGTCGGGCCAGGAGTAGACCAGCGTGCCGGTCGCCTTGTAGCCGTCGGAGTAGGCGATGCTCACCTTGAGCAGCGGCGTCGCCGGACCGCCGCGCACCCCGTGCACGCGCACCCGGTCCGCCCCCGCGTCCTCCAGGCGGATGCTGGTAAAGTCCGCCACCACGTCCGGCGTGATGTAGCTGCGCGGATCGCCCATCTCGTAGACCAGCTGCTCCTTGACCGTCGCCAGCGTCACGCGCCCGCCCGTGCCGTCATGCTTGGTCACGACGAACGAGCCGTCCGGCGAGGCTTCGATGATGGGATAGCCCACGTCCGCCAGGTTGGCGATGTTGCGCCAGTCCACCAGGTGGTTTCCGCCGCTGGCCTGCGCGCCGCACTCGTTGATGTGCCCGGCCACCACGCCCGCCGCCATGCGGTCGTGGTCGTCCACGCTCCAGCCGAACTCGTGGATCATGGGCGCGTACGTCAGCGCCGTGTCCGTGGACCGCCCGGTGATGACCACGTGCGCATCCTGCCGCAGCGCCTCCACGATCGGCCGCGCGCCGATGTACGCGTTGGCGCTCTGCACGCGGTCCAGCACGGTGGACAGCGGCTCGCCCGTCTCCATGTTCTTGAGCTCCACCCCGCGCGCCAGCAGGTCCGGCAGCCGCTCCAGGATGTCGTCGCCGCTGATCATCGCCACCCGCGCGCGGCCGCCCAGCCCCACCTTGCGCGCCTCCTCCAGCACCGCGTCGCGGCAGCCGGCGGGGTTCACGCCGCCCGCGTTGGCCACCACGCGGATGCCGCGCTCCACCACGGCGGGAAGGATGTCGCCCATCAGCGGCACGAAGTCGCGCGCGTAGCCCGCGGATGGGTTGCGGCTGCGCTGCTTCTGCATGATCGACATGGTGACCTCGGCCAGGTAGTCGAGCATCAGGTAGTCGATGGGGCCGCCCTGTACCTGCTGCCTGGGCGCGTCCAGCTGGTCGCCCCAGAAACCCTGGCCACTGGCGATGCGGATGGTCTGTTTCATCAGAAGATCAAGAGATATCGTTTGATGCGGCGCGCCCGAGTGCGCGGGCCGCGCGCAGGTTCGGCGTCCAAAAACAATCCGGAGGCCGCGCGTGCAGCCTCCGGAGAGTCATATATCACCCGCCCCGCCGCGGCGGCAACCCGGGAGCGTTTACGAATCGCTGTCCGTGAACAGCGTACAATCTCACAGGGTCTCTTGCGAACGCCGCTTGAGGATCATGTTCGCAGATACCACCAGCCCCGGGATTGCCATGGACGTCCACGACTCACCCAACCCGTATGTCCGCGCATTCCGGTACTCACCAGCGATTGGGTCCTGGTAAACGATGACCTCGTTCCGGGTGAGGTCTACGAGCCAGTACTCCGGAAGCCCGGCATCAGCGTACCGCTGCACCTTCACAGTGCGGTCATATCGCAGCGACGAATCCGCCACTTCGACGACAAGGAGCGCTTCATCCGACGTGGGATGCGATTCCTCGTAATCATCATCCCGCGCCCGTACCACGACAACATCCGGCTGGGGATCATACTCATCGGGCAGAGCGAGCGGGTTCTCGAATCGAACGAGCGCGCTGCCCACGCGGGGCGTGAGCAACCGGGCCAAGCGACTTACACAGGCGGAATGACGAGGACTGATCGGGCTCATTTCGATGATTTCGCCGTCAATGAGCTCCACACGATCGCGCTTCGTCAGCACTCCCATCTCGCCTAGCCGATAATACGCGGCACGCGAGAACCGAATTGGAGCGCCTGCCCGATATGGCACGCCGTCAATCAACCGGGTCTCATCGCGGTGAATGAGGCCGGCCTCGGCCATGCGAGCGACCTGCTGCTCGGTAAACCGGAACGGCTGCGCGAATTGAACGGCCATGCGTCCCTTCCTTCGGGTACGACTACGGGTTGATCGGCGACGCGGGCGTGGAGTCGAAGAAGCGGACGACATCAACTCTAATGCCGCCCACCTCGCCACGTCAACGGTGTCCATTTACCGCCATCCGGCGGACACCTTACACGTTCGGCGGCAGGACGAAGGCGCCCAGGTGGGGCCAGGGTTGTTGAGCGACGTGCGCAGCGACAGCGCCAGCGCGGCGCGCGTCTCGTCCGGCAGCATCACGGCGCGAACCCGAAAAGTGGAGCGGAGCCGTCAGGCCCGCGGGACGAGAATGTCGTCCACCCGGATTTCCCGGCCGCCCAGCGCGGGTGAATGGAAGGTCGTACCGCGCCGATATTCGGCAACCTTGTGATAATCTCCAGATGCTGGCCCAAGGTGCACGACAACGCTCTGCGCCGGCAGATCCAGCACCCAATATTCGACGATTCCCGCCGCGGCATAATCCAGCCGTTTCTGGTTCCGATCGAAACGCGCGGTAGAGTCGCTGACCTCGATGAGAAGTACGCAGGCAGAGGGCGTCGGGAGTTTGCCGCTCTGCAGGTCACTGCGGCGAAGCAGCGACACGTCCGGGTGCGGCGCCGACCCGGGAAGCTGAACCGGCATCTGGATCGAGATCCGCACCTCCGGCCCGGTGATCGGGCGAAGATAGTCGTCCAGGGCGAAGACCGCTTCCATGTGCCAGGGTCCGATTGGAGTCATCCGGATGATCTCTCCGCCGATCAATTCCACCCGTTCGTCGGGTGCAAAGATGCCGGCCTCGCCCATCCGCTGGAACTCCTCGACGGTAAACCGCCTGCGTACCGGCTGCTCAGCGTCGATTCCGTCCTCGATCTCGTTCTCCATCTCGATCGCGGTGCTCATCTGCTGCTCCTGGGTACCTCGCCACTGCACGATCGACACGCAACGAAAGGGCCCGGCAAGCGAACGGAGAAAACTCTACCGATGCTGGCCGGGCCTGTTAATAGTGTTTCCTTTCACGCCATGGGCGCGCAGCTACACGTTCGGCGGCAGGACGATGGTAGCTCACGCCGGGCCCAGCACCTCTTCGACCCGCACATCGCGCTCACCCAGCGCGAGCGAAGAGAACACCTGCCCGTGCCGGTACTCGCGAACGTCCGTGTATTCACCGCTGACGGGGTGCTGGTGCACGAGCACGGCAGGCCGGTTCACGTCTACGATCCAGTACTCGGGAATTGCCACCCGGGCGTACTGCTCGGCCTTGGCCAGATCGTCAGCGAGTGAACTGTCGGAAACCTCCACCACCAGAAGAGCATCCCACGGCCCCGCCAATCGCGAGCGGTACCGGTCCTCGTGCATTCGCAGAAGCAAGAGGTCCGGCATCGGCGCTTCGCCTGTATTGAACTTCAACGGACTCTGCACGCGCAGAATTGCGCGTCCGCGCGCCTGCTCCCCAAGGAACTCCGTAAGCAGGTCAACCGTGTAGATGTGACGATGCCCGACCGGTGTCATGCAGACGAGATCTCCGTCGACGAGTTCCAGGCGCTCGTCTTCATCCACGATCCCGCCGACGACCATCCGCTCCCAATCCTCGTACGTCCAGCGCCGCGGAGTTCCCCAGGCGTTCCGCTCCCGCACCTCGCCGTGGATCAACTCGACACCGGACTTCGGCAGAATACCGAGTTCGCCCATGCGCTCGTACTCGTCGCAGGTCCATCTACGCCGGGCGGCTTTGGTTGCCGTATGCATCTGCGGCTCCCCTGGGGCAGTGTTGCTTCGATCGGGCGGGCGTGAATGAGACGACACACGAACACCTGTACTCTAATGGCGATTCCGCCCGTCCGTCAACTACGTACACTTTCCGCCACGGCCGCGCACCTACACGTTCGGCGGCAGCACGAAGGCGCCCAGGTGCGGGCCGGGGTTGTTGAGCGAGGTGCGCAGCGACAGCGCCAGCGCGGCGCGCGTCTCGTCGGGCAGCACCACGGCGTCCACGAAGCCGCGCGCGGCGGCGAACTTCGCGTCCAGCTGCTGGTCGTAGTCGGCGCGGACGGAGGCCATCTTCGCCTGCAGCTCGTCGTCCGGCTGCTTCCCCTCCTTCTTCAGCGCCTCCAGCTGCGCGCTGAAAAGGGCCATCACCGCAGAATCGCCCTCCATCACCCCCATCCGCCCCGTGGGCCAGGTGAAGATGAAGTCCGGGTCGAAGCCCTGCCCCGCCATGGCGTAGTACCCCGCGCCCGACGCGTGGTTGATGGTCAGCACGATCTTGGGCACGCCCGCCGTGGCCATGGCCTCCACGAAGCGCGCACCGGCGCGGATGATCCCCGAGTGCTCCGCCTGCGAGCCCACCATGAAGCCGCTCACGTCCTGCACGAACAGGATGGGCGTGCCGTGGCGGTTCAGCGTCTCGATGAAGAACGCCACCTTGTCCGCGCTGTCGGCGTAGATGATGCCGCCGAACTTGGGCGCGCCGCCGTGCGGATCCTTGAGCATCCCCCGCGCGTTGGCGATCACGCCGACCGGGATGCCCTGGATGCGCGCGTGGCCGCAGATCATCTCCGG
>DASUVG010000264.1:0-11985 GCA_036379135.1 Longimicrobium sp.
ATTCTCATGGCCCCCTGCCGCGCTTCCCTCCCTCTGCCGTTCCCGACGCGTCCACACACGCGTGGAGCAACCCCCACCCGCCGCCGTGCCCTGACACCCTTCCACTGCATCGCGGGTCATCTCGCCCCTGGAGAGCGCGACCCTCAGTTTGCACCCCAATCCGCGATGAACCACAAATTTGCGGAACGGGATCTGTCGTCCAGGTGATCTGATTCTATGGTGTGCAGCAGATGGATTCGTCCACATATGGTTACCTTTCGCGACGGTATTGCGCATTTCTGAGAGGCCTGCTATCCTCCGCGTGACACCTGTGTCGCCACCCTTTCAAGGACGAATCCCCATGGCCGAGACCACCCAGCCGTACGAGCCCTTCGATCCAGTCGATCCGACCAACTGTCCCACCTGCCGCTCGGGCTTCCAGCCGATCGAGCCGCCGTACGAGGACGCGATCGACGGCGAGTACTGAGCCGCATCGCCGCCGCCCCGGGCAAAGCACCGTCCGGGGCGGCGGCGCCGTTTTTCCCCGAATGGATGCAGTCCCATGGATGCCACCTTCGCCGCGCCGTCCGCGGCCCTCCCGCAGCTGGAAGCGCTCCCCCGGCTGGGCGTGGGGCTGCTGTACGTGCCTTCGCTGCCGCGGTTCATCCGCGAGCACGTGGACGCGCTGGACTACATGGCCATCGTGCCGGACCGCTTCTGGGTAGACGACGGCCCGGGCGCCGGGCCGCGCTTTCGCGACTTCGACCGGCAGGTGGAGCTGCTGGACTGGGTGGCCGCGCGCAAGCCCGTCGTGGGGCACTCGGTGGGGCTCTCCATCGGCAGCGCCGAGCTGTTCGACGTGGAGCACGTGCAGCAGGTGGCCCGCTGGCAGGCGCGCTACGCCTTTCCCTGGCACAGCGACCACCTGTCGTTCAGCCGCATTCCCGGGATGGACGCGCACAGCGAAGAGGCGGGGCTCGCCATCCCCGTGCCGTACGACCGCGAGGTGCTGGACCTGATCGCGGAGCGGGTGCAGCACGTGCGGGAGGCGGTGCCCGTGCCGTTTCTGCTGGAGAACAACGTGTACTACGTGGACCTTCCCGGCCAGGAGATGACCGAGCCCGAGTTCCTGAACGCGCTGTGCGCCAGGAGCGGCTGCGGCCTGCTGCTGGACATCCACAACGTGTACGTGAACTCCGTGAACCACGGCTTCGATCCGCGCGCGTTCCTGGGCGCCGTGGACCTGCGCAACGTGGTGGAGGTGCACATCGCGGGGGGCAGCGAGGTGGCGGGGATGTACACCGATTCGCACGCGGGGCCGGTGGCCGGGCCCGTGTGGGAGCTGCTGGACGAGGTGGTGGAAGGCGCGCCCAACCTGTGCGGCATCACCTTCGAGTTCGAGGACCACTACCTGCCGGCGCTGGGCGGCCACGACGGCGTGCTGCGCGAGCTGGAGCGCGCGCGGCAGGCGTGGGCACGGCGCCCCGCGGCGGAGGGCTGATGTCGCTCGCCGCGTTCCAGCGCGCCATGGCCGACATGGCCGCCGCGCCCGCCCTGTGCCGGCGCGTGCTGGACGATGCGCAGGGCGCGCTGGCCGGGTACGACCTGACCCCGCTGGAGGTGGAGCGGCTGGCCAGCGCGGCCGCGCAGCGGGGGATGCGGATGAACTGCATGCTGTACCGCAACGGCCGCCTTTCGCCGCTGGTCTCGCAGCTCCCCGGCACCTTTCACCTGCTCGCCTACCAGCTGCGCGAGACGGCGGAGGCGTTCTGGGTGGAGAACCCAAGGGTGCCGCGCGGCGTCCCCGGCGAGATGCGCCGCTTTGCCGCGTTCGTCCGCCGCCGCATCGCGGACGGTGCGCTCGCGGAGCCGCTGCTGGGCGAGGTGCTGGACTGGGAGATTGAGACGTACGAGCTGGCGCTGCTGCCGCCGGAGCGCACCCTCGCCTCCGTCGCCGGGGCGGCCGCGCGCGCCCGGGCGGACGCGCCGCTTCGTCCCCACCCGCTGGTGGGCGTCGCCCGCTTTTCGCGCGAGCCGTTCACGGTGATGCGCGCGCTGGCCGAAAAGCGCAAGCCGCCGTTCGACGACGCGGTGCCCGGCGAGTACCACGTGCTGGTGGACTTTCGCGGTCCGCAGCGCGCGTTCGCGCCGCTGGAGCCCGCCGCCGCCGCCGCGTTCCGTGCCCTGCGCGCCGGCGAAGTGCTCCCCCCCGAGTCCGCCGCGCCGCTCGTGCAGCAGGGGCTGGCCGTCGCCGCGTGAGCCATCCATAAGACCAGACGTAAGCAGACCCGGCGGAGAATCTCTCTGCCGGGTCTGCTGGATGCTGGCTGCTCAGTCGGGTCTGGCGACGACAACGGCCCGCGAGCAGCCGTCCATCAGGCAGCGGAGCTTTGCTGCTCGAGCGGAACCAGGTCGCCGGGGTCCACCAGCGCGACCCTTCCGGTGTCGCTGAACCGGAACTGTACGCGGCCATCTTTCACGTTCTCGAACGCGAGCACCTGCCCGGTACGCCCCCTGTTCTTCCGTGCCGCCGGATTCATCGGATCGAGGATGTATTCTCCGCCGACGTAAACGTCTAGCGAGCGGGACATCGCGCCGGCGCGGGCGTGAACGTGCATCGCTTCCCCACGACGGCTGGTTCTTAGACCGCCGACAGCGCGTTGTTCAGCAGGCGGATGAACTGGCCGGTCTCGCGGAAGCGGTCGAGCGGGTGCATCCAGCCGGCGTGCGCGGAGTGGGCGAACAGGCCCGTGATGGTGACGGAGGGGCGTACCGCGGAGGGGAGCAGCGTCTGCAGCCGCAGCGTCTCGGTATAGGGGATCAGCCGGTCCGCGCGGCCGTGGGAGAGGATGATGCGCCCGCGCAGCGCGGGGAGGTGCGGCTGCGGATCCAGCCCCGGAAAGCGCTCCATCATCGCCGCGCCCATGGCGTCGGCCAGGCGGCGGGCGGCCTCCAGGTCGGCGGGCACGGTGCCCGTGGGCGGCGCGAGCAGGTCCCACACCTCCGCGCCCTCCGGCGAAAGGCGGCCGCGCAGCTCCCGCTTCATCGCGTCGTACTCCGCGTCCCACGCCATCACCCCGCGCCGCCCGGCCTCCAGCGCCAGCTCGTGCGCCGCCGCCCGGACGTCTTCCATCCCCTCCAGCCCCGGGACGGCGGTGATGAAGTTGGCCGCCAGGATCCACCGCCCGTAGGGGTCGGGGTCCACGGTGTGGCCCTCGCCCTCCCACTCGTGCTCGCCCGTGAAGGTGCAGCGCACCATCCGGCGCACGTCGCAGTATCCGCCGAACGAGACCACCGCGCGCAGGTCGCGCTGCACCTCCGGGTCGGCCGCCGCCATCAGCGCGTGCGTGGCGCCGAAGGAGAAGCCGACGGCGCCCACGCCCCCGGGGCGCACCTCCGGCCGCTGCGCCAGGTGGCGCGCGCCCGCGACGATGCTGGCCCGCGCGGCGTCCAGGTCGAGCCGCAGCTCGCGCCAGGCGGGGACGTCCGGCACCAGCACCGCCGCGCCCGACGCCGCCAGCGAGCGCACGAAGCGCGTCATCGCCTTGTGGCGGCGGCCGGGGACGGTCAGCCCGTGCAGCACCACCCAGCCGGGGGCGGGGCGGGGGCGGCGCGGCAGGTACAGCGTGGCCTCGCGCCGCTCGCCGTCCACCTCGATGTACGTCTCTTCCTCGCGGACGGAGGCGGCTCGGTCCCGCACGTAGGCGCGCAGGAACCGGGCGGTGCGGACGCTGGGGATCATCGGTGCGCCGCCCCCACGGCCTCGTCCAGCGAGCGCATCCCCTCGCGCCGCAGCCGGTTCGCCAGGCCGCGGTTGATGTCGCGCGCGATGGCGAAGCCGCGGTAGATGAAGCCCGTCCACACCTGCACCAGCCCGGCGCCCGCCTGCACCATCCGCCACGCGTCCTCCGCGCCGAAGACGCCGCCCACGCCCACGATCGGCAGCCGCCCGCCCGTCGTCCGGTAGGCGAGGGTCACCACCTCCACCGCGCGCCGGTGGACGGGTGCGCCGCTGATGCCGCCGGCACCCATCCGCTCCACGTACTCCGCGGGCGTGCGGAGCCCGTCGCGCGAGATCGTGGTGTTGGTGGCGATCAGGCCGGCGACGCCTTCCTCCAGCGCGATTCCGGCGGCTTCTTCCACCTGCGGATCGGTGAGGTCGGGGGCGATCTTGAGCAGCAGGGGCCTGGGCGCCTGGCCGCGGGCGGCGGCCAGCTCCGCGGCGCGGGTGCGCAGGGCGCGCAGCAGCTCGCGCAGCGGGGCGGCGTCCTGCAGCTGCCGCAGCCCGGGTGTGTTGGGGGAGCTCACGTTCACCGCCAGGTACGCGGCGAACGGCTCCAGCAGCTCCAGGCTGCGAAGGTAGTCGGCGGCGGCGTCTTTCAGCGGCGCCGCCTTGCTCTTGCCGATGTTGATCCCCAGCACCGGCTCGATCGGCGTGCGCCGCAGCCGCGCCGCGACCGCCTCCGCGCCGGGGTTGTTGAAGCCCATGCGGTTGAGCAGCGCGCCGTCCGCGGGGAGGCGAAAGAGGCGTGGCCGCGGATTTCCCGGCTGCGCCAGCGCCGTCACCGTGCCGATCTCCACGAACCCGAAGCCCAGCGCCCCCAGCGCATTGAACGACTCGCCCGCCTTGTCGAACCCCGCCGCCATCCCCACGGGATTGGGAAAGCGGATGCCGAAGCGCTCCACCGCCAGCGCGGGGTCGCGCACCTGCAGCAGCGCGCGCGCGGCGGCGCGCTGCGGCGGCGTGAGCATGGCCGCGTGCAGCGCCGCCGTGCCCGCGCGGTGCGCCGGCTCCGGATCGAGCGAAAAGAGAAGGGGTCGAACGAGATCGTAGAGCATCAGGCGCGGCGCGGGGCGGTGTGCGGGGCAGGGACGCGAGGTGCGCGCCCGGACCGTTCGCAGGCGGCGAAGCTTAGGCGCGGCGCGGGGCGCGGGCAAGGCGCGGGCGGATGTCCATCGTCGTGCGTCGCTCGTGGCCGAACACGCGGTCGGAGCGGTGGATGAAGACACGGCCGGAATGGCCGCCAAGCGTTTATGCGGCAGCCGGTTGGATTGGAAGGCGCAACGGGTGCCGTCCTTGCCCCACGTCATTCTGGACGAACGAGAGAGCCCGGACGCGCGTCGCTGCGCGTCCGGGCTCTCCGTCGTCTTCGCGGTGCCGGCGGCCGATCAATGACCGCTGAACTTCGCGGCCCAGACGAACGCGATCCCCGCCACCACCAGCAGGAACACCAGTGCGAATCCCAGCCCGGTAAAGGCGGCGTTCAGGCTGGAGCGGGCTTCAGGATCTTCGCGATATCCCATCGTCAATCTCTCGGTCGGTAGCGGCGGCGCTCGTCACGGTTCGTCGGGCGGGAATCTCCATCCTCGAGGCCCGTTGCACAAGCCCCCGTTCGTTGCGGTCAGGCGCGCGCCGCCGCGGCGTCCGCGCGGGCCTTCTCGTACTGGGCGATGAACTCGGCGGGCGGTGTGCTGGCGATCAGTTTCCCGATCACGTCCAGGGGCAGGTCTTCCAGCTTCTTGAAGCGTAGGCACGACTTGCCCATGTCCAGCTTCTTGCCGGCCTTCGCGAACTCGTCGCGCAGCCACTGCTCCTGCGCCGGGTCCTGGTACGGCGTCATCACGTACAGCGCGTAGTAGTTCTTCTGCGCGGCCAGGGCGGCGTAGCCCAGCGGCTGGCCGTTGTAAGTGTCGGGATAGTCCTCCAGCGGTATGCCCCACGTGATCATCCCGAACCCCATCGCCTCGCGGTACCCCGCGGGAAGGTTGCGTACCACCTGGTCGCGCACGGCGGAAACCACGGCGCGGCGATCCTCGGGGAGCTCCTGGAGATACTGCTCGACCGTTTCGGCTTTGCTGCTCGCCATGGGGTCACCGGAGGATGAAGGGTGGGATGGGCCGCTGCCGATCACCCGTAAATTTACCGAATATCCACGTCGAGCGCAAGGAAAACGTCCGGCGTGCGCGAGAGCGGGGGAGCGGATGAATCCGCCGCGACAAAAAGCGGAAAGCCCCGAAACTGCGCGGGGCTTCGACTGCGGAACGGCGAGGGTCCTCCGTCGTGCGACATGACGCGGATGCGGGTCAGTCCGCGGCCGCTCCGGCGGGTTCCGCGGGCTCGGCAGACTCCTCCGGGTCGGCGGAGGGGGTGCCGAAGGTGGTGCCCACGCCCGAGGAGGAGATGGCCAGCTTGAGGTCCAGCGCCACGTTGCGAAAGCGGTCGGAGCTCTCGGGCGGGATAGCGACGCGGGTGAACAGGATCACGCTGTAGAACTCGCCCGTCACCAGCACGCCGCCAAAGCCCAGCACCGATCGCACGCCGTAGTCGCGCACGAAGTCCTGCGCAGGGATGTGGGGGCTTCCCTTGGCCTCGGGAACGAAGAAGACGTTGAACGTCTTGCCCGCCATCCCCCGGACCAGCTCCGACGCCGGCGACACCACCGCGCTCACGTCCATCCCCATGGCGCGGATGAGCTCGGCGATCATGGGCGCCTGCTCCACCATCTGCACGCTGGGGAGCGGGATGGCCTGGTGCCCGTGCGAGGCCTGGCGCGCGTTCCATCCGGGCTTGTCGCCCGCGGTGGCGAGCAGCGTGAGGCACTGCAGCTCCGGCGCGGGCTCCGCGCCGCCCAGCGCGCCGCGCGCGAACGCCTGCAGCTCCGCGGGAAGCTCGCCGAAGCGGTGCGTCTTGTAGAAGCGCGCCAGCACGCACTCGCGGCTGCCGTCCTGCGTGCGGCAGTTGTCGTAGAAGTAGCGCACCACCCCCTGCGCCAGCTCCTCGAGCGTAGCCGCGTCGCCGGCTCCCCTGCGCAGGTCCAGGCCGCAGCGGAGCATCTCCTTCAGGCCGAAATGGGCGAGCGACAAGCTCATGGATGTCGATTCGGGGGTGTGGCGAGAAACGTGAGTGCCGGCGGCGGTACAGCCGCGCGCGCAGGCCGCTGCACACTTCGCGCCGCCCTCCTGGCCGGGCGCGATTCCCATCCGCCGAAAACCGAGACGCGGCCCGCGCGGGGAAGCTCGCCACGCGGGCGGGCGCGCTGGCAGGCCGATGACGATCGTGATACCGTTCCGTCGATCGAGACCGTTCCACCAGTCCCCGGCTGGAGCCATGCGATGCCCACCCTGAAGTCCGGCCTGGCGATCGCGATCTCATTCATCGCGGCGGCCGGAGCGAGGCCGGCCGAAGCGCAGAGGCCCTGTTCGGCCGCGTTCGCGGACTCCCTTTCCATCCGCACCCTCCGCGCATTCGAGCGCGTCGCGGCCGTCCCGCCGGTCTGGGACGACTACACGCTGGCGCGCCATCCATTGCTGCTGCTGGCCGACTCCACCTTCCGCGGCCGTGCGGAGACGCCGGTCTGCGCCGCCATCTGGAGAAGCGGCACACCGCTCGAGGTCGTGGAGCTCGCCGCGCGTCCACCGTTCTCGTCGCCGATCTACGGGATGATCGACAGCGATCCCGCCGGGAGCGGCGCGACGGAGGATTCACGACACCTGTTCGTGGCGCGGCGTCCCGCGCCGCCGGCCGTCGTCGCCAAGCTGCGTGCGCGCGGCATCACCCGCGTGGTGGCGCTGAACGTACCGATGAACGTCGGCGGGCTCGGCCGGCTCGGGGAGATGCTGCGGGAAGCGAACGCCGACCTGGCGCTGATGCAGGCGGACCTGGCCGTGCACGAGAGCTTTCACCTGCACTCGCAGTTCCCCACCTGGCTCGATCAGGAACGAGCCTACCGCTGGCCCGCGTGGGATCATCAGCCGGATCGGGCAGAGCTCGGGGAGCGGTGCTACGCCGGCTCACCCGAGCTGGCCCGGGCGCTGGAGGCGGAGCGCCGGGCGCTCGTCGCCGCATATGATGCCGTGAGCGCGGACAGCTCCCGCCGCGACGCCGCCCTCGGGCTCCACCACGCACTACGCTTCGTCGAGCTGCGCCGGGCGCGCCGCGCGCTGCAGGACACGACGACCGTGGCGCAGGGCAGCCGCAGAATCTCCTGCGGGCTGGGGGAGGACATCATGGAGCTGGAGGAGGGCACCTCCTGGTGGATCGGCCACGCCACGACCGTTCGCGCAGGATTGACGACCCCTGCGGAGCTCCGCGGCAGATACGCGGGGCAGAATCCGGAGGTCTTCTACCAGACCGGCGCGCTCCAGCTGTGGATCCTGGAAGGATTGCTGGGCGGGGATGAGGTGCGCCGCATCACTGCCTCCATCGCGCGCTCCACGGGCGCCGACGGCCCGGCGGGCGGCCTGTTCGCGCAGTTCGAGGATCGGACCCGGCAGCTGGCGGCCGGCTGCCCGTAGCGCGTCGTGGGTGCCGCGCCCGGCAGGCGATCCGCATCCACCGAAAACGAGACGCGGCCCACGCGGGAAGGTCCCCGCGCGGGCCGCGCCCGTCATCCACCGAAGCCGCCGTCAGGCCGTCGCGGCGGGCTCGCCGGGGATCAGCGGGGCGGTGATCGCGTCGTCCAGCCAGGCGGGGCGCGTCATCCCCGCGTCGTCCATGATCTCCACGGCCTCCTCGCCTTCCACCGTCTCGCGGTCCAGCAGCGCCACCGCCAGCGCGGCCAGCGCCTCGCGGTTCTCGGCGATCACCTCGCGGGTGCGGCCGTACAGGCGCGCCAGGATCCCCTGCACCTCGCGGTCCATCCGGGCGTGCGCCTCGGGGCTCAGGCTGCCCATCTCGCCATCGTGGATCAGCAGCCCCGTGTCGTGCCCCATCCCCAGCTGGTACACCATCTTGCGGGCGATGCCGTTCACCTGCTGCAGGTCGCTCTGCGCGCCGCTGGTGATGGCGCCGGCGCCGAACACCAGCTCCTCGGCCGCGCGGCCCGCCAGCCCTTTCATGATCAGCGCCTCCAGGTAGCTGCGCCGGTAGAGGTAGCGGTCGTCGCTGGGGGAGAAGTAGGCGACGCCCATCGCCTGCCCGCGCGGCTGGATGGTCACCTTGTGCAGCCCGTCCTCCGGCGCGCAGAGAACGCCGACCAGCGCGTGCCCGGCCTCGTGGTAGGCCACCGTGGCGCGCTCCGTGTCCAGCGCGCGAAAGCCCTGGCGCTCCTTGCCCAGCAGCATGCGGTCGCGCGCGGCGTCCAGGTGCTCCCAGCGCACGGCGCGCTCGCCGGTGCGGGCGGCGTTGATGGCGGCCTCGTTCAGCAGGTTGGCCAGCTCCGCGCCGGTGCTGCCGGGCGTCAGCCGGGCCAGGCGGCCCAGGTCCACCTCCTCGTGCAGCGGAATGCCGCGGCGCCCCACGTGCAGCCGCAGGATCTCCTCGCGCCCGCTGCTGGTGGGCGGCGACACGTTCACCATCCGGTCGAAGCGGCCGGGACGCTTGAGCGCCTCGTCCAGGTCGTCCGGGCGGTTGGTGGCGGCGATGACGACCACGCCGTCCAGCGGGTCGAACCCGTCCATCTCCACCAGCAGCTGGTTGAGGGTGCGGTCGTCCTCGTTGTGCGACCGGTTGCGCCCCCGCTTGCCGCCCAGCGCGTCGATCTCGTCGATGAAGATCACGCCGCCCTTCTTGCGCGCCCGCTTGAACAGCGTCTTGAGCCGGTGCGCGCCCATGCCCACCAGGAAGCCGGTGACCTCCGAGCCGGAGATGGAGAAGAACGGCACCCCCGCCTCGCCCGCCACGGCGCGCGCCAGCAGCGTCTTGCCCGTCCCCGGCGGCCCCACGAGCAGCGCGCCCTTGGGGATGCGGGCGCCCAGCGCGGCGAACCGCTCCGGCGCGCGGAGAAAATCCACCATCTCGCGCAGCTCTTCGGCCGCGCCCTGCGTCCCCGCCACGTCCTGAAAGGTGACGTCGCTGGCGCCGGTGCCGCCCAGCTCCGTCTCGCCGTTGCCGTTGCGCACGTGGCGGATGAGGACGTAGCCCACGCCCAGCAGCAGCGCGACCTGGATGAGCATGCTCAGCACGCCGCGGGGCGTCGTCCGCCCGGGCGCGTTCTCCAGCGTCAGCGTGACGCCGGCGGCCTCCGCGCGCGCGGCCAGCCCGTCGATCTCCTTGAGCGGATACGAGACGATGAAGTCCGGATCCGTTCCGTTCGCGTCACCCGCGGCGCCGGCCCACTCGCCCAGGACCACGTCGCCGGGGCGGACGACCAGCGACTCCACGCGGCCGGCGCGGACCGCGGAAAGCATCTCGCTGTAGGCGATGCGGGGCGTGTGCGGCCCGCGAGCGGCCACCCACGCCCACGCGCCGATCGCGACGGCCAGCACCACCAGCGCGCCAAGGCCGATGCGCACGGCGCGCGAGGTGAGCAGACCGTCCAGCTTGCGGTCGGGGAGCGGCTTGCCGGTGGCGACGCCGCTCTGGGGCGCGGCGGGGTCCTTGGGCTGCGGAGCGGGGCGGTCGGAGAGTGGAAGAGACATGTGGTACTGCGAAAACGAGAGAAACGCCGGCCCGGGTCGCGCCCGGCGGCGGGAATCGAGTGAGGGCGCCTGGGCTGCCGGGCGGTGTACGCGGGGAGCGCGCACAAGTTCCGACACAGCAGCGGGTTGGAAGATAACCACGCGGGCGGCGGGGCGGGAGTGGGGCGGGGATGCGGCCCTCACCCGCTCGCCTAGGCTCGCACCCTCTCCCGCAAGCGGGAGAGGGTGTAAACTGCACAGGCTTCCAGGTGCGGCGTACGGAGTCACCCACGGCGAAGGGAATTCTCCCCTCTCCGCGAGGAACGAGCGGGGAGGGGCCGGGGAGGGGCCTGTCGCGGGCGCAGTGCGACGCCTGTCGCAGCGGGATCGAATTCTCCCCTTTCTCCCGCTCAGCGGGGGAGGGGCCGGGGGAGAGGGGGCCCCGTCGGGCGCCAGTTCGATTCCAGTCGCCGAGCCGCTGATCCAGCGGCCGGCGACCTCCCCTCTCCTGAACCCCGCTCATCGTTTCCGGACCCCGAAGTCCGCTTGACGCAACGACCTCCGGCCGGTATTCTGCCCCGCTTCCCTTCCGCCTCATCATACACGACGCAAGAGGTCGATCCGGATATGGCTACGCAGGGCAAGGACACCGACGTCGTATTCCTCTCCGCCAAGCGCACGGGGATGGGCACCTTCGGCGGCTCGCTGAAGGACTTCAGCGCCACCGACCTGGGCGTGTTCGCCGCCAAGGCCGCGCTCGAGGAGAGCGGCGTGCCCGCCGAAGAGGTGGGGCACGTGGTCTTTGGCAACGCGCTGCAGACCTCGGCCGACGCCATCTACCTGGCGCGCCACATCGGCCTCAAGGCGGGGCTGCCCATCGACACGCCGGCGCTCACGCTCAACCGCCTGTGCGGCAGCGGCTTCCAGGCCATCGTCAGCGGCGCCATGGAGATCATGCTGGGCGAGGCCGAGGTGGCGCTGTGCGGCGGCACCGAGAGCATGAGCCAGGCGCCCCACGTGATCCGCGGGGCCCGCTGGGGCGACCAGCGGCTGGGGCCCGCCGGCAAGTTCTACGAGGACCTGCTGTGGGAGGCGCTCACCGACCCGTTCGCCGGCTGCAGCATGGCGGTGACGGCCGAGAACCTGGCCGACAAGTACGGCATCACCCGCGAAGCCGTGGACGAGTACGCGCACCGCAGCCAGACGCTGGCCGCGCAGGCGCACGGGGAAAAGCGCTTCGACGCCGAGATCACCCCCGTCATCCTCAAGAGCCGCAAGGGCGAGACGCAGTTCGCCAGCGACGAGCACATGCGGCCCGAGACCACGATGGAGTCGCTGGGCAAGCTCAAGCCGTACTTCAAGGAGGGCGGCACGGTGACGGCCGGCAACGCGTCGGGGATCGGCGACGGCGGCGCGGCGGTGATGATCGCCAGCGCGGCGTACGCCCAGCGCAACGGCCTGCATCCCATCGGCCGCCTGGTCAGCTGGGGGATCGCGGGGGTGGAGCCCAGGCACATGGGCATCGGGCCGGCGCCGGCGTCGCGCGCGGCGCTCAAGCGCGCGGGGATGGACCTGGGCCAGATGGACCTGGTGGAGGTGAACGAGGCCTTCGCGTCGCAGTACTGCGCGGTGGAGAAGGAGCTGGGGCTGGACCGCGAGCGCACCAAC
>DASUVG010000265.1:0-12488 GCA_036379135.1 Longimicrobium sp.
CCCCAGCCTGGCGCCGACCTCCTGCCGCAAGCGCAGCGGAGCCGGCCTCCACGAACACCCGATGCGCGATCTGGCGAAGCCTGGGCCCGCGAGAAGGCCGGGGGCGTTCCCGCAGAAGTTCGCGCGAGGGGGACGGTTCGCCGGATCGCGCATCGGGTGAAGCCGGAATGATGGGCTGCGGTGCGCTGCGGCGGGAAAGGTGTTCCAGAAAAAATGCGGATGGCTCCCTGCCGGGCGTCCATCTGCCTGCAGTTCCCGACGTCTTCAGGGAAGCCGGGTGTGCCCCGCCCCTGCCGACGCGCAGGACACGGTGGTCGCGCATGGTGAACCCGCCACCGCTTCCCGCCAGGCGTGGCGTGCAACCAAATCCGCGATGAACCTTTTTTTGCCCGATGGATGCTCGAACCCGTTCCCCATCCCGCGATGAAGCTCGTCCGGCGCCTTCTGCTGGTGGTCCTGTTGATCACGACGTCCGGGTGCATGCGCTGGACGCGGATGCGCACCCCAGCACCGGCGCCCGACGCGCCGCTCCGGTTCTCCACCATCCGCGTGACGCCGTCGCAAGGCTCCCCGGTGGTGCTGAGCGCCGTGGAGGTCACGGTAGACAGCGTGGTCGGGCGGCGCGTGACCCCGCCCGGCATTCGTGAGCGGATGGCCGTGCATCGCGGAGACGTTCTGGTGCTCCAGCGCCGTACCGTCGACTTTCTGCGCACGGCGATGGGCGCCGCGGTGGCGGGGGCGGTCGCGGTGCTGGGGTTGGCCGCGCACATCACTCCCTGACGAGGCCGCACCTGCGTAGCGCCCGCTCGATCCGGTACCCTGCTTTCGAAGACGGTAAAAGCCCCGTCCGGCGAGCGTGAGCTCGCCGGACGGGGCTCCAGGCAGTTCAGCGCGGCGCCAGCCGCGCACGTGCGATCGCTGGCTCAGTCCGCCGTGCGGGTGGACCGGGCGTCGCGGCTCCACAGGAACAGGCTGGCCAGCGTGCCGTGCAGGTCGTCCAGCTCCTCGGCGCTCAGGTGGCGCTCGGCGGCGTAGCGAGAGACGATGCGCGGGGTCACGGCCGCCAGCGGAACCTCGCCCGCGGCGGAGTGCAGCCAGCCGGACAATCCGTCCAGCGCATCTTCTTCCTGCCGCCGCATCCAGGGCACCGGGCGGTCGGAGCGGTGCAGGTATGCCGCGACCGCATCGTCGAACATCGTCATCGGAATCGTCTCCGCGTGCTTCTCACATCCGGCCTTCGTGTGTAAAGCTGACGCAAGAGCCGCCGCCGCGTCACCTCCTCCCGTCCTCATCCCGTAACAGATCAGGCAGAAACCCGTCGCAGTGTTCCGACTGAATGGATCGCGGAGATCCTGGACGTCCCTTTCCGTAGCGCGCTCGGAACGTTCGGTGCGCGTCACCGCATCTCCCGCGCTGTTTGCGGGGGAGAGGCCGGGAGAGCGGGCCGCTCGCAGGCGCAGCTCGATCCTGATCGACGAGCCACGATCCCGGCCCCACGCCAACCTCTTCCTACCCGCAAACTCCGCCGATTCCGGGGATTTGCTCGCCCCTGGCGGCACCGGACAATCATCAGCCCCTTGACGCCAGCTTCGGCAAAGTGTATCCTCGCTCAAGGAAATTTAAACGACTCTAAAAATCTCCTTTGCCAAGATGCAGCGCGACCGCGGATGGACGGCAGGACGAGGAATGCGAAGCACGCTGGCGGCGGTGGCGTGCGCCCTGGCGGCGGGCGCCTGCTCGCCGCCGGATCCGCCGGAGGAAGAGGGGCGGGTGAACGTCGTCACCACCATCGGGATGATCCGGGACGTGGTGGAGAACGTGGGCGGCCCGCACGTGCGCGTGGTGGGGCTGATGGGGCCCGGCGTGGACCCGCACCTGTACAAGGCCAGCGAGGGCGACGTGCGCCGCCTGTTCCGCGCCGACGTCATTTTCTACGGCGGGCTGCACCTGGAGGCCCGCATGGGCGAGGTGCTGGAGGAGATGGGCGCCCGCACCGCCGTGCGCGCCGTGAGCGACGCCATCCCGCGCGAGATTCTGCTTTCCCCGCCGGAGTTCCAGGGCGCGCACGACCCGCACGTGTGGTTCGACGTGCGCATGTGGGCGTACACGGTGGACGTGGTGGCCCAGACGCTGGCGAAAAAGGACCCGGCGCACGCGAACGAGTACTACGCCAACGCGCAGCGCTACCAGAGGGAGCTTCAGCAGCTGGACCAGTACGTCCGCGCGCAGGCCGCGCTGGTGCCGGCGGAGCGGCGCGTTCTGATCACCGCGCACGACGCGTTCAACTACTTCGGGCGGGCATACGGATTTCAGGTCCGCGGGCTGCAGGGAATCAGCACCGCCTCCGAGGCGGGTACGGCCGACGTTCAGGCGCTGGCAGAGTTCATCGCCACCCGGCGCATCCCCGCCGTGTTCGTGGAGTCGTCCATCCCGCGCCGCACCATCGAGGCGGTGCAGGAGGCGGTGCGGGCCCGCGGCTTCGAGGTGCAGATCGGGGGGTCGCTGTACTCCGACGCCATGGGCAACCCCGGCACCCCGGCGGGCACGTACCAGGGGATGGTACGCCACAACATCGACACCGTGGTGCGCGCGCTGCTGCGCGAGCCGTGATCCAGGTGAGAGAGATCGACATGCACGAGGCGACGCCGGCCATCGAGGTGAACGACCTTACCGTGGCCTACCGCGAAAAACCGGTGCTGTGGGACGTGGACCTGCGGGTGCCCGCCGGGGTGCTGATGGCCATCGTGGGCCCCAACGGCGCCGGCAAGTCCACCCTCATCAAGGCCGTGCTGGGCCTGGTCCGCGCTGCGGCCGGCCAGGTGCTGGTGCACGGGCGGCCGTACGCGGAGCAGCGCAAGCTGGTAGCGTACGTTCCCCAGCGCGGCAGCGTGGACTGGGACTTTCCCACCAGCGTGCTGGACGTGGTGATGATGGGGTGCTACGGCTCGCTGGGGTGGCTGCGGCGGCCGGGGAGAAAGCAGCGCGAGGCGGCCATGGCCGCGCTGGCGCAGGTGGGGATGCAGGACTTTGCCGAGCGGCAGATCTCGCAGCTTTCCGGCGGGCAGCAGCAGCGCGTGTTCCTGGCCCGCGCCCTGGTGCAGAACGCCGGGCTGTACCTGATGGACGAGCCGTTCCAGGGCGTGGACGCCAAGACGGAGCGCGCCATCGTCACCGTCCTCCAGCAGCTTCGGGCGGAGGGCAAGACCGTCGTCGTCGTCCACCACGACCTGGAGACGGTGGGGGAGTACTTCGACCAGGTGCTGCTGCTGAACGTGCGGCGCATCGCCAGCGGCCCGGTGGACGAGGTGTTCACCGAAGAGAACCTGCGCCTTACCTACGGCGGCCGCGTCCCCTTCCTGCAGCGCCGCAGCAACGGGCACGTGGAGGGGGTGGACCATGCCCCCCACCTGCACGCCGCCGCCGACTGACGGGCGAAAGCTGCCACCGAGCCCCGCGTCAGGCGGTTGAAACCGCGGCTGGAACGTCACGAAGTCCGCCTGCGCGGACTGTGCGCCGCCACCTTCCACACGCGGTCGAATTCTCCCCTCTCCGCGAGGAACGAGCGGGGAGGGGCCGGGGGAGGGGCCCCGCCGGCGCAGTTCGATGCCGGCCCGGTGCGGAAACAAGCGCTTTGGAGCCAACGCATATCCGGAGGCACCTATGTACTTCGAGCTTTTTATCGCCGCGGCGCTGCTGTGCCTGGGCGAGATCGTATTCGGACGCTTCGAGGAGGGGACGCCGAAAGGACGCCGCATCCGCAAGATGGTCGTCTTCTTCGGTGTGACCGCCCTGCTCTCGCACTACGCGGGGCGCGCCGCTGCGCTGGCGTGGGTGTTCGGCGGGATGGCGCTGGGGCTGAGCGTGCACGGGTGGTGGACGCGCAAGCACGGCATCGCGTTCTTCGACCCGGAGCCGTGGGACCGCTACCGCGCCCTCCGCGGCTGGACCTGAGGGCGCGTATCACTTTCGTACTTTCGTACTTTCGCACTTTCGCACTCGTAATGCCGCTCCCCGACCTCTTTGGCGACTACACGCTGCGCACCGTGGCGCTGGGCGCGGCCGCGCTGGGCGCCACCAGCGGCGCGCTGGGCTCGTACGCCGTGCTGCGCAAGCAGAGCCTGCTGGGCGACGCCATCAGCCACGCCGCGCTCCCCGGCATCGCGCTGGCCTTTCTGCTCACGGGGAGCAAGGCGCCGCTGGTGCTCGTGCTGGGCGCCGCCGCGGCGGGGTGGCTGGGCACGCTGCTGGTGATGCGCATCGTCAGCACCACGCGGGTGAAGGAAGACAGCGCGCTGGGCATCGTCCTTTCCGTCTTCTTCGGCTTCGGCCTGGTGCTGCTCACGTACATCCAGAAGCGGCCGGACGCCAGCCAGGCCGGCCTGGACCGCTTTCTCTTTGGCCAGGCGGCCACGCTGCTGCAGCGCGACGTGATTCTGATCTCCGTGCTGGGCGGGATCGCCGTCGCCGTGGCCGCGCTGTTCTGGAAGGAGTTCAAGCTGCTCTCGTTCGATCCGGACTTCGCGGCCAGCATGGGCTTTCCCGTGCGCTGGCTGGACGTGCTGCTGACCTCCGTGCTCGTCCTCTCCATCGTCATCGGCCTGCAGACGGTGGGCGTGGTGCTGATGAGCGCCATGGTGGTGGCTCCGGCCGCCGCCGCGCGCCAGTGGACGGACCGCATGGGGACGATGGTGATCCTGGCCGGCGGGATCGGCGCGCTGGCGGGGGTCAGCGGAGCCGTGATCAGCTCGCTCGCCCAGCACGTGCCCACCGGGCCCACGATCGTCCTCTGCCTGACGGCGCTCGTCCTGGTCTCCCTGGCCTTTGCGCCCAACCGGGGGCTGGTGTGGGAGTCGGTGCGGCAGGCGCGCAACCGCCGGCAGCTGCACGTGACGGCCGTGCTGCGCGACCTGAATGCGCTGGCGGTGCAGCACGGCGGGCAGGAGCACGTGCACACCTCCGCCGTGCTGGAGGCCATGCACCCCGGCGCGCGGCACGAGCTGCAGGCGCTGGCGGAGCGCGGCTGGGCGCGCAGGACGGGCGTCGACGGCTGGTCCATCACCGCCGCGGGCAAGTCGGAGATGGACCGCCGCGGCGGCACCGGCGACGAGGAGGGCTGACCATGGGACCGGAACAGGAGATCCAGTGGATCGCGGCGGTCACCGCGGCGGCGTGCGCCCTTCCGGGCGTGTTCCTGGTGCTGCGCCGCATGTCGCTGATGAGCGACGCCATCAGCCACGCCATCCTGCTGGGCATCGTCCTCGCCTTCTTCGTCACCGAGAACATCGCCTCGCCGCTCCTGGTGCTGGCGGCGGCGCTCACCGGCGTGCTGACGGTGTCGCTGGTGGAGGTGCTCAATCGCACGCGGCTGGTAAAGGAGGACGCCGCCATCGGCCTCGTCTTTCCCGCGCTCTTCAGCCTGGGCGTGATCCTGATCTCGCGCTACGCGGGGAACGTGCACCTGGACGTGGACGCCGTGCTGCTGGGCGAGCTGGCCTTTGCGCCCTTCAACCGGCTGGTGGTCGGGGGCACGGACCTGGGGCCGCGGACGCTGTGGCTGATGTCCGCCGTCCTGCTGCTGAACGGCGCCTTCATCCTGGCGTTCTACAAGGAGCTGAAGCTCACGACGTTCGATGCGGCGCTGGCCGGCGCGCTGGGGTTCGCGCCCGGCGTGATCCACTACCTGTTCATGACGCTGGTGAGCGTGACGGCCGTGGGGGCGTTCGATGCCGTGGGCTCCGTGCTCGTGGTCGCGCTGATGATCGCACCGCCGGCCAGCGCCTACCTGCTCACGGACCGGCTGCCGCGGATGATCGGCATCAGCATGGGGCTGGGGGTGGTGAGCGCGCTGGCGGGGTACTGGATGAGCTACCTGCTGGACGTGTCCATCGCGGGGTCGATGGCGACGATGACGGGCGTCGTCTTCATGCTCGTCTTCCTCTTCGCGCCGGAGCGGGGGCTGCTGGCCATCGCGCGGCGGCGGGCGCGGCAGCGGTGGGAGTTCGCGCAGACCATGCTGGCCATCCACCTGCTGAACCACGAAGCCAGCCCCGAGGCCGCCGTCGAGAGCCGCGAGGCGCACCTGCACGAGCACCTGCGCTGGCAGCCCGACTTCGCCCGCCAAGTGGTCCGCGGCGCCGAGCGCACCGGCCTGCTCACCCGCGCCGCGGACGATCGCCTCGCGCTGACGGAGCGCGGGCGGATGGCCGCGCGCGAGGCGGTGGGGCTGGGGGCGTGACGGTGAACGGGTGAACGGGTGAACGGGTGAACGGGTGAACGGGTGAACGGGTGAACGGGCCAGGCGGCGGCGTGTCGATCTCGCCGCCGCTTGTTCGTCGTGAGGGTAGAGCGCAGGTTCAGACGGTCGCGAGAGGGCCGTAAGCCCGCGCTGAACCCGACACCCCGAAGGGAGATACGACGATGCGAGTCATGGTTCTCATCAAGGCCGACCAGAATTCCGAGGCAGGCATCCTTCCGGACGAGCAGCTGCTCACGGACATGGGCCGGTACAACGAGGAGCTGGTGAAGGCGGGCCTGATGCTCGCGGGCGAGGGGCTGCATCCCAGCTCCCGGGGCAAGCGGGTGCGCCTGTCGGGCGACCAGCGGACGGTGATCGACGGTCCCTTCACCGAGGCCAAGGAGCTGATCGCCGGCTTCTGGCTCTGGCAGGTGCGGTCGATGGAGGAGGCGGTGGAATGGGTAAAGCGCATGCCGAACCCCATGCCCGGCACCGAGCCGGAAGTCGAGATCCGCCCCGTGTTCGAGACGGAGGACTTCGCCCCCAGCGACCCCACCGGCGAGCTCCGCGCCCAGGAAGAGCGCCTGCGCGCCCAGATCGCCGGCAGCTGACGCCGCCGCGGATGCGCGGGTAAACCCGGTCGAAGCGACGAACCCCGTCTGGTTGGCCAGACGGGGCTTCACAGTCTGTAGCAACAAGCCTGGTCGAGGCGCTTCGAACGGGATCGAGCTGGCGCCCGACGCGGCCCCCTCTCCCCCGGCCCCACCCCCGGCCCCTCTCCCCCGCTGCGCGGGAGAAAGGGGAGAATTCGATCCCGCTCCGACGGGCCTCGAACTGCGTCCGCAGGGGGCCCCTCCCCCGGCCCCTCCCCGCTCGTTCCTCGCGGAGAGGGGAGAATTCGATCGCACTTCGGCGGGTCCATTCGCGTCCGGTCCAGCCGGAGCGCTCCGGAGGCTCGGTTCGCGTCACCTCTCTCCCGCGCTGTTTGCGGGGGAGAGGCCGGAGAGGGGGCCGCCCGCGGACGCAGCTCAAAACCAGTCGAAGCGCCAGGACCCCTGCCTCACCCCAACCTCCCCAGCAGTTTGGGGCGAGACCCGCCGAATCCCCTTCCCGGTGCCAATCTTGCACGATTTTTCCGGCCTGCGCGGACGTCTATCGTCGGCGCTCCCACCGCCGTTTCTTCATCATCCGATCGCATCCTCGCACGCGCCGAACACATCATGAGCACCAGGGAAAACGACGGGATCGACCCCGCTACGGAGAGCCGCAAGCCCGCCGATCAGCCCCCCGGGCCCGGCTCCGCCCCCCAGGGCGGCCCGCTGCCGCCGATCGGGCCCGGCACGGCCGCCGCTGATTCCGGAGAGTCCGGCGCATCCGCATCCACCGTCGAGGCCGTGCCGTCACCGCACGGGGGGATGGGCGCGGTGCTGCGGGACGACGGGGTGACGTTCCGGGTGTGGGCGCCCAACGCGGCGGCGGTGTCGGTTGCGGGGAGCTTCAACGGCTTCAGCGCCGACACGCATCCCCTGGCGCACGAGGCGCACGGCTACTGGTCGGTGCACGTGGACGGCGCAAAGGCGGGAGACGAATACAAGTTCGTCCTGAGCACCCCCGACGGCCGCACGCTGTGGAAGCGCGACCCCTACGCGCGGGACATGAAGGGCTCGGTGGGCAACTGCATCGTCGCCGACCCGTCGTTCGACTGGGGCGATGACCAGGGCTACCGCTCGCCGGCGTGGGACGAGCTGGTGATCTACGAGGTGCACGTGGGCACCTTCAACGACCAGGTGGAGGGGTTCGAGCCCGGGAACGTGGAAGGCGTGATCCAGAAGCTGGACTACATCGGCGACCTGGGCTTCAACTGCATCGAGCTCATGCCCACCGCGGAGTTCGCCATGAGCCTGGGGCTGGGCTACAACCCCGCCCACATCTTTGCCGTGGAAGACGCGTACGGCGGGCCGGCCGGGCTCAAGACGCTGGTCAGGGAGGCGCACGCGCGCGGGATCGCCGTCATCCAGGACGTGGTCTACAACCACTTTGGCCCCAGCGACCTGGACCTGTGGCAGTTCGACGGGTGGACGGAGAACGGCAAGGGCGGCATCTACTTCTACGAAGACTGGCGCTCCTCCACGCCCTGGGGCGACACGCGCCCCGACTACCGGCGCGGAGAGGTGCGGCAGTTCATCCGCGACAACGCGCTGTTCTGGCTGGAGGAGTTCCGCTTCGACGGGCTGCGCTGGGATGCCACGGGGCAGATCCGCAACGCAAAGGGCGGCAACCACCCGGGCGACGACCTGCCGGACGGCTGGGAGCTCATCCGCTGGGTGAACCGCGAGGTGAACGCGCGCCAGCCGTGGAAGCTGCTGATCGCCGAAGACCTGCAGAGCAATCCGGCCGTCACCCGCCACCCGGACCAGGGCGGCGCCGGCTTCGACACCCAGTGGGACGCGCAGTTCGTCCACCCCGTCCGCGAGGCCCTCATCACCCCTGACGACGGCGCGCGGCACATGCACGCCGTGGCGCACGCCATCGGGTTCTCGTACGACGGCGACCCGCTCAAGCGCGTGATCTACACCGAGTCGCACGACGAGGTGATGAACGGCCGCGCCCGCGTGCCGCACGACGTGAACAAGGAGAACGCCGCCTCGTGGGAGTCGCAGAAGCGCTCCACGCTGGGCGGCGCGCTCGTCTTTACCGCGCCCGGCATCCCCATGATCTTTCAGGGGCAGGAGTTCCTGGAAGACGGCTGGTTCGTGGAAACGGAGCCGCTGGACTGGACGCGGCTGGAGCGCTTTGCCGGCATCCACCAGCTCTACCGCGACCTGGTCCACCTGCGCCGCAACGCCTGGGGCACCACGCGCGGGCTGCGCGGCCCGAACGTGCGGGTTCACCACGTGAACGACGCGGACAAGGTGGTCGCCTTTCACCGCTGGGCAGACGGCGGCCCGGGCGACGACGTGATCGTGGTGGCCAGCTTCGGCAACCGCGCGTACGACGAATACCGCGTCGGCGTGCCGCGCCAGGGCGAGTGGAAGGTGCGCTTCAACAGCGACTGGAACGGCTACTCGCCGGACTTTGGCAACCACCCCTCCTGGCACGCGGAGGCGCAGGAAATTCCGTGGGACGGCATGCCCTTCAGCGTCGGCGTGGGCATCGGCCCGTACACCGCCATCATCCTCTCGCAGGATTGAAAAATACTGGGCCTCACACGGCACGGAGTCAACGGAGTAAACGGAGTTCGTTCGAGGCGCGTGGCTGCTCCTCATCTCATTCTCCAGCCGTGATCAAAGGAGGACGCACTCCGGCCTGTGGATACAGCAGGAGAAAACTCCGTTGACCCCGTTGACTCCGTGTGAGGCCAATCCGTTCTCTGTTGATGTTCCTCCTCACACGGCACTCGCCTTGCGCCCACGATCCAGCGTCGGGACGGGACGGAACGCGGATCAGGAGGATGCGATGGCGTGCCCCACGTTCACGCTCACGGGTGTGACGGCGGAGGTGTGGGAGTGCGTGCGGCGGCGGGCATCGGGCGTGGGACTCTCCGTGCCGCCCGGCGAGCGCGGCTCCGTGCACCACAAGATCGCCGACGCGGACTACGTGTGGGACGCCAACGCCGCCACGCTGGCCGTCACCATCACCCGCAGCCCGTCGTGGATCGGCTGCGGCGCCATGGCGGCCCGCGTGCGCAAAGCGGCGGCGGGATGCGGCGCCGGCTGAGCGCGCGCGGGGTCCGCGACTTGCGACTGTGATCGGCCCTCGGACGGCGCCGGGGACGGTCTCCGGGCCGGGGGTGACGACGCGAGGGGAGAGATGACGATGGCACGCTACGAGCGCGACTTCATGGGCCGGGTGCGGGGGATGTTCGATCGCATCGCGGGGGGAAACGACGACCGTCCGCGCCACCGTCGCCCCATGGACGCGTCCGGCCCCGGCGCCGAGGGCTACTACCTGTCGCCCGAGATGGCGTACGACGCCGAGTACGGCCTGCGGCAGCGCGAGCGCTCCGGCTACGACCGCGGCTATGGCATGGCGCAGTTCGGGCGCGCGGGGCGGGGCCGCGGCTACGGCGGCGACTATCAGACGGGGCGCGGCGGATACGACCGTGACGAGTTCTTCGTCAACCGCCGTCCGGGCACCAGCGGCTACCGCACCGGCGGCTATGAGCGCGACCTGGGGATGCGCGACGGGACGGGCTACGCCGCCGGCCAGAGCCCTCGCGGCTACGGTGGGGACTACGGCGGCTTTCCGATGGGGTACGACCGCGGCTTCCGCGTGCGCGTCAGCCGGTACGACGGCGGATACGGCCGCTGATCCACGCCTCCCAACGAATGAACGGGCGCTCCACGCGGGCGCCCGTTCCGCGTTCCGGGCTTCGCGCCGGGTAGGCTCACCGTCTGGCGCGACGAGGCCGACATGAAGGCGTTCCGCATCGCCGGAGCGCACCAGCCGGGCCATGCCGCACCTGCTGGAGTGGTGCGACGAGGCCGCCGTGGCGCACTGGAGGCAGCCCGCCGCTTCGCTCCCCGACGTTCCGGAAGCCCTGGCGCGGCTGGTGGAACTGGGCCGGACATCGGGGTGCGGCATCCCACGCCCGCGCACGCGGCCGGCGACGTGGCACCCGACCGCCAGCCCGCGCGCGGAGGCACCCGGCTGCGCAGCCACGCCCCTGCGTGACCGGGTGGACGACCGCGCCGTCAGACTGCAGATTAGAACTCAGCGGGTCATCGCCCCTCCAGCCACACCTCCCATGTTGCACATCACCGGCGGGCATTACGTGCAGCACATCCACTTCCCCGTCCCCCTCGTACGCGACCTGGACGAGTTCGACGCGGAAGCGCCGCGCGAGGGGGCCCCTCCGTCCGATGCGGCCCGGGAAGACACGGCGGAAGCAGACGCGCCGGCCGACGCGGCGCGGTAGCACGATCGACTGGACCAGGACCGCTCCGGGAGGATGCAGATGCAGCCGCAGACCGTGCACCTGTTCGTGTTCGACACCCTGGCGGACTGGGAGCCGGGGTACGCCGTCGCCGGCATCAACAACCCCGCGTACCAGGCGAACCCCGGCCGCTACCGCGTGCAGACCGTCGGCATCGGCGGCAGGGTGACGACCGCGGGGGGGATCACCATCGTCCCCGACCTGTCGCTGGCGGAGCTGGATCCGGCGGAGAGCGCGATGCTCATCGTCCCCGGCGGCGAGGTGTGGGACGGGGACGGCGTGCCCCAGGCGGTGGAAAAGGCGCGCGAGTTCCTGGTGGCCGGCGTGCCCGTCGCCGCCATCTGCGGCGCCACGTCGGGGCTGGCGCGCGGCGGTCTGCTGGACGACGTGGCCCACACCAGCAACGCCGCCGAGTACCTGCAGGCCACCGGCTACGCCGGCGCCGACCGCTACCGCGCCGAGCCCGCCGTCGCCGACGGCAACCTGATCACCGCGACCGGCACCGCGCCGCTGGAGTTTGCCCGCGAGATCTTTCGCAAGCTGGAGCTGTACGAGCCGCGGATGCTGGACGCCTGGTACGCGCTCTTCAAGACCGGCGACCCGTCCCACTATTACGCCCTGGAGGCGGACGCCGAGCAGCCGGCCTGACCAGCGGGTCGAGGGAAGATGACGACGAGGCACCCCGCGATTCCGCCGGGTGCCTCGTCTTTTCATGTAGCGGACGCGCGGGTATGTGGAATGCCGCATGCGCTTGGCCGACGAGTCCGCGCAGGCGGACTTTGCGATTTTCCAGCGGCGAATTCATTCGCTCCACTGGGCGGACGGCACGTTACCCAATTCAGATTCGCAAACGAGCAGTCGCTCCCGCGGAATCCGCCGCTCAGGGCAGCCGCGCGCTCCCCGTCCGCGGATCGAACGTGCCGCTGGGCGGAAGCAGGTGCATCCGCACCTCCGCCGTGCCCAGCACCGGCGCCGCGCCGGCGGTGATGCGGGCCCGGCGCGCGTCGTAGATCACGACGGCGCTGCTTCCGCGCACCGTCCATCGCCCGTCCGGCCCCACCTCGATCGCCGTCGACTCGTCGATCCCCACGCCGATCAGCGACGGCCGCTCCAGGGTCACCGCCAGCAGCCGGTTGTGCCGCTCGCGCCGGACGAAGTGCTGGTCGATGATGGTCCCCGGCAGAAACCCGAGCCCCGGCGCCACCTGGATCGTCCGCCGCGCCACCTCGGAAAACTCGTCGCCGTAGTAGCCGGCCGTGTCTTCGCCCGCACGGAACTGGTTGCCGGTGAGCATGGAATCCGGCATCACCGCGGCGC
>DASUVG010000266.1:0-6711 GCA_036379135.1 Longimicrobium sp.
CGCCAGGCGCAGGTCGAACTCCAGCACCCGCCGGCGCGACCGGAGCTGGTCCAGCTCCGAGGCCAGCTGCAGCGAGTCCAGCCGGGCGATGGGCTGCTGCGCGCGCACGGTGTCGCCCATGCGGACGAGCACCTCGCGCACGACGCCCGGCTCCTCGGCGCGGACGGACCAGATCCCCGCCGGCTGCAGCGCGCCCGACCCGTCGACCGTCACCTTGAGTTTGATGAGGCTCGCCGCGAGCGTGGCGCCCACGAGCAGGATCGAGAAGATGATCAGCGAAAGGCTGACCGCGCGCGAAACCCACTGGCCGCCCACCACCTTGGGCGAGACCTCGGGAAGCAGGAGCTTGGGCTGCGGGACGGGGGGACGCATTGTGCTGGGCATCAGGGTTGGGACCTCGCGACCTGCAGCCGGGCCGGGTCGCGGCTGCCGGCGTTCACCATGTCGACGTACGGATCACAGGTCGCCAGGAGCGACTCGTGGGTTCCCACGCCCACCACCTTGCCGGAGGCCATCACGCAGATCTTGTCCGCCGCGGACACCGTGGAGACGCGGTGCGTCACGTACAGCGTCGTGCGCCCCGAACGGTACGAGAACAGGTCCTCCAGGATGGCGCCCTCCGTCTGCTGGTCGATGTTGGACGTGGCCTCGTCCAGCAGCAGGATGGGCGTGTCGCGGATGAGCGCGCGGGCCAGCGAGATGCGCTGGCGCTGGCCGCCGGAGAGGCTGGCGCCCCACTCGGCCACGTGCGTCTCGTACCCCCTGGGCAGCTTGGCCATGAGCTCGTCCAGCCGGCACAGGCCCACGATGTCGTCCACCAGCACCCGGCTGGGGTTGGACACCCCCATGGTCAGGTTGTCCCAGATGGTGCCCTTGAGCAGGCTGGTGTCCTGCCAGACGACGGCGACCTGCCGGCGCACGTCCGGCAGGGGGATGGAGGCGCCGCTCACCCCGTCGAAGAGCACGTGCCCCTCCACGGGCTCCTCCAGCCGGCAGATCAGGCGCAGCAGCGAGCTCTTGCCCGCGCCGCTCTGCCCCACCACGGCCGTCAGCTCCCCCGGCTCCAGCACCAGGTCGATGTCGTGCAGCACCGGGTCTTCCGCCTGGTAGCCGAAGCCGACGTTGCGCAGCTCCACCCGCCCGCGCAGCCGGTGCTCCACGGGCGCGGGCGCGTTGTACGCCAGGGCGGGGTCCTGCTCCACCTCCTCGTCCAGGTACTCGAACATCCGGGCCAGCCCCACCGCCGACTGCTGCATCTCCGCGAACATCTGCGTGATCTCCTGCAGCGGCCGGGTAAAGAAGGCCAGGTACGCCACGAAGGCGATGAAGGTGCCCAGCGTCATCTTCTGCTCGAGGATGAGCGTCCAGCCGTACCAGGTGAACACGGCGGTGGAGACCGCCGCCAGGACGGAGTTGGCCAGGGTGAACCCCTGCCCCACGATTCCCCCCTGCAGGTTGTGCCCCAGCGCCAGGTCGACCTGCCTGCGGGCGCGGTCGAAGACCTGGTGCTCTACGGAGAACGTCTTGAGGGTGCGGATGTGGCTGTACACCTCCACCTGGTACGCGCGAAAGTCGGCGTACGCCTCGGCCATGCGCTTGAAATAGGTGCGCAGGACGCGGGTGGAGAGGAGCGTGATGCCCACGGTGAGGGGCGCGAAGGCCAGCGCCACCAGGGCCAGGCGCCACTCCAGCAGGAACAGGAAGGGAGGCACGAGGATGAGGTACACGCCCTGGACGAACACCGTGCCGAACGCCTTGGCGACGGTGCCCAGCGCCTGGCGCACGTCCACGAAGCGGCTCATCACCTCGCCCACCTGGTGCTGTTCGAAGAACCGCGCCCGCAGGTGCTGCACGTGGTTGAAGAAGAGGAGGGACGCCGCGTCGGACAGGCGGGCGCTCACCTGGAACTGAAAGTAGTTGCGGATGGCCTCCATGGACGCCACGGAGACGGCCACCGCCAGCAGCCCGCCCACCAGCACGTGCATGAGCGTCACGTCCCGCGAGGGATACACCTCGTCGATGAGCAGCTTGGACAGGTACGGCGGCGCCATGCCGATCAGGCCGATGACCAGGGCCAGCAGCATGCTCCGGACGAGCCGTCCCCAGTAGGGCTGCAGCAGCACCATCAGGCGCCGGTACTGGTTCACCGCGTCGCGAAGCGGGGGCGCGGCGTCTGTTGTGAATTTGGCCATCAGCGTCTGGTCGGGTCGTATGCGGTACGCACCCCGCCGCGGCAGCAAGTGCCGGCATGCGGGGACGGGGTGCGGAAGGCCGTCTACAGGCGGAAGGGGAACGCGGTGCACACCGAAGGCGGGGAGCAGCGGAGCAAAGTTCCCACACGCCGCGCATCGCCCGCGTTCCATTACGGAACGGGCGATCTGAAAGGGGCAAGCCGCGCGGCGTGCGCCGGCCGGCGCCCATGGCGCCCCCGACGCAGGACTTAAACTTACCTAAACGGGGCCGTTTCGGGAAGCGGCAGCGGGCAATATGGGACCGGAATGATGTGGCCCCCCGGCCGGGGCCGGGTCCTCCGGCCTCCCCCCGAGACGGCGGCGGGGGCGCCGCGAAGCGTTCCGCCGAAAATCAGGACAGGGGAAAAACTCGCCATCCGCAAGGCATTCCGGCCCGTTTTGCCCCGCGGCGGGGGACCGGTTTGGGGTGACCCATTTTCGCCGGGAACAAATTCCGCTAGATTTTTCTCTTCCTATCTCCGCGGTGGCAGAAAAGGGATCCCGCTCGCCGGGCCCCGGCCCCGGGCACCCCGCCCGGCGGCGGAGCATGCAGTGGTACCCCCCTCCCCGAGCCGCCCCCGCGCTTCGGGTACCGCGCGGGTCCGGCACACGCTGCAGCACGCATCACATCGCACGAGCACCATTCGAGGAATGATGAAGAGTCTACGGGGTGAGGTCCTGGGCATCGTGGGCGGGCTCGGGCCACTCGCGTCCGCCGAGTTCGTTCGGACGGTGTACCGGTGCGCCACGTGGGAGCGGGAGCAGGACGCGCCGCGGGTGCTCATGGACTCCAACCCGGCGTTCCCCGACCGCACCTCGGCGTTCCTCGCGGGCGAGGAGCACACCGTCTCCCCCATGCTGGAGGAGGTGCTCAACGGCCTGCTGGAGCGGGGCGCCACGCGGCTGGTGATCTGCTGCATGACGGCCCACCACCTGCTCCCCCGGCTGCCCGCGGAGCTGTGCCGGGCGATCGTCTCCGTGCCGGAGGTGATCGTGGCCCAGCTGCGCCGCGCGCGGGGGCGCTACCTCATGCTGTGCACCAAGGGGACGCGCTACGTGTCGCTCTTCGAGCGGGAGCCGGGGTGGGAGGAGGTCGCGGACCGGGTCGTCTTTCCCGAGGCGGCCGACCAGGACCTGGTCCACGACGACCTGATCTACCAGATCAAGCGGATGGCGGACCCGGCGGCCCTGGTTCCCGTGGTCCGGTCGCTGCTGGCCAGGTACGGCGCCGACGGGTTCATCGTGGGGTGCTCGGAGATCCACCTGCTGGCCAACGAGCTGCACGGGGGCGCGGAGCACCCGGAGTGCATCGACCCGTTCCTGGCCATCGCGTCGAGCTTCGCGCACGCCACCGAGGCCGCCGGCCACGCGACGGGCGACCGGATCCAGCCCCTGGCGGGCGCGATGCTGCGGGCCTCCGCGGCGTAGCCTTCCCGGCGAACCACGAGGCCGCGACACCCGGGCTCTCGTGTGCATTCCGGGCAGGACGGATCAGCCGGAAACAGGCGGAGAGGACGCGGAGAAAGCAGGGCTTCTCCGCGTCCTCTCTCTTCGTTCCGCCGCGTCCTGCGCGCAATTCTCTTGTGGTGCGGGAGCGTGCGGGAGCGGATTTCATCGGGGCGCGGCTATCGGAACCTTCCCCTGCGCGCCCCGGAACCGTAATCCCGAATCCGGCTAAACACTTCCCGTAAGCAGACCGTGGCTTTGTCTCACACGGAGTTAACGGGGTCAACGGAGTTGGAGTTTTGCCCTCCGTTGACTCCGTTGACTCCGTGTGAGGCCCATTCTTTTGCAGGATTCGGTATCACGATCACATCACACGGAGCAACAGAGCAATAGAGCAACAGAGATGAAGCTTTCTCCGTTGCTCCGTTGCTGTGTGTGCAAATTCTTTGGCCGGATTCGGTTTCAGAGCTCCGCGCCGGGCTTTCAGCGCGAGCCTCTGGTCCGTTCAGAAGTAAAGTTCGGTTGCGCGACAGGCGCCGCGGCTCACAGCCGCAGCTCCACGACCTCGTCCGTGCACGCCGCGAAGTCGGCAAAGACGGGGGACAGGAAGAGCGCGCGCACCTCGGCGTGCAGCCCCCGCTGGCGCATCCGCTCCAGCAGCGTCACCGCCAGCATCGAGTGCCCGCCCAGCTCGAAGAAGTTGTCCCGGCGGCCCACCCGCTCGATCCCCAGCACCTCCGCCCAGATCTCCGCCAGCGTCTCCTCCGTCTCCCCCACGGGCGGCTCGTAGTCGCGGGTGGAGTACGCGTCCGCGTCGGGGGCCGGAAGCGCCTTGCGGTCCAGCTTGCCGGTGCGCCCCAGCGGCAGCTGATCCAGCCGCACGTACGCCGCCGGCACCATGTACGCCGGCAGCCGCTCGCCCAGGTGCGCCCGCAGGCTCTCGACGTCGGCCGGGCCGTCGCCCACCCAGTACGCCACCAGGCGCGTGTCGCCCGGCGTGTCTTCCCGCACCAGCACCGCCGCGTGGCGCACCCCCGGGTGCTCCCGCAGCCGCTCCTCGATCTCGCCCAGCTCGATGCGGAAGCCCCGCACCTTGACCTGGAAGTCGATGCGCCCCAGGAACTCCAGGTCGCCGTCCGCCAGCCACCGCGCCCGGTCGCCCGTGCGGTAGAAGCGCGCCCCCGGCTGGGCCGCGAACGGATCAGGGACGAACTTCTCCGCCGTGAGCCCCGCCCGCCCCAGGTACCCCCGCCCGACGCCTACGCCGCCGATGTAAAGCTCGCCGGTGACGCCCACCGGCACCGGCTGCATCCGCGCGTCCAGCACGTAGTGGGTGAGGTTCTGGATCGGCTTGCCGATGGGGATGCGCCCCTCGACGTGCCGGTCGGCGGGGATCTCGTACAGCGAGCACCCCACCACCGTCTCCGTGGGGCCGTACTCGTTCAGCAGCCGCACGGCCGGCGCGTGCTCGCGCCAGAACAGCGTCGGCTCTGCCATCAGGTTGTCGGCGCCGATCACCAGCGTCCCCGCCGCCCGCGCCGCGTCCTCCGGTGCCAGCGACTGGTTGAGCAGCGACAGGTGCGTGGGGGTGATCTTGATCATGGCGAACCCCGGCTCGCGCCGAAGGACGTCCGCCAGCGCCTCCACCCCCGGCCCGTCGGGAAGGAGCGTCACGCGCTCGCCGGCGAAGAGGGGGATGAAGTTGGCCAGGGTCAGGTCCACCGCCATGGACGAGAACACGGGCGCGCCCCGCCCCGCCGTCGCCCGGTACGCGCCGGCGCCCCAGTCGAAGTAGTTGACGGGGCCGTAGTGGTGCATGAGCACGCCCTTGGGGCGCCCCGTGGAGCCGGACGTGTAGTAGACGTACGCCAGGTTCTCCGGCCGCACCCCGCTCTTCGGCCGCTCGGCGGGCTCGGCCGCCAGCGCGTCCGCCATCCGGTCGATCCAGAGCGTCTCCGGCCGCGCCTGGGGGAGGCCGTCCGCCAGCCACGACTGGGTGAGCAGCAGCCGCGCCCCGCTGTCGCGCAGCATGTAGCCCACCCGCTCCGCCGGGTGCGTGGGCTCCAGCGGCACGTACGCCGCGCCCGCCTTCATGATGCCGAAGAAGGCCACCATCAGCTCCGGCGCGCGCTCCATGCACAGCGCCACGCGGTCCTCGGGCCCCACGCCCAGTCCGCGGAGGTGGTTCGCCAGCCGGTTGGCCGCCGCGTCCAGCTCCGCGTACGTCAGCGACACGCGTTCGTAGACCACGGCCACGGCGTCCGGCGTGCGGTCCACCTGGCGCTCGAAGAGCTGGTGGATGCAGGCGTCGGCGGGATACGTCACCTCGGTGCGGTTCCACTCCTCCACGACGCACGCGCGCTCGCGCTCCGGCATGAAGGGGAGCTGGTCCACGCGCTGGTGCTCGTCCGCCACCATCTCCTGCAGCACCCGCCGCAGGTAGTCCACGTGGCGCTCCACCGTGGCGCGGTCGAAGAGCGCCGTGGCGTACGTCAATCCGCCCACGATGCGCTCGCCCGCCTCGCGCAGGGAAAGCGACAGGTCGAGCTTGGCCGGGGGCTGCGCGGTGGATTCCACCCCGCCCACGGCGAGGCCCGGCAGCTCCAGCCCCTCGCCTCCCGGCGTGTTCTGCCAGGTGAGCAGCACCTGGAAGAGCGGATGGTGGGAGATGCTGCGGACGGGGTCCACCCGCTCCACCACCTGCTCGAAGGGGATGTCCTGGTGGTGCTGCGCCTCCAGCGCCCGCGTGCGGGTTTGCGCCAGCAGCTCCGCCACCGTGGGCCCGTCGGACAGGTCCAGCCGCAGGGCCAGCGTGTTCAGGAAGAAGCCGATGAGCCCCTCCAGCTCCCGCCGTCCCCGCCCCGCCGTCGGCGTGCCGATCACCACGTCGCGACTCCCCGACAGGCGGCTGAGCACCGTGGCCCACGCGGCCAGCACCGTCATGAACGGCGTGGTGCCGTGCCGCCGCCCCAGCGCCCGGATCCCCGCCGTGAGCTCCTCGTCCAGCACCACGGCGAGCTGCGCCCCCGCGTGG
>DASUVG010000267.1:0-12387 GCA_036379135.1 Longimicrobium sp.
CCCCAGCCTGGCGCCGACCTCCTGCCGCAAGCGCAGCGGAGCCGGCCTCCACGAACACCCGATGCGCGATCTGGCGAAGCCTGGGCCCGCGAGAAGGCCGGGGGCGTTCCCGCAGAAGTTCGCGCGAGGGGGACGGTTCGCGGGATCGCGCATCGGGTGAAGCCGGAATGGTGGGCTGCGGGGGGCGCTGCGGCGGGAAGGGTGGTCCAGAGAAAAATGCGGATGGCTCCCTGCCGGGCGTCCATCTGCCTGCAGTTCCCGACGTCCTCAGGGAAGCCCGGTGTGCCCCGCCCCTGCCGACGCGCAGGACACCGTGGTCGCGCATGGTGAACCCGCCACCGCTTCCCGCCAGGCGTGGCGTGCAACGAAATCCGCGATGAACCAAAAATCATCACGCGAAGGACGCGGAGGCAAAGAGACGAGGACGCGGAGAAGATCGATTCTCTCCGCGTCCCCTCTCCGTTCCTCCGCGTCCTCCGCGTGATGATTCCCTTTGCCGGCCGGGCTCTACGGCGCGGCCTCGGTCTGGATGGGGTGCGGGTCGGCCTCGCGCAGGCGCTGCAGGTACTGGCGAACGCGGTTGGCGTTGGCGCCCACGTCGCCGCGGCCCACGCGGCTCTTGGAGCGCACGTCCACCCGCGCGATCCCCGACGCCGACGAGACCCGGATCACCACGTCGTCCTTGAAGCCCATCCACGGCGTGGTGGCCGTGGCCTCGATGCGCCCCTGGCGGCGGTCCTGGTCCACCATCTCCCACCCCATCTCCCGCGCCGCCTTTACCGCCAGCGTGAACGCCGAGTCCACCGGCATGGCCATCATCAGCGGCTGCACGTCGGGGTAGGCCTCGCGCTGCACCTGCGCCACCGAGTCGCCCGCGTACGCCACGGGGTTGGGCGCGTCCCTGCGCAGCGGCGCGATGGCCACGAACGCGGGCGGGTTCTGCACGTCGGTGCTGATGTCGTGGATCCCCGGGTACTGCCTGGCGTCGCGCCGCCAGTTCCACGGCAGCAGGAACGCCAGCGCCCCCAGCGTGAGCCCCGCCACGGCGACCAGCCTCCCCCGCCCGCGGGACAGGAAAAGGCCGATCAGGGAGAGCAGCGCCGCCGCCACGCCCACGTACGCCGCGTACTTCATCATCGCAAAGCTGGTGCGGAAGTGCCACCAGCCAAAGCGCGACCCCGGCCCGGTGGCGAAAAGCATCAGCAGGGCCACCAGCCCCAGCGCCAGCCCGCCCAGCGCCAGGGGGTGCATGCGGCGGGGGACCCGCTCCACGTTCAGGTCGGCCATCAGCGTCTCTTTCTCCGGTTGCGCAGCTTCTTGAAGGCGATGGGAAGCAGGCTAAGCAGCCCCAGCAGCGCCAGCGCCATGAGCGTGCCCCGTCCCACCAGGTCGCGGGCAGACTCGATGCGCCCCAGCGACTCGCCCAGGTTGGCGAACACGAACGTTCCCGGCGCGATGCCGATGGCCGTCGCCACGAAGAAGGTGCGCGCGCTCACGGGGGTAAAGGCGGGCACCAGGTTCATCAGCCAGAACGGGAAGACGGGGACAAGGCGCACGAAGAGGATGTAGTTGAACGCGTCCCGCTCGAACCCGCGCGCCAGCCGCTGCAGCCGCGGCCCCATCCGCCGCCGCGCCGCGTCGGCGAACAGGTAGCGCGCCGCCAGAAAGGCCAGCGTGGCGCCGACCGACGCCGCCAGCACCACCGCCGCCGTCCCCACCCAGCGGCCGAACAGCAGCCCCATCGCCAGCGTCAGCAGCACGCCGGCGGGAAAGCTGACCGCCGTGGCCAGCGTATACGCCAGCGTGGCGCCGATCAGCATGGCCGCGTAGTTCCGCCGCGTAAAGGCCAGCAGCTCCTCGCGGTGCGCCCTGAGCGTCTCGAAGTCCAGCCGGCCGCCCTGCGTGGCCGCCGCCACGAGCGCCGCCGCGATCACCGCGGCCAGCGCCACCTTCTTCCAGTTCACGCGGCGGCGGCGGGGCGCGGCGAACGGCGCGGCCGCGGCGGCGGCGTCCGGCTCCCCCGTCCCCGCCGCGGCGGCGGTCATTGCGCCGGGCCGCGCGACAGGTCCACCGGGCGGCGCGGCTCCGGGGCCCCGGGGTGCACGGAATCCGCCTGCAGCAGCTCGAACATCCGCGCGCCCAGGGTGGAAAGCTCGCGCACGCTGGCGGCCACGCTCTCCAGCGACGCCAGCTGCTGCTCCGTGGCCGCCGCCGTCTCCTCCGCCGCGGCCGCGTTCTGCTCGCTGATCTCCGTCGCGCGGGTCACCGCGTCGCCGATCATCTCGTTCTGCGCCTGGGCGTCGTCCATCAGCGCGGCCACGCCGGCAATCTCCTCGCGCAGCTGCGCCACCTGGGTGATGCTCTCCCGCAGCGCCACCGCCGCACGGTCCGCGCCGCCCGCGCCCTCCGCGATGTCGGCGCGCGCGCCGGCGATCGCCTCCGCCACCCGAGCGATCTCCGCCCGCACCTGCTCCACCAGGTCGCCGATGCGCTCGGCGCTGGCCGCGCTGTTCTCCGCCAGCTTGCGCACCTCGTCCGCCACCACCGCGAAGCCGCGGCCGTACTCGCCGGCGCGGGCGGCCTCGATGGCGGCGTTCAGCGCCAGGAGGTTGGTCTGCTCCGCCACCTCGCGGATGGTGTCGCTGATGGACCCGATCTCGCCGCTGCGCTCCCGCAGCGACGCCACCTCGTCCGACACCGCGCCCAGCCGCGTCGCTCCTTCCTTCACCCGCGCCACCAGCAGCTCCACGTCGCTTCCGGCGCCGCGCGAGCGCAGCAGCGTCTCGCCGCCGAAGCGGTCCGCGCTGGCCAGGCGCCGCGCGATCTCCACGCTGGACTCGCGGAGCAGGGTGATGGACTCGGCGACGCTGCGGTAGTCCTCCGTCTGCCGCATGGAGCCCTCGCTCACCTCCTGCACCGCCAGGGTCACGCTCTCGCCGGTGATGCGCAGCTCCCCGGCGACGGTGTCCACCTCCCGCGCCAGCGCCGTAAGCTCTTCGGCGCTCACGCGCACGCGGTCGTCCACGCGGCGCAGGTGCAGCGCCATCCCCAGCTGCCGCTGCAGGCGCGCCAGGTAGTCGCGATGCCCGTCCTCGAACGGCTCGCCCCCCGCGCGCTCCAGCCAGAGCACCGCCTCCACCGTCTCGCCGTAGAGAAGGGGGTAGATGATGCGGTGCGGCGGCAGGTCGGCGTCCTCCCCATCCAGCACCCGCTCGATCGCGCGCGGATCGCCGGCGCCCGCGTCGCCGCCCATCCGCACCGGCAGGCCGGCATCGTCCAGCGCCCATACGCTGGCGGCGCTCAGGTCGAAGTCCGCGTGCAGCGCGTCCACCGCCTGGCGGCTCACCTCGTCCACGCTCCCCGCCTGCAGGAGGGCGAGAGAGATCTCCTGCGCGCGCCGGTCCAGCCGCCCGGTGTCGAACAGGTTGTAGCGCACGATGGCGTACGCGAACGCCAGCGGCATCAGCACCCAGAACAGTGCGTACAGCGGCAGCCCGGGCAGCACCTCCGTCCGCAGTCCGCCGCCGATCCCAGGGAGCGCGGCCAGCCACCCCGGCCCCATCCCCAGCGCGATCCCCGCCGCCGCCCACGCCAGCTGCGTCCGCAGCCGCGGCGACCGCGTCTCCATCACCCCCCACGCCACCAGCGCGATGGCGCCGGCGAACGCGGCGAAGTCCATCACGTCGTCGCGGATCACGCCGTCCAGCAGCGCCGGGACCTCCTCCGCCCCCGCCAGCGCGCCCAGCACGCTCGCCAGCCAGAGAACCAGCATCCCCCCGTAGAAAGCCGCGAACCCGCCCAGCCACCGCGCCACCCGCCGTGGAAACGCGAGCGCGGCGGCGAAGTGCAGCAGCGACGGCGCGTGCAGAAAGGCGCCCAGGGCGAAGATCGCGTAGCCGGGCGTGGGGCCGGGCTCGCCGCCGGTGACCAGCGAGGCGGGAAGGTAGAGCGCCCAGGAGCAGGCGTGGATCAGGAAGGCCGGGCCGGCGGGAACGCGGCTGGCGCGGCCGTACGCCCACCACCCCACCATCAGGAACACGTAGCCGATGGCACCGTACACCGCCGCGCCCAGCCCCCGCTGCGCGTCCGCCGCCGTGGCCACGGCGTACACGGAGATGAAGACCAGCGCCAGGACGGTGATCCCGGCCAGCCCCTTCGCGGCGGTGTTGAAGAAGGTTTTCATGAACGCGTCGGCAGGGGGGACGACGGATCAATCTAAGGGCGCGGAAAAAGTACGAAAGTACGAAGTACGAGAGTACGGGTGGATGGAATGCGCGATCGGCGGCCTCGCTACTCCACGCGCACGTCCAGCCCCAGCGCCTGGGCGATGATGATCGTCTGGTCGATGGTGATGATGGCGCCGCGCAGCTTCACGTTCTCCGGCTCCAGCCCGCTCAGGTCGCTTCCCCGCAGGTCGCATCCCGTGAGGTCCGCGCCCTGCAGCCACGCGCCCCCCAGGTCCGTGTCGCGCAGCATCGCGCCCTGGCAGCGCACGCCCGCCAGGTCCGCCTCGCGCATCCGCACCCCCCGGAACGATGCGTTGCGCAGGTCGGCTCCGGGCATCCCCACGAACGACCAGTTGCCGCCCTCCACCTTCATCACGTCGTACGTGCACCGGTCGAACATGCTGCCCAGGAACTTGCACTCGGTGAAGGTGGTGTTGTAGAACGTGCATCCGGCAAAGGTGCAGTTGACGAACGCCGCGTCCCGGTGCGTGGAGACGTTGAACTTCGCGCGGCGAAAGGTGCACTCGGTGAACACCGCGCCGGTGTTCTCCACCTCGGTGAGGTCCAGGTCCACGAAGAGGACGTTCTCGTGCGTCTGGCCGGAGATGTCCTGGCCGTACCAGTCCGCGCCGGACACGGTGCGGGTGGTCGCCGGCGCCTTTTCTCCGTGCTTTCGCTCCGCCACGGGCTTTCTCGTATGATGGGGATGATCTCCGCCGGCCGTGCCGCCGCGGCAATCTACGGCTCGACCGGTCAACTCGGAAAAGGGGAGGGTGGGATGACGACGGCCAGCAGCGAGCGGCACCACCGCGCCGCGGAGGAGCGCGGGCCGGTGCCCGTGTCCATCGTGACGGTGAGCGATTCGCGCACGGAAGAGACGGACACCAACGGCATCTGGCTGCGCCAGGCGATCGAGGCCGCCGGGCACCACGTGGCGGGCTACCGCGTGATCCCCGACGAGCCGGAGCAGGTGGAGGCGGTGCTGCGGGCCATGGCGTTCGGCGCGGCGCGGGTGATCGTGTTCAATGGCGGCACCGGCATCGCCCCGCGCGACACCACCTACGACGTGCTGGTGCGCCACCTGGAAAAGCCGATCCCCGGCTTCGGCGAGCTGTTCCGCATGCTCAGCTGGGAGCAGGTGGGCGCCGCCGCCATGCTCTCCCGCGCCACGGCGGGCACGTACCGGGGCCGCATCGTCTTTTCCCTTCCCGGCTCCCCCGCCGCCGTGCGCCTTGCCTGGGAGCGCCTGATCGAGCCCGAGCTCAAGCACATGGCCTGGCTGGTCGCCCCCGAGCCCCCGCCCGCGCCGGAGACGCCGCGGTAACGCGAACACGGGCCGGCACACGGGCAGGAATCGCTCGTTCCTCGCAAAACGGGGCTTCAACCGCCCGCGGTCGGAGGGGCCGGCGCATGGGTCCGGCGGAATCGCGATCGAATTCTCCTCTCCCCCACGCAGTTTGTGGGGGAGAGGCCGGGAGAGGGGGGCGCCCGCCGCTCGCGAAGACATCCATCGGTTGATGCGGGCTCCCCACGATGGCCCGACGAACGCCTGTGTCCGGCGGAGTCGCGATCGAATTCTCCTCTCCCCCACGCAGTTTGTGGGGGAGAGGCCGGGAGAGGGGGGCGCCGGTCGCTCGCGCGGATCCCGACCGAAGCAAATCCAACCGCTCGTCCCACCCCTTCCTCCGCTCGTCACGCGCTAACCATCCGCTAACCCAACCCCTTCAAACTCCCTCCCATCCGGCGGCATCTTACCACGCGTCACGGTGAACGGCGTTCATCCGCTCGACCGCGACGCGCGGCAGCTTCCGCCGCAAAGCCCTCCCAACCTGGAGCATCGCCAAACCATGCGCAGTGCACTCGCCCTTGCGGCCGCACTCGCCCTGGCCGCGCCCGCGGCCGCGCAGCAGGCCGCCACCCCCGGCGCCGCCCCCGCCGGAACCGCGGGCCGCCGCGTGGCCCAGGCGGTCCGCACCGCCACGCCGCCGCAGATCGACGGCGTGCTGAACGACGCGGCGTGGCAGCAGGCGCAGCCGCTCACCGGCTTCGTTCAGCGCGCCCCCAACCCGGGCGCCCCGGCCACGCTGCCGTCGGAGGCGCGCATTCTGTACGACGACGGCGCCGTGTACGTGGCCATGCGCATGCACGACCCCTCGCCGGACTCGCTGCAGATGCCGCTGGGCCGCCGCGACCTGACCGGCATCTCGTCGGAGTGGGCGCACGTGATGCTGGACAGCTACAACGACAAGCGCACCGCCTTTCGCTTTTCCGTCAACCCGCGCGGCGTGCAGAAGGACGCGTTCCACTCCAACGACACCAACGAGGACCTGGGATGGGACGCCGTGTGGGAGTCGGCGGCCCGCGTGGACAGCGCCGGCTGGTCCGTGGAGTACCGCATCCCCCTGTCGCAGCTTCGCTACAGCGGCACGGAGGGCGAGCAGACGTGGGGGATCCAGGTGGGGCGTGAGATCGCGCGCCGCAGCGAGATCGCGGACTGGAGCCAGGTCCACCCGGACCGCAACGGCTTCGTGTCGCAGTTCGGCGAGCTGTCGGGCATCCGCGGCATTCGCTCGGCACGGCGGCTGGAGGTGCTTCCCTACTCCGTGGCCCGCGTCACCCGCGAGCCGGGCTCCAGCGAAGATCCGTTCTGGGATGAGAACCAGTCGTTCGGCACCGTGGGCGCGGACGTAAAGTACGGGCTCACGTCGGACCTTACGCTCACGGCCACCATCAACCCCGACTTCGGGCAGGTGGAGGCCGATCCCTCGCAGGTGAACCTGACCGCGTTCGAGACCTTCTTTCAGGAGCGGCGGCCCTTCTTTACCGAAGGGTCCGACATCTTCCGCTTCTACGTGGGCTTTCCCTACAGCGTGCGCGGCGGGCAGTTCGGCAACGACCAGCCCTTCTATTCCCGCCGCCTGGGCCGCACGCCGCAGGGACGCGCGCCCAACGACGCCCAGTTCACCGCCGCGCCCGAGGCGACCACCATCCTGGGCGCCGCCAAGCTCTCCGGAAAGACGCGCAGCGGATGGTCCATCGGCCTGCTGGACGCCGTCACCGCGCGCGAGGACGTGCGCTACGCCACCGCGGACGGCCGCGGCGAAACGGTCGTCGAGCCGATGACCAACTACGCCGTGGGCCGCGTGATCAAGGACTTCCAGGGCGGGAACAGCGCCATCGGCGGCATCTTTACCGCCACGCACCGCGACCTGGACGGGGCGGAGGGCCTGGACTGGCTTCCCGGGCAGTCGTACCTGGCGGGGATCGACGGGCGCCACCGCTTCGGCGGCAACAACTACGAGGTCGAGGGCGCGCTGGTGGGCACGCACGTGCGCGGCAGCACCGCCGCCATCACCAGCATCCAGACCCGCGCCGGCCACTACTTCCAGCGCCCCGATGCCGACCACCTGGAGCTGGATGCGGACGCCACCACCCTGAGCGGATGGATGGGACGCGCGTCGATCGAGAAGATCGGCGGCGGGCACTGGCGCGCCGGCGCCTTTGCCCACGCGCGCTCACCCGGGCTGGAGATGAACGACCTTGGCTACGTGCGCAACGCCGACTGGGCACTGGTGGGCGCGCGCGCAGGATACGTGGAGTTTCGCCCCGGCAAGCTGTTCCGCTCGTGGAACGTGGGGCTGGACGCCTGGAACGGGTGGAGCTTTGGCCGCGAGCGGCTGACGACCGGCTTTCACGCAGGCGGCTTTGGCCAGTTCAACAACAACTGGGGCTCCTGGTTCGACATCAACCACGAGTTCCAGGCCCTGCGCGCCGACGTGCTGCGCGGCGGCCCCAGCTTCGTGGGTCCGGCGTACACCAACGTCAACTTCGGCACGTTCACGGACGGGCGCCGCCGCCTTTCGGGCGAGGCGTTCGGCGGCGCGTGGGGCGAGTGGGGGACCACGGGTGGCGGATACTGGGCCGGCGCCAACCTGAACTACCGCCCCAGCTCGCGCATTCGGCTGTCGGTGGGTCCCAACCTCAACGTCAGCCAGGACCCGTGGATCTTCGTCTCCGAGGGGCGCACGGCGGACGGCACGCCGCACTACGTGTTCGGCAACATCCAAAACCGCAGCCTTGCCCTCAGCACGCGGCTGAACTACGCGTTCACGCCAAAGCTCACGCTGGAGCTGTACGCGCAGCCGTTCGTGGCCGCGGGCGAGTACTCGCGGTTCCGCGAGGTGACGGACGGCCACGCGGACAGCTTCGACGACCGCTTTCACGACTACGCGGTGGGCACGGAGATCGACGCGGGCGACCCGGAGCGCTACGGCGTGCGGCTGGACGGCGAGGGCGAGCCGGACTTCACCTTCCGCAACCCGGACTTCAACTTCAAGGAGCTTCGCACCAACGCGGTGCTGCGGTGGGAGTACCGGCCCGGCTCGGCGCTGTTCGTGGTGTGGAGCCACGGGCGCAGCCACTTTGTGCAGGACGGCTCCTTCGGCGTGCGCCGCGACTTCGGCCGGCTGTTCGACGACTCGCTGGCCCCGCCGACCAACGTGCTGGCGATCAAGCTGAACTACTGGCTGAACCTCTAGCGAACAGGGATTAGCCAGATCGAAAGCCCCGCTCCGGCAGATGCCGGGACGGGGCTTTCTGATGTCAACGAGTGGGATCTTTAAAATAGCCCACCATGCGAAGCGCGGTCGCCCTGATGACCGGCGTCTCATCGTCCAGGAGCGGTAGCAAGTCCGTTTCTTTCAAAACTCCTCGGTCGGCTGCTTTGCGGAAGATCGTCTCCGCCACGCCGACGTGGTGATCGAGCCACCAGCGAATGCGGGAGACAAGTTCAGCCGGAGGTGTTGGGGCAGGATGAGACATGAACCCGCTTTCGCAGAAATTGGCCAGCAGTTCGTGGTCACCGCCGCAACTCTATCGGCAGCTGATTCAGCAGACCGACGTGGAGCACGCCCCACAGGCCGGTCAGGATGGCCTCCGCGGCGTCGTGGCGAAGCGAGGTGGGGCGGGGGGCGGCGGACCAGTCGATCACCAGGCGCGCCAGGTCGCCGGCGTGGTGCTTGGCGCTGGCGCCGGTGCGCTGCTCCCGGGTGTACAGCAGCCGCTGGCGCCACGTCTCCGCCGAGATGCGGTGGACGGTGATGCCGACGCGCTCGGCCTCGCGCGTCCAGATCTCGGCCAGGTTGCCGCCGCCCTCCAGCACCAGCCAGCGCACCTCCGGCAGCTCGCGCAGTACCCCGTGCACCGCCCGCCGCAGCCGCGTCGCCGTCCCGAAGTTCTGCGAGCGGTACCACAGCAGGCGCCCATCGGGCCCGTACAGCGCCAGCCCCGTGCGCAGCCCCAGATCCACCGCCAGCAGGCTTCCCATGCGCCCCGCCTTAGCAAGAGGCCTGCCCGGGAGCAGCCAGGGAACAGGGAACAGGGAACAGCCCACGAACAGCCCGCGCTCCGTCAGGTGCCGGGCGGGGGCTTGATTGTCGGCGTGAATCACGAACCCGGCGCGTTCATCCCTGGGCCACAGCCCCGCGCCGTTTGCGGGGCTTCCCGCTTTTCCAGCCGCGGTTTCAACCGCCCCGGGACGGCGCCGGGGGTAACCCGCGGTTGCGGACGCGCATGTGCCTGGGACGTCGCACACCCTCAGGCCGCCGAGTCCGCGCAGGCGGACTTTGTGCCTTTCCAGCCGCGGTTTCAACCGCCCGGGACAGGCGCTGGCGGTAACGAATCGCGCGAGGGAAAGGCTACTCCGCCGCGCGCTTCCACCGGAGCTGGAACTCCAGCTCCTCGGTGTCGCCGGTGCGCTCGTGCTCCACGTTGAACTCGGCGTCGGCGGGAATCTTCAGCCGCTCGCCGGCCACCTGGATGGTGAACGCCTTTTCCGTCTCGATGGAATCGGCCAGGCGGCGCAGCTTGGCCGCGAACTGCTTGCGCGTGTAGACCTTCTCCAGGTCGCGATCTTCGGTCATGGTCCTGGTGGATGCGGTTCGGTCGATACGTCCGGCGGACGCGGCAGGATAATGATCGCCCATCCGCCGCGGCAAGATCGTACCTCGTGCGTGCCACTGCGCTTCGATCCATGTGCCTTCATTAGCACCCGATCCGCAGAAGGATCACGGCCCCTCCCCGTGGCGCGCTCCAGATTCTGCGCTCCCGCGCAAGACTGTCCAAGGTCTGCAGCACCTTGCCCGCGCACGCTTTCTGCGCTTGCGAGGCTCAAAACGGCTTTCATCCACCCCATCCGCGACCGGACACTACCCGCATGGGCATCTCGCTGCGCCCCGAGCACCTGAAGCGCTACCGCGACCTGGCGCGCCTGCTGATGCGCTACGGGCGCAGCGACCTGGTGAAGTCCGCCGGCCTGGAAGGCGCGCTGGAAGAAGGCGCCGAGCCCGACGCCGGCCAGCCCGCCCAGGCCGAGCAGCTCACCGCCGACCTGGAGAAGATGGGGCCCACCTTCATCAAGCTGGGCCAGCTCCTTTCCACCCGCCCCGACCTCATCCCCCGCGCCTACGCCGACGCGCTGGCCCGCCTGCAGGACCGGGTGGAGCCGTTCGACGGCGAAGAAGCGGAGCGCATCGTCTCCGAGGAGCTGGGCGTGCGGGTCAGCAAGGCGTTCGACGAGTTCGACCGCACGCCCATCGCCGCCGCGTCGCTGGGGCAGGTGCACCGCGCGGTGCTGCGCGGCGGGCGCACGGTGGCGGTCAAGGTGCAGCGCCCCGGCATCCGCGAGCAGATCGTAAAGGACCTGGACGCGCTGGGCGAGGTGGTGGACTTCATGGACCGGCACACCAGGCAGGGGCGCAAGTACGAGCCCGCGCGCGTGCTGGAGGAGTTCCGCCGCACCCTGCTCACCGAGCTGGACTACGCGCGCGAGGCCCGCAACATGGCCACGCTCGACGCCAACCTTGCCGAGTACGAGCGCATCATCGTCCCGCGCCCGGTGGCCGACTACAGCACCGGCCGCGTGCTGACCATGGAGTACATCCGCGGGCGCAAGATCACCCGGCTCAGCCCGCTGGCGCGGATGGAGGTGGAGGGGCGCGCGCTCTCCGAGGAGCTGTTCCGCGCATACCTCAAGCAGATCCTGGTGGACGGGTTCTTTCACGCCGATCCGCACCCCGGCAACGTCTTTCTTACGGACGACGGGCGGCTGGCGCTGCTGGACGTGGGGATGGTGGGCACGCTGAGCCCCGACCTGCAGCAGCACCTGATGCGGATGGTGCTGGCCATCAGCGACGGCCGCGGCGAAGAGGCGGCGGAGGCCACGATCGCCGCCGGCGAGGAGCGCGACCACTTCGACGAGGGGCGGTTCACGGCCGACGTGAAGGCGCTGGTCTCCGACTTCGCCACCGCCAGCGACGCCCGCGACATCCAGGTGGGGCGGGTGATGCTGGACGTGACCCGCAGCGCCGCGGAGAACGGCATCCGCCTGCCGGTGGAGATGACCATGCTGGGCCGCGCCCTGCTTGCGCTGGACCAGGTGGGCCGCACGCTGGATCCCGAGTTCGACCCCAACGCCGCCATCCAGCGCAACGCGTCGGACCTCATGCGGCGGCAGATGCTCAAGAACGTGTCGCCCGGGCGCATGTTCACCAACCTGCTCGAGATGAACGAGCTGGTGCAGAAGCTTCCCGGCCGCATCAACCGCGCGCTGGAGGCGGTGACGGAAGAGGGGCTGGAGGTGCGGGTGCGGGTGGTGGAGGACGCGTGGCTGCTGGAGGGGATGCAGAAGATGTCCAACCGCATCTCCATGGGCATCGTCCTGGCCGCGCTGATCATCGGCGCGGCGATGATGATGCGCATCTCCACGCGATTCACGCTCTTCGGCTACCCCGGCGTGGCGATGATCTTCTTCCTCCTCGCCGCCGCGCTGGGGTTGATGCTGGTGATGGACATCCTGCTCCACGACATCCGCCAGCGCGACCAGGGCGGCGGAAGGAAGTAGGGAGGGATTCGGGAGCGTCGACGGGGATCGAGCTCGCGCCCGACGGGGCCCCTCCCCCGGCCCCTCCCCGCTCGTTCCTCGCGGAGAGGGGAGAATTCGATCCCGCTTCGGCACGCATCGAACTGGCGCCCGACGGAGCCCCCTCTCCCCCGGCCCCTCTCCCCCGCTGCGCGGGAGAAAGGGGAGAATTCGATCCCGCTGCGACGAGCTTTCTGCCCGCGTCCTCCCTCCCCCACGCAGTTTGTGGGGGAGGGCCGGGGA
>DASUVG010000268.1:0-14214 GCA_036379135.1 Longimicrobium sp.
CCTCGGCCAGCGCCTCGCGGCCGTTCTCGGCCAGCCGCACCGCGTGGCCGGCGTGCCGAAGCAGGTCGCCGATCATCCGGCGCAGCGCGTCGTCGTCGTCCGCGAAGAGGATTTCGCTCATCCGGCCCCCACCCAACCCGATCGCATCCGTGCCTGCTCTTCGAGTGATGATCCCGCGCCGCATCGGCGCCGGCGTGCTGGCCCTCGCGGCGTTCGTGCCGCTGGCGGCGCAGACCCCGCGCGCCGCCAATGTAGCAGTTTCCCGGCCGTACGCCACTTCCACTCCCGCGAACGCGCGGCTGGCCGCACGAATCGACTCCATCCTTGCGCGCCCGGCCCTGTCGCGGGCGCAGTGGGGGATCGAGGTGCGCGATGCATCCACGGGACGGACGCTCTACGCGCGCAACGCCGGCCGGCGCTTCATCCCCGCCTCCAACCTCAAGCTGATCGTCTCCGCGGCGGCGGCGCACCACCTGGACCCGGAGTACCGCTTCCGCACCAGCCTGTACGCGGAGGGCACGGTGCGCGACGGGACGCTGGAGGGCGACCTGGTGCTGTACGGCCGCGGGGATCCCATGATCAGCGCCCGCTACTTTCCCAGCCGCACGGCGGTGCTGGAGATGCTGGCGGACTCGCTGCTGGCGCGCGGCATCCGCCGGATCTCGGGCGGCGTGGTGGCGGACGAAAGCTGGATGGACCGCGAGCGCGTGCGCGGCGACTGGGAGGAGTACGACCAGCGCTGGTGGTACGCGGCGCCGGTGGGGGCGCTGGGGATGAACGACAACTCCATCGACTTCCGCATCCAGCCCGGCGCGTCCGCGGGGGCGCCGGCGCGCATCACCGGTTCGCCCGCGAGCGGCGCGTGGACGCTGGAGAACGCGTCGCGCACCGTCGCCGCCGGCCGCGCGCACACCTTCGACCTGGAGCGCGGGTCCACGCCGGGCGCCGTGCGGGCGTACGGCAACCTTCCGCTGCGAACGGCGGCGGACGAGGAGTCGTTCGCGGTGGACGACCCGGCGCGCTTTACGGGGATCGTCTTTCGCGAGGTGCTGGAGCGCAGGGGGATCGAGGTCGCGCGCAGCACCGTCCGCGTCGTCTCGGACCCGTCCGCCTCCACCGTGGCGGGCGACGCGCCGGTGGTGGAGTGGCGGTCGCCGCCGCTGCCGCAGGCCATCGGCCCCGTGCTGATGAACAGCCAGAACTGGTTCGCGGAGCTGCTGGTGAAGACGCTGGGCCGCGAGGTGCGCGGCGAGGGGAGCTGGGCCGCCGGGCTCGCCGTGGAGCGCGAGTTCCTCACCCGCGTGGTGGGGATCGACTCGGCGGACATCGTGCTGCGCGACGGGTCCGGCCTCTCCGCGGGGAACCAGGTGACGCCGCGCGCGCTGGTGCAACTGCTGGACTACGTGCGCCGCACGCCGCGCCAGGCCGTCGTCCGCCGCGCGCTGCCGCTCTCCGGCGCGGAGGACGGCTCGCTCCGCACCCGGCTGACGGACCTGCGCGGGCGGGTGGCGGCCAAGACGGGGTACATCGGCAACGTGGACTCGCTGAGCGGGTTCGTGACGATGCCGGACGGGCGCGAGATCATCTTCTGCATCATCGCCAACGGCTCCGGCCAGCCGTCGTCGCGGATGAAGGCGGGGATCGACGACGTGGTGCGGGCGATCGCGGCGGGGGGGTGAGCGGGTGAGCGGGTGAACGGGTGAACGGGTGAACGGGTGAACGGGTGAACGGGTGAACGGGGGGATGCGGTGATGGGGTCGGCGGGGCGGATGTGGGGATGGGCGGGTTCGTGGCGCGGCCACCCCGGGTTGAAACCCGGGGCTAGAAAGGCCATAAGCCCCGTCTTTGCTCGTTCCTCGCAAAACGGGGCTTCAACCGCATGCGTTCCGCGGGCCGTGCGGTTGAATCCGTGATTGGCTCGATCGAACCTGCCAACGAGGCTTGGGCGCCGTCCACGCGAGCAGGTGAAGCCCCGCCGGGCAAGCGCAGCGCGCCCAGGGCGGGGCTTATGGCATTTCCAGCCCCGGGCTTTAGCCCGGGGTGGATGACGGGGCGCCCCCGCGGAAACGCGCCTTCACCCGTTCACCCGTTCACCCGTTCACCCGTTCACCGCCCCCCGCCTCGCCCTCCGCCCCTCCGCGCCCTATCTTCCCCCGCGCCGAGCCCCGCTCCCGCACTCACGCACTTCCGCACTCACGCACTGCCCTCTTGATCGAGTTCGAATCCCTTTCCAAGGCCTACGGCGACTTTGTCGCGGTGCGCGGGCTTTCGCTGCGCGTGGCGCCGGGAGAGGTGTACGCGCTGCTGGGGGCCAACGGCGCCGGCAAGACCACCGCGCTGCGCTGCCTGGCCACCCTGCTCGCGCCGACGGAGGGCACCGCGCGCATCGGGGGATTCGACGCGCGCACGCACCCGCTGGAGGTGCGGCGCCGGCTCGGCTTTCTCGCCGCGTCCATGGGGCTGTACGCGCGCCTGACCGCCCGCGAGCTGCTGCGCTACTTCGCGCGGCTGCAGGGGGTGGACGAGCGTGACCTGGAGGGTCGCGTGGAGGCGGTGGTGGAGCGGTTCGGGATCGGCGAGTTCGCGGACCGGCTCTGCGGCCGGCTCTCCACCGGGCAGCGGCAGCGGGTGAGCATCGCGCGCGCGGCGGTGCACGATCCGCCGGCGCTGGTGCTGGACGAGCCGACGCTGGGGCTGGACGTGCTGAGCGGGCAGGCGATCTACGACTTCGTGGCGGATGCGCGCGGCCGCGGGCGCGCCGTCCTGTTCAGCACGCACCACATGAGCGAGGTGGAGCTGCTGGCGGACCGCGTGGGGATCCTGGCCGGCGGGCGGCTGGTGGAAGAGGGGACGGCGGACGAGATCGTCGCCCGCAGCGGCGAGCCCAACCTGGCCCGCGCGTTCCTGCACATCGCGCGGGGGGCGGCGTGATGCGCTGGTCTACCGTGCGGACGGTGCTGGGAAAGGAGCTGCGCGAGACCGTCCGCGACCGGCGCACGCTGTTCATGATGCTGGTGCTGCCGACGCTGCTCTATCCGGCCATGCTCGTCCTCATCCAGCAGATCGCCATCTTCGGCCAGCGGCAGCTGAGCGCGGCGCCGGCCAGGGTCGCCGTCGCGGGCGCGGACCCCGCGCTGGTGCGGTTCATGGACGGCGACAGCGCCATCCGCGTCTTCAGCGCGGAGAGCGCCACGGTGGCGGCGGTGCGCGAGGGCAAGGTGGAGGCGGCGGTCGTGCTGGGCGCGGCGCCGGTGGCGGCTGCGGGGTCGCGGCAGGCCCGCATTCTCTTCGACGCCACGGACGACCGCTCGCGCCGCGCGCAGGAGCTGGCGTGGGCGCGGCTGGACGAGTGGGGCGACACCCTCCTCGCCACGCGGCTGCGCGGGGCCGGGCTCCCGGCGACCTTCGCGACGCCGCTGGCGGTGGCGGATTCGTCCGTGGCCACGGCGGAAGAGGCGGGGGGATACACGCTCGGAAGATTTCTTCCGCTGATCCTGGTGCTGATGACGCTGCTGGGCACCTTCTACCCGGCGATCGACATGGCCGCGGGGGAAAAGGAGCGCGGCACGCTGGAGACGCTGCTGACGGCGCCCGTCCCCGCCGCGGAGATCGTGGCGGGGAAGTTCGCGGCGGTGGCGCTGATCGGGATGGCGGCGGCGGTGGCGAACCTGCTGAGCATGCTGCTGACCTTTCAGTCCGGCATCTTTCGCATGGGCGCGGCGTCGAACCTGCGCTTTACCCTGCCGCCGGGCGCCGCGCTCCTGGTCTTCATCGCCCTGATCCCGCTGGCGGTGCTGTTCGCGGCGGCGTTCCTGGGGCTGGCGCTGCGGGCGCAGTCGTTCAAGGAGGCGCAGAACGCGCTCACGCCGGCGCAGCTGGCCGCCACGCTGCCGCTGCTGGTGGTCACGCTGCCGGGGATCGACTTCACCCCCGCGCTCGCGCTCTTTCCCGTGGTGGGCGTGGCGATGTTCTTTCGCGAGCTGATGACGGGCGACCCGCCGTTTCTCGCCTCGCTGCTCGCGGTGCTCTCCACCGGGGCGTACGCGGCGCTGGCGCTGGTCTTCGCCTCCCGCGCGTTCGGGCGCGAGGACGTGCTGTTCGGCGGCGGGTCGGGGGAGGCGGCCAGGGGCGGGGGATGGGGGGAGCGCATCCGCGCGTGGCGGGCGGCGGAGCGGGGGATCCCGCTCCCCGCGGAGGCGATGGCCTTCATCGCCCTGATCGCGCTCCTCTACTTCCACCTGGGCACCCGGCTGCAGGGGTCGCTGGGGGAGCGCGGCCTGCTCGCGTCGCAGTGGGGGCTGCTGGCGCTCCCCGCCGTCGCACTGGCGGCGCTGGGGCCGTATGACTGGCGGCGCACGCTGGCGGTTCGCCGGCCGCCGCCAAAGGCGCTGCTGGCGGCGGCGTTGATCGCGCTGGGCGGCATCCCGGTGGGATGGAGCATCGTCTGGCTGGAGATGCAGATGTTCGAGGGCGGGCTGGAGAGCCTGGTGCCGCTGCAGGAGATGCTGACGGCGGCGGACACCCGGCGCGCGCTCTGGCTCTTCTTCATCGCCGCACTCACCCCCGCGGTCTGCGAGGAGCTGGTCTTTCGCGGCGTGCTGCTGCAGTCGCTGGGGCGGGAGATGCGGGGTTGGCACGCGGTGGTGCTTTCCGCGGCCATCTTCGGCGCCTTTCACCTCTCGTTCGAGACGGCGCTGCGCTTTCTGCCCACGGCCTTCATCGGCCTGCTGATGGGATGGGTGGTCTGGCACTCGCGCAGCATTTTCGCGAGTATGCTGATGCACTTCATCAACAACGCGTTCGTGGTGATGCTTCTCTGGCAGCCGGCCGTGCAGAAGCTGGCGTTTCGCGGCGAGTCGCTGCAGTGGCCCGTGGTGGCCGGCGGCGCCCTGCTGCTGGCCCTGGGGCTGTGGCTGCTTCCCCGCCGCGCCGCCACGACCGCCCCCACCCCCGCACCGGAGGGAGTCTGATGGTTGCCGCCGTCGTGCTGATTCGCGCCGTTCCCGGCGACGTGCCCGCTCTGGCCCGCCGCATCGCCGGGATCGGCGGCGTGGCCGAAGTGTATTCCGTCTCCGGCGACTGGGACCTGATCGCGGTGCTGCGGGTGAAGGAGTACGACCGCATCGCCGAGATCGTGACCGAAGAGATCGCCCAGGTGTCGGGGATCGAGCGCACCAACACGCTCACCGCGTTCCGCGTGTATTCCCGCCAGGACCTGGAGCGCGCCTGGGACATGTTCGACTAGCCGCGCGGTCCACCCCTTGCGGCGCGTCAGAACCAGGGATGGCGCGCCCGTTCCCTCTGCGTGGGGCGCGCGTTCGCCGCCCCCGTCCGGTCCCCTCCGCCATCGCAAGGAGGACCGCATGCGTGCCCACCACGTATGCCTGCTCGCCGCCGCCCTGCTTCTCGCCGCGCTTCCCGCGCCCGCGCAGACGCTGGTGCGCGGCATCGTCCTGGATGCCGCCAGCGGCGGCCCCATCCCCGACGGCACCGTCGTCATCTCCGCCAACCGCGGCCGCTGGCAGCGCGCGCTGCGCACGGACAGCGTGGGGTGCTTCGAGATCGCGGACGTGAGCCCGGGGACGTACCGCGTGCGCTCCACCCGCATCGGCTACCGCGACGCGGTGGGGGACCTGGTGCTCACGGCGGACTCGGTGGTGGACGTGGAGGTGCGGATGGCGGTGGAGACGGTGGTGATGGCGCCGGTCACCGTGACCTCGCGCTCCACGCGCGACGTGAGCCCGGTGCTGCGCGGCTTCTACGCGCGGATGGAGCACGGCGCCGGCCGCTTCATCACGCGCGAGGAGATCGAGGCGCGGCACCCGGTGCGCATCACCGACATGCTGCGCAACATCCCCAACCTGCGCGCCACGCCGCCGCGCATGGGGGCGTCGGGCTCCGGCTTTACGCAGGGGAGCAACTCCGACCGCTGCACGGTGGTCTTCTTCGTCGACGGGATGCAGATCAACCAGCCGGCGATGATGGGGTCACGCGCCACGCCCCGGCAGGACCTGGCGATCGACGACTACGTGCAGCCGGAAGAGGTGGAGGGGATCGAGGTGTACCGCGGCGAGTCCGACACGCCGGCGGAGTTCGCCACGCGGTGGGTGCAGTGCGGCACGGTGGTGATCTGGACGCGGCGGGGGTTTACGGAGCGGGGGTGAACGGGTGAACGGGTGAACGGGTGAACGGGTGAACGGGTGAACGGGTGAACGGGTGAACGGGTGAACGGGTGAACGGGTGAACGGGTGAACGGGTGAACGGGTGAACGGGTGAACGGGTGAACGGGGGGACGGGGGGACGGGGGGACGAACGTCGCCGGCCGGGGATTTTTCCCGCCGGGCACCACGGGTTGAAAACCCGCGGCTAGAACGGCCATAAGCCCCGTCTTTGCTCGTTCCTCGCAAAACGGGGCTTCAACTTCGCACGCGACCCATCATCCACGGCCCGGGATCCCCGCTGACGCGAGCGGGTGAAGCCCCGCCGGGCGAGCTCCGCGAGCCCAGGGCGGGGCTTATGGTATTTCTAGCCCCGGGATTCATCCCGGGGTGGCCCATGGCGAGAGACCCGCGCCCGATCCCACCCCGATACCATTAGCCCCACATCATCACCCGTTCACCCGTTCACCCGTTCACCCGTTCACCCGTCACCCCGACGCGCACGCCTTTACCAAAGGGCCAAATCGGCGTAAGTTTATGCGCGACAGGTGTTCCCGTCCTCCGGGGTGCCGGTCGCGCGCAGGGCCTCATCCATCCCTCACACCCCTCCCAGGCGATGTTCCCCATCCTGTTCGAGATCGGCGGCTTCAAGGTCACCAGCTTTGGCGCGTCCATCGCGCTGGCGTTTCTTGCGGCGGCGTGGCTCGTCGCGCGCGGGCTCAAGCGGCAGGGGGAGAACCCCGAGTACGCGTGGGATCTGGCCGGCTGGGCGGCCATCTGCGGCATCCTGGGCGCGAAGATCTACTACCTGTTCCTGCACTTTGGCGAGACGGCGGCGGACCCCTGGGGCGCGCTGCTCTCGCGGTCGGGGCTGGTGTGGTACGGCGGGTTCATCGGCGGCGCGCTGGGCGTGCTCTTTCGCCTGTGGCAGCTCAAGCTGCCGGTGTGGAAGTACGCCGACGCGGTGGCGCCGGGAATGGCGCTGGGGTACGCCATCGGCCGCCTGGGCTGCTTTCTCGTCGGCGACGACTACGGCGCACCGACGGACGCGCCGTGGGCCGTCGCCTTTCCGCAGGGCGCGCCTCCCTCCACGGCCGGCAACCTGCGCGCGTTCGGCGTGGACATTCCGGCGTCCACCCCCGACAGCACCGTGCTGGCCGTGCACCCCACGCAGCTGTACGAGACCGGGATGACGCTCATCATCCTGGCGATCGTCATCCGCCTGAGGCCGCGGCTGGCCGCCACGCCGGGGCACCTGTTCATGGTGTGGCTGGCGCTGGCGGGTGTGGAGCGCTTCATCGTGGAGATCTTTCGCGCCAAGGACGACCGCTTTCTGGGCGGGTTCTCCGTCGCGCAGCTCATCAGCGTGCTGCTGATCGGGACGGCCGCGGCGTTCTACGTGGCGCTGCAGAAGCGCGGCGAGCGGGTGCCCGCGAAGGTGGCGCGCGCCTGAGCCGCGGACGCCCGGATGCGCACCCTCCTGGACAGCCGGCCGGCGGACACGATCCGCCGGCCGGCTTTTCCGTGCGGATGAGCCGCCGCACGTGGGTGGTTGAGGTGGCGGTGTTCACGATGTGGGTGTAGCCGCGGATTTCCGCGTCGGCACGGCGGATGCGGGCCGTTGACGATCCACGCTCGTCTGCCGGAAGGCGCACACGCGGCGCGTACGAGGATCACTGCTCAGCGCGACACCGCCCGCGCGCGGCGTCGCAGACCCGGGAGGGCTGGATGATGCACGGACGTCCACATCGCTGGACGGGAGCGTTTGCCGCGGCCGCCGCGTTCCTGGCGGCGCTCGCCGCCGCGTGCGACACCCCCAGCGGCACCATCGTCGGCGGGCCCAACCGGCGCAACGTGCAGGAGGTGCTGGTGACGCCGCAGGGGGTGACGGTGCAGGCCGGGGCCACGCTGCAGTTCCAGGCCCGGACGGTGATGACCGACGGCGACACGACGGCCGGGTCCGTCACCTGGAGCGCGACGGGCGGCGGCATCAGCACCGGCGGGCTGTTCACCGCGGGGCAGACGGCCGGCGTCTTTCGCGTGGTGGCCCGGGCGCAGAACGGGGTGGCGGACACGGCGGGCGTGAACGTGGCGGTGCCCAGCACCAACCCCACGCTGATCGGCGTGGTGATCACCCCCGCCACGGCGACGGTAGCGGCCGGTGGCAACGTGCAGTTCAACGCCGCGGGGCGGCTCTCCAACGGCGCCAGCCAGGCCGTCAGCGTCACCTGGACGGCCACGGGCGGAGTCGTGAGCGGCACCGGGCTCTATACCGCGGGCGCCGTCACGGGCACCTTCCAGGTGTTCGCCACCGGCCCCGGCGGCCTGGCGGACACCGCGACGGTCACCGTGACCGCCATCGGCGGGTAGGCGCGGGGGCGGAGGCGGCGGGTTTCCGCGCGTCTCATGCCCAGCCGAATCCGCGAAAAGATCGTGATGTGATGTGATACCAATTCCGGAAAAGTATGTGACTTCCTGAGGGAGCGCACGCGCAGATCCTGCCGGCTGCACGGACTCCGGCGCGCGACCGAAGGACCTCCTCTCGGCTGCGCAGGGGCCGGATCAGGACGCGGAACCAGCCCCTTCGTTCTGCTGGCGAGGTCCTTCGGTCGGCGCGCCGGGTTCCCGGTCAGGGCAAGGTTCAGCGCGGCGCCTCCCTCAGGAAGTCATGCGCTGTGTTGCCGGATCTGGTATGGGGCCATTCTTTGTCAGAATCTGCATCGGCCGCGGCGGCGTGAGACGATCCTGAGACGAGGGGGCGGGAGATGGGGGTGCCATCCGGCTGCCGGACCGCGACCCACTGCCGGTCCTACCGCCCCTCCGGCCGCAGCGTCATCCGGCTGACGGCGCGGCGTTCGGCCCTGCCGCGGTCCAGCGGGATCAGCCAGAGGCGCCCTTCGCGCCACAGGGGCGTCTGGTCGCGGTAGTGGGGGCTGAAGGGGATGCCGCTCTGCCCGGTGGGGATCACGAACCCGCCGGAGCCGTCGGGATCCGCCATGTCCACTACGTGGCGCTGGCTGCTTCCGTACGTATTGGTGAACGGCGGCCTGCGGGCGCCCCACCCGCTCACGTTCACCGTGTAGTACGATCCGGCGTTGGGAAAGGGGCCGATGTTGAGCTTGAGGGCGCGGTCCAGCACGCTCACCACGCCCATGGGGTGGGCGATCTGCGTCTGGTGCAGCGCGCCCCACGTCCGCGAGCCCACCGCCTGCGCGGCGGTGCGCATGGCCTCGGCGGCCAGCTCGCCCAGCGTCTCCGTTCTGCCCTGCGTCGTCACGTCGTCCACCCACGCGCCGCCCCCCTGCTCCAGGATGCGGTCCATCGTCGTGCGCGGAAAGTAGACGTTCTCGCCGCCGAACTCGTCGTTCCCCACGCGGGTGCGCAGCTCGTCGAACCAGGTGTAGAAGAGCGCCGCGCCCCGTGAATCCATCCGCGCCTCGCCGTTCCAGGCGCGCAGCTCGCGGGCGGCGTCGGCCAGGCTGGCGCGCTCGGCGGCCTGGATGGCGAAGGGAAGGTGGCGCAGGGCAAAGACGTCGCGCACGTCCATCTGCTGGCGCGCCACGTCCGCCGCTGTCAGCCCGCGCCCGGCCTCCACCAGCTGGCGGATGCGGGCGGCGCGCCACGGCTCGGCCCAGTTGCTGGTGATGTGATGCGGATACGCGGGCCCCACCTGCCGGTTGTTGGCGGTGACCACGAAGCCTTCGGCGGGGTTCAGCACGTGCGGGTGCTGGTCGAAGGTCAGCCATCCCGCCCAGTCCGCCTCCCCCGTCCAGCCGGGCTGGGGAAGGACGCCGTCACCACCGCGGCGGATGGGGACGCGGCCGCCCATCCAGTACCCGAAACGCCCGTCGCGGTCGGCGAAGATCACGTTCTGGTGCGGGTTGTTGAAGCCGCGCAGCGCGGTGGTGAACTCGTCCGCGCTGCGCGCCGTGTTCATCCCCAGCAGCGCGACCACCTCCGTCGAGGGCTCGTACGCCGTCCACTGCATCGCCAGCACGCGGTCGCCGCCGCGGTCCTCCGCGTCGGAGAGCACGGGTCCGTGCCGCGTCGTCCGCACGGTGTGGATGACGCGCCCGCCGCCCTTGACCTGGATCGTCTCCGGGCGGACGGTCATCTCCGCCCAGCCGCCCGGCGTGCGGTACCGGTTGGGGTTCGCGGAATCCACCTGCTCCACGAAGAAGTCGACGTCGTCCACCATCGCATTCGTGTATCCCCACGCCACGCGGTCGCTGTGCCCCGCGACGACCACGGGAACGCCCGGCAGCGTCATCCCCGCGACGTTGAAGCCGCCGCCGTGCAGGGCGGCCAGGTACCAGATGGCCGGCGCCCGCAGCGACAGGTGCATGTCGTTGGCGAGGATCGGCTTCCCCGACTTCGTGCGCGACCCGCCGACGACCCACGAGTTGGAGGCGTGCGAGGCGGAGACCGACTCCAGCAGCTCCAGCGCGAGCGGCGGCACGTCCGGCAGGGGGACGCGGCCGGAGATCCGCGGCGACGGGGCGGCGGCGGGCGCGGGGGCCGGCGGCGCGGCGGCGCGGCCCTGCCACTGCGCGTCGGCGCCCAGGATGGTGGTGCCGTCCTGCGGATAGAAGGGGAACAGCTCGCGCCCCCGCTCCGAACCGACCCGGTCGACGGCGCGCTGCAGGTTGAGGCCCAGCTCCCAGTCCGCCAGGTCCCACGCCATGATCTTGGCGATGGAGAGGGTGTTGCGGACGGTCCACGGCTCGGGCCTGAAGCGCAGGGTGACGAACTCCGGCGGCAGCGGGCCGCGGTGGGTGCGCATCCACGCGTTCACGCCGTCGGCATACGCCTGCAGCGCCCGCCGGTGCTCCGGTGCCAGCCGCGCCTCGTTCTGCGCCGCGCCGCGTCCCATGCCGACGGTGCGGAGGAACCGGTCGGTATCCACCAGGTCCTCGCCCAGGATCTCCGCCAGCCGGCCGTCCGCCACGCGCCGGAACATCTCCATCTGGAACAGGCGGTCCTGCGCGTGCACGTAGCCGATGGCGCGGAACAGGTCCTCTTCGTCCTTTGCCCAGACGTGCGGCACGCCCAGGGAGTCGCGCCACACCTCCACCGGCGCGCGCAGCCCCGCCAGCGCCGCTCCGCGCGTGGGGTCCGGCTGCGAGCGCCCCAGCCACACGCGCCCGCTGATGAGCGCGACGACCACCAGCGCGAGCACGCCCGCGAGGACGTAGAGCAGCTTCTTGAGCATCGGGAGCTTCGGGACGGGTGGGGCGGGGGGACCGCGGTCGTGGGATGATGCGTGAGAATGCGTGGTGCGGCGGGCTCCGGTCAAGGTGAACGGGTGAACGGGTGAACGGGGATCCCGTTCCCGCGGGGGCCCTCTCCCCCGCCGTCTTCGCCGCTCGTTCCTCGCGGCTCGCGGCGACCCCTCCCCCAAACTACCCCCAAACTACGGGGGAGGGGTTGTTTACATGCACGGTCGTCGAGGAACGGCCAACCCCTCCCCCGAAGTTGGGGGAGGGGTCGACCGCCGTCGCGAGGAACGAGCGTAAGGCCGGTCGGGGGAGAGGGCCCCGCGGAAACGCGTCACCCCCTCACCCGTTCACCCGTTCACCCCCTCACCCGTTCACCCGTTCACCCGTTCACCCTCCCGGCCGCGTCCAGACGTTGTTCTCGCGGTCGATGTCCGGGAACGCGTTCTCCGCGTCGATCTCCACGCGGATCACGGGCGAGGCGGCGCGCGGAAGGGTGAGCGTCGCGGTGCGGCGGCCCTCCAGCCACGTCTCCACCGGCACCTCCACGGTCTGCGTCTCGCCGTTCTCGCGCGTCACGGTCACGCGGGCGGGCATGGGCGCAAGGCCGCGGTCTTCGATGACGATGGTGGCGCCGCCGGAGCCTTCGGCCACGCTGCCGACGGCCTGGTCCAGCGTCCACGTCTCGTAGAACCAGGTGCGCCAGAACCAGTCCAGGTCCTCGCCCGCCACCTCTTCCACCGTGTTGAAGAAGTCCCACGGGTAGGGGTGCTTCCACGCCCAGCGCTGCTGAAAGGTGCGCCAGGCGCGGGTGAAGGTGGCCTCGCCCAGCACGCCGCGCAGGCTCACGAAGTTGGTGGACGGCTTGGGATACGACGCGGTTCCGTACGCGGCGCCGGTGTAGTGAAAGTCGCTGCGGCGCATGATCTCGCCTTCGGCGCCGGCGCGGGCGGTGGCCAGGTACGCGTCGCGGTCGCTCATCTCGGCCGGGTCGCCGGGAAAGGTGTCCTTGCGCGCCTGCGCCTCGTGGTACGTGGTCATCCCCTCGTCCATCCACGAGTAGCGCCGCTCGTCCACGCTCACGATCATGGGCACCCACATGTGCGCAAGCTCGTGCGCGGTAACGCCGTACAGCCCCTCGTCGGTGCCCTGCGTGTAGGCGCTGATGATGGTCATCATGGGGTACTCCATCCCCCCGCTGATGATGTCCTCGGCCTCCACGGACGTCATGTGCGGCCAGGGATAGGGGATGCCCGTGAACTCGGAGAGAAAGGTGATGGCGTGGGCCTCGTAGTCGGCGGCGTGGGCCCAGCGCGGCGCGTTGGCGCGCCAGAAGGCGTGGATGGCGGTGTGGTCCGCGCGCCCGTCCCCGTCGCGGTCGCCCACCACGGTGCGGCGCGCGTCCCAGTTGCTGGCGCGGGTAACGCTGTACGCCACGTCGCGCACGCTGTCGGCGCGAAACCGCCACGTCACCGTCCCGTTCTGCCCCGCCGTGGTCACCCGGCCCAGATCCGCGGGGGTGACCACGTGCACGACGGCGTCGCTTTCGATCCCCTGGCGGTAGCGCTGCAGGACGGCGGGCGCCAGCGCCTGCTCCGCGTTCTGCAGCGTCCCCGTGCCGAAGACGATCCACTGCGCCGGCGCCTCGAAGGTCACGTCGTAGCTGCCGAAGTCCGCGTAGAACTCGCCGGTGCCGCGAAACGGGTCCGGCTGCCACCCGATCACGTCGTCGTAGACGGCCATGGCGGGGTAGAAGTAGGCGAAGAAGAACAGGTTGTCCTCGCTGTACCCCATGCGGCCGCTGCCGCCGGCCTGCGGCACCTTGAAGCCCCAGTCCACGCCGATGCGCACCGTGGCGCCCGGCGCCACGGGCGTGGCGGGGACGATGATCATCCGCGTGCCGTTGATGGTGTAGCGCGCCCCGGTGCGGCCGCCCTGCGCCACCGCCTGCCCGTCCACCGCCACCCGCGTCACCTCCACGCCGCCGGTGACCTCCGCCGGCTCGTTGCGCACCACGCCGGGCGCGTTCTGGTTGAGCGTGAGGTCCACGTGCAGCTGCGGCAGCGGGTTGGGCGAGTTGTTGGTGTAGGTGATGGTCTCGCTCCCCTCCAGCCGCTTCTGGTCGGGGATGACCCGCGCGCGGATCTGGTAGTCGGCGCGGTTCTGCCAGTATCGCGCGCCCGGCGCGCCGGTGGCGGTGCGCGTGCCGGCGGCGACGGCGCGCTGGTACTCCGCGGGCGGCGTGACGGGGTAGGGGATGGGCCGCTCCAGGCGGACCGGCCCCTGCATGGGCGCGGGGCCCGTCGACGGCGACGTGCCGCATCCCGCCAGCAGCGCTGCGGTGGTGAACGCGGTGAACCAGCGCGTGATCATCGAATGTGCTCTCCGGAGTCAGGTGTTGCGGCGCAATCTGGAGCGCGCGCGGGGAGAGGCGCAAGCGAGGGCCGCCCCGCGTCATCCGCGTCCGCCGCCGGCGGTGGTCCACGCGCCCGGCGCGCGTAGCGGCGGCCGCCCCGCCGGGTGTTTTTCCTTGACGCCGAAGGAGCGCGCGAGCATCTATTCGAGGGCGCCGGGGGCAGTCGCCGGCGCGCGTCGACGGGTGGTTCTTCATGCGGCAGGGCGGGGTGGCGGGGACGGAACGGCCGGCCCTTTTCCCGTGTCGATCGATGGCGATTCCCTTGCGGCCCTTTCTGCGCGTCGCGTTCGTCGTGGCGCTCGCCGGAGCAGCGGTCCCGGCTGCCCACGCGCAGCCCCGCTGCCCCTCGCTTCAGGTCAATCGGAACGATCCCCACTACTACAGGCCGCGCGGCGCGTACTGCGAAGGCAAGTACGTGCAGCTC
>DASUVG010000269.1:0-18865 GCA_036379135.1 Longimicrobium sp.
GTGCACTACGACCGGCTGGCCAAGCTGCTGCTGCTGACTTCGTGCATCGTGGGCTACGCCTACGGCATGGAGTACTTCATGGCCTACTACTCGGGCGAGCTGTACGAGCGCGACGTGTTCTGGGACCGCGTGACGGGCGACTACTGGTGGGCGGGGTGGAGCATGATCACCTTCAACGCCATCGTCCCGCAGCTGCTGTGGATCAGGAAGATCCGGCAGAACCTGAACGCGTTCTTCATCATCTCGGTGTTCGTGAACATCGGGATGTGGTACGAGCGCTTCGTCATCATCGTCCCGTCGCTTTCGCACAGCTACGAGCCCTGGAAGTTCTGGAACCTGCACATGACGTGGGTTGACGCGTCGCTGCTGCTGGGCTCGTTCGGCTGGTTCTTCATGTGGTTCCTGCTGTTCCTGCGCTACCTGCCGGGCCTGTCGATGGCCGAGATCAAGGAGGTGCTGCCGCCGCCCATGAAGCACCACGGGGCGGAGCACCACGCGCACGACGAGGCCCAGATGGTGGCGGAGACCCTCCCCACCGGCTACAAGGAGTGGGAGGTCCGATGAGCAAGCTGCGCACGGGTGTCCTGGGGGTCTTTCCCCACCTGGACACCGCCACGGCCGCCATCCGGCAGCTGCGCAAGGAAGGGTTCGAGCTGACGGTCTACTCGCCCACGCCCCGCCACGAGGTGGAAGAGGCGCTGGGGACCAAGGAGAGCCCGGTGCGCATCTTTACCCTGGTGGGCGCCTTTACGGGCACGGCGGCGGGAACGGCGCTGGCCACCTGGGCGTCCATCGACTGGCCGCTGGTGGTGGGCGGCAAGGAGATCATCTCCCTGCCGGCGTTCAGCGTGATCATGTTCGAGCTTACGATCCTGCTGGGCGCGCTGAGCACGGTGGCGGGGCTCTTCATCCTGGGCCGGCTTCCCCACGTGGGCCCGGCCGAGGCGCCCATGTACCACCCGTCGTTCACGGCGGGCAACTTTGGCGTGTTCGCGCACGCCCCCCGCGACCGCTACGGCGACGTGCAGAGGATCATGACCGAGAGCGGATCGGAGGAGGTGCTCGTTGACCAGCGCTAACCTTGCGCGCGCGGCGGCGCTCGCCGCCGCGTTCGCGCTCTCCGGCGCCTGCACCGACTGGGCGGGGTACGACCTGGACCGCGCGTCCGGCGCCGTGCCCGCGTTCAGCACCATGCGCGACGACGTGTCGCCGGACCCGTACCAGATGCCGCGCGAGCCGGTGCCGGGAACGGTGCCCTCGCAGCACCCGCTGGGCGACGTGCCGGCGCCGTACACGCAGGCGGCGCTGGACAGCATCGCGCCCACGCTCACCAACCCGCTGCCGCGCAGCGCGCAGGTGCTGGCGCGCGGCAAGCTGCAGTACGAGCGCAACTGCTCGGTGTGCCACGGCGCGCTGGGCGACGGACAGGGAAGCGTGATCAACGCGCAGACCAAGTTTCCGTACGCCCCCGCGCTGAACGCGGGCCCCACGCAGGCGCGCTCGGACGGCTACATCTACGCGGTGGTGGACGCGGGCCGCGGGCTGATGCCGCCGTACGGCACCCGCATCACGCACCTGGACCGCTGGGCCATCGTGCACTACGTGCGGCAGCTGCAGGGCACGCTGGAGACGCGCAACCCGCCGCCGGCGGTGTCGCCGGTGGGGGCCGGCGTGAACTCCGCCCCCGCGGTCGAGCCGCAGCCGTCCGCCGCGCCGCCCACCGGAACGGTGCCCAGCCGTCCCGGCAGCACCGTGCCCTGACCGAACCGGAAAGATGTCTCACGATACGTATCCGCCGCGCGACCTGCCGTTGCGCTTTGCCGCACCCTCGGCCGTGGCGACCGTCGGCGGGCTGGTGCTGGCGCTGCTGGGGCTGGCGGTGTTCGTCCTGATGGTGATGGACGGCGACACGGCCCCCCGGGCGTGGAACGCGTTCCACTTCAACTGGATGTTCTGGTCGTCGGTGGCGATCGGGATGGTGATCTTCGCGGTGGCGCTGCACCTGACCAACGCCCGCTGGGCCTGGTCCATCAAGCGCTTTCCGCTGGGCGGGGTGGCATTCCTTCCCGTGTCGCTCATCCTGTTCCCCATCATGCTGTTCGGGGGCCGCCACACCTACTTTCACCACTGGCTCCCGCACGAGGCCGACGGGCACGTGGTGAACCCCATGGCCGGCGACGCCATCCTCGAGGCCAAGGCGGGGTGGCTCAACTTCCCCTTCCTGATGGGGCGCGACCTGGTGGCGCTGCTGGTGCTGTACGGGCTGGCCATCCTCTTTACCTACCACCAGCTGCGCCCCGACGTGCACGGGCTGGACCGGGCGGGGCGGCGGGGCTGGCCATACAGCTGGCTGGGGCGCGGCATCACGGGCGACATCAACGCGGTGGCGGCCGACAGCTACCGCCGCAACCAGAAGATCGGCGTGTTCACGGCGCTGGCGTTCGCCTTTCTGTGGGGGCTGATCGCCATCGACATCGGCATGACCACGCTGCCGCACTTCTTCAGCACCATGTTCCCGGTGGCGTTCTTCATCAGCGCCTTCCACAGCGCGCTGGCGATGACCATCGTGATGGTGGTGATCCACCGCCGCTCGCTGCGGCTGCACGAGTGGATCACGGACCGCCAGTTCCACGACATCGGCAAGCTGCTGTTCGCGTTCGCCGTGTTCTGGATGTACATCAACTGGTCGCAGTACGTGGTGATCTGGTACGGCCTGCTGCCGCACGAGCAGGAGTACTTCATCCGCAAGTTCAACGCGCCGTTCGGCCCGGTGGTGATTGCCGCGGTGATGATGATCTTCGTGGTGCCCTTCTTTGGCCTGCTGCCGCGCAGCATCAAGAAGATGCCGGAGATCCTGGCCGGCTTCGCGGTGCTGGTGCTGATCGGCCACTGGCTGGAGCGCTTCCTCCTGGTGACGCCCAACATCTTCGACAACCTTGCGGCGCTGCCGCTGGGGCTGGCGGAGATCGGGATCGGGCTGGGGTTCCTGGGGATGTTCGTGTTCTGCTATACCTGGTTCCTGCGCACCTTCCCGGTGCTGCCGTCGCCGGTGTCGCTGGCGGCCATCCCCAGCGGGCTGGTGAGCGTGGGCGCCCGCGGCAAGGTCGTGGAGGCCTGAGCGGTTCGGATGGCGGCGGATCGGCCTGCCGATCTGCCCGATGGATGAGATGACGACGATCCCGCGGCTTCCGGATGGAGGCCGCGGGATCGTTCGCTGGGGGCTGGGGAGGTGTCCGATCCGCGAGAGATCGGTTTCACCTGCCCGGGTCGGCGGAGGTCTGCGCGCGGCGCGAGGCCGACCCGTCAACCAGCCCGCAAGGGCGGAGACGTGCCGCGGGTGAGCGCGACGTCGATACTCTCCCGGGGCGTGGGTCAGGGCCTCGGGTGCCTGCTTCTATCTCACCCCGCTTGCTTTTGCGCGATTGCCCGGAGCGACTCGACTACCTCTGGCGGGAGATCGATCACGCTGGATTCCTGAGGCTCGGAGGCTTCCCGGTCCAGCGACTGCAGCCCCAGCGGAGTGAGCGCCAGAAGGAGGCGCGGGTCAGTGGATGTCGCGGTTGCGACGTCCACGGCCGAGGCGATCTCGATCCTGGAGTTTTTGTCGTCGGGGTTCCATTTCTCCGCCCGGACGTCGAGGACCGTCGCATTCGAGACGAAGCCGATCCACCCCGTGCCGCCGCACCACTGAAGCGTCTTCCCGTCAAGCGAGCGGCAGCAGGTCACTCCCGACATCACCTGGTACGCATCACTCCACGAATGCACCAGCTGCTGCGTCGTGAACGTCCAGGTATCGGCTGGATGGTTCACGGTGAGTGTCCAGCTGCCGGTTCCACTGATGCATATTCCGTGGTTCAAAAGTACCTCGCTCGAAAGTGTATGCCAGCCATGAAGCATCGTTCGTCCAATCAAGCCCGCGGTGCTGCCATAGTCAAGGAAACCCCGGGAGCGCGCACGAGAACCTTGCGGAGCGGACGGGAGGCGCGCAACCTTCTGCTACATCTCTGCAACATCATGCTCGCTCCTTCAGTACCTTCGCTCCAGGCCGGCCATCTTTCCTCCGTCGTCCATCCACAACGCGTCCGCCGCACGTGCGCGGCGCCCCCTGCTGCCGCTGATGGCGTTCGCGGCGGCGGCGCTGGCGTGCGGTCCGGCGGACGGCACCCGCGCTGACGCGCTGGAGCTCTTGTCGGCCGCGGGGCTGGCGCGCCCCTTCGCGGCGCAGCTTTCCATCGCGACCAAGTACCGGCCGTGCGGCGACGCCTTGCCCGGGGCGCCGCCGGCCGCCGCCTGCGCGCCGCCGCGCGAGCCCACGGAGCGGGTGCTCGCGGCCGCGGAGCGCGCCTCCGCCGCGGCGGAGGCGGGCGCCGACCCCGCCGCGCTGCACGCGGCGGGGCTGATGGACCTGCTGTGGGGAAGGGAGGGGGGAAATTCGCTCGAGCGGTCTCTCTCACTCCTGTCGGCGGCGGCGCGGCTCTCCGGCCGGCCGGCGCCGGCGCTGACGGACCTGTCCGCCGCCCGCCTGCTGCGCGCGGAGCGCAACGGCTCGCCGCGCGACCTGCTGGAGGCGTACGAGGCCGCGGCGGAGGCGCTGGAGCACGAGCCCGGGCTGGCGCCGGCCCTCTTCAACCGCGCGCTGGCGCTGGACCGGCTGGGGCTGGCGGACGAGGCGGCGCGCGCCTGGGAGGCGTGCGCGCGCGCGGCGCCCGGCTCGCGCTGGGCGGCGGAGGCGCGGCGGAGGGCCCGCGCCGCGGCGGAGCTTCCGCCGCTCCCCGCGCCGGCCACCGCCGCGCAGGCAGAGTCGTACGCGGCGGCGGACCCGCAGCGGGCGCTGCTGCTGGGGATGGACCGGCTCCTGGCCGACTGGGGGCGGCTGCACGCGGCGGGGGACGCCGCCGGGGCCGCGGCCGCGCTGGAGCGGGCCGGGGCGCTGGGCTCCGCGCTGGAGCGCCGCGGCCGCGACGCCTCGCTCGCCCGGGCCGTGCGCGAGGTGCGGGCCCACGCCGGCCGGCCGCGGGAGCTGCGGGCGCTGGCCCGCGCCCACGCGGCGTACGGGGCGGCGCGCGCCCGCTACGACGCGGGTGACCACCCGGGCGCGGGCCCGGGGTTCGAGCAGGTGGCGGCCGACACCGCCGCGTCGGCGCCCCTGCGTGCGTGGGCGCTGCTCTTTCGCGGGACCACGCGGGTCTACGGGGGGCGGCGGGCGGAGGGGGAGCGCGACGTCGCGGCGGTGGCCGCCGCCGCCGACACGCTGCGCACCCCCGCGCTGGCGGGGAGGGCCCGCTGGGCGCTGGGGACGACGCACCTGCGCGTGGGGCGCTACGAGGCGGCGCTCCTGGAGTACCGCGCGGCGGAGGCGCTGCTGGAACGCGCGGGGGAGCGGGAGCACCTGGGCGCCGTGCGCTACCTGCAGGGCGAGACGCGTTTCGCGCTGGGCGACGCCGAAGGCGGATACGACGCCATGCTGCGCGCCGCATGGACGCTGCGGCCGTTCCGCGGGTCCGTCTGGCTGCACAACCTGATCACGGTGATGGCCGACGCCGCGGCCGCGGACGGCCTGCCGCGCGCCGCCCTGCGGCTGCAGGACGCCGACGTGGCGGCGGCGGCGCGCACCGGCCGCCCCATGTACGCCGCCGAGGCGCGCCTGGCCCGCGCCGCGGTCCGCGCGGCGGGCGGCGACGCAGCCGGCGCCGCGGCCGACCTGGACGCCGCCGCGCCGGCCGTGGAGGGGATGCCCCCCGGGCCCGCCGCCTGGTTCCGGGCGCGGCTGCGGGTGGGCCGCGCCGCCGCCGCGGCCCGCACGGACCCGGCACGGTCGGCGGCGGCGCTGGACTCGGCCGTGGAGTTCTTCGCGCCGCTGGGGAACGCCGCCCACCTGGTCCGCGCGCTGGTGGGCCGCGCCGACGCCCGGCTGGCCCTGGGCGACGAGGAGGGCGCGGCCGCCGACCTGGACCGGGCGACGGCGCGGCTGGCGGAGCTGGGGGAGGGGGTGCAGGGCGCCGCGGCGCGTGGGGCGCTCCTGGACGCCGCGCGCGCGGTGTTCGACCGGATGGTGATGCTGCGGGCGCGGCAGGGGCGTGCGGCCGAGGCGCTGCAGGTGCTGGAGCGGGGACGGGCCTCGCTGGCCGCCGCGCCCCGCCCCGCCGGCATCGCGCCGCCGGCGGACGGCGAGACGGCGCTGGAGTACGCGCTGGTGGGCGACACCCTGCTCACCTGGACGGTGTCCGGGCGCGGGGTGCGCATGGCGCGGGCGGTGGTGCGGCGCGACTCGCTGCGCGCCACGGTGGAGCGGGCGCGGTCTGCGCTGGAGGCCGGGAACGCGCGGGCGGCGCGCGCCCCGCTGGCGGCGCTCTACGACCGGCTGGTCCGCCCCGTCCAGGCGCAGCTGGGGGGTGAGGGATCGGCCGTGGTGGTGGTGGCGGACGGCGAGGTGGGGGCGGCGCCGTTCGCGGCGCTGCTCGACACGGCGCGGGGCCGCTACCTGGTGGAGGCGCACGCCCTCCGCTTCGCGCCGTCGCTGCGGGACGCGGCACGCCGTCCGTCCCGCCCCCCCGCCGGGCTGCGGGCGCTGGTGGTGGCGGACCCGGCGTTCGACCCGGCGGCGTGGCCGGGGCTGCGCCGGCTGGACGGCGCCGCGGCGGAGGCGGACGCGGTGGCGGCGCTCTACCCCGGCGCCGTGCTGCTGGCCGGCGCGGCGGCGGACCGCGCGGCGGTGGAGCGTACGCTGTCGCGCGCGCAGGTGGTGCACTACGCGGGGCACGCGCTCATCGACGACGCCCGCCCCGGCGCGTCCGCGCTGGTGCTGGCGCCCCCGGCGGGCGCGGGGACGGGGCGGCTGGCGGCGGCGGAGCTGGGGCGGCTGCGGTGGGGGGGCGTGCGGCTGGTGGTGCTCTCCGCGTGCCGCACCCTTCGCGCGGGCGGGGGGCGCTCCGGGGGGTTCGCGGGGCTATCGGGGGCGCTGCTGGCGGCGGGCGCGGGGGGTGTGGTGGGGAGCACGGGCCAGGTGAACGACGCCACCACCCGTGCGCTGATGACCGCCTTTCACCGCGCGTGGCTGCGCAGCGGCGACGGCCCGGGGGCGCTGCGCCAGGCGCAGCTGGAGCTGCTGCGCTCCCCCGATCCGGCCCTGCGGTCGCCCGCGGCGTGGGGGACGTTTCGTTACGCGGGTTCCTGATCCATCCTTTTTCATGCGGAGGAAACAATGGCGTACAACCTGACGATCAACTTCTGGGGGCTCTGCCTGTTCGTTCCGGACGGCGACACGCTGTGGGTGCTGCTGCCGCAGACGGGAGGGGACGTGGAAAACCCGCCCATTCCCGGGCACCCCGCGGTGCTGTACGTGGACCCCGCGTACCGGCAGCCCGACTCGCCGAATACGACCGGCGCGGAGGAGCTGCTGGGGGACCTGAAAGGGATGGACCTGGTGATCGGCGGCCCGGGCAATCCCAACGCAACGCCCCTCCCCGTGGAGCTGGCGAACGTGGGCGCGGTCGCCGACCTGCCGATCGACCCGACCCTGCTGGAATCCAGCCCCGGCGGCGCGACGCTGACGGCGCGGATCCAGCTGGGCGAGGGAACCTGGGCGATACCCACGACGTCCCAGACCTCCCAGTGCTATGTGTTCCCGGAGGGAACCAGCCCCCAACCCCTGTGGAGCACCCTCCAGTGGACGATGACGGACCTGCCGAGCGGCCCCGGCCAGCCCGGTGACCGGCTGAACCTGGACCTCACGCCGTTCGCGGGCGGCCCCTTCATTCGGCACACCCTGTATCCCATCGACGGCACCATCGAGTTCTCGGTCTGGCACACCGACCCCGCCGACCTCCCGGGCCAGCCGCCCGTCACGTCCCCACCCCTGGGCTCACCGTCGTCGCATTTCGCGGCCTACTACATCCTCTTCCCGGGGACCCCCGCGAATCAGTCGGTCCCCGTCTCGGCGGCCTGTCCGTCGCAGAACCCCGTGGGGGCCACCGATGGGAGTCCGGATTCGGGCACTCACCACCTCCGCCCGGTGCCCCTCGGGCTGGTGCCCTACACCTGCATGGGCCCCGCCCAGGCGACGCCCGGCTGATCGCGAGTGCTGGAAGAGAAGGAGAAACGAAAAGAGGGCGCGGAAGACGGCTTCATCCGCGTCCTCTTTCCATTCCTCCGCGTCTTGCGCGTGAGGGTTCTTCTACCAGATCCCGGGAAACCTGTCGTACCAACTCCCGGAAGAGAATGTGATTTCCTGAGAGTGTTTCATACCGAATCCTGAAAAAGAATGGGCCTCACACGGAGTCAACGGAGTCAACGGAGGGCAAAACTCCGTTGACCCCGTTGACTCCGTGTGAGACAAAGCCACGATCTGCTCAACGGGAAGTGTTTGGCCGGAGTGGGTATGATCATGATACCAGATCCGGCAATCGAGTGCATGACTTCCTGAGGGAGGCGCCGCGCTGAACCTTGCCTGAACCGGGGACCCGGCGCGCCGACCGAAGGACCTCGCCAGCAGAACGAAGGGGCTGGTTCCGCGTCCTGATCCGGCTCCTGCGCAACCGAGAGGAGGTCCTTCGGTCGCGCGCCGGAGTCCGTGCAGCCGGCGGCATCTGCGCGTGCGCTCCCTCAGGAAGTCACATTCTTTCCCGGATCTGGTATGATCATGATATGATACCTAATCCGCACGGATCTGGTCTCACGTTCCCGCGTCCGCAAGGATCCGGGCCGCCTCGCGCTCCACCGCGCCCCAGTCGGGCGCGGACGCGGCGGCGAGGGCGGCGCGGATCCGCTCCACTCCCCCTCGCGCGGACGCGGGGAGCGCGGGGTCGGCGGCGGCGCGCTCCAGCGCGCGGCGGGTGGCCCGCGCGCGGAAGAACTCCGCGTCGCGCCGGGCCGCGGCCAGCCGCGCGGCCTCGGCCCACGCGCCGAGCGCCACCCCATCCTCCCCCGCCAGCCGCGCGGCCGTGCGGCGCCCCCGCTCGCGCAGGGGCGCCAGCGCGCCGGCCGGCTCCCCCGCGCGGCGGCCCAGCTCGCCGTAGAGCGCCGCGGCCGGACCGCCGGCGGCGAGCGGCTCCAGCAGCGCGCCCGCCTCGGCGGCGGCGGCGCGCGCGGCCGTGGAGTCGCCCGCGGCCGCCGCCGCCTCCAGGTCCGTGATCCGCGCGCCGATGCGCACGGCGCGCGCGTGCGGGTCCAGCGTCTCGTCCGGGGTGCGCGAGGCGGTCCAGGGTGTCGCGTTCCACCCCGCGGGGATCCCCGGGCGGCCCAGCAGCGCCGCGAAGCGCCCGGGGTCCGCCGGCTGGCCCGTGCCGCGCCCCAGCCCCCACGCCGCCGCGCCGATCGCCACCGCGGCGAGCGAGGCCGCCAGCGCCAGCCGCGGCCCCGCGCCCCACCCGCGGCGGCGGGGCGCGCGCAGGGGGATCACGCGCGCGCCGCCGTCCGCCTCCTCCAAGGCCTCGTCCGCCGCGTCGGCGAGACCGTCCTCGGCCTCCAGCTCGTCCGTGACGGCCAGGGCGTCGGCGTACGCCTCCAGCTCCGCCTCCGAGGCGGCCAGGCGCGCCAGCAGGGCAGCGCGCTCGCGCGGGGGCATGTTCCCCTCCAGGAGCGCCCCCAGGCGCTCCTGGTCGATGTGTGGATCGTTCACGTCCCCATCCTCTCCGGCAGGCCCGTCTTCCCCATTGGAGGGACGCGCCGCGCGAAAGTCGCCGCCGCCCCCGCTCACGCGCCCTCCTCGTCCAGCAGCTCGCGCACGCGGCCCAGCGTCATGCCGCCGCGCTCCAGGTCGCGCCGCATCCGCGCCAGCGCGCGCTCGATGCGGCGGTAGAGCCCCTTTTGCGGCACGCCGAGCCCGCGCGCGATCTGCGCCACGCTCAGCCCCTCCCAGAAGCGCATGCGGAACACCACCTGGTCGCGGGGCAGCAGCCGCTCCACGGCCTGGTGCAGCGCCGCCTCGTCGCCGGTGCGCCGCGCGTCCGCCTCGCCGCGCAGCACCCCGGCGTCGGCCGCGTCCGGCGACGGCGCATCCGCCAGCGCCGCGTCGCCCGCGGGGACGCCGCGCGGCGGGGCGTGCGCGGGAAGGCGCGCCAGCAGGGCGGCCAGCTCGCGGTCGCCGAGGGCCGTCGTCCCCGCCGTGCGCAGCCGCTCGCCGGCCTCCTCCAGCGTCCATCCGTCGCGCTTCACCAGCGCCTCCAGCCGCACCGCCAGCGGCCCCTCGCGCCGCGCAGCCGCCGAGGGGCGCCAGCTTCCCCACTCGCGCACCCGGTAGTTCCGGAACAGCGTGGCCAGCACGATGGTGAGGTAGGTGGTGACGGCGCACTCCCCGCGAAACTTGCGCAGGATGGCGTAGTCGTCTTCCAGCAGCCGCATGCGGGCCCAGGACAGGAAGTCGTCGGCCTCGTCCCCGGACAGGCCGTGCCGCCGGGCCAGCGCGGCGCAGGCACGCTCGATCCAGCCCAGGTTGTCCAGGAGAAGGCGCTCGGCGTTCAGCCGTTCCTGCATGCGGAGGGAGGGGTGCGGATGGGGCGGCGGGGGCGTGCCTGAGGCGACGGAAAAGGTACTGTCCGCGGTGGGCGCGATCAAGCAGGGGGGAATTTTCGGGATCGTGTTTCTCCAATGAGGCGAGGGAGCGGAGAAGGAGCGGACGGAGCTCGGCCGGATCAAGTGGTGATCGGTGGGTTTTTTGATGTGGATGGACCTTCATGCCCCAGCCCCGGGCCGGTCAGCAGCAGCGGTTCATGTAGCCGACGGATAATGGAAGCAGCGATGATGAGATGCAGCGGACCGGGGCATTCATGCGAAACCACCGTGCGGGCGGCGCTCATCGGGCGCCGCCCGCACGGCATTTTCGCGAAACCTGGAGCGAAATGGGCTCACGCGGAGACGCGGAAACCCGGACAGAGACTTCTTTCCGCGTCTGCGCGAGATCGTGATACCGAATGCTGAAGACTTCTTCTCACACGGAGGACACGGAGTATTTGATCCTCCGTGTCCTTCGTGCCCTCCGTGTGAGGCAGGCGGTTTCTGCCTACACCGAGTGTTCAGCCGGATTCGGTATGAGAATGAGACAACGTCTTTGGCGGATGCCGGAAGATGGGGATCCGAGGGGGGAATTTCCGGAACCGCGTTTCTCCAATCCGGCGAGGGAGCGGAGGGAGGCGAACGCCACCCGCGAACCGCCCTCGGCCACCCATGACGGAGAACGGATTCATGCCCGCACCCTGAGCCGGCGGCGTGGAAAAAGGCCTCCCGATGCGCGCCTGCGTCACGGCCCGGGAGCGGGAGAGCCTCCCACATCCCCGGGGATGCACCGGGGAGCGTTGCAGTGCGGCAGGCCCGAGCGAGTGCCGGGCTGCCGGGGCGCGGCGGGACCTGCCGCCGATCCCGCCTCTGCACCCACCCTGCACAAGGATCCCACCATGTCCAACGGCTTCTCCTACGTGCTGAACAGCGCGTACAGCGACACCTACCTCACCATCGGGGCGACGAACAACACCACCTGCGTCGGCTACGTGGTTGGAGACATGCAGAACGTCTGCTCCTACTACACGAACGTGCCGCCGCAGACGTGGGTCAAGTTCCCGTCGAACTTCGGCAGCGGCCTGTTCGCGCAGGCGAACGGCTCCGCGGGGCTGTGGGGAACGTGGGCCCTGAACACGTGCCAGATCACCGCCAACATCGCCACCGGCCAGCTCTGCATCCAGCCGTGGAGCGGTCCCGCGCCGCTGGCCGCAGCGCCCGAGGCCGACCGCCCCAAGCAGGCGACGACCGGGCGCAAAAAGCCGCCGAAGGCGGGCGCCGGCCCCTCGGCCCCGGCCGGGTGAACCCCGCCGGGGCCGGTCGAGCCGAAAAGGCCTGACCTCCGATTCCTTCCGGCGTGTGCACCCGCGCCGGTGCGCACGCCACACCGCTCGCAACGGCGACCCCATGAATCCCGAACCGCTGGCCGACGACACGGCGTACCGCAGCGTGAGCTCCACGTCGTTCAACGAGATCCTGGACCACGTCCAGGCGTCGCTGATCGTCTCCACCTACCAGAGCGGCAGGATCGTGCTCGTCCGCCCCCGGACGGACGGTGCGCTCAACACGCACTTCCGGGCGTTCGGCAGCCCCATGGGCGTCGCCGTGGGACGGCGGTCGCTCGCCATCGCCTGCGCGCGCGAGGTCTGGGACTACCGCAACCAGCCCGACGTCGCCCCGCGCCTCGATCCGCCGGGGGAGCACGACGCCTGCTTCTTTCCACGCAACGTGCACGTGACCGGCGACATGCGCGTGCACGAGGTCGCCTTTACCGGCGACGACGAGCTGTGGGCCGTGAACACGCAGTTCTCCTCGCTGTGCACCCTGGACGACACGCACAGCTTCGTTCCGCGCTGGCGGCCGCGCTTCGTCAGCGACCTGGCGCCAGAGGACCGCTGCCATCTCAACGGCCTGGGGATGGTGGACGGCCGCCCGCGGTTCGTCACCGCGTTCGGCGAGACGAACACCGCCGGCGGATGGCGCGAGAACAAGGTGGGCGGCGGCGTGGTGATGGACGTGGATTCGGGCGAGACCGTGGTCCGCGGCCTCTGCATGCCCCATTCGCCGCGCTGGTACGACGGCCGCTTCTGGTTCCTGGAATCCGGACGGGGGACGTTCGCCTGCGCCGACCTGGCCACCGGCCGGGTGGAGACGGTGGCGGAGCTCCCCGGCTTTACCCGTGGCCTGGCGTTCTGCGGCCCCTTTGCGTTCATCGGCCTGTCGCAGGTGCGCGAGAGCGCCACGTTCGGCGGCATTCCCCTGGTGGAGCGGGTGCCGGAGCGCGAGTGCGGCGTGTGGGTGATCGACATCCGCAGCGGCCGGCCCGCGGCGTTTCTGCGGTTCGAAGGCCAGGTGCAGGAGATCTTCGACGTCCAGGTGCTGCACGGCATCCGCTGTCCCGAGCTCTTTCCCCTGGCGGCGAAGGAAGTCGCTACGCTGTACGTAGTTCCGCCGCCGTCCGCGCTCCAGCCCTCGGCCGCGACGCGTCCGCGGGCGCGGGCCGGATCCCGGAGTGCCCGGCTCCGTTCCGAACGCGCGTGACGCGCGGCTCCCCCGTGGTTCGCGGCGAACGCCGCCAGCCGTCTCCCCACCTTTATTCATGGAGCACACGACCATGCCGACCGATCTTGGCGTTCCCACCGAAGGAAGCTTTGGCTACGATCCCACCTTCGCCGAGAACATCCCCGTGGTGGAGCCCGACGTCGCGGACGGGCTCCCCTCCGCCGCCGGCGTAAACCCCAGGTACCTGCCGCCGGTGGGCAGCCAGGGGCAGCTCGGCGACTGCACCGCCTGGGCGAGCACCTACGGCCTGGCCACGTTCACCGCGGCGCGGGCCGGGGACTACTCGCCCGACACCCGCGACCGGGTGGCCAGCCCCGCGTACATCTACGTCAAGGTGATGGAGCAGGAAGGAAATTCCACCTGCGTGGGGTCGCCGTTCACGCCCTACTTCAACATCCTGGACGCCGGCGGCACCCCCACCCTGGCCCAGGCGCCCGCCGCCGGGCCCTGCGCCACCGTGTGGGCGGAATACGGCGGCGGCAAGACGCTCCCGCCGGACGGGGCCTTCAACGTGGGCAAGGTCGCCTCCTTCCAGCCCGCGAACCTGCTCGGCATCAAGAGCATCCTGAGCCGGGGCGGCGTGCTGGTGCTCGCCACGGAGCTGTACACGGACTTCCCGGCATACCGGGGAACGCCCGTGCCGTACGTGGGCAACGGGGTCTACATGCACGGCGAGGGGCCCGTGAACCGGCACGCCGCGCACTGCATGATGATCGTGGCCTACGACGACGGCATCGGCGCCTTCAAGATCCAGAACAGCTGGGGCACGGGCTGGGGCGAGAACGGCTTCGTGTGGATGGCGTACGACACCTTCGCCGCGCTGGCCGTAACCGTGATGTACGTGGTCCCCGAGGCGGCGCCCGGCAACTGACGTCACCCGCGGCTCGCCGGAACGCGGACGTGCGTTCCGGCGGCCGCTCCCCACGCCCGGTCCCGTCCGCGCGCGCCATCCCACGCAACCCCGGCGCGCCCCGGCAAACCTCCCCGTCCCCCGCCGGCGAGTCTCGGACCCCGCCCACGCGAGCAGGTGAAGCCCCGTTCGGCGAGCGCAGCGAGCCGAGACGGGGCTTGTGGCATTTCCAGCCGCGGGCTTCAGCCCGTGGTGGGCCGGAGCGAGGTGGCGAAATCGCATCCGCATCCCGCGGCGATGCCCGACCGTGGGCAAGGCAGTCCGCGTGACGCGGGACGTGCTGCACGCGTCCTGTCCCCTGCTACCGGCGCAGATCCTGTCGCGCCGCCGCCCGAACCGCTATCCTGTTCCCCCGAACGGACCTCCGCGCGCGCGGGGCGGGCCTCCGGCCGCACGGGAGCGCGTGGCGCAGGGGTTGCAAACCACGGCGCGGGTGCGGCTTCGCACGCGCGCCGCACGACGTCCCAGAGATGTACATCCACCGACACATGCAATTTCATCCCTTCGCGCGCCTTGCCCCCGCGCTCGCGGCCCTGCTGCTGGCGGCGTGCTCCGCCGTGGGCGGCGGGGCCGGCGCGCCCGCACCCGTAGAAGACCCGCGCATCAGCGCCCCCGCGGCCGAGGGGCCGCCCGTGCGCCGCGACCTCAAGTACGTCGTGGTGGACGTGGACGTGAACGAGCTGCGCTACATGGACGGCGATCGCGTTCTCTGGCGCGCCCCCGTGGGCACCGGCACCGGCTTTCGGCTCACGACGGAGCGCGGGCGCGACTGGCAGTTCAACACGCCCAGCGGCACCATGTACGTGCAGTTCAAGGAGCAGAACCCCACCTGGTTCATCCCCGACTGGTGGTTCATCGAGAACAAGCGCCCCGTGCCGCCGCTGGAGTCGCCGGAGCGGCGGCAGGAGGGCGGGCTGGGCGCCGCCGCCGTCTACCTGGGCAACGAGATCGCCATCCACGGCACCGACAAGCCCGAGCTGCTGGGCCGCCGCGTGTCGCACGGCTGCATCCGCCTGTCCAATGAGAACGCCGTGCGGCTGTACCACAACGTGCAGGTGGGCACGCCCGTCATCATCGTGGGAAACCCGCCGGTGCTGGGCGAGCAGCCGGACAGCGTGGCCGCCTTCACCCGCCAGGCCCGCCGCGTCCCCACGCCGCCCAATCCCCTGGCCCGGCTGGGGACGCAGGCGCTGCTGACGCGGCTGGACCGCGAGCTGGCCGCCGCCGACAGCTCGCACGCCTGGGTCAACACGGCGCACACGCTCATGGAGCGCGGGCTGGGCGAGGACGCCATCGCGCTGCGCGGCCTGCTGACGCGCGCGGGGCAGGCGCGGGCGGGGACCCGGCGCGAGGAGTACGCAACGTTCCTGGCCGACGCCTTCTCCCGCGGCTCGCTGCGCGTGGTCGTCTCCCTCAACCGCATCCCCCAGGACGCGCGCGAGCGGGCGGCGCAGGAGATCGTGGAGGCCACGATGGAGATGTGGCACGGCGAGCTGGACGCGCCCACCACCCCCTGGCCCACGCGCCGCCTTCCCAAGTCGCGCCTGGGCCCCGAGGGGCAGGCCGGGTGGACGGCCATCGAGTCGGCGGAGGCGGCGTACCGCGCGCGCTACCGTCCACGCTCCGCGTCGAGCGCCGCGCGGGGCGGGTGATGGCGGAGCGCGCACCGGGGGACTCGCTGCTGGGCAGGCAGGACCTGCACGTCCACACCACCATGTCGGACGGGTACGTCACGCTGGAGGAGCTGGTGCGCATCGCCGCGGAGCGCGGCGTGCAGCTGGGGGTGGCGGACCACGTGTCGCGCCGCAACCTCAAGCGCTTCGTCAACGGCGAAGAGCGCGTCCGCCGCTACCTGGACGCGCTGGAGGCGCAGGACGTGTTCGTCTCCGGCGAGTTCTGCTGGTGCGACAACTACTACCTGGAGCTGCCGGACGACGTCATGCGGCGCTTCGACTACCTGGTGGGCAGCAACCACGGGTTCGAGCTCCCGGGCGGGGGGATGGGGTCGCCCTGGTGGGAGCAGCTGCCGCCGGAGTGGAAGGACCGGCCGCAGGAGCTGATGGACGCCATGGTGGACGAGCTGTGCCGCATGGTGCGGACGATGCCGATCCAGATCGCCGCCCACAGCACGCTCACGCCGCCGGCGCTGTTCGACATCGAAGGCGACGTGGACGCGTGGTGGACGGCGGAGCGCGAGGACCGCTACGTGGAGGCGCTGGCGGAAAGCGGGGTGGCGCTGGAGATCAGCAACCGCTACCGTCTCCCGCACGACCGCCTGCTGGGCAAGGCGCTGCAGGCCGGGGTCCGGTTCTCGCTGGGAAGCGACGGGCACGGCCGCGACCAGGTGGCGCGGCTGGAGTGGGCGGCGGACACGGCGCGGCGCGTGGGGGTGACGGACGCGGACCTGTTCGTCCCCGAGCGGCGGCGGCGGTAGAGGGCAGGCGCGATCAGGCGACGTTTCAGATCGGACGAACCGGCATACAGGGGAAGGGGGCTCGATGCGCAGCGAGGACGACGAGGTGGGGGGACCCAGGCCGCGGGACGAGTGGGCGCGTGAGCCGGGGAGCGGGCCGGAGCGCGTCCGCGATCCGCAGCGGGCCGAGGGGCCGGACCCCGCGGGGGTGCCGGGACAGCAGCTGACCCGCGAGGCGCGGCAGACGCCCCGCGGCGGCGGGGACGGCGGCGACGCGTCCATGCGCCGCGATCCCGGCTCCATCCGCGCGGAAGACACCGAGCCGTACATCGGGCTGCAGTACGTGGCGCGGCTCTTCAAGATCGTGGCGATGATCGTCATCGTCGCCATCATCGCCGAGGTGGTGGCGGGGCTCATCTACGAGGGCGTGGGCGCCGGCTTCAACCTGCTGGCCGAGGTCATCCAGGGCGGAGTGCTGGCCGCCATGCTCTGGGGCGCCGGCGACCTCACCCTGCTGTTCATCGACGTGGGCCACGACGTGCGCGCCGCCCGCGTGCTCCTGGGCCGCATGTCCGCGCGCATGGGTGTGAACCCCGGCGAGCTTATGCCCCACCGCGACCGCGACGAGGACGACTCGCGGCCCCACGGACGGGAGCTGTAGCGGCAAGGGAACCGGGAATCCGCGGGACTTCCCGTCCGCCCGTCCCCGCCGAGACGAGGCATCCACTCCGGCGGGGTGGATGCCTCGCGCACTTGTCCCGCGGATGGAATCGTCGCGGCGCATGCAGATCTCCCCTCCCCCCCGCGCGGTCTGCCGGGGGAGGACCAGCCGATCATCAACCGACAGACACGTGAGCCAGACGGACGAAGCCTGGGAGATGGACGAAGCGGGCGAAGACGCCGCCCAGGGCGCGGCGCGGGCGGCGCTGGAGGGCGTGGTCGTGGTCCTGTGGCAGACGCAGGACTACGTGAACATCGCCGGCACCGTGCGGGCGATGAAGAACTTCGGCCTGTCGCGGCTGCGCCTCATCCAGCCCGTGGAGTACGACCCGCGGCGCATCGAGGGGATCGCGCACGGCACGGAAGACATCGTGCAGCGGATGGAGAACCACGATTCGCTCCTTTCCGCCCTGGGCGACTGCTCGTACGTGGTGGGGATGACGGCGCGCTCGCGGCGGGCCAAGCGTGCCGTGGCCCGGCCGCGCTCGCTGGCGCCGGAGCTCCTGTCGCGCGGTGCCGAGGCCGTTGCGGGCGAAACCGGTCCGGTGGCGCTGCTGTTCGGCCGCGAGGACAAGGGGCTCAGCAACGAGGCGCTGGACCTGTGCCACCGCACCTGCATCATCCCCACCAGCCAGCACGCGTCGCTCAACCTGGCGCAGGCGGTGCTGGTGATGGCGTACGAGCTGTGGATGGAGGCGGAAGGGAGGGACCAGTCGTTCCGCCCGCCTCGCCGCGAGGCGCCGCCGGCGCGCATCGAGCTGCTGGAGAAGCTTTTCGAGGATGCGGAGGCGGCGCTGTGGACCGTCGACTTCTTCAAGAGCCGCCAGCCGGAGTCGGTGATGCGCACTCTGCGCGAGTTCGTGCGCCGCGCGGACCCCGACGCGCGCGAGGCGGGCCTGCTGCGCGCCATCTCCATCGAGGTGGTGAAGTTCGCGCGCCGCATCGGCGCCCTGCCCCCCGAAGGCGATCCGCGCGACTTCCGCCAGGCCGACCCCGCCCAGACCCCGCGGCGGGGCTGATCCTTTCGCCGGACGGGGTGGCGAGCGCGACGGGGCCCCCCTCCCCGGCCCTTCCCCGCAAACGGCGCGGGGGAGGGAGAACGACGGAAACCCGTCGGAGCGCGATCGAATTCTCGCCCCTGCGCCAGGCACGAGCGGGAAGGGGCGGGGGCCCGCGGACGCGGTTTGGATGTGGTCGACGAGCCGAGGGCTTCGCCCCACCCGACCTCCCCCAGGGGTTTTTGGGGGAGGTGGGCGAGGTTTACGAGCCCGGAGGGGGCGCGCCCCTCGCGTCCGGACCTCCGCAGCGCGATCGAATTCTCCCCTCTCCGCGAGGAACGAGCGGGGAGGGGCCGGGGGAGGGGCCCCCCGCGGACGCAGTCGGATGCTCTTCTTCGACCGCCCCCGGGGGAGACCCGGCGGAACCACCGCGGTTCCCCATCGCACGAAACACGAGCGCCGGCTCCCGTGGGGGAACCGGCGCTCGTGTTTCGCCACCCGCTCGCAAGGGAAGCCCGCCGCCGGCGAACCGGCGACGGCCCTCGCTCACGACAGCATCAGGAGCCGACGCGCATCACGTTCTCGGCGGCCGGACCCTTCGGACCGTCCACGATGTCGAACTCCACCATCTCACCCTCGGTGAGCGACTTGAAGCCCTCGGCCTTGATGGCCGAGAAGTGGACGAACAGGTCCCTGCCACCCTCGCGTTCGATGAAGCCGAAGCCCTTGGCGTCATTGAACCACTTAACCTTCCCGGTCGAACGGGACATCTCC
>DASUVG010000270.1:0-7669 GCA_036379135.1 Longimicrobium sp.
GCGCTCAAGCACCAGGGCGTGGGCAAGCAGTTCAAGAACGCCTCCGCGCTGGGCGCCCGCCGCACCATCGTCATCGGCCCCGACGACGTGGCCGAGGGCGTGGGCGTGGTCAAGGACATGGAGAGCGGCCAGGAGTCGCGCATCCTCCTCGCCGAGATCGGCCGACCGTGACGCCCGCGCCGGAATTTTGCTGAGAGCGCTGGCGCGGGCACAGGGAGTGCGCCGGAGGGTTATCCTTCCGGTGGATCCGAGTTGCTGTTGAGCGTCGCAGAGGTGAACACCATGGCTACTCAACTACGGACGATGACGGCCGACGAGCTTCTGGCGATGCCTGATGACGGCATCCGCCGGGAGTTGGTCGAAGGAGAGCTTCGCGAGATGACGCCTGCTGGTTGGCAGCATGGACGCATTGCCGGGAACATCGCCGGTGAGCTTCGGACCTACGTACGAGCCCACCGTTTGGGTGTGATGGCGACAGCCGAGGCGAGCTACCGGCTTTCCGTCGATCCCGACACGGTTCGGGTGCCCGATGTTTCCTTCGTGCGGCAGGAGCGGGTCGATCAGATCGGAGATCCCACCGGATACTGGCCGGGAGCCCCTGATCTGGCGTTCGAGGTGATCTCGCCGAACGACCGATATACTGAAGTCCGCTCTAAGGTGGACGAGTATCTTGCCGCAGGGACGCCCATGGTGGTCCTCGTTGATCCGCAAAACCGTGAAGTAGTCGTCTTCCGACCGTCCGTCGGGAGGCTGGAACTGACTGTAGACGACGTACTGGAGGGTGGAGACGTGGTGCCGGGGTGGAAGCTGCCGGTGCGCGACATCTTTGCCTGAGACGGGCACGATCCGCATGTGAACACGGATCCGCCGCCCGACGCGGCGGGTCCTTTGACTTTTGGGGAGTCCCATGTCCAACGAAAAAGCGCTTACGACCCAGGCGGAGGACTTCAGCGCCTGGTACAACGAAGTGGTGCTCAAGGCCGAGCTGGCAGACTACTCGCCCGTGCGCGGCTGCATGGTCATCCGCCCCTACGGCTACCGGCTGTGGGAGCTCATGCGCGACCGGCTGGACCTGCGCTTCAAGGAGACGGGGCACCAGAACGCGTACTTTCCGCTGTTCATCCCCCAGAGCTTTCTGGAGCGCGAGGCGGCGCACGTGGAGGGCTTTGCCAAGGAAGCCGCCATCGTCACCCACACGCGCCTCAAGGCCACGGACGACGGCAAGCTGATCCCCGACCCCGCCAGCAAGCTGGAGGAGCCGCTGATCGTGCGCCCCACCAGCGAGACCATCATCTACGAGATGTTCTCCAAGTGGGTGCAGAGCTATCGCGACCTGCCCCTGCTGTACAACCAGTGGGCCAACGTCGTCCGCTGGGAGATGCGCACGCGCCTGTTCCTGCGCACCACGGAGTTCCTGTGGCAGGAGGGGCACACCGCCCACGCCAGCCACGACGAGGCGCAGGAAGAGACGCTGCGCATGCTGGGCGTGTACCGCGAGTTCATGGAGGGCTACCTGGCCATGCCCGTGGTGGTGGGCCAGAAGAGCGAGAGCGAGAAGTTCGCGGGGGCGCTGCGCACGTACACCTGCGAGGCGATGATGCAGGACAACCGCGCCCTGCAGAACGGCACCTCGCACAACCTGGGTCAGAACTTCGCGAAGCAGTTCGAGCTCAAGTTCGCCAGCGAGAGCGGCGCCGAGGAGTTCGCGTGGAACACGTCGTGGGGCGTGAGCACGCGCATGGTGGGCGGGCTGGTGATGACGCACGGCGACGACAAGGGGCTGGTGATGCCGCCCCGGGTGGCGCCCATCCAGGTGGTCATCGTCCCCATCTACCGCAAGGACGACGAGCGCGAGGTGGTGCTGGCCAGGGCGGCCGAGATCGTGGCGGCGCTGGGCGGCATCCGCACGCACGTGGACGACCGCGACAAGCTTACGCCCGGCGCCAAGTTCTTCGAGTGGGAGATGAAGGGCGTGCCGTTCCGCATCGAGATCGGCCCCAAGGACATCGCCAAAGGGCAGGTGGTGCTGGCGCGGCGCATTCCCGAGGGCGAGGAGCGCAAGCAGTTCCTTCCCGAGGCGGAGGTGCTCGGCTCCATGGCGCAGCGGCTGGACGACTACCAGACGTTCCTGCTGGAGCGCGCCCGCGCCCGCCGCGACCAGAACACGCACCGCGGCATCGACTCGTACGACCGCTTCCGCGAGATCATGGAAGGCCCCGGCGGCTTTGTCTACGCCGGCTGGTGCGAGTCGGCGGAGTGCGAGGAGAAGGTGAAGGACGATACGAAGGCCACCATCCGCTGTCTTCCCTTCGAGGAGTTCCGCAGCGACCCGGCGCCCGCGAAGTGCCTGGTCTGCGGCGCCGACGCGACGACGGAGGCCGTCTGGGCAAAGGCGTACTGAGCGGATGAGGCGCGAAAGGCCGCCCCGGAGTCGGGGCGGCCTTTCAGTACGAGAGTACGAAAGTACGAAAGTACGTTTGTCCGTACTTTCGTACTTTCGTACTGTTCAGAACCGCAGGATCCAGCGCTGCTCGGGCGTAGGCGGCCGGGGATCGTCCTGCTTGGGGCCAATGGCCAGCGGCTCGATTCCCAGCGCCTGGCGCAGCGAGACCGTGGTGCCCGGCGGCAGGCCACCCGGCGTCCCCGGCCGCCCTTCGGGCGCTGAGGCGGCGCGGGTCAGCAGCCAGTTGAGCGCGGCCTGCTCCTCCGCCGGCGAGCCGGCCGCCAGCGCGGCGATGCGCCGGGCGAGGCTCTGCGGGGGTGGCGCGGGATCGTCCTGCTTGGGGCCGATCGCCACGGCGCCCACCCGGCCGGGACGGGGCGCGCCGGGATCGTCCTGCTTGGGGCCGATCTCCAGGGTGCCGTCGCCCGTTGGAGTGGGACGCGGGGCGTCGCCGGGACGGACGCCGGGGCGGGTGCCCTGCACGGCGATGCCGGTGCGCGTGCCCCCGCCCGGCGCGATGATGCCGCCGCCGGCGCCCGCAGTGCGGCCGCCCTGGAGGATGACGGCCACGCGGTTGGGCCCGTCGTCCGGCCCCGGCTGGCAGCCACCGCCCGGGCCGACCTCGCAGCCGCCGCCGGGACCGACCTCGCACCCGCCGCCGGGGCCGATCTCCAGCACCGGCGAAACCCGGATGTCGGAGCGGGTCGCGGGCGTGGGGGCGTGGGCGGCGCGCAGAAGCACGTCGTTCCACAACGCGCGCTCCGCCGCCGGCAGCGCCGTGGCAAAGCTGTCCAGCCGCGCCTGCAGCGTCTGCACGTGGCGCGGCCAGACGACGACCGTGGTGCCGTTGCCCGGCGCCTGCGCGCGGGGCGCGGTGCGAAGGCCGCCCGGGATCTGGGCGCAGAGCGGCGCGGCCAGCAGGGTGCCCAGGAGCAGGGCGGGGATGGGAGTACGGCGCATGCGGGTCCTCCGCGGGTGCGGGGTCTGGTTCCCGGCTCCGGATGCTTCCGGTCGGGCGCGAGGCGTAGTAGACTGCAGCGGTAGCATTCCGGCGTCAACGCCGCCCTGTGCGCGGCGCAGATCGTGCGCGCGGTCAGGTTGACGCCGTGCGTCAGGGCAGGGTCACACCAGCGGGGAGGACGGGTTGGAGGATACGGCTGTCGCCGGCGTGGCGGACGCGTTTCCGCGCGTCGACGGGATACTGCACTGCGAGGACGTGCCGCTGCCGGAGCTGGTGGCGCGGTGGGGCACCCCGCTGTACGTCTACAGCCAGGGCGCCATCCGCGAGCGCTACCGCGAGCTGGACGAGGCGCTGGCGCCGGTGCCGCACCTGATCGCCTACTCGGTCAAGGCCAACGGCAACCTGGGCGTTCTGCGCACGCTGGCGGAGCTGGGCGCCGGGTGCGACATCGTCTCCGCCGGCGAGCTGCACCGCGCGCTGCTGGCAGGCATCCCCGGTGAGCGCATCGTCTTCAGCGGCGTGGGCAAGACGGTGCACGAGCTGGCGGCGGGGCTGCGCGCCGGCATCTACGCGTTCAACGTGGAGAGTGAGGGCGAGCTGTGCGCCCTCAGCGACCTGGCCTGCGCCATGGGGACGCGCGCCCCCGTCGCCCTGCGCGTGAACCCGGACATCGACACGCCCACGCCGCACGCGTACACCCGCACCGGCCACGCCGCCACCAAGTTCGGCATCGCGGCGGCCAAGGCGCGGGGGCTGTACAAGATCGCCGCCAAGATGCCGGGGATCCGGGTGCGCGGCATCGACGTGCACATCGGGTCGCAGATCCTGGAAGTGGCGCCCTTTCGCGACGCGCTGGAGTACGTGCTGGACCTGGCGCACGACCTTCGCCAGGACGAGGTGGAGCTGGAGTTCCTGGACCTGGGCGGCGGGCTGGGGATCAGCTACGAGGGCGGGGAGCGGATCAGCGCGGCGGAGTGGGCGGCGGAGATCGTCCCCGCGGTGGCCGAGACGGGGCTCAGGCTGGTGGTGGAGCCCGGCCGCTTTCTCGTCGGCGAGGCGGGGGCGCTGCTGACGCGCGTGCTATACGTCAAGGAAGGGGGCGGCAAGCGCTTCGTAATCACCGACGCGGGGATGAACGACCTCATCCGCCCCAGCCACTACAGCGGCTGGCACGCGGTGGAGCCGGTGGAGTCGCCCGGGCGCGCGCTGGCCCGCGTGGACGTGGTGGGGCCGATCTGCGAGACGGGCGACTTCCTGGCGCTGGATCGCGAGATGGAGCTGCCCAGGCCCGGCGAGCTGCTGTCCATCATGACGGTGGGCGCGTACGGCTTTTCGATGGCCAGCCAGTACAACCAGCGCCCGCGTCCCGCCGAGGTGATGGTCAGCGGCGCCGACGCCACGCTGGTCCGCCGCCGCGAGACGGTGGAGGACCTGACGGCTGCGGAACTGGATCTGTAGCTGATTCCGGTGGATGGATGCGAAGCGAGGCGGCCCGGTGTCTGGGCCGCCTCGCTCGTTCTTCGACCATCGCCGGATCGGCCTCATACCGAATCCGCAAAAAGACTGGGTCTCACACAGAGTCAACGGAGTCAACAGAGTGAAGCCTCGGCGAGATGACCGCCCTTTGAGCCGCATCGATCGTTTACCAGCGATCGGATGAATCGCGGAGTACATCGCGCGGCACGAGAAAACTCTGTTGACTCTGCTAACTCTGTGTGAGGCTTATTCTTTTAGCGGATACGGCATCACACGGAGCCAACGGAGTGGAGACGGAGCTCGATCTCCGTCGATCTACACGCTGTGGTGATGCGCGAGGCTGGTCATTCCGGGTATTTCGCTGATGGGGAACCGGGGGCCGCGCGAGGGGCTCCCGTCGATTTTAAGCGGCGGCGGAGTCTTCCGCGCGGGAGTGCAGGTACACGGCGGGTCGGAGGATGGTGACGCCGCTCACCTGCCTCCCGTACCACGGGCCGAAGTGCGCCTGGTCGCCCGTGATGAGGTGCGTGGCACCGCTGATCATGGCCGCGGAGAGGATGGGCCGGTCCTTTTCGGGAAGGATGACGTCCGGCGGCAGCGCCCACGATCCGCTTTCGTGGATCAGGCGCACGCCGCGCTGCAGCTCCTCCAGCCGGCGCCGCTGGTCGATGCCGGAGAGGTTGCGGCGCGCCTCCTCCAGCGCGTAGTCCGAGGTGACCAGCTCCGTCTCCGGGAGCGCCCAGAATTCCCGGAGAGGCGATTCGGCCCGGTAGGCGGCGGAGAAGAGAACGTTCGCGTCCAGAAACAGGACGTGCACGCGTCAGAGCCGGGGCGCGTCGTGCGCGATGGCGTCCGGGTCCAGGCCCATGCGCCGCACCTCGTCGCGGGCCCACGCGTAGTCGTCGGGCCCGATGGCGTTGTTGAGCAGGAACTCCGCCTTGCGTGCGTCGGTGTAGCGCTCCACGGGGAGCACCACCGCCGGCCGCAGCAGGATTCCGTCCTCCAGTGCCTCCGCGATGATCATGGCTCCTTCCTCCATTCCGAACTGGCGCCGCAGCCTGGCGGGAAGGACGATCGCCCCCCGCTTGCCAACCCTGATCGAATCCCGGCTCATGGCGCTGCTCCTTCAGAATGTCAGAATCTCTGAAAATCTGCAAGGGGGGCTTCGGGAGCGCAAGTACCGCGGTACCACGGCTGGCTCAGAAGGCGCGCAACCGGGTGTATGCATGGCGTAACATCTGTGAGGGGGAACGGTTGATGGATGATCGGCAACAGAGCAGAAACGCCCCCGGCACCGTGCCGGAGGCGTTCGTCGTTTCGGTGGATCGGGAGCGCTACTGCCCCGCCGCCAGCCGCTCGCGCTCGGCGGCCGCGCCCTCGCGGTCCAGCCGGTCCACCGAGGCCGTCACCGAGGCGGGGGTGGGGGCGGGGCGGGCTTCCGGAGCCGTCTCGCGGGCAAAGGCGCCGGCGATCTGGGCGTAGTTGCTCCCGGGATGCCAGAAGATCCAGTCCTCGATCCCCAGCTCGTACAGCGCGCGGATCTGCTCGCGCGCCTGCTGCGGACCGTAGGGAAAGCCGCGGTCGTTCCAGGTGGCGGTGAACGCCTGCAGCCACGGGATGATGCGCGCCGGCTCCACCCCCGCCGCGCGCAGCCGGTCGTTGCGCACCACGCCCATCCCCACGGACGCGTGCACCGTCTCGTACGGCTGGCGGTTGGGCCGGCGGATCCCCGCAAGGTGCGTGGGAAAGTAGTGCGAGGGGTAGACCATCGGCAGCACCGCGTCCGTCGTGGCGCTGATGCGCTCCCACTGCTGTCCGATCCCCACGTCGCGCGACTCGTTCATCGACAGCCCGAAGACGTCCGCCGTCACCGTGGCGCCCAGCGGGTGCAGCCGCTCGCGCGCGGCCGCCAGGAACCCGGCGATGGCGTCCGTGCGGTTCCCCGCCGAATCGGCCTCGGGGTGCACCTGCAGCGGCAGGCTGCGGTACTGCTCCGGAAAGCGGACGTAGTCGAACTGCACCTCGCGGAACCCCGCGCGCACCGCCTCTTCGGCCACGGCGATGTTCATCTCCCACACGTCGCGGTCCCACGGGCTCACCCAGCTCAGCCCCTGCCGGTCGCGCCACACGCTGCCGTCGGGATTGCGGATGCTCCACTCCGGCTTGAGGCGGGAGAGCCGCGGGTCCTTGAATACGACGACGCGGGCGATGGGATGGATGCCGTGCGCCCGCAGCGTGTCCACCACCGCCCTGAGGTCGCGGACGGGGATGCTGCGCTCGTGCGCCGCCTGCCGTGCGGCCGGCACCTGGCTGGGATAGCGGACGCCGTCCTCGTCCTTGACGTCCACCACGAAGGTGTTGATCTCGGTGGTGTCGGCCAGCGCCAGCAGCTGCGCGCGCCTGACGGGGTTGCCGATGGCGTACGAGCTCACGTAGACGCCGCGGATGATGGGCGGCGCCGTGTCGCGCGGGCGGGGCGGCGGAGGCGGCGCCGGCGGCGGCTGGACCTGCGGATCGGGCGGCGGCTCGGCGACGAGCGACGAGGCCATCCGGAGCTCTCGCTCCGCCTCGCGGCCCAGGTCCATGCAGGCGACGCCCGCGACCAGCGCGCAGGCGAGGGTAGGCGCGATCCAGCGGCGGCCCGGGGACGGCATGTCGAGCACCAGAATCTGAAAGACTGCGGACTGCGGGTGCGCCCGGAGCGGCGCACCTTCCCTGCGGATAAATGCGGCTGAACATGGAGCGCGGGTCGGCCGGAAAGGCGGCGCCGGAGGCGGCCTGGCGGGCAG
>DASUVG010000271.1:0-23567 GCA_036379135.1 Longimicrobium sp.
GAGCAAACTCGCCTCCCCGCAGATGGTCCTGAACAGCCGGATGCTCTACACCAGCTGGATTCCGGCGGACCCCGCCGCGGCGGCGCGCCTGCTTCCCCCGGCGCTGCAGCCGGCGGCGAACCATGCCATCTACATGAACCAGTACGTCGTCGACTCCGCCGAGCAGACCACCGGCTTCGGCGCGTACTCGCTCACCTACCTGGGGCTGGACGTGGCCGGCCACCCCGCGCCCGACGGCGTTACCCCCGGCCGCTTCTTCACGAACTACTTCAACTCTTCGGAGGTGGTGCGCCAGTACGCCCGCGAGCGCGGCGTGCCCGCCACCCCAGGCAGCACCACGCTGGATGTGGCCGGCGGCATCGTGACCGCCACCACGTCGGTGGATGGCCGCGCCATCATCCGCACCCGCGCCGAGGTGGGCGACACGGCCGACATCACGCTGGCCGGGCACCTGCGCTACATCACCCGGGTCAAGGACCGGCTGGTGAGCGGCAACTACCCGTACGTGGGCGAGCTGGTGAGCCGGTTCAACGTGCTCTCCATCGAGTTCCTGGACCCCACGCACCCGGTGTACGCGCTGCGCCCGGCGTCGCCGCTGCAGGTGGTGGCCGGCTCCTCGTTCTACGCGCCCCGGGACTCCTTCGTCTACCCCGGCGGCGAGTACGACATGGGCCCGGCCTCCGGCGTGGAGAAGCACGCCGAGGCGCTGGAGCTGGCGGCGGTCTGATGCTGGACCCCAGGCGTGGAAGCGTGGGAGGGGCCCCCGTGGGCCCTTCCCTCGCCGGATTTCCGGAACTCGCGACGTACGTTTCGCGTACGTCCAGCCGTCCCTCGATGCGCATCGACCCTCGTCCCGCGAGCAGAGCCATGGCGGCGCACGCACCCACGCGAATCCACCGCTCCGTCGTCCTGGTGATCCTCTTCGGCGCATCCATCGGGGGTGCGCTGGCGTCGGGGCTGTGGCACCTGCTGCCGTACGAAAGCCTGGATGCGGAGACCGCTGCCCAGCGGTTCGCGCTCTGGGAGGGGGTGATGTGGGGTTTGGGGCTCGCGGGCACGCTCTTCGGCGTCGCCGCGCTGCTCAACGCCACGGACCTGTACTCCGACCGTACGCTTCGGCACGTGAAGCAGCAGGCGCACGACGCCCGCCGCGGCCGCACGCTGTACTCCGATCTTCCCGCGGTCCCCTGGCTGCTGCTGAGCTGCGGCGCCGCGGTCCTGCTGATCGCCGTGCTGGTGCGGTCCACCCTGCAGGGTTGATGCGGAGGGTCCTGGCGGTGCCGGGTTGATGCGGAATTCCGAGCGGTGATTGGGGTCGATGCGGAGGGTCCTGGCGGTGACCGAGTTGATGCGGAATTCCGAGCGGTGACTGGGGTTGATGCGGAAAACCGGAGCGGTAATTGGGGGTTGATGCGGAAATCCCGGAAGTGACTTCCTGAGGGAGCGCCGCGCCGTACCGTCCGTTTCACCAGACCCGCGCGCGACCGAAGGACCTCGTCTGCATCACGAAGGGGCCGGCTCCAGTGCTCTGGAGCCGGCCCCCCGGTTTTGCCGGCGAGATCCTTCGGTCGCGCGCAAGTGATTGTTTCGCTTCTGGTTCCGGGTGGGCGCTCCCTCAGGAAGTCACTTTTCTCTCCGCGCGTCCCCCCCGGATCAGTCTGGGCCGCAGCCGCCGGGGTTCGCCGGGCCGGTGCAGATGCAGGTGCGGAAGCAGGTGAAGCCGAAGCAGGTGCCCACCAGCGGATCGCAGGTGTGCGCGTTGGGATTGGTGGGATTGTGCGCTACCACCGTGCCGCGCGCCGTCTCCACCGCCGCGGGCTCGAAGCTCTCCACCGCCAGCGAATCGATCTCCAGCCTGAGCTTTCTCATCATTCCACCTTCCACGGATCGAAGGGTTGAGCGCGTGCGCCGGCACCTGTTACCGACGCACGAGAAACGCTAGTTCGTGCATCCGATGGCGGCAATCAAACGTTCGTCGTCCCTCCGCCTGCTGGAACGACCGCCGGACTTTTTCTACATTTGTTCGAGTTGGAGCCCGATCCACCAACACTGTACCCGAAAGAGACCACTGCATGCAGCCGTCCGTACCATCCGCCACCGAGATCCCGAACGCCGCCCGCATCTACAACTACATGCTGGGCGGATCCCACTGGTTCCCCGCCGATCAGGCCGCGGCGGACTACATGTCGTCGCTGGTGCCATCCACCGCCAAGTGGGTGCGCATGCTGCGCGACTTTCTGCAGCAGGCCGCGCGGCGCCTGCACGGTGACGGCTTCCGGCACTTCGTGGACTTTGCGTCGGGTCTGCCGACGGAGGACCACGTCCACGCCGCGGCGCCCGGCGCGCGGGTGGTGTACAGCGACGTGGATCCGTACACGCTGCAGGTAGCGCACGAGCTGGTGGCGGGGCTGCCGGACGTGCTGTACCTGGAGCACGACGTCCGCCAGGCGCGCGCGCTGCTGGAGTCGCCGCGGGTGACGGAGTTCCTGGGCGGCGAGCGGCGCGTGGCGCTGGGGTTCAGCGGCATCACGGTCTTTCTCTCGCCGGACGAGATCAGTGCCCTGCTGCGCGACCTGTACGACTGGGCGGCGCCGGGATCGCGGCTGTACATCACCTGGGAGACGCGGCAGCCGGGGCAGATGACGCCGCGCCTGCAGCAGTTTCTGGACATGTTCGCCGCCACCGGATCGCCGTTCTACCTGTACACGCCGCAGGAGGCGATCGAGATGTGCGGACCGTGGCGCATCCCGGAAGGCGGTCTCCCGACCGTCGCCGAGTTCCTGGGCCTGGCGCCCGGCCACGTGACGGACGAGGACCGCGAAGGCGTGGGCCTGGAGTTCTACGCCGGCATCCTGGAGAAGCCCTGAGGCACTGGTGCGCTCCCAGGTAACCGGGTGCGTGTAAGGGCCGGCGGTAATCTCCGCCACGTCCGCCACGTCCGCCACGTCCGCCACGTCCGCGGCGCCCCGGGCTAAAGCCCGGGGCTTGAACTGCCATAAGCCCCGTCTTTGCTCGTTCCTCGCAAAACGGGGCTTCACCTGCTCGGGTGGGCGTGGGCCTGCGCGCCGCGCGAGATCAGCGCGGGGAATGACCCGCGGCCGAGAAAATACACCGCCGGTTTTTGCGACGTCTACACCCTCTCCCGCTTGCGGGAGAGGGTGCGAGCCTGAGCGAGCGGGTGAGGGCCCGCGGGTGAGGGCCCGGGTGAGGGGCACTTGTCATGGAATCGTAAATCCTGCCGGGCGGGGGTAGCGCCGTAAGCCCGGCGCGGTACATGCTTTGTGAACGTGCCCGCGCCCGCCGCGCCACATCCACCCGCACCGAATCCATCCCGATGACCGACGCCGCCGTCCACCTTCGCGCACCCGGTTTTGGCTCACACCCCCGCGGCGAAGGCGTCCGCTGGCTGGAGGAGGAGCCGTACTACGTGCCGGCGGGGGACGAGGTGAAGATCTTCGAGCGGTGCCACGCCAGCGGGCTGCCGGTGATGCTCAAGGGCCCCACCGGGTGCGGCAAGACGCGCTTCGTGGAGCACATGGCGTGGCGGCTGCAGCGCCCGCTGGTGACCATCGCCTGCCACGACGACCTGTCCGCCAGCGACCTCACCGGCCGCTACCTGATCCGCGGCGGCGAGACGGAGTGGATGGACGGGCCGCTGGCCGTGGCCGCGCGCATCGGCGCCATCTGCTACCTTGACGAGGTGGTGGAGGCGCGGCAGGACACGGTCGTCGTCATCCACCCGCTCACCGACGACCGGCGGCTGCTGCCGGTGGACAAGACGGGCGAGCTGATCCACGCGGCGGACGGCTTTCAGCTCGTCATCTCGTACAACCCCGGCTACCAGCACGCGCTCAAGGACCTCAAGCCCAGCACGCGGCAGCGGTTCGTGGCGCTGGACTTCGATTTTCCGCCGGAGGCGCTGGAGACGGAGATCGTGGCGCACGAGGGCGGCATTCCGCGGGCGGACGCGGCGCCGCTGGTCAAGCTTGCCCGGCGCGTCCGCCGCCTTCGCGACCAGGGCTTAGCGGAGTCCCCCAGCACCCGGCTGCTCATCTCCACCGCGCGGCTGATGGCGGGCGGGATTCCGGCCGAGCAGGCGTGCCGCGCCGCGCTGGTGAACCCGCTCACGGACGATCCGGACCTGCTGGCGGCGATCGGCGACCTGATCGCCGCCACGCTGTAGCCGGCCCGTGCCTCGCCCCACCGGCCTCGCCGCCCGCGGCCGCGCGCTCTGGCGCCGGCTGCGTCCCGTCCCCGAGCCGCCCGTGCTGCGCCTGGACGACGTGCGCCGGCGGCTGGAGATCCTGATCGCCGCCGTCTACGGGCGCCCCATCCCCATCGTCGCCACCGAGCCGCCGGAGCCGCAGAGCTGGGCGCGGCGGCTGTTCCTTCCCGACCCCGGCCACCTGCGCCCCCGCGGCGAGCTGCCGGCCGCGGCGGATAGCGAGCGCGTGCACCTGCCGCCGCAGCTGGACGCGGCGGAAGGCGAGGCGGCGGCGCTGGCGCGGTACCGGTTGATGGCGGTGGCGCAGGCGGAGCGGGTGGCGCGCGGGACGCCACTCTTCGCGCCCGACCTCAACCCGCGCTGGAACCGCCACCTGGTGGGCGCGGGGGTGCTGACGAACTCGGAGCGCCTGGCCCCGATCCGCGACCTGTACGTGCTGCTGGAGGGCGCGGCGGTGGACGCGGCGATCGCGCAGGCGGTGCCGGGCCTCGCGCCGGCGCTGCACGCCGAGCGTGCCCGCGCCCTGGCCGAGCGCCCGGCGGACGACGCGCTGACGGCGGCGGAGCGCAGGGTGGAGTCGATGGCGCGCCGCATCCTTTCCGCGCCGCCGGGGGAGGCGCCGCCGGAGCTGGCTCCCGGCGCCACCCCCGCGGAGTCGCTGCAGCGGGCGCGCGCCCTGGCGGCGGAGCTGGGGCGCGGCCGGTACCGCGGCATCGCCGGGGTGGGGGCGTGGGGCGCGGTGCTGCGGGGGACGCGCCCCGCGGCCATGCTGATCGCGGACCTGCCGCCCATGCTGGGCACAGTCGGCGGCCCGGGGATGGCGGGCGCCGGCATCAGCAAAGGCGAAAAGGGGGAGAAGGGAAAGACGGCCGCCGTCTCCCCGCTCGCGCTGGACCAGGACCAGGGCAAGGCCGCGGATCCGGGCGGGATGGACTCGATCGATCCCGGGATGGAGGACGATGCCGAACCCTCGGGCGATCCCACGGAGACGCAGGAGGGTGGGGAGAACGCGGAGGGCGCGCCGTCTCCGGGGAGCGGCGCGCTGCCGTTCGCCGGCGGCGGTCCATCGACGCCGCCCTCCGCCGAGGGGGGGACGCCGTACCCCGAGTGGGACTACGAAGAGGCGCGCTACCAGCCGCGCGCGGCGGTCGTCCGCATGCTTCCCGCGGCGCTGGGGGACGAGGGGTGGGCCGCGGCGGTGCTGGCGCGGCACGCCCCGCTGGTGCGGCGGCTGCGCGAGCGCTTCGAGCGGTTGCGGGCCCAGCGCACGCGGCTGATGCAGCAGCGCCGCGGCGACGAGCTGGACCTGGCCGCCTGCGTGCGGGCGATGGTGGACCTGCGCACCGGGCACTCGCCGGACGACCGCCTCTACGCGGACGTGCGCCCCGCGCGGCGCGGGCTGGGGATCACGCTGCTGGTGGACATCAGCGGGTCCACGGACGAGCGGGTGGGGAGCGCGCGCATAATCGACATCGAAAAGACCGCGCTGCTGCTCACCAGCGAGGCGCTGGACGCGCTGGGCGACGTCTACTCCATCCTCACCTTTTCCGGCGTGGGCGCGGGCGACGTGCGGCTGCGCACCCTCAAGGACTTCGGCGAGCACAACGGCAGGGCGGTGCGGCAGCGGATCGCCGCGCTCAAGCCGGAGGGGTACACGCGGATGGGCGCCGCCATCCGCCACGCCGTCGCGCAGATGGGCCGCACGAACGCCGGCCATCGCCTGCTGCTGATCATCTCCGACGGCAAGCCCAACGACAAGGACCACTACCAGGGCCGCTTCGCCATCGAAGACGCGCGCCAGGCCATCGCCGAGGCGCGCGCGGCGGGGGTGCACCCGTTCTGCCTGACGGTGGACCGCAAGGGCTCGTCGTACCTCACCCGCATCTTCGGCCCCGCCGGCCACGTAGTGCTGCGCCACCCCGACCAGCTTCCCCTCGCGCTGGTCGGCGTCGTGCGGCAGATCCTCGCTTCCGGGTGAGCGGAACGATGCGGCGAGAGAAGGAGACGATGACGGCGGCGGAGCTGGCCGCCACGCGTGAGCGGCTGGAGTGGAGCCGCGAGCGGATGGCGGAGGAGGTGGGCATCCTCCCCGCGGAGGTGGAGGCGCTCGAAGCCGGCTCGCTCCCCGTGCCCGCGGAAACCGCGGCGAACGTGCGGATGCTGGCCGCCCTGGAGGAGCGCCAGGCCATCCTGCGCGCCAGCGGGCTCCCGGAGTGTGGCGAGCTCGGCGCCATGGAGGCCGGCTTCACCGCCGCGGCCGAGCGCGGCGAAGAGGCGCGCGGCCTCGCGATCCAGGCGATGCTCTCGCACGAAGCGGAGTGCCCCGTCTGCCAGGCGCGGGTGGCGTACCTGCAGGCGCACGCCCCGCCCATGCCGTGGATGGAGCTGCCGCTGTGGATGCGCGCCCTCGGCGGGCTGGGCGGGCTCGCCGACCGCTTGCCCGCGCCCGTGCGCCCGCCGCAGGGCCCGCGGGGCGAGTACCGGCGGTTCGGGATCGTCATGGGCGTGTATCTCACCGTCTTCGCCTCCGCCGTCATCGCGATCGGCATCGTCGGGGAGCTGGTGACGGGGAGCGCGGGCGAGGAGTCGGCGCTGCGGTTCGCCCTCGGCCTGCCGCTGCTCGCCGCGGCGTACCTGGTGGGCGGCTACGTTGCCGGCGCCACATGGGATGCCACGCGCGGCATCCGCCACCGCCTGATCGGGTACGTGCTGCGCGGCGGCGGGACGGCGGCGGCGATGTACGGGGCGGTGGGGCTGATGCTGCCGCTGCTGGAGGACGAAGCGATGCCGCCGCTGGCCTACCTGGCCGGGGTGGGCGTGCTGACGGGATTCGGCGCGCTGGTGGGCGCGGGAAAGTGGATGAAGGACCGGTGGATGGACGACCTTCCCGAGCCGCCTCGCGAGCAGGACCCCGCCTGACGCAGCCTGCCGCTTTCGGCGTGGCGCCGTTCTCGCCATCATGGTCCGGATGACGGGGGACGGGGATCCACGGGGCAGCGGGAGGAGGAGACGAATGGTGGCACGGTACGAGTTCGAGGGCGCCGAGGTGCGGGCACTGGTGGAGGAGTCGCGCGCGGCGCCGGAGCGGCTGATGACCGAGGCGCAGCGCTACCTGGCCGCCGGGATAGACCTGCACGCCGAGCAGGCGGAGTGGGACGGCGAGGTGAACCACCCCGGCACCGGCGCCGATCCCGGCCTGTGGCTGATGAACGACCGCGGCGTCTACCTGCGCAGCAACGCACGGAAGCGCGACGAAGCCTCCGTCGCGTACGCCCGCGGATTCCGCGGCGACATCGCCGTGGGCGACGAGCCGACGTGCGAGTTCATCGGCGCCGCCATGCTGGACCCCGTGCGCGCCGGCGACACCCTGGTCGTCACCCTGGACGAGCAGAAGGTGCGCCTCTCGCTCATCCGTCCGGACTGAAAAGATTGGCCTCACACGGAGTCAACGGAGTCAACGGAGGAAAAGATGATGCTCTACTCCGTTGACTCCGTTGACTCCGTTGACTCCGTTGACTCCGTTGACTCCGTGTGCGGCGGTCTTTTTCTTTTGTCGATGTAACGCTACCGAGGAGATGCAACGATGGACGTGAATCAGCCCTGGGAGCCGGGCGAGACGCCGGACGAGCAGGACGCGCGGCGGCAGGCGTACGAGCGGCTGTCGGCGGCGGCGCGGCGGGTGGGGCTTTCCATGGAGCGCCTGAGCGACATGATGCGCCAGGTGAACACCAACGAGGCCGAGACCCGGCGCTTTCTGGCCGACGAAGTCTACGGCGTTCCCGATGAGCTGCTGGACGACCTGCTGCGCGTGCGCATGGCCGACGAGGCGCGCGAAAAGGGAACGGAGTAGCCGCCCGTCCACGTGAGCCCAAGCTGGTTTGCTTCTTGCCCTTGCGCCAGGCATCTGCTCACGTTTGTACCTGAGGACGCATGCCGGCCACGCCAGACCCGCCGCACCCTTCTCCCCGCGTTCGCGGGCGCCGCGGCCTGGCGCGCGTGGTGGACCGCAACGTCCGCGCGCTCCTCGCCCGCCGCGCCGACGAGGAGCGCACCAAGACGCGCTCCGAGCGCATCGCCGACGGGGTGACGCGCTTTACCGGCAGCATGCGGTTCGTCTACATCCACCTGGTGCTGTTCGGAAGCTGGATCTTCATCAACCTTGGGATCGTCCCTGGGCTCCCGCGCTTCGACCCGTCGTTCGTGATCCTGGCGATGGCGGCGTCGGTGGAGGCCATCTTCCTCTCCACCTTCGTGCTCATCAGCCAGAACCGCATGTCGGAGCTGGCCGACAAGCGCGCCGATCTGGACCTGCAGATCAGCCTGCTTTCCGAGCACGAGATCTCGCGGATGCTGTCGCTGGTGCAGCAGCTGGCGGAGCGGATGGGGATCGAGGACGCGCTGGACCCCGAGCTGGACGAGCTCGCCCGCGACGTGCACCCCGAGATGGTGCTGGACAACATCGAAGCGAACGCCCGCTCCTTCCGGCGCTTCGGCGGCGCGTAAAAAGTACGAAAGTACGAAAGTACGAAAGTACGAAAGTGCGGGAGTGCGGGAGTGCGGGAGTGCGGGAGTGCGGGAGTGCGGGAGTGCGGGAGTGAACAGCGTAGAAGTGTCGACTTCCTGAGGGAGCGCTGCGCGAACCTGTAAGCAGCCCGATCGCCTGCGCGCGACCGAAGGACCTCGATAGCGGCAAGCAAAGAATCGAGCGGCGCCTTCCTCGGGAAGTCGCCGCTCGCTCCGTTATCCGCCCCGACGATCGGGTGCGATTACCCGCGTCCAGCTTCGACCAGGCGCGAGGCGTCCTGATGGTCTCCGGCGCCGTCGGCGAACTCGCGGCAGGCCTGCACGAAGGCCCAGAACAGCCGCCGGTCGGGGTCGCGGTGGTCGCCCGCGGGGCCGTGGGCCTCGCCGCGCTCCGGGTGCCACTGCACGCCGTACATCCACGGGTGGTCGCGCCCCTCCACCCCCTCCACGATTCCGTCCTCCGCCCACACCGTCGCCACCAGCGAGGGCGCCAGGTCGCGCACCGCCTGGTGGTGGAACGAGTTGATGAACAGCGTCGTGGAGCCGAAGATGCGCTCCAGCCCGGACCCCGGCTCCACCCGCCCCGCGTGCCACCGCTCGTTGACCGGCGCCTGCTGCTCGTGCAGCACGTCGCCGCCCAGCTGAGACGGGATGTCCTGGTACAGCGTGCCCCCCAGCGCCACGTTCAGCAGCTGGATCCCCCGGCAGATGGCCATGATCGGCATTCCCCGGCGCACCGCCTCGTGCACCGCGGCGATCTCCATCTCGTCGCGCTCGGGGTTGATCTCCTCCACCTGCGGCAGCGCCGTCTGGCCGTAGCGCGCCGGGTCCACGTCCTCGCCCCCGGTGAGCAGCAGCCCGTGGCACACGCCCAGGATGCGGCGGATGGACTCCTCCCCCTGCGCCGGCGTAAGCGGCACCGCCGCGGCCCCCGGCGCCTCGACCGCGTGGATGTACGCCGCGTTCAGCTGCACCCGCGGCAGGTTGTGCACGCCCCCCGGCCACATGGTGGTGGTGACGGCGATGAGCGGACGGTAAGTCATTGGCTGGCGGTACGGTTACGCGGTTTCGTCACGGTTCCGCGCGACCCGCAGGTTCCGCGCCGAAAAAGAAGTGCGGAAGTGCGTGAGTGCGTGAGTGCGGAAGTAAACAACTCCCGCACTCACGCACTCAACGCACTCACGCACTTCTTTCCTACGCTACCGCCGCCGCCGGCGTGATGCACGTGCGGTTGCGGCCCTGCTGCTTGGCCTGGTACAGCGCCGTGTCGGCCAGTGAGATCAGCTCCTCGGCCGTGGCCGTGTCGGACTCTGGCCACGAGGCCACGCCCGCGCTCAGCGACCCGCGCACCGCGGTGTCGCCAAAGACGAACGGGATGGACTGAAAGTGGGCGCGGGCGCGCTCCGCCAGCGCCGCGGCGCCGGCCGCCGGGGTGCCGGGAAGCACGACCACGAACTCGTCGCCGCCGTAGCGGCCGGCGCGGTCGCCGGTGCGCAGCCCCTCGGAGCCCAGCCAGGCGCCCAGCGCCCGCAGCACCGCGTCCCCCGCCAGGTGGCCGCAGGTGTCGTTGATCTCCTTGAAGCGGTCCAGGTCCAGGATCACGATGCTGAGCGGCGACCCGTGGGTGCGCGCCTCCTCCAGCTCGGCCTCCAGGTAGGTGATGATGGACCGGCGCGTGTCGCACCCCGTGAGCTCGTCCGTGTGCGCCAGGTCGTGCAGCCGCTTTCGCTGCTCCACCAGCTTCTGGAACAGCTGCACGCGCCCGCACGCCTGGACGATCGCCTCCACCACCCGCTCCGCCAGCTCCGCCGCCTCGTCGCCCAGCACCGGCTCGTCCACCGTGGCGCGCTCCACGAACACCCCGGTCAGGTGCTCGGTGATGGGAAAGGGCACCACGATCACCGAGCGCAGCGGCACCGGCATCCCCCGCTTCTCCCACTCCTCGCGCACCCCGTCGAACAGCGGCGAGGTGGCCACGTCACGCACCAGCACCGGCCGCCGCGTCTCCAGCGCCTGCCGCACCTCGGGGTACAGCGCCAGGTCCAGCTCCATCCCGTCCGTCAGCTCCGCCTCGGAGCTGGCCGCCACCCGCGCCACCGACTCGCCCTCCTGCACCACCAGCACCGAGCACCGCCCCACCCCCAGGATCTCCGAGGTGCGCGAGGTGACCAGGTGAAACATCTCGTCGGCCGTCACCACGCGGTTCAGCTCGCGGATCAGGTCGATGGCCTGCAGGCGCATGCGCGCGGCCTCGCGCGCGCGGCGCAGGTCGCGGTTGCGCCGCACGTGGCTTTCCACGCGCGCCAGCAGCTCGTCCAGGCGAAAGGGCTTGGTGAGGAAGTCCACCGCTCCGTCGCGCAGCGCGGAGACGGGAAGGGCGCCGTCGTTGGTGGCGGTGATGAGGACGACGGGGATGTCGACGAAGCGCGGGTCCATGCGCAGGGTGCGCAGCACCTCCAGCCCGCTCATCTCGGGCATCATCACGTCCAGCAGCAGCAGGTCGGGCATCTCCTCCGCCTGCTCCAGCAGGTCCAGCACGCCGCGGCCGCTCACCGCGGTGCGGACGTGGTAGCCGGTAACCTTCAGCGCGCGATCCAGGCCCTGCAGAATGGAGGGGTTGTCGTCGGCGACAAAAACGGTGGCGGGACTATCGTTCATCGGGTGCGGCGGTCCGTTGCGCCGGCCGCGCGTGGGCCGGGCGAATGAATTCCTTGCAAGCGGGGCCCGCAGCGCGGGCACGGCCGGGATGTCGGGTTGGATCGGCGCCCGGAAGTCGGGCAGTGGGCGGCGCTCCACGGCCCGCACCCGGAATCGCGGATGCGGGCCGCATCTTGTCGCAGGGCAAGAGCCGGACCATGCACCCCGCGCGCTTTCCTCCTGATTCCGCCTCGCGGAACTCTCGGGCAGGGTGCACGGACCGTGGCATCTTCGCCACGGGGCTGCACCAGAAGTGTCCCACGTGCGCCCCGGTCCGTTTCCTGCGCCCGAATCGAACGGACCGTATCGCTCCAGATCCCGACACCCGCACCGTCCGCAGCGTTGCCCGTCGTCCGCCGCCGCGTTCCCGTCCGTCTCTCCCGCGTCCTTCCGGTGCTCGCCGCCGCGCTGGCGCTGGCCGCCTGCCGCGACGAGGCGTCGCCCTGGGCGCGCGAGCGGGTGTCGCGCATGCCCCTGCGCGAGAAGGTGGCGCAGATGGTGGCGCCCGCCGTCTTCGTGGGCGCCGACGCGCGGCCGGGGCAGGACACCGTCCTCGCTCGCCGGCTGGCGGCGGAGGGGGTGGGCGGGGTCCGCCTTCTCCCCGGCGACGCGGAGGTGGCGACGCGCCGGGTCGCGCTGCTGCAGCGGATGGCGCGGCGGCCGCTGCTGGTGATCGCGGACCTGGACCGCGGCGTGGGCGGCGCGCTGGCGGGGCGGGAGGAGCTGCCGCCCCCCGCATCGCTGGGCGCGCTGGACGACGAAGCCGTCGGGCGCATCGCCGCGCGCGCCGCGGAGGAGGCGCGGACCCTCGGCATCAACTTCTGCCTCCTCTCCGCCCCCTCCTTTCCCTACGCCGCCGCGCTTCCCGGACCCGCCGGACCGCGGGCGGAGCGCGCGTTCGCGGACTACGCCGAGGGGCTGGCGGATGCGGGGCTGGTGGTGGGCGTCCGCGCGCTGTCGCCGGGGCCGGAGCCGGCGGACTCCACCATCCGCGTGCTGGCGTGGGACCGCGCCGCGGCCGAGGCGCTGCAGCTGGAGCCGCTGCGCACGCTGCTGGAGCGCGGCGTGGGCGGCGTAAAACCGGCCTCCGTCGCCATCCCCTCGCTCACGCGCGACTCCGTGCCGCTGCCGGACAACCCGGTGTTCGTCACCGGCGTCCTGCGGCGCGACCTGGGGTTCGACGGGCTGGTGATCGAGGACCTGGCCCCGCCCGCGCCCCTGGTGCTGCGCTACGGCCCCGGCGAGGCCGCCGTCCGCGCCGTCGCCGCGGGGGCGGACCTGCTCGTGGGCGTGGAGGACCCGCGCGTCGCCATCGACGCCATCGTGGCCGCGGTGGATTCCGGCCGCATCCCCCGGGACATGATCGACGCCGCCGTGGGCCGCGTCTTTGCCGCCAAGGAGAAGCTGGGGCTGGGGATGGAGCCGGCTGCGGCTTCCGATGCGAAGGGGAACGTGACGACGGGGGATGCGAAGCAGGCGGATGCGCCGCGTCCCGCGGACGGGGCCGACACGCTGGCCGCCGCCGCGCACCGCGCCGCGCTTACGGTACTGGGCCGCACCCCGCGCGACGCGCTGCGCGGGTGCCGCAGGACCGTGCTGGTGACGGACCGCCGCATCCTGGCGCGCCCGCTCTCCGCCGCCCTGACGGCCGCCATCCCGGGGCTGACGCACCTGCGCACCGACCGCCTGCCGCGCCGCGGCCCGCTGGTGGCGGCGCGCGTCCCCTTCGCCGCCGCGGACGCGGACTGCGTGGTCGCCGCGGCGTTCCCCGGCGCGCGGCCGGAGATGGTGGACCGCGTGGTCCCCGCGCTGCCGCAGCCGGACTCCGCCGCGCGGGATACCGTCCCCGCGTCGCGGCTGGCCGTGCTGCGCCGCGACACCACGGCGCGGCGCATCGTGTGGATCGACTTCTTTCCCGCCGTGGACGCGCCCGCGCCCTCCGCCACCTCGCTGGTGCTGGCGCGCGGCACCGGAGAGCTGGCGCAGCGCGCGGCCGCGGCGGCGCTGGCGGATCCCGACGCGGCGCGGCGCAGGCCCGCGGGGACGGTGTGGCCCCCCGCGCGGATGCTGCGGCTGACGACGCCGGACTCCGTGGGCATGCGGCTGGATTCGCTCGTCCACATCGACAGCGTGATGCGGATCGCCATTCGCGACACCGTCTTTACCGCGGCCGCGGTCGCCATCGGGCGGCGGGGGCGGCTGGTGAAGCTGCAGGGGTACGGCCGGACGTCGGGCCAGCCGGTGGACCCGCGCGCCACCCTCTTCGACATCGCCTCGCTGTCCAAGGTGGTGGGCACCACGGCGGCGGTTATGGCGCTGGTGGACGACGACAGGCTGGAGATCGGCGCGCCGGTGCGCCGCTACGTCCCCGGCTACCGCGGCGAGGGGCGCGGCGACGTCACCGTGCGGCACCTGCTGACGCACACCGCCGGCCTTCCCGCCGGCGACTGGCTGTACGGCAGCGCATCGTCGCCAGAGCAGGCGCTGCGGCAGGTGATGCGCACGGACCTGGTGACCGCGCCCGGCGAGCGGATGGTGTACAGCGACTTCGGGATGATCCTGATGGCCGAGGCCGTCCGCCGGGTCGCGGAGGAGCCGATGGACCGGTTCCTGGCGCGCCGCATCTTCGGGCCGCTGGGGATGCAGAACACCTTCTACCTTCCCGCGCGCGAGCTGCAGGACCGCGCCGTGCCGACCGCGCCGAAGTCCGAGCGTCCCTACGGCCCCGACGGCGAGGTGCACGACGGCAACGCGTTCCGGCTGGGCGGCGTCGCGGGGCACGCGGGCCTCTTCTCCACCGCGTGGGACCTGTCCGTGTACGCGCAGACGCTGCTGAACGGCGGCGCGTACGGCACGCGGCGCATCTGGGAGGGGGGGACGGTGGCCTCCTTCATCCGCCGGCAGCCGAACGCCGCCACCCGCGCGCTCGGGTGGGACACGCCCGCGGAGCGCAGCTCTTCGGGAAGCTACCTGTCGGAGCGGTCGTTCGGGCACACGGGGTTCACGGGCACCTCCATCTGGATCGATCCGACGAAGGAGCTGTTCGTGATCGTGCTCACCAACCGCACCTATCCCGGCGGCGGCCAGGGCGACATCCTGCGCATCCGCGGCCGGGTGGCGGACCTGGCGGCGAAGTCCATCACCGACCAGCCGATCACCCCGCGCCCCGGCAGCCCCGCCGCCGTCGAAGCCGCCGAGCGCGCCGCCGCCGCCGCGCGCGCCCGTGCCCGGGAGCGCGCCCGCCGCCGCCGCCCGCCGCCGCGCCGCCGCCGCCGCGCCGAGATCGAGTGGGTCGCCCCCACGCTGGCCATGGCGCCCGCGCTGCTCACGCCGGGAATGGCGATGGAGCTGCCGGGGATGCCCGGTTGGATGATCGTGGTGTAGGCGGAGCGAATCTCAATCGGCGGATGCGGAGTCGGGCGGGTTTTCGAGTCCGCGCCGGAGGGGGTTGGGCGGGTTTGTCCCGGGCGGATGAATCCGCGGCTGGAGAGGCGGGAAGCCCCGCAAACCGCGCGGGGCTGTGACGAAGGACTCTGGGTTTCGGGCGAGACGACGGGATCAGCCGATGAAGCGCTCTCATGCTGTCTGCAGGGCCGCCGGTACCGCGGGTCTTCTCCTGCTGGCCACGCGGTGCTCGTCCGTCGATCGCGCGGAGGTCCGCAATCTGGCCGCCTGTTCCGTCGTGTCGGTGGATACGACCGGCTGGGTGCGCCGGCCAGGGCCGTATCACGGGTTCAGCTACCTGGTTCCTCCCACCTTCAAGGAGGATACGAGCGGCCTGTTCATCCACGGCGGCACGATGTGGCGCGACGGTGCGCGGGCGTTCAGCCAGAGCAACGGGTACTGGAGTCCCGCTTCCTTCCGGGGAAACTACGCCGCGGAGCCGCCGGCGGAGCTCGAGTACAGCGAGTGCTGGATGACCGTCGCCGGCCTGCGCGTCCTGATCGCGACCCGCCATCAGGCCGGCGTGTATGCAGCCCATGCCTACTTCCCCGATCCCCGCGCGACGCCGGGCCTCAGGGGTTACGAAACCGTCCTGGGCGGCCACGGGATGAACCGCCAGGACCAGCAACTCCTGCTGGCCATCTTCCGAACCATAGCTCCCGATTCTTCCCTGGTACCCGGCAGGTAATACCAGATCCGGGAAAAGAATGTGACTTCCTGAGGGAGCGCACGCGCAGATCCTGCCGGCTGCACTGACTCCGGTGCGCGACCGAAGGACCTCCTCCCGGCCGCGCAGGGGCCGGATCAGGACGCGGAACCAGCCCTTTCGTTCTTCTGGCCAGGTCCTTCGGTCGGCGCGCCGGGTTCCCAGTCAAGGTACGGTTCAGCGCGGCGCCTCCCTCAGGAAATCATGCACTCTATTGCCGGATCTGGTACAAGCGGGACCGCCGGGATCCGTCGGACCGCATAGCCCCGCGCAGTTTGCGGGGCTTCCCGCTTTTCCAGCCGCGGATTCATCCGCCCGACTCCGCGCCCTGCCTGCACGCGGGTCAATCCGGCCTCCCAACGCAAACGGGGCCGCGTCGCCGCGGCCCCGTTCGCATCAGTCATCCATCGACGTCGAGAATCAGCCCTCGCCGTCGTCCAGCAGCTCGTCCACCGAGTCGGGGCCTTCGTCCTCCTCGATGAAGTCGTCGGGCTCGTCGCCGGCGTCGTCGTCCAGATCGTCGATGCCCAGCTCCTCCTCCAGCGCCACCGAATCCACCACCTCCTGCCCCTCGGGGATGTCGACCGAGATGGGCATGGGCTCCTCGTCCTCGTTCACCACGCGGGCCACGTCCATCACCGCGTCCTTGGGGCCGAGGTTGATGAGCCGCACCCCCTGCGTGTTGCGCCCGATCACGCGGATCTGGTCCACCGGGCTGCGGATGATGATGCCCTCGCGGGTGATCATCATCAGCTCGTCGCCGGGGTGCACCTCCTTGACCGCCACCACGCGCCCCGTCTTGTCGCCCGTGCGCAGGTTGATGACGCCCTTGCCGCCGCGGCGCTGGCAGCGGTACGCCTCCAGCACCGTGCGCTTGCCCATCCCCAGCTCGCTGACCACCAGCAGCGACGACCCCGGCTTGGTGACCACCATCCCGATCACCACGTCGTCCTCCATCAGCGTGATGCCGCGCACGCCCGTCGTGGCGCGCCCCATCTCGCGGACGTCGCGCTCCTCGAAGCGGATGGCCATGCCGTCGCGCGTGGCCAGCACCACGTCGCAGCTGCCGTCGGCCAGGTGCACGCTGATCAGCTCGTCGCCCTCCAGCACGTTCATGGCGTTCAGCCCCACGCGCCGCGGGTTGCCGTAGCTGGCCAGCGACGTCTTCTTCACCACGCCCTTGCGGGTGGCGAAGATCAGCGAGCGGTCGGGGCTGAAGGTGCGCACCGGCACCAGCGCCGCGATCTTCTCGTCCGGCGCGATGTTGATCAGGTTCACCACCGGCTTGCCGCGGCTGTTGCGGCTCCCGACCGGGATCTCGTGCACCTTGAGCCAGTAGCACTGGCCGTCGCGGGTAAAGAACATCAGGTAGTCGTGGGTGTTGGCCAGGAACAGGTGCTCCACCCAGTCCTCTTCCTTGGTCTTCATCCCCTCGATCCCGCGCCCGCCCCGCGCCTGCGCCCGGTAGGTGTCACTCGGCACGCGCTTGATGTAGCCGCTGTGCGAGACGGTGATCACCATCTCCTCGTCGGGGATCAGGTCCTCGATGGAGAAGCTCCCCGTCATCCCCAGCAGGTCCGTGCGCCGCTCGTCGCCAAAGCGGTCCGCCACCTCGTTCAGCTCGTCCTTGATGATGGACTTGCGCCGCTCGAGGTTGGTAAGGATGTCCTCCAGGTCGGCGATGGTCGCCCGCACCTCGCCCAGCTCCGCCTCCAGCTGCTCGATCTCCAGCCCCGTCAGGCGCGCCAGCCGCATGTTCAGGATGGCGTCCGACTGGCGGTCCGTGAGCCCGAAGCGCGTCCGCAGCCGCTCGCCCGCCTCGGACGTGGTCTCGCTGCCGCGGATGATGCCGATCACCTCGTCGATGTTGTCGACGGCGATCTTGAGGCCTTCCAGGATGTGCTCCCGCTCCTTGGCCTTGCGCAGCTCGAAGGTGGTGCGGCGGATGACCACCTCGTGCCGGTGCTGCACGAAGTGGTGGACGATGTCGCGCAGCCCCAGCACGCGCGGCACGCCGCCCACCAGCGCGAGCATGATCACGCCGAAGGTGCTCTGCAGCTGCGTGTGCTTGTACAGCTGGTTGAGCACGATGTGGGGAATGGCGTCGCGCTTCAGGTCGATCACCACCCGAATCTTCTTGTCGCTCTCGTCGCGCAGGTCCGCGATCCCCTCGATCTTCTTGTCGCGCACCAGCTCGGCGATGTACTCGATCACCCGGGCCTTGTTCACCTGGAAGGGCACTTCGGTGATGATGATGCGCTCGCCCTTGCCCCCCTCCTTCTCCTCGATCGTGGCCCGCGCGCGCACCACCACGCGGCCGCGGCCGTGCTCGTACGCCTCGCGAATGCCGTCGATGCCGTAGATCACGCCGCCCGTGGGAAAGTCCGGACCCTTCACGAAGCGGTGCAGGTCTTCCCAGGTGCAGTCGGGGTTGTCGATCAGGTGCACGCACGCCGCCACCACCTCGCGCAGGTTGTGCGGGGGGATGTTGGTGGCCATGCCCACGGCAATGCCGCTGGAGCCGTTGACCAGCAGGTTGGGGAACTTTGCCGGCAGGACGCGCGGCTCCATGAGCCGGTCGTCGTAGTTGGGCGAAAAGTCGACCGTCTCCTTGTCGATGTCGGCCAGCATCTCGCTGGCCAGCGGGGCCAGGCGCGCCTCGGTGTACCGGTACGCCGCCGCGCTGTCGCCGTCCAGCGAGCCGAAGTTGCCCTGCCCGTCGATCAGCGGGTAGCGCAGGGAAAAGTCCTGCACCATGCGCACGAGGGCGTCGTACACCGACTGGTCGCCGTGCGGGTGGTACTTGCCCAGCACGTCGCCCACCACCGTCGCGCTCTTCTTGTACGGGCGCGTGGGGACCAGCCCCGCCTCCTGCATGGCGTACAGGATGCGCCGGTGCACGGGCTTGAGGCCGTCCCGCACGTCGGGAAGGGCGCGCTGCACGATGACGCTCATCGAGTAGTCGAGGAACGACTCGCGCATCTCGGCTTCGATCAGGCGCGGAAGGATGCGTGACGCCACCGGGGGCATGCCGCCCGCGTTGTCGTCGCCGCCGTCCATGTCGGGCGTCTCTGGCGTGAAGTCGTCGGACATCTGTCGCGTCGTGGGACCGTCAGGGAAGTTGTTGCCGCAGCCGCGTTTGCGGGCTGTGGAACTGATACCCCGGGTGGGCTGTCCGGTGCCCCGGAAAGAGGGGGGCTGGGAAGGGCCTCAAACTACGCTCCAGACTGGCTTTTCGCCAGTGCGCGCGTGGGTGCGTGCGTACGCGCGTATGTACGCGTACGCGCAGGGGAGCGGGGGAGTCGCGGAGCACGCCGAAATGGAAGCGCCCCCGCGGCCGTAAAGCCGCGGAGGCGCGAAATGACCAGGGCGTGTGGTCAGCGCGTTGGCCCGGACGGTCCCAGGTTCTCGGGGCCGTCGTAGTTGCGGAGGTACTCCAGTGCTTCGGGAGAAAGTGAGTCGATCAATCCCGGTTTGCTCCGCATTCGCCGCCGCACTTCTTCGCGCGTAGGGGCCTCCAGGCCCAGCGCACTACGAAGGCGCGCGACAAGCCCACGATGAGCGGCCGCGGAATGGTTCGGCTGAGGGATTACCGTCGTCGAAGATTTCATGCTCATACCTCCCGTTCGCAATATACAGGGATTCCGTTCTCCCAGACAGCGTTACACCCCAGGAGCTGATAGTGCCGGAGCAGGTTACGATCCGGATTTCGCAGGCGCAGCGTCCGCGACCCGATCGCCCGTCCGTATCTCAGCGCTACCTCAACCGCGATCAGTGTCACGTACCCGCGCAGGGGTACGGCCGGCGGCTCAGGCCTTCGCTCGAGGAACGTGAGTGTTACCGTGTGCCGAGATCCGTTCGCTCGCCGCCGTGACGCCTGGCCCAGTGCCAGTCCGCACAGGTCGTTTCCATACCAGATGGCAAAGGGCAAAACCGCCGCGCGATGGGGAATCTGCTCTACGAGACCTGGCCAGTTCCAGCTGCCGGCTCCGGATGGATGAACGCCGCTCCACGTGCGGTGCCACGTCTCGAGCGTACTCTCGTCAATGTCGGCAATGCGGAGGGCCGGTCCGCAAATTCCTCTTTCGAGCACCAGGAAGCGAGCGAGCTCGTACGCCTCAGCACGCTCGAGCGCATGTCGCGCGCGGGCGGCTGCATACGGCGGGCGCAGGACCGCCTTCCACGCTTCCTGTGGTTCACTCTGCTCCGCCTCGCGTCGTCCCATCCCCGCCCACCCATGTTGCTCCCCCTGACGTGATCACAGTGAACGGAGCATAACAGCATGCGGAACGCCCCGGAAGTGCTGGCGGAAAGTGGGCCCGCGACTTGGCCAGATAGGGGCGATTCCCACCCGATTCCGTGACAGCTGCGACGGATTCTGGATGCCGGACGCAAACCGCCCCCGCGGACCCGTCGGGTCCGCGGGGGCGGTCTTTTCGCAGGAGCGTGAGCCGTCGCGCGTCAACTTCCGCACTCACGCACTCACGCACTCACGCACTCACGCACTCTCGTACTCTCGTACTCTCGTACTCTCGTACCGCCCCTACGGCTGCCGGTACGTCCGCACGTTCTCGTCCAGGTTCATGTAGCGGTCGCGCAGCATGGTCTCGCGGCTCACCAGCGGCACCTCCTGTCCGCGGATGAACACGTGCTCCACGTCCGTCAGCAGCTCCAGCGGGTCGCCGTCCCACACCACGACGTTGGCCACCTTCCCCGCCTCCAGCGTGCCGTAGTGGTCCGCCATCCCGTAGATCTGCGCCGGGTACAGGGTAACGGCCCGCAGCGCCTCGGCGTAGGGAAGCCCGTACGCGACCGCGTTCCCCGCCTCCTGGCGGATGTTGAACGCCTTGTACGTCTCACCGGTGGTGATGGCCACCTGCACGCCGGCGCGCCGCAGCAGCGCCGCGTTGTCGTAGCGCGCGCCCAGCGACTCGAAGCTCTCGGGCAGGTTGCGCAGCACCTTCACCAGCACCGGCACGCGGGCGCGGACGAGGTCCTCCGTCACCATCCACGCCTCGGTGCCGCCGGCGATGATGACCTTGAGGTCGTACTCCTCGGCCACGCGAAGCACCGTCTGGATGTCGCTGGCGCGGTGCGCCTCCACCACCAGCGGCATCTCGCCGCGCAGCACCGGCTGCAGCGCCGCCAGGTCCAGCCGGCTGACGGAGAACTCGCGGGTCTCGCCGCGCTCGTACCCCTGCGGGTTGCGCGCCCACACCCGCGCGTCCTCCAGCACCTCGCGCAGCCGCATGAACAGCCCGCCGCGCGTGCCCCCGCCCGCCTGGTGCTCGTTCTCGCTCACCGAGCCGAACATGGCGATGGGCGAGCGGATCTGCATGTCGGCGATGTTGTTGCCGATCAGGTCGAACGCCAGCCCCTGGCCGGAGATGATGCCGCCGGCCGGCCGGCTGATCACCGTGGTCACGCCCGCGATGCGGGTGACGGGGATCACCATCGACCGGGGATTGATGCCGTCGGCCACGTTGAAGGCCGCCGCCACCTGGTCCTCGTTGTCCTGAAAGCGGAAGTCGTTGGTGGTGCCCACCGACTCCACCTCCACCAGGGCCATGTTGGTGGACGACTCGATGAGCCCCGGCGTGACCACCTTGCCGGTCGCGTCGATCCGCGTGGCGCCGGCCGGGATGGCGGTCCCCGCGCCGCCCACGGCCGTGATGCGGCCGTTCTGGATGACGACGGTGCCGTTCTGGATCGGCGGCCCCGAGACGGGGTGCACCGTGCCGCCGGTGATGGCGATGGTCTGCGCCGCCGCCGGGGCGGCCGCGAGCGCGGCGGCCGCGGCCGCCAGCAGGAACCGGTTAGTCATTCGAGGCCTCCCCCGGGAAGAGTCCCACCTCGAAGTCGGTGCGGGGCTGCCGCGAACGGTCGAAGCGGTCGAAGATCAGCGCGCCGTCGATGTACACGCGGTCGGCGCGGGCGTAGACGCTGAACGGGTTGTGCGACCAGATCACCACGTCGGCCTGCTTGCCCGGCTCCAGCGTGCCCACCTGCTCGTGAATGCCCAGCGCCCAGGCGGCGTTGGCCGTGATCCAGCGCAGCGCGTCGTTCTCGCTGACCTCGATCCCCGCCTCGCGGCCGGCCTGCATGGCCTTGGCGGCTTCTTGGTTCAGCTTCTGGATGCCCGTGGCGTCGTCGGAGTGCACGATGGCGCGGGCGCCGGCCTGGTGCACCATGGCGATGTTGGCGCGGGTAAAGTCCAGCGCCTCCATCTTGAAGCCCCACCAGTCCGCCCACAGGCTGCCGCTGATGCTGTCGCGGGCCATCAGGTCGCGGATCTTGTACGCCTCCACCCCGTGGTGAAACGAGCGGATGCGGAAGCCGAACTCGTGCGAGATGTCGATCATCTGCGCCATCTCGTCGGCCCGGTAGCAGTGGTTGTGCACCAGGATCTCCCCGCGCAGCACCCCCGCCAGCGTCTCCAGCTCCAGGTCGCGGGTGGGCGCGCTGCTGCTTCCGCCGCTTCCGCTCCCCCCGCTTCCGCCGCCGCCGCCGCTGCCGCCGCTCCCCGCCGCGTCCATCCGGCGCCGGTAGTCGGCGGCGCGGATCCACGCCGTGCGGTAGCCGGCCACGTTGCCCATGCGGGTGCTGGGGCCGCCGCGCTCGCCGTACACGCGCTTGGGGTTCTCGCCGCACGCCATCTTGAGCCCGTACGGCGCGCCGGGAAACTTCATCCCCTGCGCGGTGCGGCTGGGGACGTTCTTGAGCGTCACGCTGCGCCCGCCGAACAGGTTGGCGCTGCCGGGCAGGATCTGCATGGACGTCACGCCGCCTTCCAGCGCCCGCGTAAAGCCGGGGTCGTGCGGCCACACCGAGTGCTCGGCCCACACCTCGGCGGTGTTGGGGCTGGTGGCCTCGTTGCCGTCGCTGTGCGCCTGCACGCCGGGCGACGCGTACACGCCCAGGTGCGAGTGGGTGTCGATGACGCCCGGCGTGACCCACTTGCCGGTCGCGTCCACCACCACCGCGTTCGCGGGGGCCTCGACCGTGGCGCCCACGGCCGAGATGCGGCCATCCACCATCAGCACCTGGCCGTTGGGGATGATCTCGCCCGCGGCCGTCATCACGGTGCCGCCGCGGATGAGCGTGGGCTGCGAGGGAAGGGGGCGGTAGGTGGACGGAAACGGGTCCGCCGACCGCTGCGGCGCGCTCTGGGGCGCCGGCGAGTCGGCGGGCCGCGCCTGCCCCTGCGAGCAGGCGGCCGCGACCGCCGCCAGCGCCAGGGCGGACAACGCACGCTTCATGTGCTTCTCCGGAAAGCGTTGCGAACGATGCGACACCAGGGCGTTCAGGTTTTTTAGCACCTGCGCAGGCGTGGACTGCACGCCTGGGGAGGTCCGATGCCGGGGTGTCGCTGGGAAGGTCGCGGCATAATGCCGTATACAGGATACGGAGGCAAGGGCGAACGTCCGTTCGGCGGCCCGGTGTTCCGCGCGCCGGCACGGGTCCGTGCGATCGTGCCCCCACGACTTCCGCGCGTGAGGGCCGCCGGCTCCGTCCCGCGCGTCGTGGCCGCGGCTTCCGATCGTGCTGCCGCGTCCGGGTTCGAGCAGGCTTCGGCTGGATTCTTCGGCCCTGCAACGTGCGGCGCGGGGGAACGGTCAGGCGTGGCCGGGCCTCAGAATGGCAAAAACGGGGCGGCCTCTCACGCAGAGGCCGCCCCGTACTCTCGTACTCTCGTACTCTCGTACTTCTTTCCCGCACTCCCGCACTCCCGCACTCACGCACTCCCGCACTCCCCTACGCCCCCGCCCCCGCCTTCTCCGCCGGTGTGGGCGTATCCACGTCCGGCTCGGGCTCCGAGCGCGCGGCGTCGGCGGGGATGGCGATCTCGTGCACGTAGAACAGCTCCGCGCCCGCGTCCTCCTTCACCCGCACCATCGACACGTTGAACACCGGCACCCCGCCCGGCGTCTTGCCCGAGAAGGTGCCGTGGTGCGCGTGGCCGTGGAACAC
>DASUVG010000272.1:0-20380 GCA_036379135.1 Longimicrobium sp.
CAATCCACGTCCAGTGAGGCCTTGATGCGCTGGAGGACGGACGGCAAGTCCGACAACACCTCCTCGTTGCGGAAGCGGATCACGCGGATATTGAACGTCGCGAGTGCTTCCGTGCGTGCCTCGTCCATGATCTCGCGGCCGTCGTGGCTGGTGCCGTCCAGCTCGACACACAGCTTCTTTCGTGGGCAGTAGAAATCCAGGATGAAGCGGTCGACCGGGTGCTGCCGGCGGAACGGCAATCCGCCTAGCTGCTGTCTTCGCAGCGCTGACCACAGCACGCGCTCGGCCGTGGTCGGCTCCTGCCGGTGCGCCTTCGCTGCATCCAGGATCGGCGCCCGGATACGGTTGATTCGTTGCCCCATCGATAGCCTCCGATCTAACCTGGTTGTTCTTTCTCCCCTCTCCGCGAGGAACGAGCGGGGAGGGGCCGGGGGAGGGGCCCCCCGCCGGCGCAGACAAGTGCACGAAGTGAGCAGTGTAAGTCGATTCCGGATCTCGTCAACCTCCTCGTATTTCGGTTCGTCGAAATTCCAGCGAAGAGATCAGGACGACAGGGTGAGTGCCGGTGCGTAGATTGGGGCCATGATCATGATGACTCGCGAATGGATGCTGGAGCGGTTCTACGCTCGCGACACCGCCAGCAACGGCCGGTTCATCACCGGCGTGCTCACGACGGGCATCTACTGCCTCCCCTCGTGCACGGCGCGCAAGCCGCTGCCGGAGAACGTCCGCTTCTTCGGCTCCGAGGACGAGGCGCGCTCCGCCGGGCTGCGCCCCTGCCGCCGCTGCCGGCCCGACAACTTCTACCAGCAGTACGATCCCGACGTCCACCTGCTGGAGACGCTGGCCGCCGACGTGCGCCGCGACCCCTCCGCCTTTGCCGACGCGGCCGCGCTGGTCACCGCCTCAGGCATCGGCACGACGAAGCTGAACGCGCTGTTCCGCCGCCACTTTCACCTGACGCCCGCCGCGTTCCTGGCACGCGAGCGGGTGGCCGCCGCCAGCCACGCCTTGACGGGCGGCGCGAGCGTGACGGACGCCGCGTACGCCGCGGGCTTCGAGAGCCTTTCCGCGTTCCACCTCAACTTCCGCCGCCTCACCGGCCTTACGCCCGGCGAGTACCGCGCGCTCGGCGCATCGACATCGTTCACCATCGCGCTGCCGGAGGGGTTCCGCGCGGACGCGGTGCTCGGCTACCAGGGGCGCGATCCCGCGAGCGTGGTGGAGCGCGTCCGCGGCAGCGAGCTTGCGAAGGCGATGCGGCTCGGCGACGCACCCGTGGTCCTGCGGATGCGGTTCGATGCGGATGCCGCCGTCTGCGAGGTGGATGCCGCCGGTCCCCTGTCCGCCGAGCAGATGCGGGAGGCGCACGCGGCCGCCGTGCGGATGCTGAACCTGCCGAGCGATCCATCCACCTTCGAACGCCAGCTTGCGCTGCAGCCGGAGTACGCCCGGCTCATCGCGCCCCGCCGCGGGATGCGCATCCCGCTTACGGCCACGCCGTGGGAGTGCCTGGTGTGGACCATCGTCGGCCAGCAGGTGAACCTGCCGTTCGCCTACGCGCTGCGCACCGCGGTGGCGGAGCTCGCCGGCGAGGCGGTGGGCGGCGGGCTGTACGCGCATCCCACCCCCGAAGCCGTCGCCGCGCTGGACTACGCGGACCTCACCAGCCGCCGCTTCTCCGGCAGAAAAGCCGAGTACCTGATCGACGTCGCGCGGATGATCGCGGGCGACGAGCTGCGCATCGACGTGGATCGGGAGATGGCGACGGCGGTGGAGCGGCGGCTGCTGGACGTGCGCGGGCTGGGCCCGTGGTCCGTGCACTACTTTCTGATGCGCGGCTGCGGATTCGCCGACTGCGTTCCCGTCGGCGACGCGGGGCTCACGGCCGCGCTGCAGCGTTTTCATGATCTCGACCACCGCCCCGGACCCGCGGAGACGCGCGAGCTGATGGAGCCGTTCGCACCGTTCCGCAGCCTGGGGACCTATCACCTCTGGAGCAGCCTGGGAGACCCGCAATGAATGCATACGCGCACAAGCTCGACTCGCCCATCGGCCCGCTGACCCTCGTCGTGAACGCGGACGGCGCGCTGACGCACATCCTCTTCGCGCACCAGGCGCCGCCCGCGGACGTCGCGTGGGATGCGGACCGCTGCGCCGCCGCAGCTACGCAGCTCCGCGAGTACTTCGCGGGGGAGCGCACGGACTTCGACCTGCCGCTGGCGCCCGCCGGCAGCGACTTTCAGCGCAGCGTGTGGGATGCGCTCCGGAAGCTGGGGCACGGTGAGGTGGTGGATTACGGTGGATTGGGGACGCGCATCGGCCGCCCCGGCGCCGCCCGCGCCGTCGGCCGTGCCAACGCGACGAACCCCATCCCCATCGTCATCCCCTGCCACCGGGTGATCGGCGCGAACGGCACGCTGACGGGGTACGCCGGCGGGCTGGACGCCAAGCTGGTGCTGCTGCAGCTGGAAGGCTGCGACGTGCGGGACGGGCGGATCGCGCGCGCCGCTGCTGCCTGAGCGGTTCGCGGCGGATATCTTGGATCGCGGACGCGGCCGGATGCTGCGTCCGCATCTTCTTCTCCCAACGCTGTTCTGTGATTGTCGCCGAGCCGCGGGGGATGAATGCGCGCAGTTCAACCTCCACCAGGGGTTTTTGGGGGAGGTGCGAGCCTGGGCGAGCGGAGGGGGCGTCTCGCGGAGCCTGCCACGCGGTCAGGCTTGGATCGATCTCTTCTATTCGGACGGACGATGAATCAGACTGACCGCGCGGACGCCTTCCGCCGCATGCACCAGCCGGATGCCGGCCGCATCCTGATCCTGCCGAACGCGTGGGATGCCATGAGCGCGCGCCTTATCGAGGACGCGGGCGCGCGCGCCATCGCCACCACCAGCGCGGGCGTGGCGTGGGCGCTGGGCCGCACGGACGGCGAGGGCCTTACGCGCGACCAGATGATCAACGCCATCGAGCGCATCACCCGCGTCGTTCGTGTCCCCGTAACCGCCGACGTGGAGCGCGGATACGGCGACGGTACCCCGGCCGATGCCGCCGAGACCGTCCGCCGCGTGATCGGCGCGGGTGCGGTGGGGATCAACCTGGAGGATGCGCCCGGCCGCGACGGCGCCGTGCTGATGGCGATGGACGAGCAGGTGGAGCGGATCGCCGCCGCGCGCGAGGCCGCGTCCCGCGAGGGGGTGGAGATCTACATCAACGCCCGCGTCGACACGTACCTGGCCCAGGCGGGGCCGCCGGAGGGACGCTTCGACGAGACGGTGCGCCGCGCGCACGCCTACGCCGGCGCCTGCGCGGACGGCGTGTTCGTTCCCGGCGTCGCGGACGCGGACACCATCCGCCAGCTCGTCGCCGCCGTCGGCGCGCCGCTGAACGTGATGGCCGGCCGCGGCGCCGGGCCGTCGATCGCGGAGCTGCAGGCGCTGGGCGTGGCGCGCGTGAGCATCGGCCCGGCACTCACGCTGGCCGTGATGGCGCAGATCCGGCGCGCCGCCGCGGAGGTCCTGGAGCAGGGGACGTATTCGGCGATGCAGGGCGGCCTCACCTTTCCGGAGGCGAACGCCCTGTTCTCCGGCGTGGGACGGGAGGCGTAGTGGGCGGATTCGATGGGGCGGATCGGCCCGAGGAGACGCTGGACCCGGCGGACTGGGACGCGTTCCGCGCACTGGCGCACCGCATGGTGGACGACACCCTTGACCACCTCGCCACCCTCCGCGACCGCGCGGCGTGGCAGCCGATGCCCCGCGCCGTCCGCGACGGCTTCGACGAGCCCCTGCCGCGCGGCGGCGAGGGGGACGAGGCGGCGTACGAACAGTTCCGCGAGCGCATCCTCCCCTATCCCAACGGCAACCTGCACCCGCGCTTCTGGGGATGGGTGCAGGGCAACGGCACGCCGCTGGGGATGATGTCGGACATGCTGGCTGCCGCCATGAACCCGCACCTGGCCGGCTTCGACCAGGCGCCCGCGCGGGTGGAGCACCAGGTGGTGCGCTGGCTGGCCGAGCTGTTCGGCTTTCCGGTGGATTCCGGCGGCGTGCTGGTGACCGGCGGGACGATGGCGAACGTGCTGGGCCTCGCCGTCGGCCGCCACGCCCGCGCCGGGTGGGACGTGCGCGAGGAGGGGATGCAGGGTGGCCCGATGCTGACGGTCTACGCCTCCACCGAGACGCACGGCTGGGTGCGCAAGGCGGTGGAGCTGATGGGGATGGGCCGCCGCAGCCTGCGCACGGTGCGGGTGGATGCGCTCGACCGCATGGACCTCCATGCGCTCGCCGCCGCCGTCCGCGAGGACCGCGCGGCTGGGCACCGCCCGATCTGCGTGATCGGCACCGCGGGGAGCGTGAACACCGGCGCCTCGGACGACCTGTCGGCGCTGGCGGACTTCTGCGCGGCGGAGGGTCTGTGGTTCCACGTCGACGGCGCGTTCGGCGCGTGGGCGTACGCGTCCGACGCGCTGCGGCCGCGGGTGGCGGGGATGGAGCGGGCGGACTCGCTCGCCTTCGACCTGCACAAGTGGGGATACCTGCCCTTCGAGTGCGCCTGCGTGCTGGTGCGCGACGCGGAGCTGCACCGCGGCGCCTTCGCCACGTCCGCGCCGTACCTGGCGCAGACGGAGCGCGGGGTGATCGCGGGCGGGCTGCCGTTCGCGGACCGCGGTATCGACCTTACGCGCGGCTTCAAGGCGCTCAAGGTGTGGATGAGCTTCAAGGCCCACGGCGTGGACGCCATCACCCGCCTGGTGGAGCAGAACGTGGCGCAGGCGCGGCACCTGGCCGCGCGGGTGGAATCCAGCCCCGCGCTGGAGCTGCTGATGCCCGTGCAGCTGAACGTGGTCTGCTTCCGCTACGCCCCCGCCGACCTGCCGGAGGCGCAGCGCGACGCGGTGAACCAGGAGATCCTGCTTCGGCTGCAGGAGGATGGCATCGCGGTGCCGTCCGGCACGCTGGTGCGCGGCCGCTACGCCATCCGCGCCGCCATCGTGAACCACCGCAGCCGCCGCGAGGACTTCGACGTGCTGGCGGATGCCGTGGAGCGGATCGGGCGCGAGGTGGCGGGGAACGGCAGGTTCAAGGATCAAGGCTCAAGTGCCCAGTAACCAGCCGTTACTGGGCACTTGAACCTGGGCACTTGATCCTGCTTTTCTACTCTACGCGGCTGAGAAAATCCAGCCGGATCATCCGCGTGCCGTGGCGCTCGAAATCCACCTCCGCCTTGTCGCCGGCCACGGCGAGCACCAGGCCCTCGCCAAAGGTGCCGTGCGTCACCTCGTCGCCCACCCCGACGGACGCGTTGTCCTCGGCCTGCGCGGCGGCGGCGGAGGCGGCGTCCTCCATCATCGCGATGGCGGGGGCCTCGGCGGCGGCGGCAATCCCCTCCACGCGCGGCGCCACGCAGTTGTCGCAGTGGCCGCAGATCCAGTCGTCCGCCTGCGTCTCGCCAAAGTACTCCAGGATCATCCGCGTGCGGCACTTCGCCGTGCGGCAGTAGCGCACCATCTCCTCCAGCTTGATGCGGTCCTGCGCCCGGCGCGACTCGTAGTCCTGCAGCTCGCGGCTCAGGTCCGCCGCCGCCACGTCCGGCTTCAGCCGCTCCCACAGCCCGCCGCGGTGCTCACGCACCATCCCGTGCCGCTTGAGCAGCGTGAGGACGATGCGCGCCTTGCGGCGCGGCACCTCGGCCATCTCGGCGATCTCGTCCAGCGGACGCTTATCCTCCAGCGGCATGCGGTTGACGATGCGCGCCGTGGCGATGGCCTCGTCCAGGTCCGGGTACTTGCCGCCCAGAAAGTAGCCCTGGACGCCGCGGTCCTCCTCGCGATAGAGGACGACGCAACGCGACGGCTCCGCGTCCCGCCCCGCGCGACCGGCCTCCTGGTAGTACGACTCCATGCTGCCGGGAAAGTGGTAGTGCACGATGAAGCGGATGTCGGGCTTGTCGATCCCCAGCCCGAATGCGTTCGTCGCCACGACCGCCTTCACCTGGCCGGCCATGAAGCGGTCCTGCGCCTCGTGCCGCTCCTTCGCGCCCAGCTTGCCGTGGTACAGCGCCAGCGCGTGCCGCTTGCCGAACTCCTCGTAGATGCGCTCCGCCTCCTTGACCGTCGCCACGTAGACGATCCCCGTCCCCTCGGACTTGCGAAGCACCTGCTCCAGCGCCGCGTCCTTCTGCGACTCGTTGACGGTGGGCTGAACTTCCAGGAACAGGTTGGCGCGGATGAGGTCGCCCACCCAGGTGAACGGGTCGCGCATCCGCAGCTGGTGGATGATGTCGTCGCGCACCTGCGGCGACGCCGTGGCGGTGAGCGCCATCACCGGCGGCCGCCCCAGCCGCTCGGCGATGCCGCCCAGCATCATGTAATCGGGGCGAAAGTCGTGGCCCCACTGGCTCACGCAGTGCGCCTCGTCCACCACGAACAGCGACACCTCGCGATCCAGCAGCACCTCGAAGAACTCGCGGTCGCGAAAGCGCTCCGGCGTCACGTACAGGATCTTCCCCCCGCCGCCCGTCACCGCCTCCGCCGCCTCGCGCTGCTCCCGCGCCGACTGGGCGGAGTTGATGGTCCACGCGTCCACGCCCAGCTCGTCCAGCTTGTCCGTCTGATCCTTCATCAGCGCGATGAGGGGCGAGACGACGATGGTAAGCCCCGGCAGCAGCAGCGCCGGCAGCTGGTAGATGAGCGACTTGCCCGCGCCCGTGGGCAGCACCACCAGCGCGTCCTGCCCGGCCAGGGCCGCGCGGATGGTCTCCTCCTGTCCCGCCCGGAACTCATCCAGCGAGAAGTGCTCTTTCAGGAACGGAAGCAGGTTCGCGTTCGCGTCGGTCTGCGGCGCAGCGGTTGGCAAATCCAGCATCTCGGGTCGGGAGAGACGGCTACTCGGTGAACGCGCTGTGCGGGGGCAATCTCCAGACCACAATCCTTAGGCGGCGTGCGTGGCGGGATGATTTCGCGGGCGCCGCCAGGGCGCACATGGGCCCAATTTGCGGGCCGATCCGGGCAAGGCACCGCCCTTGCAGGTAACCAGCCCCTGAAGTCGCCAACTACGGCTGATGCAGGCAGGCTTGTCTCTAGACGGAGCTAAGGGTTATGAACGCACTGAATCGCAAGTTCACGGTGGCGCTGGCGGCGCTTACCGTAAGCACCGGGATGACCGGGTGCGCATCGATGAACAACACCGAGAAGGGTGCCGCGGGCGGTGCCGGCGCCGGCGCCGCCATTGGCGCCATCATCGGGCGCCAGACGGGGAACACGGCGCGCGGCGCCATCATCGGCGCGGTGGTGGGCGGCGCGGCCGGCGCGGTGATCGGCCGGCGGATGGACCAGCAGGCGCAGGAGCTGGAGCAGAACCTTCCCGCGGCCGAGGTGGAGCGCGTGGGCGAGGGCATCGCGGTGACGTTCGAGAGCGGCGTGCTGTTCCCGTACAACTCGGCGGACGTGCTTCCCGCCGGGCGTGAGAACCTGCGGCAGCTGGCCACCAGCCTGCGCAACTACCCGGGCACCACCGTCCTCATCGTGGGCCACACCGACTCTTCGGGCTCGGACGAGTACAACATGGGGCTGTCGTACCGCCGGGCGGAGTCGGCGCGCAGCTTCCTGGCGGCGCAGGGGATCGACGCCAGCCGCGTGCGTGTGGAAGGCCGCGGCGAGTCGGAGCCGGTGGCCGACAACAGCACCGACGCCGGCCGCCAGCAGAACCGCCGCGTGGAGATCGCCATCTTCGCGAGCGAGGAGTACCGCGAGCAGATCCTGCGCGAGAACCGCGGCCAGTGAGCGGTTGAGCGCTCAGGCGTAGAAAGCCGCCCCGGCACCTTCCTGGTGCCGGGGCGGTTTTTCGCGTCTGGCCGGGAATTGCGGGGAAACGCCGGGTGCGGCAACGGATTGGGTCTCACACAGAGTCAACAGAGTCAACAGAGTGAAGCTTTTGTGAGCCATTGAATGTTCGTACGCGCGTCGATCGTTGGTGGAACGCGGCGGAGCCTGTCGCGCGGCACGAGCAAACTCTAACTCTGTTGACTCTGTTAACTCTGTGTGAGGCCGCTTTCTGTTCGTGGATCCGTTGCTACGCGGAGGCGCGGCGGGTTCCCCACGTCTCCTGCTAACTCAGCAGTTCGGCTGCGATGGCCTGGGCGGCGATGGGGATTCTGCCGTCGGGATCGCAGGCGGGGTCGTAGGCGGTCAGGGCGACGGCGCCGATCTCGAAGCGGGCGCGGATGGTTCCGATCACCTCCACCACGTCACGCAGCAGCAGGCCGCCGGGCGCGGCGAAGGAGTTGGCGCGGCCTTCGGATGGATCCAGCACGTCCAGGTCGATGTGCAGATACACGGTCTCCGCACGGGTCCGCAGAGCGTCGAGCGTGTCGGCCAGCCGCGCGGAGATGTCGGCGGGGGAGAGGACGGTGGCGGCGGAGGCGCGCAGCAGGTCGGCTTCGGCTGGATCCAGGTCGCGGGCGCCGACGAGGCAGACGTTCGCGTCGGGGATGGGGCGAAAGCCGGGGACGGCGGCGGCCATCGGGGCCCAGCAGCGGCCGGTGGCGATGGCGAGCGCCATGCCGTCCAGAAAGCCGCTGCGCGAGGTCTCGGGGGTATTGAGGTCCGCGTGCGCGTCCAGCCAGACGATGGCGGGCGCGGCATCGTACAGCCCCGACAGCGTGCCGATGGCGCTGGCGCAGTTGCCGGCAAGGACGATGGGGAGCGCACCCTGCGCGCGGGCGGCGCGGACGCGATCCGCCAGCCGTGCGGCGAGGGCGAACGTGGCCGCGATCTCCGCCGCGGCGGAGCCGGCGGGGAGCTCCACGTGCTGGGCGGAGATGGTGTGGCCGGCGGCGCGGAGCGCATCGGCCAGCCCCGCGTCCAGCAGGCGGTCCGGGCCGGCGCCCATTCGCCAGCCGCGCAGGCCGCTGTCGTAGGGGACGGCGATCAGGCGAAGATCCATCTCGATTTCCAGGGTTCTCGAGCCGCGTCGGGAGACGCTCGCCGGCCGGCTCAGAACAGCGTCGGCGGGCGGCCTTTCTTCTCCACGACGGAGCGGACGTAGCCTTCCCACTTGCCGATGATGCCGTTCCACTCCGCCGAGCCGAAGTACTCGTCGGCGGGCCGGTCCAGGTCGAACTCGGGCATGTACAGGCCCACCACGCCCCGCTCCAGCATTCCGTCCGCCAGCACACCCTTCTCACGCAGAATCAGCACGGGAAGGCCCAGCTGGTAGGCCATCGCGGGCTCGATGTGCGCCCACGGCGTGGTCATCCACGTGTCGTTCACGGGCGTCTCGGTGAGCTGGGCCACGTCGGTGCGCAGCCGCGCCGTGCCTTTCTCCACGAACGTCCGCCGGAACGCGACGGTGATCAGCCCGTTGGATTCGGACATCAGGCGGCGGATGGCGGTGAGCGGCGCATCCATGTCGTAATCGGTCACCCCCAGCGTGCGCGGGCCAAAGCCGCGCTGCTCCAGGTAGGCCCGAATGCGGCCGATGAACTCCTCCTGCGTCCTGAAGCAGGGCTTGGGATAGCTCAGAAAGACGGAGATCTTCACGGGTCTTCCGGATGGGGTGGGTGTTTTCTGCTGCGCTGGGACGGGTCTGCGGTCACGGGCGCGCCGCCAGGATCTCCAGGAGCAGGCGCGCGGCCAGCCGGGCGGTGCGGCCGTCGGGGTCGTACGGGGGCGAGGTCTCCATGATGTCGGCGGCCACCAGGCGCGGGTCCGCCGCGACGGTGCGCACCACGTCGATCATCTCCCGCGCCGTCAGCCCCCCCGTCCCCGGCGCGCTCACGCCGGGGGCGAACGCGGCGTCGGCGGCATCCATGTCGATGCTGAGGTAGAGCGCATCCGCCCCCGTTGTAGCACGGTAGAGGGCGGCGCGGGAAACTGTCACCGCGCCGTGGGCCTCAACGTCCTCCACGGTGGACAGGCGCACGCCCGCGCGCGCGGCGAAATCGATGTAATACTGCGAGTTGGCAAAGCGGCGGATGCCGATCATCGCCACGTGCGCGCCGTCGACGATGGGGGTCTCCATGGCGCGGCGGAACGGGGTGCCGCTGGAAAGGTGCGCCTCGTCGTCGTATTCGCGCACGTCCAGGTGCGCGTCGACGTTCACCACTGCCAGGCCGATCTCCGGGCGCGCGGCGGCAAGGCCGCGGATGATGGAGCCCGTAATCCCGTGGTCGCCGCCCAGAAAGACCGGGCGGGCGCCGGCGGCGAACACCTGCCGCGCGGCCTGCTCGATCGCCGCGTGCGCGTCGGCGCCGTTCATCGACGGGAGCGCGACGTCGCCCAGGTCCAGCGCGGGGGGGACGTGGCGTTCGCCATCGTACGTGCCGAACGAGGCCAGGGCGTCGCGGATGGCGCGCGGGCCAAAGCGGGCGCCGGGGCGTGACGGAATGCCGCCGTCGTAGGGAAAGCCCAGGACGACGGTCTGCCCCGCCAGCGGCTCGCCGTCCGTCCACGGGCGCAGCAGCGCGGGCGCGCGCGGGTCGCGCGGGTCGGATCGGGCGCGCAGGCCGGCGAGCGGGTCTGGCGTGGAATCGGTCACGGGCGGCGGATGCGGAGGTGGCTCGAAATCGTCGGGATCGGCGAGAGCGGCTTGATCGTGTGGCGCGTACGTATCTTTCGTATCGTTTGTATCTTCGCTTGTCTCCTCTTGGACCGGCCTGCTAACTTAGGGGGACCGGGGCGCGCCGGGCCAGATTCGGCGCGCCCCGCATCAGCATCGGTCCCGAACGCATTCTTTCGAAATTCATCACACATGCGCATCCTGACGGGGATTCAGCCTTCGGGCATCCTGCACATCGGCAACTACTTCGGCGCCATCAAGCCCATCCTGGACCTGCAGGGGCAGGGCGAGGTGTTCGTCTTTCTGGCGGACCTGCACGCGCTCACGTCCAGCACCGACGGCGCGGCGATGCGCGAGAACATCCGCACGGCCGCCATCGACCTGCTGGCGTGCGGGCTGGACCCCGAGCAGACCACCTTCTGGCGCCAGTCGGAGGTGCCCGCGCACGTGCAGCTGATGTGGACGCTGACCAGCGTCACCCCGATGGGGCTGATGGAGCGCATGGTGGCGTACAAGGACAAGGTGCAGAACGGCCTTTCCGCCAACGTGGGGCTGTTCACGTATCCCGTCCTGCAGGCGGCCGACATCCTGGCGTACGACGCGGACCTGGTGCCGGTGGGCAAGGACCAGAAGCAGCACCTGGAGGTCACGCGCGACATCGCGGTCAAGGTCAACGAGGCGTACGGCGAGGGCACGCTCAAGCTGCCGGACGCCAAGATCAGCGAGGACGTGGCGGTGGTGCCTGGCCTCGATGCCCGGAAGATGAGCAAGAGCTACGGCAACACCATCGACATCTTCATGGAGGAAAAGGCGCTGCGTAAGCGGGTGATGCAGATCGTCACCGACAGCACGCCGCTGGAGGCGCCCAAGGACCCGGACACCTCCACGATCGTGGACCTGTACCGCCTGTTCGCCTTGCCCGAGCAGGTGCAGCGGATGAAGGACGAGTTCCGCGCGGGCGGCGTGGGCTACGGGCACTTCAAGCAGCGGCTGTTCGAGGCCATCTGGGAGTACTACGCGCCCATGCGCACCCGCCGCGACGAGATCCTGTCGAAGCCCGGCTACGTGGACGACGTGCTGGCCGAAGGCGCGCGCCGCGCCCGCGCGGTCGCTGAGCCGACGGTGGAGCGGGTGTGGAGGGCGGTGGGGCTGCTGTGAGGGTGATGGAGTGAGGGAGTGATGGGAGTGATGGGAGTGATGGGAAAGCCCCGGGCTGCGTCCGGGGGACCCTCACCCGCTCGCCCAGGCTCGCACCCTCTCCCGCAAGCGGGAGAGGGTATAAACGTCGCGAATGCCCGCGGTGCGTTCCCGCCAGGGAAAGCGCTGCCGCCACGCTGATCCTTTACACGCGGGCCGGCGCCCGCCTGCCCGAGCAGGTGAAGCCCCGCCTGGCGAGCTTTGCGAGCCCTGGGCGGGGCTTAAACCAGATCCGGCAATAGATATCGATGACTTCCTGAGGGAGGCGCCGCGCTGAACCTTGCCTTTACTGGGGACCCGGCGCGCCGACCGAAGGACCTCGCCAGCAGAACGAAGGGGCTGGTTCCGCGTCCTGAGCCGGCCCCTGCGCAGCCGAGCGGAGGTCCTTCGGTCGCGCGCCGGAGTCAGTGCAGGCGGCAGGATCCGCGTATGCGCTCCCTCAGGAAGTCACATTCTTTTCCCAGATCTGGCATTATCGCAGCTCAGCCGCGGGCTTCAGCCCGCGGGTCCGGTCCGCGGGCCCGGTCCGCATCATCCACACGTCTCCGATCCCATGTCCGACGCCATTGCGAGTCCGCCCGCCGCCGATCTCGCGACGATCGAAGGAATCATCACCGCGATGTACGCGACGGTCTCCGCGCCGGCGGGGGAGCCGCGGGACTGGGAGCGGTTCCGCACGCTCTTTCTTCCCGGCGCGCGGATGATTCCCACCAACCGCGTGATCCACAACGGCCAGGGCGGGCACCCGCCGGACGTGATGGACATCGAGACGTTCATCCGCACCACGGCGCCCCAGCTGGAGCCGATGGACTTTCACGAGGTGCAGGTCGCCATGCGCGTGGAGCGCTTCGGGTGCATCGCGCACGTGTGGAGCACCTACGATTCCCGCCGCACGCCGGACGACGCGGAGCCGTTCGCGCGCGGCATCAACAGCATTCAGCTGTACCACGACGGCGCGCGCTGGTGGGTGGTGAACGTGTTCTGGGACTCGGAGCGCGCCGACAACCCCCTCCCCGCGCACTACCTTCCCGCCTGACGCCCGGCGAGAGTACGCCCAGACGGAACGGCATGCGACCCCTTCGCCAGCGGCTGCACGACACCATCTTTCAGCACGACGAGCCCGCCGAGCGCGCGTTCGACGTGGTGGTGATCGTCTGCATTCTGCTGAGCGTGCTGGTGGTGATGCTGGACAGCGTGGCGTCCATCTCCGCCCGCTACGGCCGCGTGCTGTACGCGGCGGAGTGGTTCTTCACGATCCTGTTCACGGTGGAGTACCTGCTGCGGCTGTGGACGGCGAGGCGGCCGCTGGCGTATGCGCGCAGCTTCTACGGCGTGGTGGACCTGCTCTCCGTGCTGCCGACGTGGCTGAGCATCCTCTTTCCGCCCGGGCGCTTCCTGGTGGTGCTGCGCGTGCTGCGGGTGCTGCGCGTGTTCCGCATCCTCAAGCTGGCGGAATACGTGGAGCAGGGGGCGGTGCTCTCCGCGGCGCTGCGGGCCAGCCGCTACAAGATCACCGTGTTCGTCTCCACCGTGATCATCGTGACGGTCATCGTGGGCTCGCTGATGTACCTCATCGAGGGGCCCGCCTCGGGGTTCACCAGCATTCCGCAGAGCGTCTACTGGGCCATCGTCACGCTCACCACCGTGGGGTACGGCGACGTGGCGCCGGAGGGGCCGGTGGGCAAGGCGCTGGCCGCCACGCTGATGATCCTGGGCTACGGCATCATCGCCGTGCCCACGGGGATCGTCACGCTGGAGCTGGACCGCGCCTCGCGCGCCACCGCGCCGCGCCGCGAATGCCCCGGCTGCGGCGTGGACCGGCACGACGCGGACGCCACCTTCTGCAAGCACTGCGGCACCGAGCTCTAGCGCCAAAGTCTTCCAACTTTTGGATTCGCAACAGGATACGCTCGGGACGGCATCCCTTTTGCCTCGTTCCCCCGCCTCGTTCGCGTGGTGGAGCGGGGAAACCCTTGAAGGCAGGGGATGACGATGATGAGGCACTCGATCCGCCATCTTGCGGCGGCGGCATTCACGGTGATGGCGCTTACGGGATGCGCGGGCACCAACCTCGGGCAGCTGGGCGAGATCCTGGGCGGCGCGATGGGCGGAGTGGGCGGGGCGGGGCAGCAGCAGGGGCAGGTGGTGGTGGAGGTGCAGGGGGTGGATACGCGCCAGCAGGTGATCCAGGTGCGTACGCAGGAAGGGCAGCAGGGCAACGTGATGTTCGACCAGAACACCGTGGTCACCTACCAGAACCAGCAGTACCCGGTCACGGCGCTGGAGCGCGGCGACGTGGTGGCCATGCAGCTGCAGCAGGGGCAGCAGGGGCAGACCTACGTAAGCCGCATCGACGTGCAGCAGAGCGTGCAGGAGCGCACGGGGCAGGGCGGCACGGGCACTGTGGGCGGCAGTGGGCAGATGCAGCAGGTCTCCGGGCGCGTGGGGCAGATCGACCACACCCGCGGCACGTTCCAGCTGCAGACGCAGCAGGGTACGTTCGTGGTGTCGCTGCCGTACAACCCCGGCAACGCGACCACCGACTACTTCAACCGCCTGCGCACCGGCGACACCGTCCGCCTGGAAGGCACGGTCACGGGCCAGGGCCGGCTGGAGCTGTACCGCTTCATCTGACGCGGCGGAGGGGGAGGCGACGGAGCGGCGGCGCGGGCAGATGCTCGCGTCGCTTCTCGTTGTGTGGTGTCGAGGGGTCCGCGGGAGCGATTGATGTCGATGATGATCCGAGCCGGCCGGGTACCGTGCAGGTCCGCCCGCGGGAGCGAATGAATCCCTGCGCGTCCGCAACCAGCGCGCTCGGGCCGGCGCCGTCCCGGGGCGGTTGAAACCGCGGCTGCAAGGGCACGAAGCCCGCCTGCGCGGACTCGGCGGCCCGGCGGTGTGCGGCGTCCGAAGCACCTGCGCGTCCGCAGCCAGCGCGCTCGGGCCGGCGCCGTCCCGGGGCGGTTGAAACCGCGGCTGCAAGGGCACGAAGTCCGCCTGCGCGGACTCGGCGGCCCGGCGGTGTGCGGCGTCCGAAGCACCTCCGCGTCCGCAACCGGGCCTCAACCGCACGGTTCGCTGTTGCGATCCGGGTTCTGCGCGTATTCTGTCCACCAGTTCGGTGATCTGCGCAGTCCATCACGTGCCTCCCATCGCCCGATGACGCCGCTGTTCAACAAGCTTAACCTGAAGGGCCAGAAGGAGATCGTGGTCCTGGACGCGCCGGAGAGCTTCGAGCGGGAGCTGGAGGCGCTGGAAGGGGTGACGGTGCACCGCGACGCGCGGGCGCTGGAGCGGGTGGATTTCGCGCTGGCGTTCGTGATCACCAACGCGCAGGTCGCCGCGGCGGCGGACGCCATCCTGCCAAAGGCGCAGGGCGACGCGGTGGTGTGGTTCGCGTACCCCAAGGGCACGTCGAAGCGCTACAAATGCGAGTTCAACCGCGACACCGGCTGGGCGCCGATGGGCGCGGCCGGCTTCGAGGGCGTGCGCATGGTCGCCATCGACGAGGACTGGAGCGCCCTGCGCTTTCGCCGCGTGGAGCACATCAAGACCATGAAGCGCGACCCCGCCCGCGCCGCCACCGAGCAGGGCAGGGCGCGCGCGGGGAAGAAGGATGCGGAGAGCTGATCGGCAGATCGGATCAAGCCTCGATCAGCTGAGAAGCGAAGTTCCAGCGGTGGAAGTCCCACCGCTGGAACTTCTACGAGTAGAAGTTGGTGCCGTCGCGACGGTACGTGCCGTCTCCCCCTGTCCCCTGTAACCTGTTCCCTGTAACCTCTTCCCCTCCGCAGACGCCCGGTACACGTTGTGCACCCTCGCCGCGGACCCGAATTCTCACGAGGAGACACGATGTCCGACGCTAGCCCGACCAACGAGCAGGGACGCTACGATTCCAGCACCGACGCCGGGCCGGCCCAGGCCGCCGGCGCCACCGACCAGCCGCGCGACAACCCCGCCGGCGACGCGGGCGAGCCGCGCGGCCAGGTGCTTACGCTGGTGTGCGAGACCTGCGGCAAGGACTACTTCTTCGATGACGAGCAGCCCGAGCCCGGCATGGCCTGCACCAAGTGCGGCGGCACCGTATTCCGCTCGTTCCACGAGACGGTGGGTGACGAGGCGGCCGACGACTTTCGCGACACCACCGGCCGCGACCTGGACCCGGACGACGCCGAAGGGGACGTGATGCCGGGCGACGTGATGGACCTGAACAACATCTGACCTGCGGACGATGACGGAACCCAACGGCAGGACGCTCTTCACGGGCTCGGGCGTGGCGCTGGTCACGCCCTTTGGCCCCGATGGCGGGGTGAACGAGGAGGCCCTGCGCGAGCTGGTGCGCTTTCACCTGCGCGAGGGGACGGACGCGCTCATCGTCAACGGCAGCACCGGCGAGGCGGTGACGATGTCGCCGGACGAGCAGCAGCGCGCGGTGGAGGTGGTGGTCGGCGCCGTGCGGGATGGTGAGCGGCGCATCCCCGTGATTGCGGGGTGCGGTGGCGGCGACACGGCGGTCGTGTCCCGGCTGGCGTCCGCGGCGCGAGGGGCGGGGGCGGACGCGCTGCTGGTGGCGCAGCCGCCGTACAACAAGCCGCCGCAGCGCGGCCTGCTCGCCCACTTTCGCGCGGTGATGGACGCGGGCGACCTGCCCACGGTGGTCTACAACATCCCCGGCCGCGCGGCGGTGAACATCCTTCCCGAGACCATCGAGGCGCTGGCGGAGGACGAGCGCGTCGTGGGCATCAAGGAAGCCAGCGGCGACATCTCGCAGGTGGCGGAGGTGGCGCGCCGCGTGGGCGACCGCGTGGCCCTGTACAGCGGCAACGACGACCAGGTGGTGGCGGTGATGTCGCTGGGCGGGCAGGGGGTGATCTCGGTGCTGGCCAACGTGGCGCCGCGCGACACCTCACGGATGGCCAGGGCGTTCCTGGAGGGCAACGCTCGCGAGGCGTGCGCGCTGCAGCTGCGCTACCTGCCGCTGATCGCGGCCATCTTCCGCGAATCGAATCCCATCCCCATCAAGGCCGCCGTGGCGATGCTCGGCTTCGACGTGGGCGAGCCGCGGCTGCCGCTGGTGCCGGCGTCGGACGCGGTCAGGGAGGAGCTGGAGCGGGAGATGCGCGCGCTGGGGCTGCTGGGAGGGAGCTGACGGTGGCGGACCAGGAGGGTGCCATCCGCGTCGTGCTGAGCGGCGCCACCGGCCGCATGGGCACCACGCTGGCGGCGCTGATGGCGGAGGACGGGGGGATGTCGCTGGTCGGCGGGATCGGGCGGATGCCGGAGCGCGGCTGCGACATCGGCTGCGCGCTGGTGGAGACGCCGGAGACGGCGGGCGCCTGGATGCAGCACGCGGACGTCGTCATCGACTTCTCCTCCCCCGAGCTGCTGCGGCGCCTGCTGCAGATGCACGGCGAGGCGCTGGCGGGAAAGGCCATCGTCGTGGGTACCACGGGGCTCACCCCCGACGAGGCGGAGCTGCTGCGCGCGCAGGCAAAGCAGTCCGCCGTGCTGCAGGCGGCGAACTTCAGCGTGGGCGTGAACCTGCTGCTGGCCTTGGCGGAGCGCGCGGCGGCGGTGCTGGGCGACGACTACGACGTGGAGATCGTGGAGGCCCACCACCGGCGCAAGGCCGACGCGCCCAGCGGGACGGCGCTGGCGCTGGGCGAGGCGGTGGCGCGCGGCCGCGGGGTAAAGCTGGCCGACGTGCGCGTCGACGGCCGCAGCGGGCGCCCCGGCGAGCGGCCGCGGGGCGAGGTGGCATTCCACGCCCTGCGCGGCGGCGACATCGTAGGCGAGCACGAGGTGATGCTGATCGGCGAGCGCGAGCGGGTGTCGCTGGGGCACGTGGCGCAGGACCGCGCGCTCTTCGCGGAAGGCGCGCTGCGGGCCGCGCGCTGGATCGCGGGGAAGGAGCCCGGCACGTATACGATGAAGGACGTGCTGGGATTGTAGGTCCGCGCGCGACCGCGGATTCCGGAGCGGGGGCCGGGCCAGGGTGGCTCGGCCCCGCTTCTCATCCGCCAATCACGCTCAGCAGGTAGCGCAGGTCTCGCGCAGCGTGTCGCAGGGCGGCTCGCTGCACGTCTTGTACTGGGTGCACCACTCGCTCTCCATGGTGTCGTCGTGGCCGCGCACGGTGCCGCGCAGCTCCGCGGCGCGCGCCGTCGTCGGGAAGCTGTCGACGCGCAGCAGCTCCGGGTCGAGCGTCAGCTTTCTCATGCGATTCTCCCTGGTCAGGTTCCGTGAAGTCGCTTTGTGAGCGGAGAATGTACCCGCGGATCGCCGCACGTTCTGTTCCGCCAAAGACTTTCCTGGAGAGCGTCGACAGCGGCAACCGTCGTAAACAATCCTCATTCATCCTGAGCGCCTCACGGCCAGGCGCCCGCGCCGTGGCGAATGAATTCGCGGCTGGGAAAACGCGATGTCCGCCTGCGCGGACGGCTCCCGCCGCACGGAGCGTGAGTGCTGACCCGATGGATCCGTTGAAGCCCCGCGCGGTTTGCGGGGCTTTCCGCGGTCGCTGCGGCGACCTCGGTCGCTCCCGCGGGCCGGATACTGTATATTCCCGCGTCCCCATCCTCCTCCCCCGCCGCGACCACGCATGTCCGCGTTCGCCCTTGCCCTGCTGCTGACGATGGCCTGCGCATCCCCGGGCGACCTCCCGCTGCGCGTCCCGGCGGCGCGGAGCGCGACCCTGGCGGCGGCGTCCGCGGGGCAGGATTCGCTGATCCAGGTGCGGGTGGGGGAGGCGTTCGTCATCACCCTCCAGTCGAACCCGTCGACGGGGCACCGGTGGACGGTGGCGGATTCGCTGGGTCCCCTGCTGCGGCTCAGGGAGCAGACGTACGTGCCGCAGCAGCCGGTGTCCGTCGGCTCCGGCGGCCATGAGCGGCTGACGTTCGTCGCGCAGGCGGCGGGGGAGACGGTGCTGCGGCTGCGGTACTCGCGCGGCGTCCAGCGGTCGGCGCCGCGGCGGACGGAGTTCGGCGTGCGCATACACCCCGCGGAGCCGTGAGCGAGAAGGCGCCGCGGCGGCTGGTGCTCAACCTTCACGAGGCTCGGCCGCTGTACAGCATCCCGGACTGGGCGGTGGAGGAGGTCCGCGCCGCGCTGCCGGACGGGTGGGAGCTGACCGTGGTCACCGAGCCGGGGGACGGGCGCGGCGACGGGGCACTGGACTCCCCCGGCGCGCGCGCGGCGATCGCGGCGGTGCCCGGGGCGGAGGTCTACGTGGGCTTCGGCGTGCCGGAGCCGCTGTTCGCGGCGGCGACGGAGGGTCCGGACGCGCGGCTGCGGTGGGCGCACACCGCGTCGGCCGGCGTGGGCGGGTCGCTGCACGCGCCGATGCGCGCGTCGGACGTGGTCCTTACCAACTCCGCGGGGATCTACGCGGAGCCGATGGCCGACACGGTGCTGGCGATGATGCTGCACTTTGCGCGCGGACTGGATTTCGCGGTGCGTGCGCAGGCGGAGCGGCGCTGGGACAAGGAGCCGTTCGACGATCCGGATACACCCGTGCGCGAGCTCTCGGAGTCCACCCTGGGGATCGTGGGCCTGGGCGGCATCGGGCGGGCGGTGGCGCGGCGGGGCGTGGCGCTGGGGATGACGGTGGCCGCCACGAGGCGCCGGGGGACGGAGGGGCCGCAGGGGGTGGAGGTGCTGAGCGGGCCCGGCGCGCTGGACCGCATCCTCCCCCGCAGCGACTACCTGGTCCTGGCCGTGCCGCAGACGGACGAGACGCGGGCCCTGATCGGCGCGCACGAGCTGGCGATGCTGCCGCGGGGCGCCGTGCTGGTGAACGTGGCCCGCGGCGGGGTGGTTGACGAGGCGGCGCTGATCCAGGCGCTGCGGGGCGGCAGGCTGCGCGGCGCGGGGCTGGACGTGTTCGCCGCCGAGCCGCTGCCGGGAGACTCGCCCCTGTGGGGCCTTCCCAACGTGCTGGCGACCCCCCATGTTTCGGGCGCCTCCCACCGGTTCTGGCGCCGCCAGACCGACCTGATCACGCAGAACATCCGGCGGTACGCGGCGGGCGAACCCCTGCTGAACACCGTCGACAAGCACGCAGGATATTAGGTGGAAAACATCATCCAGGCGGCCGTGCAGCGCGGGGCCAGCGACCTTCACATCAAGGCGGGCGACGTGTTCCGCGCCCGCATCAACGGCGCGCTGGTGCCGCTCACCAAGCAGCGGCTCACGCCCGAGCAGACGCGCGCCATCGCACTCAAGCTCATCCCCCACGAGCGCGACCGCGCCCGGGTGGACGAGATCCAGGACTACGACTGCTCCTGGGGCCTTCCCGGCGTGGGCCGCTTTCGCGTGAACATCCTGCGGCAGCGCGGCAGCTTCATGATCGTGATGCGGGTGATCCCGTTCGAGATCCCCACCATCGAGCAGCTGGGCCTTCCTCCCGTGGTCCAGGACGTGGCGGCGCTGGAGCGGGGGATGATCCTGGTGACGGGCGTCACGGGGTCGGGCAAGAGCAGCACGCAGGCGGCGATGATCGGGTTCATGAACCAGAACATGCGCCGCCACGTGGTCACGCTGGAGAACCCCATCGAGTTCCTGCACCGCGACGTGAACTGCTCCATCACCCAGCGCGAGGTGGGGATCGACACGGACGACTT
>DASUVG010000273.1:0-20219 GCA_036379135.1 Longimicrobium sp.
TCAGCCCGATGCACATCGCGTTGACCAGCGGGTTGCCCTCGTAGGCGGCGTCGAAGTAGACCTCGCCCGCCACGGTAGGGATCCCCACGCAGTTGCCGTAGTCGCCGATGCCCTTGACCACCCCACCGAACAGGTAGCGCACCCGGTCGCCCTCGGCGCCGTCGATCTCGCCGAAGCGCAGCGAGTTGAGCATGGCGATGGGCCGCGCGCCCATGGTGAAGACGTCGCGCAGGATGCCGCCCACCCCGGTCGCCGCGCCCTGGTAGGGCTCCACCGCCGAGGGGTGGTTGTGCGACTCGATCTTGAACGCGACGGCCAGCCCGTCACCCACGTCGATGACGCCGGCGTTCTCGCCGGGCCCCTGCAGCACCCAGGGCGCCGTGGTGGGGAGCTTGCGCAGGAGCGGCTTGCTGTTCTTGTAGCCGCAGTGCTCGCTCCACATGGCGCTGAACACGCCCAGCTCGGTGTAGGTGGGCACGCGGCCCAGGATCCCGAGGATGAGCGAATACTCGTGCTCGCTGATCCCGTGGTCGGCCACGAGCTCGGGGGTGATCGCCGGGTCGCCGGGACGGGGCTGGACGGACATTTACGGAAAGTGCGTGAGTGCGTGAGTGCGTGAGTGCGGAAGTGGAAGTGCGTGAGGCGGGATACTACCGCACTCACGCACTGACGCACTTTCGCACTGCTGTCCTACGGGTTCCTTGCGTCGTTGCGCCGGGCCCGCTCGGTGGCGGTGGGCTCGTTGGCGCGGTCCTGCCGCTCGCGGCGGTTCTTACGGTCGATGGAGGTCTCGCCGCGCGTGTCGGCCGCCTCGGTGTTCTCGGCCGGGTTGCGCGCACGCAGCTGCGGCTGGTTCTCCAGCCGCACGCCCGGCGCCGGCGCCGCGGCGGGCGCGGGCGTCGCGGGGAGCGGGCCGTCCACCGCCGGCGGGCTGGTCCCCGCCGCCGGCGCGGGCGCGGCGGCGGCCGGCGTGACCACCGTCTCCACCGCGGGCGCGGCCTCGGCCTGCTCCGGCGGGGTGGTGATGATGATGGTCGCGGGCTCGCCCGGCTGCCCCTCGCGCGCCTGGTTTACGGGGACGGGCGGCGTCACGCGCTCCGCCGGCGCGGGCTCCGGCTGAGTGATGCGGATGGTGGACGGCTCGCCCGGCTGCCCTTCGCGCGCCTGCGGCCGCGGACGCTCGTCCGCCGGCGCCGGCGCGCCATCCACCCGCACCCCGCCCACCCGCGCGCGTTCCTTGACCACGTTCACGGGTCTGTCGCTCGCCGGATCCTTGTCGAACACGGCGGCGCCGCCCGCGGCGCGGATGGCGTCGTCGGCGGCGGGGCCGGCGAAGCGGCGGCGCGCGGTGCGCAGCACGGCGGCCACCACGCGGTCGTTCTGAAAGAAGACCACGTCGTCGGAGCCGCAGCGCACGGGGCAGCCGTTCAGGTAGTACCAGTACGCCCAGCCGCCCTGGGTGCGCGTCGTCGCCGGCGCGCCAAAGCGCTCGCGCACCTGCTCCGTCGACATCCCCGGCGAGATGCTGGTCTGTCCCAGGGCCGGCGTCGCGGCGGTGAGCAGCATCGCCGTGCCGGCCAGCAGCATCGACTTCTTCATCTCACGCCTCCAGGAGAAGGTTCAAGTGACAAGGTTCAAGGATCCAGTAAGAGATTTCAATCCGCCGTTACTTGAACCTGGGCACTTGATACTGGGCACTCCTGCTCAGGAACTTCCCACCATCAGGAAGTCCGCTACCGACTGAAACAGCCCCAGCCCGTCCGTGCTCCCCAGCACCGGATCCACCACCCGCTCCGGGTGCGGCATCATCCCCAGCACGTTTCCGGCCGAGCTCACGATGCCCGCGATGCTGCGGGCGCTGCCGTTGGGGTTCGCCTCCGGCGTCACGTTCCCCGCCGCGTCGCAGTATCGGAACGCCACGCGGCCGGTGGCCTCCAGGTCGTCCAGGATCTCCGGGTCCGCCGTGTAGCACCCCTCGCCGTGCGCGATAGGGACCTGCAGCACCTGGCCCACGGCGTACTCGCTGGTGAACGGCGGCCGCGCCTGCTCCACCCGCAGGTACACGGGGCGCGAGCGGAACTTCAGGCTGCGGTTGCGCATCAGCGCCCCGGGAAGGAGCCCGGCCTCGCACAGGATCTGGAAGCCGTTGCAGACGCCGGCCACCGGCCCGCCCGCGTTGGCGAACGCGATCACCTCGCGCATGATGGGGCTGTGCGCCGCGATGGCGCCCGCGCGCAGGTAGTCGCCGTAGCTGAAGCCGCCGGGAAGGAAGACCGCGTCCACCCCCTGCAGGTCGTGCTCCTTGTGCCACAGGAAGATGGCTTCGGCGCCCAGCCCTTCCTGGACGGCCTTGTAGCAATCGTAGTCACAATTGCTGCCGGGAAAGGTCACCACCCCGATCTTCATGCCGCGCTCCCGGCGGGCGCCCCCACCGTCACCGCGAAGTCCTCCGTCACCGGGTTGGCCAGCAGCTGCCGGCACATGGCCTCCGCCTTCTCCCGCGCCTCCGCCTCGGACCCCGCGGTGAGCGGGAAGACGATCAGCCGCCCCACGTGAACCTCGCCCACGCCGGCGAATCCCAGCGACGACAGCGCGCCGCCCACCGCCTTGCCCTGCGGGTCCAGGATGCCGCGCCGCGGCGTCACCCGCACCTCGATGCCGTATTCCGTCACGCCCGTCCCTCGCGGTCCGATTGTCTGCGTCTGATGAAGCGCCGCCGCGGGCGCATCGCCTCGTAGTCCAGCTCCCGCTCGTCGTCGGGATCCTCGTCCACCTCGTCGTACAGCGGGTCGCGCTCCGGCAGCCGCTCCAGGAACCCCATCCCCACCGAGCGCAGCAGCCCCCAGGTGATGTAGAGGATGGAGAAGGGGAAGAAGAAGTACGCCGGCGCCGTGAACGCGCTCACCAGCGACACCACCATCAGAAAGATGGCGAAGCGCCCCCCCCACGTACGGATGCTGAAGCGCGGCACCACCGGGTACAGCACGTTGCTGACCATCAGCACGCCCACGAACAGCATCAGCCACCCCGCCGTGCGCGCGATGGGGACGCTGGGCAGAAACCGGTCCCAGAACGCCGTCTGCGTGAACGCGAAGTAGGTGGCCAGGCACGCGCCGGCGGTGGGGGAGGGAAGGCCGTGAAAGTTGGCCTTGGCCGTCCCCGCCTGCTCGATGTTGAAGCGCGCCAGCCGGAAGACCGCGCAGACGATGTACAGAAAGGAGAGGATCCACGCCCACTCGCCGCCGTCGCGCAGAAAGGCGAAGTAGGCGATCAGCGCCGGCGCCACGCCGAACGAGATGGCGTCCACCAGCGAGTCCAGCTCCTCGCCGAACGCGCTTCCCGTGGCGGTGAAGCGGGCCACGCGGCCGTCCAGCAGGTCCATGATGGCCGCGCCCACGATCATCCACCCCGCCGCGGCGAACTCCCCGCGCGCCGCCGTGACGATGGCCCAGATCCCCAGGAACAGGTTGCCCAGGGTAAAGGCGCTGGGAAGGATGACGACCCCCCGCCGCAGCCGCCGCCGCGGGACCACCGGATCCGTGAAGATCATGGACCCGCTCCCGGGTCGGCGAGGGGAAACTCGTCCAGCGTCATCCCCGTCAGCCGGCGAAAGGCGTCCTGGTAGCGGCGCGACGTCTCGTCGACGACCTCGGGCGGCAGCTCCGGCCCCGGCGGCGTCTTGTTCCATCGCCCGTCCGCGACGAGCGTCTCCAGCCAGTCGCGCAGGGGCTGCTTGTCCAGCGAGGGCTGGCCGCGGCCGGGCGCGTACGCCTCCCTGGGCCAGAACCGCGACGAGTCCGGCGTGAGCACCTCGTCCATCAGCCGGATGGTCCCGTCCGTATCCGTGCCGAACTCGAACTTGGTGTCGGCGATGATGATGTCGCTCCCCGCCGCGATCTCGCGCCCGCGGGCGTAGACGGCCAGCGACGCCGCGCGCAGCCGCTCGGCCGCGCCGTCCCCCACGATCTCGCGCATCCGCGCGTAGGGGATGTTCTCGTCGTGGCCGCTCTCGGCCTTGGTGGCGGGGGAGAACAGGGGCGATTCCAGGCGGTCCGACTCCCGCAGCCCCGCGGGAAGGGGCTCGCCGGCCAGGGTGCCCTGCTCGCGGTACTCCTTCCAGGCGCTGCCGGACAGGTAGCCGCGCACCACGCACTCCACCGGGAACGGCTGCAGCTTGCGGCAGAGCATGGAGCGCCGGGCCCAGGTGGCGCGCAGGGGCGCCAGCGCGGGGTAGCGGCGGGCGATCTCGTCCGGATCCACGGACAGGACGTGGTTGGGCACCAGGTCCCCCGTACGCGCGAACCACCACGCGCTGATCAGGGTGAGCACCTCGCCCTTGCGGGGCACGGGCGTGGGCATCACCACGTCGAACGCGCTCACGCGGTCCGTGGCGACCATCAGCAGGGCATCGCCCAGGTCGTACACGTCGCGGACCTTGCCCCGCACCCGCAGCGGGAAGGGGAGGTCGGTGCTGACCAGCGTGGCAGTCAGGGTCGCGCTCCGTCAGGGGTGGCGAGGAGCCGGCAAGTTAGCAAACGGGCCGGGGAGCGGCAACCGGGGCGGCGGAAAGACGGCGAAAAAGGTACGAAAGTGCGAAAGTGCGAGAGTGCGAGAGTGCGAGAGTACGAAAGTGCGAGAGTGCCGGAGTGGGGGCGGTGCGGCTTCGGCGGGCCCCGACGACGCCCCCTCCGGGCCGGCACCACCGGCCCACCTCCCCCAAAAACCCCTGGGGGAGGTTGGGGGTTGCCGCAGGGCCGGGGTGATTCGAGGGGATTTCGGGCTGCGTCCGCGGGCGGCCCCCTCTCCCGGTCTCTCCCCCGCAAACAGCGCGGAAGAGAGGTGACGCGAGCCGATACGATGGAGCATCGGGCAAGGGGGACGCGAACCGAAAAGTGTCGAAGCGGGATCGAATTCTCCCCCTCTCCCGCGCAGCGGGGGAGGGGGCCGGGGGGAGGGGGCCCTCGCGGGCGCAGCTCGAAGCTGGTCGCCGAACCCCCCATCCATCGGCTTCCCCAACCTCCCCCAGGGTTTTTTGGGGGAGGTGGGCGAGGTTTACGAGCCCGGAGGGGGCGCAGGCGGACGCAGCTGGATGCCTGTCGAACCGGTGGGAGAGGAGGAGTTTACGTTTACTTTACACCCCCGCCGGCTCCATCCGCCGCGTGGCGTCGACGGCGAAGTGGATGGAGGAGTCGACGTAGGCGGACTGGTCGATGCGCGTGTCCAGGCGCGTGGCGATGATCGTGGACACCACGCCGTGCAGGATGGCCCACACCACGTGCGCGTGGATGCGCGCCTCCTCCGCGCCGCGAAAGGCGTCCGGCGCGGTGTCCTGCACCAGCCGCGCAAGCACGTCCATCGAACGCGTGGCGCGGCGGAACAGCTCGCGCGGAAAGCGCTCCGCCCAGCGCGGGTGGTGCATGTACATGATCTCGTAATACTCCGGGTTCTGCAGCCCGAACTCCACGTACCTGCGGCAGTGCAGCTCCAGCCGCTGCACCGGCGTCCCCGGCTCCTCGGCCGCCTGCGCCACGATCTCGTACCAGCGCTGGAACCCCTCGTCGATCAGCGCGTGCACCAGCTGGTCCTTGCTGGCAAAGTGCTCGTAGATGCTGCTCACGCTGCACCCCACCTGCCGCGCGATCTTGCGCATGGACAGGTTCTCGTAGCCGTCGCGCACCAGCAGGGTGCGCGTGGTGTCGAGCGTGGCGGCCCGCAGGCCGGTGTCCGTCCAGGGCTGCTGCATCTGCGGGATGGATGAAGAGGATCGCGGGGGTGAGCCCGGCTCAGTGCAATCTGCCGGCCCGCGCCGAAGCGTGTCAACCGCATCGCCGCTGAGCTTGCGTGGCGTGTCGACGGGATCTAGTCTTGCCGCCGAACGTCGTTCGGGTCAAGCATCCGTTCTCCCGATCGATCCCTGCCGCACCTGGAGATGCACGTGTCCAACCACGCCCCCCGCCGCACGCCGCCGCCCATCGATCCCGACTTCTACGGCTGGTTCGGCACGCTCACCGAGGAAGAGAGCGCCACCCGGCTGGCCGTGCGCCGCGTGATGGAAGAGGTGGTGGCGCCCGTCGTAAACCAGTGCTGGCAGGCCGAAGAGTTTCCGCACGCGCTGCGGGACGCGTTCCGGGGGATGGACCTGCTGGACCGCTGGTATCGCGACGTCCCCGGCCCGCCCGCGGTGGCCCGCGCGGTGATCAGCATGGAGATGGCGCGGGTGGATCCCGGCTCCGCCAGCTTCTTTGGCGTGCACGCGGGGCTGTGCATGGGCTCCATCGCGCTCGCGGGATCGGACGCGCAGAAGGCGGAGTGGCTTCCCGCGCTGCGGCGGTGGGAGAAGGTGGGCGCGTTCGGGCTCACGGAGCCGGACGTGGGTTCGGGGACGGCGGGCGGACTGACCATGCGCTGCCGCCGCGACGGCGACGGCTGGGTGCTGGACGGGCAGAAGAAGTGGATCGGCAACGCCACCTTCGCCAACGTCGTCGTGATCTGGGCGCGCGGCGAGGAGCCGGGCGCCGTGCACGGCTTTCTGGTGCGCACGGAGAATCCGCGCTACGGGGTGGAGAAGATCACCGGCAAGATCGCCCAGCGCACGGTGCAGAGCGGGCTCATCACGCTGGACGGCTGCCGCGTGCCGGAGTCGGACCGGCTGCCCGGGGCGAACACGTTCAAGGACGTGGCGCGCATCCTTCGCGTGGGGCGCGCGGGGGTGGCGTGGCAGGCGGTGGGATGCGCGATCGGCGCGTACGAGCACGCGCTGCGGTATCCGCGTGAGCGCGAGCAGTTCGGCCGGCCCATCGCGGCATTCCAGCTCATCCAGCAGAAGCTGGTGGTGATGCTGGGCAACGTCACGGCGATGCTGGGGATGGTGCTGCGGGTGACGCGCATGCAGGAAGACGGCACGCAGCGCGACGAGCACAGCGCGCTCGCCAAGCAGTTCTGCGCGGCGAAGTGCCGCGAAACCGTGGCCCTGGCGCGCGACCTGATGGGCGGCAACGGCATCCTGCTGGAGCACGGCGCCGCCCGCCTGTTCGCCGACGCCGAAGCCATCTACTCGTACGAGGGGACCAACGAGATGAACACGCTGATCGTCGGCCGCGCCATCACGGGGCACAGCGCGTTCGTGTAGGTCCCCCGGCCCTCATCCCCTCGCAAACCGCGCGAGGAGAGGGGGAGAACGTCGAATGTGCTCCGGCGGACTGCGGCGCGAGGGGCGCGCCCCCTCCGGGCTCGTAAACCTCGCCCACCTCCCCCAAAAAACCCTGGGGGAGGTTGGGGGAAGCCGACGGGGCGAGGCTCGGCGACCTGCATTCCACTGCTTCCGCTGGGGCCCCTCCCCCGGCCCCTCCCCGCTCGTGCCTCGCGGAGAGGGGAGAATTCGATCTTGCTTCCGGCAGGCTCGGGCACGGTTGCCTTACGCGCGAGCCCTCGTCGCAGCGCGTCACCTCTCCCCCAGGGTTTTTTGGGGGGAGAGGCCGGGAGAGGGGGCGGTCGCGGACGCAGCGTAAACTCCGTGAGGCGGGCTCTTCCGGGATACTCCCCGATCTGGCCGAAGCGCGTCACCTCTCCCCCAGGGTTTTTTGGGGGAGAGGCCGGGAGAGGGGGCGGGTCGCGGACGCAGCGTAAACTCTGTCGAGACGGGCTCTTCCGGGATACCCGCCGATCTGGCCGAAGCGCGCCACCTCTCCCCCATGCAGTTTATGGGGGAGAGGCCGGGAGAGGGGGGCGCCCGCGGACGCAGCTCCCACCCCGCCGAAGACGAACGGCTTCCGGGGCACCGGGTACAGAGCGCGATGCATCGTGGGGTGGACAGTGGATTGCCGAAATGACTGCTGTATCTGCGGATAGAGAGATCCAAGCGCTGGAGCCGCTGCTGGAGCTGCTGCGCGGCAGGCGCGCGGTGGTGCTGGCGGGGGCGGGGTGCAGCACGGAGTCCGGCATCCCCGACTATCGCGGGCCGGACGCGAAGCCCCGCGCGCCCATCCAGTACGGCGAGTTTACGCGCAGCGAGGCCGCGCGGGTGCGCTACTGGGCGCGGAGCGCGGTCGGCTGGCCGCGCTTCTCGGCGGCGCGGCCCAACGCGGGGCACCGGGCGCTGGCGGAGCTGGAAGATTCGGGAGCGGTGCGGGGGATCATCACCCAGAACGTCGACGGGCTGCACCACGCGGCCGGCAGCCGCCGCGTGGTGGAGCTGCACGGCTCGCTGGCGTCCGTCCGCTGCCTGGGATGTGGAGAGATCTCGCCGCGCGACGCGTTCCAGGACCGGCTGCTGTCGATGAACGCGGAGTGGGCGCGGCGGCTGGGCGGCGCCGTGGAGCAGGCGCCCGACGGCGACGCCGAGCTGCCCTCGTGGGCGATGGAGGCGTTCCGCGTGCCCGCCTGTGAGGGGTGCGGCGGCGTCATCAAGCCCGATGTGGTCTTTTTCGGCGAGAACGTGCCGGCGGAGCGGGTGGAGGATGCCTGGCGCCTGTTTGCCGAGGCGGATGTGCTGCTGGTGGCGGGCTCGTCGCTGACGGTGTACTCCGGGCGGCGCTTCATCTATCGCGCGCAGCAGGACGGCGTGCCCATCGGCATCATCAACATCGGCCCCACCCGCGCGGACGAGATGGCCGCCGCCAAGGTCGAGGGTCCGCTTGGCCGCATCCTGCCGCGCCTGGCGGACGCGCTGGGGCGGTAGTCCGCTCCGGACCCCTCAGCCGCCGGCGGGAGCGGGCGCATCGGCCAGCGGGATCCACGTGTGCTCCACGTCCGCCGCTTCGATGAGCCACGTTCCCGTCGAGTCGCGGGAGCACCACTCGATCTCGTGCAGCAGCAGGCCGCGCTCCGACAGCCGGAACTCGTCGTAGCGCCAGTCGGAGTGCGTGCGCCCCTCCCCCACCTCCTCAGTCCACAGCTCGCACCGGTAGCGCACCACGTCGCGGTACCGGAGCTCGATGTGGCCGTCTGCGTACGCGCCGAACAGGCGGATGCGGACGTCCACCGCCCGCGTGGCCATCCCCGGGCCGCTGCCGCGCTCCGAGACCACCAGCTCCTCCAGCCAGGCGTCGTGCGGGCAGCGATGGTCGTCGAAGTCGTAGTACCAGCCGGAGGTGGCGAGTGCGTAGGCGCCGGGAGGAAAGCGGTCGCGCGCGCCGCTGACGTACTGCTGGTATCGCTCGAACGCGGCGCCGGGAGCCTCGTCCGTCATCAGCTCGGCGCTCAGGATGTAGACCATGGTGGTCGACGTGGGGATGGGGTGAGACCCGCGGTTACGCGCCGTAGACCTCGAAGATGCCGGCGGCGCCCATGCCGCCGCCCACGCACATGGTCACCAGGCCGGTGCCGCCGCCGCGGCGGCGCAGCTCGTGGATGAGCTGCGTGCTCAGCTTGGCGCCGGTGGCGCCCAGCGGGTGGCCCAGCGCGATGGCGCCGCCGTTGACGTTGGTCTTCTCCTCCGGCAGGTCGATGTCGCGCATCACCGCCAGCACCTGGGCGGCAAAGGCCTCGTTGAACTCGATGAGGTCGATGTCGCCCATCGTCATCCCCGTGCGCCGGAGCGCGTTGGGCACCGCCAGCGCCGGCGCGATCCCCATGATGGCGGGATCCACCCCCGACGTGCCGAAGCCCACGAAGCGCGCCAGGATCGGCAGCCCCAGCGCCTCCGCCTTTTCGCGGCTGGTGAGCACCAGCGCGCCCGCGCCGTCGCTGTAGGGCGACGCGTTCCCCGCCGTCACCGTGCCCGTGGCCTTGAAGGCGGGGCGCAGCGAGGAAAGCTTCTCCAGCGAGGTGTCGGGCCGCACCAGCTCGTCGCGCCTGAACGGCTCGCCGCCATTCACGCGGACGGGCACGATCTCGTCACCGAACCGCCCCGCCGCCAGCGCCTGCGCGGCGCGCTGGTGGCTGCGCAGCGCCCAGGCGTCCTGGTCCTCGCGGCTCACGCCCCAGCGCTCGGCCACGTTCTCGGCCGTAAAGCCCATCCCGATGTACGCCTCGGTCATCTCGGGGTGCAGCTCCTTGTGGTGGCCGCCCATGGGGATGCGGCTCATCATCTCGATCCCGCCGGCCACCACCGTATCCGCCATCCCCGTCATGATGGACGCGGCCGCCATGGCGATGGTCTGCAGCCCGGACGAGCAGAAGCGGTTCACCGTCGTCCCCGCCACCTCGTACGGAAAGCCGGCCCGCAGCACCGCCATGCGGGCGATGTTGGTGCCCTGCGCGCCTTCCGGACTCGCGCACCCCAGCATCACGTCGCAGATGTCCCTGGGCTGGATGCCGGCCGCCTCCACCGCGCCCTTGATGACGTCCGCCGCCAGGTCCACCGGGTGGACGTTGGCCAGCGAGCCGTCGGCCTTGCCCTTTGCCACGCCGCTGCGGACGGCGCTCACGATGACTGCTTCGTGCATATGACTAGCTCCTGCGTGGAATTCAGGTTGCGGAGTCGAGGATCAAGTGTCCAGGTTCAAGTGCCCAGTCGTTCCTTGATCCTGGGCACTGGGCACTTGAACCTTCAGTTCCTCAAAGTCTTGCCGGTCTTGAGCGTGTATTCGATCCGCTCCTGCGTCTTCGCGGTCCCCAGCAGCCGCAGGAATCCCTCGCGCTCCAGGTCCAGGATGTCCTGCTCCGTCACCTGGCGCGGCGGGCCGTCGCCGCCGCAGAGGACGAGCGCGATCTCGCCGGCGATCATCACCTCGTGCTCGCTGATCTGCCCGGCCTCATGCAGCGACCACACGCCGTAGCGCAGGTTGCCGATGGCGCGCGTGCCCAGCGCCTGGATGGTGCGCGGCGGGGGCGGCGCGTAGTCGGGGGCGAGGTCGAGCACCCGCATCTTTGCGTCCGCGATCTGGTGGTCGCGGTTCATGCTGATGCGGTCGCCCTCGCGCAGAAAGCCCAGCTTGCGCGCCTCCAGCGCGCTCGTCGACGTCGTCGCCATGGCGATCAGTCCGAAGGCGCGGCGCACCCCCTCGAACAGGTCCGCCTCTTCGTAGCTCTGCAGTTCGCTGGTGAAGCGGAAGAGCAGCTCCTTGGTGCCGCCGCCGCCGGGAAGCAGGCCCACGCCCGTCTCGACCAGGCCGACGTACGTCTCCGCGTGCGCCTGCACGCGGTCGGCGTGCAGCGTGATCTCCGCGCCGCCGCCCAGCGTGAGCCCGAACGGCGCCACGACGACGGGGAACGGCGCCTTGCGCAGCCCCGTCGTCGTCTCCTGGAAGAAGCGGATGGAGGCGTCCAGCTCGTCCCAGCGCCCCTCGCGCGCGGCGCCCAGCGTGGCGACCAGGTTCGCGCCGGCGCTGAAGGCCCGCGGGTCTTCGTGGCTGATGACGAGGCCGGCGCGCCCCTCGCGGTCCACGCGCTCCAGGGCGGTGCGGATCATCCGCAGCACGCCCTCGCCCAGCGTTCCCATCTTGCTTCGGAACTCCAGCAGCGCCACGCCGTCCCCAAGATCGAGGAGCGCCGCCTCCCCGTTCTCCTCCAGCACCCCGCCCGCGCGGCGGATGGCGCCGAGCGAGACGACGCCCGCCGCCTCCGGCAGCGTCTGGCGCGAGCCGTCGAAGGCAAGGAAAGCCCGCCCGTCCTCGCTGTAGAACGAATCGCCCGCCTTCTTCAGTAGCTCCGGCTCGTCCAGCCCCTCCGCCGCGATCGTCCGGCGGACGACGTCCAGGCCGACGGCGTCCATCTGCCGGAAGGGGCCCTGCTCCATGGCGAAGCCCCACTCCAGCGCGCGGTCCACGCCCACCACGTCGTACGCCAGCTCCGGCGCCTTCGTAAGCGCGTAGTGCCAGGCGCGCGCGAACTGCGCCCGGGCGAACGCGCCGTACTTGCCGGGAAGCTGCAGCACGCCGCGCACGCGCTCCGGCAGCGGCTTCTTCGCGATCTCGGCCACGCCGGGGATCTCCGGCGCTTCCTGCGGACGGTACTCGCCCGTCTTCCAGTCCAGCGTCTGGATCTGCTTCCCCTGCTTGCTGTAGAAGCCCGCCCCCGTCTTTTCGCCGAGACGTCCCTGATCCACCAAGTCCAGCGCCCACTGCGGCATGGTGAAGTCCTCGCCCGTGGCCTCGGCCAGCCCGCCCCGCACGTGCTTGAGCACGTCCAGGCCGCTGAGGTCCGCCGTGCGGAAGGTGGCGGACTTCGGACGGCCGGTGAGGGGGCCGTTGATGAGGTCAACCTCGTCGATGGTCAGGTCGTGCTCCTGCATAAGCCGCATGGTCTGCACGCTGCCGTACACGCCCAGCCGGTTGGCGATGAAGCCCGGGACGTCCTTCGCCAGGACCACGCCCTTGCCCAGCATCCGCTCCCCGAATGCCGACAGCGCGGCCAGCGCCTCGGGCGAGGTCTCGGGAGTGGGGATGATCTCCAGAAGCCGCAGGTAGCGCGGGGGATTGAAGAAGTGCGTGCCCAGAAAGCGCCTGCGGAACGACTCCCCGCGCCCTTCGACCAGCACGGACATGGGGATGCCGGAGGTATTGGTCGTCACCAGCGCGTGCTCGGGCAGGATCTTCTCCAGCCGCGCGTAGAGCGCCTGCTTGGGCGCGGGCTGCTCGATGATGGCCTCCACCACCCAGTCGCAGTCCGCCAGCAGTTCCAGGTCGTCTTCGGTGTTGCCGGTCCGGATCAGGCGGATGCGGTCGGGGTCCATGAACGCCGCCGGTTTGGATTTGGCGATGCGCTCCAGCCCCTTTCTGGCGGGTCCGCCGCGGTCGCCGTCCTCGCCGGGGATGTCCAGCAGCACCACCGGCACCCCGGCGGACGCCGCCAGCGCCGCGATCCCCGCGCCCATCGTCCCCGCGCCCACCACGCCGATCTTACGGATTCGCATACGTCCCCCGGTTGGGTCGATACAGGTCGTCGTTCGCCGTCCGCCCCGCGCATGGGCCCGGCGCCCCGGCGAGTTCCGTTCCCCGCGTGAAGGCACGGCCCCGCCGAACGTCGTTCGGCATGCTAGGAGCGGAGATAGTGTGTGTCAACTTGAGTGGCGCTCATCGACCGGGCCGGCGGATCCAGCGCACGCGCCCGGCATCCTTCCCCTCCCCGCGCGGTGCAGCCGGCCGCGTGATGGCGGTTGAAACCGCGGCTGCGACGTCACGAAGTCCGCCTGCGCGGACTCGGCGGCCCGGCCGTGTGCGGAGTTCCATGCACCGGCGCGTCCGCTCATGGTGTCGCGTAGAATTCTCCCCTCTCCGCGAGGAACGAGCGGGGAGGGGCCGGGGGAGGGGCCCCCGCCGGGCGCCAGTTCGATGCCCGCCACCAGGCTCCGCCGCGTCGGCATTCCCAACCTCCCCCAGCAGTTTTGGGGGAGGTGGGCGAGGTTTACGAGCCCGGAGGGGGCGGATCTCGAGGTCTGCCGACTCGACGCGGGGCCCTCAATCCCAGCTCGACACAAACGTCCCTCTTGTCCGGTTACGCCGTGCGCGCCTATCTTGCCGCCGCTGTACCATCCCGACCCATCCATCCGCAGAATTTCCCGAAACAGGTGCCACCTATGAGGACCCTCCGTACCGCGGCGGCCGGCCTGGTGCTGGCGTGTACGCTTGCGGCGCCCGCGCACGCGCAGCCCCGCCCCGGCGCGTTTCCCACCCTGCGCATCGGGCAGAGCGTGTCCGGCCGCATCGCCACCACCGACCCGGCGCTGTACGAGCGCGGGCGCTTCAAGGTCTACCAGTTCCAGGCCTCGCCCGGGCGCCGCTACGTCGCCACGCTGCAGTCGGATGACTTCGACGCCTATCTCACGCTGGCGCGCACCGTGGGCGGCATTACCGACCACATGCTGACGGACGACGACGGCGCCGGCGAGGGCACGGGCTCGCGTCTGCGCTTTACCGTCCCCTCGGCCGGCACCTACCTGATCCTGGCGCAGTCGCTGGGCGAGGACGGCCTCGGCGCGTTCACGCTGCGGCTGGACAGCGCCACCATCCGCCAGCCCCGCCCGCAGGCGTTCACCATCGGCACCCCGGTGCAGGGCGAGCTGACGGAGAGCGACGCGGAGTACGAGGACCAGGGCGCCGACGGCTACTACGACCTGTACCGCTTTCAGGGCCGCGCCGGGCAGCGCCTGCGCATCCGCATGGAGATGGGCGAGTACTATCCCTCCATCGAGGTGGGAACCCTGCAGGACGGCCAGTTCCAGCCGCTGGAGGGCGCGACCGTGGCGGAGAACTCGATCACCGCCACGCTCCCGGAGGCGGGCGAGTACTTCATCCGCGCCGGCGCGTTCGGCAGCGTGACGGGCGAGTACACGCTGCGCGCCGAAGAGCGCGCCGCGGCGCCCGCCCCGCGCACCACCCCCATCCGCCGCGGCGAGAGCGCGCCCGGGCAGCTGGAGGAGGGCGATTCGGAGCTGGACGACGGCCGCTGGTACGACGCGTACGCCTACACCGGCCGCGCGGGCGAGCGGCTGCGCATCGACCTGCGCTCGGAGGACTTCGACGCGTACGTGATCATCGGGCGGATGGTGGACGGCAACTTTACCGAGATCGCCTCCAACGACGACGCCGAGGACGGCGAGGGGCTGGACAGCGCGCTGGAGGTGGAGCTTCCCGAGGACGGCCGCTACGTCATCCAGGCGACCTCGTTCTCCGCCGGCGGCACGGGCACCTACGAGCTGAGCGTCGCGACGCCCTGACGGGGTACGAAAGTACGAGAGTACGAGAGTACGGAGGTACGGAGGTACGGAGGTACGGAAGGTACGGAAGGTACGGAGGAAAGCGGCGCCCCGCCCGGGATTTCCGGGCGGGGCGCTTCTCGTTGCGGGGGCGGCGGATGCGCGAGTTCGTTGCATCCGTCCGCGGCGCCCCCTATCATGCGTTTGCCCTGCCGGTCCCGCGGATGGGCCGGCAGCGATCACTTGCGGCGCTCCCCGCCGCGGATTCCGCGCTCCATCTGCATCAGCGGAGGAGAGCCGTGGACACCCTCGCCCGCTCGGCCCGCGCAACCCTTCCGCGCCTCGCCCTCGCGCTGCTCCTCGCCGCGCCGCCGTCCGCCCTGCGCGCGCAGGACAGCGTCTTCATCCCCCAGCCGGTCCCCGTCTCCATCGTCCCCGACCTGCGCGGGCTGACGGTGGAGGACGCACGGGCACGCCTGTCGGGCGAAAAGCTGGAGGTGGGCGCGCTGGACGAGGTGGTGGCGTCCGGCGTTCCCGGCACCGTCGCGCGGCAGCAGCCGGCGGCGGGGGCCAGGGTGGCGCCCGGCTCGGCCGTACCGCTCTGGCTGGTGGCGGCGGAGGTGGCGGTGATGCCGGCGGTGATGGGGCTGCCGCCGGAGCGCGCCCTGCGCATGATCCGCGCGGCGGGGCTGCGCCAGGGCGAGGTGACCGGCTGGCAGACGCGCGGGCCCATCCGCGTGATCGGCCACACCTTTCGCGCGGGGGAGCGGGTGCCGGCGGGCGCGGTGGTCAACGTCTCCCTGGGCATTCCGCCCGCGCCGGCGCGCGTGGCCCGCGCCGACACGCCGCGCGCCGTGGTGAAGGTGGATTCCGGCGCGGTGCCGGACGTGCGCACGCTGGGCCTGGCCGCCGCGCGCGCCCGGCTGGACTCCGCCGGCCTGGCGGCCACCTTCGACTCCGCCTTTGCCGACAGCGCGGGGTGGACGGTGGCCACGCAGGCGCCGGACGCGGGGGCGCGGGTCCCCACGGGATCGCCGGTGCAGCTGGCCTTTGCGCCGCCCCCCGCGCCGCCGCCGGTGGCCGTCGTCGTCCCACCGCCGGTCTCCAGCGCGCTGCAGCCGTCGCCGGTGGCCGCGCCGGCGCCGCCCCCCGCGGAGCCGTCGCGCGTAAAGCTGTTGGTCGCCGCGGCGGTGCTGCTGATCATCGCCGCCGGGGCCGGGGCGCGGCGGATGCGCGCGCGCAGGGCGGCGCCGCCGGTGACCGGCGTGCGCGTGGCGCTGCGGACGGACGCGCAGCCGCGCTCCAGCGTGCAGGGGCCGCCCATCGGCCTGCCGCGCCTCAGGCTGCGGCTGCGGCCGGGGCTGGGGGAGGCGAGGATCGCGGCCGGGAATCCCCTCTTTCGGGCGAAGGGAGGTGCGGGTTGATCGAGGAGAAGGACTACTCGCTGGCGGAGGCGCTGGACTTCGAGGGGCGCGTGGCGGAGCCGCTGCGCGAGCGCCTGCGGCAGATGGCCGACGAGTGGCACCTGCCGATGGAGCGGGTGCGCGCGTCGGCGGTGGGGCAGGTGATCGACCGCGTGCACCAGGTGTTCTCCACGCCGCTGCACAGGGTGCTGGCGGCGGCGTGGCGCAAGCACCCGTCGTGCCGCGCGTACTGCGACCCGGAGCAGTACCCGCACGGCGAGTCGCACACGGTGGAGCTGGCGGAGCACACGCTGGGGTGGGAGTGCGAGCCCGCCGTGGAGGTGCTGGCGGATGGATTGAACGCGGCGGGGGCCGGGCGGCTGGCGGAGCTGCGCTTCGAGATCGAGATCGAGGCGGCGGTGCGCGCGGGGCTGCTCACCATCCGCGACGCGCGGTTCATCCAGATGGAGGCGGCGGAGCTCACGGTGGGTGCGACGCTGCGGCTGCAGGGATTCACCGTCGCTCGGTACGAGGTGCCGGTGCCCATCCCCGGCACCCTGCGCTTCGGCGAGCACGGCGAGCCCATCTGCCCGCCTCCCGATCCGCCCACGGACGCGGCCCCGCCCGCGGTGACGCAGGTGTCCGTCCCCGCCATCGCGACCGTGTGAGGGTGGGGGCGGTCGGATCGTGTAATACCGAATCCTGAAAAAGACTCGTCTCACACGGAGGGCACGGAGGACACGGAGGATCAGTTACTCCGTGCCCTCCGTGTGACGATCTTCTGCCGGCGCGGGGATCAGACCGCGGGTTGCTGACCGGCCTGTGATGCGCGCCACCGTGCGGCCCTGCGGTCCATCTCCCTGATGAAGGCGTCTTTGCCATCCATGTAGCCGTCCATGCTCTGCGGGTGCTCCTCCGCCAGCCTCCGCTTCAGCTCGCTGTACCGTCGTGCATCCCCGGGATGCGCGATCATGTAGTCGCGGAACGCCAGGTGGCGCACGACCTCCTCCGAGCCGGCCCGGAACGCGTGCACGTTGTGCGTCCGGATACCTTGCGGGGTGTCCTTGCGAAAGTATCGGCGGCCGGGGATGCCGTACTCACCCAGCACCTCGTAGCCCAGCGACGCCATCGCCGAGCTCCGCCGGTCCGCTTCACCGGGGTCCCGGACCTCGACCAGCAGATCGACGACAGGCTTTGCGTGGATGTGCGGGATGGCCGTGCTGCCGATGTGGTGGATGGCGACGACGGTGTCGCCCAGCGCGGCGGCGATGTGCTTCGCTTCCGCCTCGAACGCGTCTCGCCACCCGGGGTCGTGCGGGACGACCTGAACTTTCGTCATGAGCCAGGCACCTCACGGCTCCGCGTGCATGCACGGCGTGGAGACCTGGCCCCGCCGGCGGAATCGCCGGCGGGGCGCAGCGCCGTTCGTCCACCGGCGCGATCTGCATCCCCCATCACTCCAGCCCGTAGACCGGGCGCAGCTTGCCTTCCAGGTACCGCAGCAGCGGCTCGTGGCTCAGCGGCCGGCCGGTGGCGCGCTGGCAGAGCTCGGGGGCGGTGTAGCGGCGGCCGTGGGCGTGCACGTGCGTGCGCAGCCACCCCAGCAGCCCACCCAACTCGCCGCGCCTTAGCTGGTCGTCCAGGTCCGGCAGGTCGGCGCGCAGGGCGTCCCACAGCTGCGCCGCGTACAGGTTGCCCAGCGTGTACGTGGGAAAGTAGCCGATGGCGCCCATGGACCAGTGGATGTCCTGCAGCACGCCCTCGCGGTCGCTGGGCACCTGCAGCCCCAGGTCCGCCTTCATCCGCTCGTTCCACGCGCCCGGCAGCTCCGCCACGGGCAGGTCGCCGCGCAGCATCGCCCGCTCCAGGTCGAAGCGCAGCATGATGTGCAGGTTGTACGTGGCCTCGTCGCTCTCGATGCGGATGAGGTTGGGCTCCACCTCGTTCAGCCCGCGAAAGACGGTGTCCACGTCCAGCCGCGCGACGGCGGGGTCGCTCACCTGGCGCTGCAGCTCGGGGAGCGCCCATTCCCAGAACGGCCGGCCGCGGCCCACGAAGTTCTCCCACATCCGCGACTGGCTTTCGTGGATGCCCATGCTGGCCGCCTCGGCCAGCGGCTGGCCAAAGCGCCCGGCCTTGGGCAGCCCCTGCTCGTACAGCCCGTGCCCCGTCTCGTGCATGGTGCCGTGCAGCGCGCTCAGCAGCAGCGCCTCGTCGTAGCGCGTGGTCAGGCGCGTATCGCCGGGGCCCGCCCCCTCGCAGAAGGGGTGGGTGGATACGTCCAGCCGCCCCGCGCTGAAGTCGAACCCCATCCGCTCCACCACGCCCCGGTTGAACGCCACCTGCGCGTCCGCCGCCAGGGGGATGCGCATCCACTCCGTGCCGGGCGTGGTGCCGTTCTCGCGCAGCTCGCGGATCAGCGGCACCAGCCCCGCCCGCAGCTCGCCGAACACGCGGTCCAGCTCCGCCGCGCGCATCCCCGGCTCGAAGTTCTCCAGCAGCGCGTCGTACACCTCGCCGCCCTCGGGCACGCCCAGCGCGTCCGCCGTGTCGCGGTTCAGCCGGACCAGCCGCTCCAGCCAGGGCGCGAACGCGGGAAAGTCGGCCGCCTCGCGCGCCTCGCGCCAGCGGTGCATGGCCAGCGTGCTCACCTCCGCGATCTCGCGCACCAGCTCGGTGGGCAGCTTGGTGGCGCGGTCGTAGTCGCGGCGCAGGTTGCGCAGGTTGGCGGCCGCGTCGGCATCCGCCGTCACCTCCGCGTCCGCCTCGCACGCGGCGATCAGCTCGCCCATGCGGGTGGAGGTGCGCCGCTCGTGGATCAGCGTGGAAAGGAGCGCCGCCTGCTCGCCGCGCAGCTCGGCGGCGGCGGGGGGCATCATCACCTCCTGGTCCCATCCCAGCGTGGCGTTTACGGAGGTCAGCACGGCCAGCTCGCGCAACTCCGCGAGGAGCTGTGCGTACGGCGTGGTCGCGTCGGGTTGCGGACGGTCGGGCATCTGGGTCGGTTCGGGCACGGGACGGTTCGGCGGATGGGGGGTCGTCGGTGATCCGACGCCATCCGCCGCAGCGGTTACGCGGTCGATGGTCGAAAAGGCGCAGGCAGGTTCCATGCGCGGGCGGGGAGCCTGGACGACGGGGATCGAGCTGGAGAGGGGGGAATTCGATCCCGCTCCGACTGAGGTGATCGTGCGCACCGCCGGCGCCCCCCATCCCTGGCCCTTCCCCCACAAACAGCGTGGGGGAAGGGAGAATTCGATCCCGTTTCGGCAGATGCGTCGCATCCTCCCTTGCGACGCGCTCCGAACTGTCGACGCGCGTCACCTCTCCCCCATGCAGTTTATGGGGGAGAGGCCGGGAGAGGGGGGCGCTGTCGGGTGCAGCTCGAAGTGGATCGAAGCGCCGCTCGATTGCGGCATCGATCAACCTCCCCCAGGGGTTTTTGGGGGAGGTGGGCGAGTGGTGCTCGCCCGGAGGGGGCGTGCCCTTCGCGCGCCGTCTTATCGGCGACGCCGGGCTGCCTACACCTTCAGCTCGGGCGCCGCGCCGCCGACGGCGTCCGGGTAGCGGGCCAGCACGGGGGCCACCCACTCCTCCAGGAACTCGTCCACCTGCGCGGGGGCGCGGCCCACGTACAGCTCCGGGCGCAGGTCCTCCTCCAGCTCCGCCCGCGTCACCCCGAAGGCCGGGTCCGCCGCGATGCGGTCCATCAGGTCGTTGGGGCGGCCGTGCTCCTTGACCTCCCGCCCCGCCGCGATCGAGTGGACGCGCACCCGCTCGTGCAGCTCCTGCCGGTCGCCGCCGCGCTTCGCCGCGCGCATCATCAGGTTCTCCGTCGCCATGAAGGGGAGCTCCTCCATCAGGTGGCGGCGGATCATCTCCGGGTACACCACCATCCCCGACGCCACGTTGTGCACGATCAGCAGCACCGCGTCGGTCGCCAGGTACGCCTCCGGGACCGCGATGCGCTTGTTGGCGCTGTCGTCCAGCGTGCGCTCGAACCACTGCGAGGCCGCCGTGAACGCCGGGTCGATGGTGAGCGCGATCACGTGCCGGGCGAGCGCCCCGATGCGCTCCGAGCGCATGGGGTTGCGCTTGTACGCCATGGCGCTGGAGCCGATCTGGTGCTCCTCGAAGGGCTCCTCCACCTCCTTGAGGTGCGAGAGCAGGCGCACGTCGTTGGCGAACTTGCTCGCCGACTGCGCCACCCCCGCCAGCGTGGACAGGCAGGCGTAGTCGGTCTT
>DASUVG010000274.1:0-48086 GCA_036379135.1 Longimicrobium sp.
CGAGATGCCGCGCTCCTGCTCCATCTGCATCCAGTCGGACGTGGCGTGCCGCGCGGCGCGGCGCGCCTTGACGCTCCCCGCCAGGTGGATGGCCCCGCCGTACAGCAGCAGCTTCTCCGTCAGCGTGGTCTTGCCCGCGTCGGGGTGGCTGATAATGGCAAAGGTCCGCCGGCGGCGGACCTCGTCGCTCAACCTGCTCATGGTTCTTCGCTCGTCGGTTTCCGAAATCAACCCGGAAATCTAACACCGCGGGGCGCGCGCTTCAACGCGTCCGGCGGCGCACCCCGGGTGCCTGCACCGCGCCGGCGCCCGCCCCACCCGCACGCGAGGGTATGCGCATGATCAGGATGAATCGTCCGTTCCTTCCGCTGGGCGCCGTGCTGCTGGCGGGCGCCACGCTCGTGGCCTGCAGCGGCGGGGGCGGTGGAGGCGGAGGCGGCGGCGGTGGAGGAGGGGGCGGCGGAGGCGGAACCGGCCCGCAGTTCGGCACGGTGGCGGGGCAGGTGACGGCGGGGGGCGGCGGGGTGTCGGGGGTGAACGTGAGCGTGGCCGGCGCGGGGAGCGCCACCACGGACGCGTCGGGGAGCTTCTCCATCGGCAACGTGCCCACGGGCTCGCCCAGCGTGTCCATCACCATCCCCGCCGGCTACATCACCGCCGCGGCGGGCGATGCCACGTCCAAGACGGTGTCCGTGGCGGCCGGGCAGACGGCCAACACGTCGTTCAGCCTGAAGCGCGGCGTGCAGGTGTCGGCCAGCGGGTCCAGCTTCTCGCCCAAAAGCCTGACGGTGCGGCCGGGCTTTACCGTGCGCTGGGTGAACAACGGCGGCGAGCACACGGTCACGCCCGACGCGGGCGCCCCGTCCGGGGCGTGGAGCAGCACGGCGCTCCCCTCCACCGCCAGCTTCGAGCACACCTTCGCGTCGGAGGGGACGTTCAACTACCACTGCGTTCCCCACCAGGCGCTGGGGATGACGGGGAGCGTGACGGTGGCCGCGAGCGGGACCGATCCGGGCGATCCCGGCGACCCGGGTGACCCCGGGTATCCCTACCCCTGACGGCCTCCCCCCTCTCCGCACGAGCCGCGTGCGGAGAGGGGATGATGGACGGAAGAGTTTCACGTTCCTGCGAGTCCGGGGAGACGCGAAAAGGCCCCGCCCCCGTAGCGCCGGGAGCGGGGCCTCTCGGCGTCAGCGGGTCACCGCCGACGCGCGCCGCGGATCAGAACCAGTTGCGGCCGCCGCGGAAGTTCTGGTCGTAGCGCCCGCGGTTGCCCATGCCGCCGCGGTTGTTCTCCACCACGCGCATGGGCGTGCGGCTCTGGCGGTCGCCGTACGGGTCGCCGTTGTCGATCTGCTGGCGGCTGCGGTACCCGCGGTCGGCGTCCAGGTCGCGGTCCGTCATCCCGCCCCGGTCATAGTCGGCGCCGTAGCGGTTCATCCCGCCCGACATCCCGCCGCCGGCGTATCCGCCGGTGGCGCCGTAGCCGCGGTTCATGCCGTCCGCGGGGGCGACCCCGTAGTGGCCCTCGTCGTCGCGGTAGCCGCGCACGCCGCTGTCGCCGCGCATTCCGTAGTCGCGGTCGTAGTTGCCGGCCCAGCTGGTGCCGCCGCGCATGGACCCGCCGCCCATGTGCATGCCGCGGTCCTCGTCGTCGCGGTCGAACCGCTCCTCCACGCGGTCCCAGCCGCGCCGGACGGCGTTCTGCGCGCGGTCGATGAAGCCGCCGCCGCGGTTCATCCCGCGGTCCATGTCGCCGCGGTCCGTCCCGCCGGCGCCGTAGCCGCCGCCCGGGTTGCCGGAGCCCCAGTTGTGGCCCCAGTCGCCCCCCTCCAGGTTCCAGCCGCCGCCGCGGTTCATCCCGCCGCGGTTCATCCCCATCCCGCCGGACATCCCGCCCGACATGCCGCCGGCGCGCCAGCCGGCCTGCGCCGGGCGCACGTCGCGGTCGTAGCGGCCGCGCCCCTCGCCCAGGTGCCAGTCGCGCTCCGTGCGGTCGGCCGCGTCGGCCGTCCACGCGCCGTCGCTCCACGAGTTGGACCACAGCCCCTCGCGGTTCCCCGCCGGACGGCTGGTGCCGCCGTAGCTGCCGCCGGCGTCCATGTTGGACCGGTTCTCGTAGTCGCGGCGAAGGTGGTCGTCGTCCATGCCGCGCCAGCCACGGTTGTTGTTGCGGTCGAACAGCGCCATCTGGACCTCCTGGAGTTCGGGTCGTGTCGCCCCGCACCGGGGTGCGGGAAGGTTCCGAATCTGGGGCGCGGAAAGGGTGCAATCTCCGTTCCAGCAACGGGTTAGTAAACGGATGGCCCGCGCCGCCGTGCTTGATCCGCCCGCGCGCCGCCGCTACGTTGCGCCCCGTTCGAGGAAATTGTCCCGGAGCTGCCGGAAGCCCGTGCCTCCTCCCCTTCCGCCGGCTGGGCGGATGACGACGACAGAGCTGATGACGACCAACGGTTCGGTGTTCCACGTGCTGCGCGCCCAGGGGGCCCTGCGCGGGCTGAGCGACGACGAGGTGCGGGTGCTGGCCCTGCACGCCGAGGCGCGCCGGTGCCCCGCCGGCAGCTACCTGTTCCGCGAGAACCAGCCCCGCCGCGCGTTCGGCGTGCTGGTGCGCGGGCGCGTGCAGATCATCAAGGGCGCGCGCACCAACGTGCTGCACGTGCTCGGCGCCGGCGACAGCTACGGCGAGGGAAGCTTTCTGGACGACTACCCCCACAGCACCAGCGGGGTGGTGACGGAGGACGCGGAGCTGGTGGAGGTGCCGCGCACCCGCATCGCCGACCTGGCGCAGGCGGAGCCGCGGCTGTACGGCAGGCTGGTGATGGCGGCGGCGCAGGTCATCTCCTCCCGGCTGCGCATCGCCAACGCGCTCCTTTCCGGGCGCGGCTCCGGCTACCTCTCCGGCGAGACGCGCACCGAGCACGACCTGCTGGGCGAGCGCCAGGTCTCGGTGGACCTGTACTACGGCGTGCAGACGCTGCGCGCGACGGAGAACTTTCCCATCACCGGCATCCCCATCGGCCAGTACCCCTACCTGGTCAACGCGCTGGCGGCGGTAAAGGAGGCGGCGGCGCTGGCCAACCAGGAGCTGGGGCTGCTGACGGACGAGGTGGCCGACGCCATCGTCCGCGCCTGCCGCGAGGTGCGCGACGGCAAGCTGCACGAGCAGTTCGTGGTGGACGTGGTGCAGGGCGGGGCGGGGACGTCCACCAACATGAACGCCAACGAGGTCATCGCCAACCGCGCGCTGGAGCTGCTGGGCCACCGCAAGGGCGAGTACGACTTCGTACACCCCAACAACCACGTCAACCTCAGCCAGTCCACGAACGACGTCTATCCCACCGCGCTCAAGATCGCCGGCAACTGGGCCATCGACGACCTGGTGCGCGCGCTGGGCGAGCTGCGCGAGGCGTTTCTGGAAAAGGGGCGGGAGTTCGGCGAGATGCTGAAGATGGGGCGCACGCAGCTGCAGGACGCGGTGCCCATGACGCTGGGTCAGGAGTTCACCGCCTTCGGCGTGACCATCGGCGAGGACATGGACCGGCTGCGCGAGGCGGCGGCGCTCATCCGCGAGACCAACATGGGGGCCACGGCCATCGGCACGGGGATCAACACCGACCCGCGCTACGCCGCCCTGGTGTGCGACAAGCTGCGCCGGGTGACGGGGCTGGAGCTGATGACCGCGCCGGACCTGATCGAGGCCACGGCCGATACGGGCGCGTTCGTGCAGCTGTCCGGCATCCTGAAGCGCGTGGCGGTGAAGCTTTCCAAGATCTGCAACGACCTGCGGCTCCTTTCGTCCGGGCCGCGCGCGGGGCTGGGGGAGATCAACCTGCCGCCCATGCAGCCGGGGAGCAGCATCATGCCGGGAAAGGTGAACCCGGTGATCCCGGAGGTCGTCAACATGGTGTGCTTTCAGGTGGTGGGGAACGACCTGACCATCACCATGGCGGCCGAGGCGGGGCAGCTGCAGCTGAACGTGTTCGAGCCCGTGATCGGCTTCAACCTCTTTCAGTCCATGGACATGCTCACCCGCGGCGCCGTCGTGCTGCGCGAGCGGTGCGTGCTGGGGATCACGGCCAACGTGGACCGCATGCGGATGATGGTGGAGAACTCCATCGGCCTGGTGACGGCGCTGGTGCCGTACATCGGGTACGAGCGGTCCACGGAGCTGGCCACCGAGGCGCTGGCTACGGGGCGCGGCGTGTACGAGCTGATCCGCGAAAAGACCTGGCTCTCCCCCGAGGCGCTGGCGGAGATCCTGTCCCCCGAAGGCATGACGCGGCCCCGGCCGATGCCCCACCCGGTGGAGGTGGAGGCATAGGCGAGCGTGCGATTTGCCGATAATTCTTGCCCGCTGAGCCGCAGGTGCGGTAGTGTTGGGGAGACGCACACAACCTCTGATCTTGGCGCGCCGTGATCCCTCGCATTCGCGAAGTCCATATCCGGAACTACCGGAGCATTGAACGGGCGGTCGTTCCGTTATCCGGTTTTACGGTGCTCGTTGGGCCAAACGGGTCGGGGAAGACGAACTTCCTGGATGCACTCGCCTTCGTACAAGAATGCCTGGCCACCTCAATTGAGGCGGCTCTGCGGAGTCGCGACGGGATATTTCAGGTGCGCTACGGCTTTGCCAAGGATCCCGGTGACGGCGTTGGTTTCCGGTTCCTCATCGAACTGACTTCAACCCTGGTTGCGGATTACGCCTTTGAGATTGTACCGCGCGAAGGGAGGGAAGTCGCCGTCGCGGAGGAACGCTGCGTAATCAGTGAAAGGGGTGAGGAAAAGCATCGTTATGAAGTGCGGAGTGGCGAGTTCGTAAGCGCGATTCCAGGTTTGCGCGCAACGCTGGAACCGGACCGGCTGGCTTTGTACGCAGCGTCCGCGCTGGAAGAGTTTCGCCCCGTTTATGACTTTCTTGTCGGAACGCGCCACTATTCCATTCAGCCGGAGAGTCTGGGATCCCTTCGCGACCCCGGCTCCGGACTGTCACTCGAGCCGAATGGGGGAAACGCAGCCGCGGTGCTGAACTACCTTCAGAAAAGCTTTCCTGATCGGTACCAGCGCGTGCGTAATCTTCTGCAGACGGTAGTTCCTGGCATAGATGTGGTGGACGGGGCAACAGTGGGTGGACGGCAATTCCTACTGTTCGCCGAACGCGGAGATTTCCCGGAAAATACCTTTCCACTTTTTCCCGGAAATGTGTCCGACGGAACTCTGCGAATGTTAGGGTTGCTCTTGGCTGTATACCAACCCACCACTCCAACCGTTCTGCTGATTGAGGAGCCGGAAGCCACCATCCACCCTGCGGCGGTGGACGTGGTGATGTCGGTGCTGCTCGACGCGGCAAAGCGCTCACAGGTGATTGTTACTACTCACAGCCCTGACGTGTTGGATTACGGGTCGCTTCCGGATGGAGCGATTCGGGTGGTCGCAAAGACAGGACAAGGGACTGCCATTGCTCCAGTCGCGAATTCCTCGCGTGAAGCGATCCGCGACCATCTCTATTCCCCAGGCGAACTGCTGCGCAGCGATGAGCTGAATCCCGATGTTGCTGCAGCAGAGTTGCTCTCTCGCAAGGATGAGCTGTTCGGCGCTCCAGTGCACACGTTTGGCGGGGCTGACTGAAGTGGCGCTGGTTCCCATCGTAGAAGGGCACGCGGAGGTTCACTCGATCCCGGTGCTCATGCGCCGACTCGGCGTGGAGGTTACACGACCGTTTCGCGTAAAGCGGAATCAGATCGTCAGGCCGGGAGAGCTGGAGCGGGCCGTTCTGCTAGCGGTGGCGGATCGGGCCCACGCATCCGCCGTCCTCGTGCTGCTGGATGCAGATGATGACTGCCCGGCCAAGCTCGCTCCCGCTCTATTGAAGCGGTGCCGGCAGGTGACGGATCTTCCTGTCTCCGTGGTGTTTGCGACGCGTGAACTGGAGGCTTGGTTCCTCGGAGGGATCCAGTCGCTGCAGGGACAGCGGGGGATTCGCGCTGACGCGGCCTACGAAGCTGATCCTGAAGCTCCGCGTGGTGCGAAGGAACGTGTCGAGGCGTTGATGACGGGTAGCTACGTAGACGTCGCGGATCAACCCGCGCTAATGGCCGTTCTGGACGTGGAGGCGGCACGCCAGCGCTGTCCCTCACTGGACAAGCTGCTGCGGGATCTGCATGGGTTCGGTATGCTGCCGTAACTCACGTGCAGCTCTGCTAACCGAAACGGGCACCCCGCAGATCGCGGGGTGCCCGTTCGTCGTCCGGCCGGCGCAGGGCGCCGGCCGGAAGCAGCGTTACGGCCGGCCCAAGCGGTCGTCGTCCAGGCGGTCGTCGCGCAGGTGCGTGTCGGTGCGGACCTCGCGGTCCACCTCGGCGTGCTCGCGGCGCAGCGTGGTGTCGATCGGCTGGTTCTCCACCACCTCGCGCTTGCGCACCACCAGCTCCTCGGTGGGCACCACACGCTTCTCCACCACCGCCTCTTCGGCGTGAAGCTGCATGCGGATGTGCTCGTCCTCGCCGATGGTGGCGTTGGTGCCGGCGACGTAGCCGTCCGTGATCGGGCGGCGCTCCACGTCCACCTCCTCGTGGCGCAGCTGCACGTTCTCGTGCACGTGCTGCGTCTCCACCGTCTTGCGCACGCCCACCTCGCCCGCTTCGACCTCGCGCTTGCCGATAGCGAGCTGCTCCTCGTTCAGCACCAGGCGCATGGCCTCTTCCTCGCCGATGCCGTGCGCTTCCATGCGCTCGCGGACCAGGCGCTGGCGGTCCGTATCCATCAGGTCACGGTCGCGCAGGTCGCGGTCGTTGCGCAGGTCGTCGCGGTCGTTGCCGCCGAGCTTCTCGAGCATGCTGCCTCCAAGTTTTTCAGGTTTTCCGTACCGATCCCGTATGCGGTTGCGCACTCGCAAGTGCCGTGCCCGCAACTGTTTACGCGAACTACACCACCGCTCCAGCCCGAGCCCTCCCCTCGCGAATCTCGCGAGGGGAGGGGAGGGCCGTCCGTGCCGTCGGAGCCGCCCGCGCCGGCTAGCGGCGGTCCAGGCGGTCGTCGTCGGGGCGGTCGCCGCGCAGGTGCGTCTCGGCCGTGGTCTCGCGCTCCACCTCGGCGTGCTCGCGGCGCAGCGTGGTGTCCACGCCCTCCGTCTCCACCACCTCGCGCTTGCGCACCACCAGCTCCTCGGTGGGGACCACGCGCTTCTCCACCACCACCTGTTCGGCGTGCAGGGGAATGCGGATCTCGTCCTCGGTCTCGATGATCTGCCCGGCGCCGGCGGCCAGCGGGTCGCTGATGGGGCGGCGCTCCACCTCCACCTCTTCGTGGCGCACCTGCACGTTCTCGTGCACGTGCTGCGTCTCCACGGTCTTGTGGATGCCCACCTCGCCGGCCGAGACCTCGCGCTTGCCCACGGCGAGCTGCTCCTCGTTGAGCGTGAGGCGCATCTCGTTGTTGCCGCGGAAGGCTTCGTTCTCGTAGAAGTCGGGGGTGGCGGCCGCAGTCGTCACGTTGCAGGCGCGCCCCACCTGCTCCTCGTAGTCGCGGGTGATGGCGCCGCGGGTGTAGCTGGGCAGCGCCTGCAGCTGCTCGCTCCCCAGGCGGTCCACCAGCACCTGGTGCCGGTTCTCCTCCAGGCGGGCGTAGCCGATGGGCACCGTCACGTGGCGGTCGTCGCCGTCCACGTCCACGTCCACGTAGCGCACCTTGTTGGCCTGCGTGTCCACCAGCAGGTCATCCACCTTCCCCAGGCGGCGGCCGTCGCTGGCCACCACGTCCCACCCCCGGATGTCCGGCTCCCCGTCGGCCACCTTGTAGCCCGGCAGGCTGTTCAGCGGGACTACGCGGTCCATTGGTTCGCTCGCCATCTGTTCCCCCTGCGATGATGGTCCCTGCACCGGCTCGCCCCTGCGGCCGGAAACGGATTGGGGCGGGGGCTTACGCAAGCGCCGTGCGCGTACGTAGTGTCCATGTACAATCCCCTTACGCTCGGTAACTGCTACGGAAGTTCGTCTGTTTCTCCCGCGTGGAGCAGATCCCCGGGTGCCTGCCCACCGTGACACGGGCGGCCCGGTCCTTGCAACCTGCGGCGGCGTCTAACCCGTTGAAGAGGAAGTGCTTGGATGGCGGTAAGGACCTTTGACGCACCGGATGGCATCGCCTGGACGGCGTGGGAAGTGATCCCCGGCCAGGTTTCCGAATTTCGCTCCACCTTCGGATCGCACCTGCCCAGCAAGATGGCGGACGGCTGGCTGTGCTTCGACTGCGGGTCGGAGAAGCGCCGGCTGTACCCTCTGCCCTCCGACTGGGAGCAGCGGACGGAGGCAGAGCTGTGGTTTCTGTGCAGCGCCGCGGAGCCCGTGCGCGCCCGCGCCGCGGGCGGATGCGACGCGTCCGGCCTCGCGATCGCGGCGGGCGCGGTGAACGCGCAGGCTGCCGGCGTGTAGCGATTGCGGGAACCCCCGCGCCGGGCCGATCTTGCTGCCGTCCCGAGACGGAGGCGGCATGGCGCAGGCGGCGGTGGAGCGAAAGGCGGAGGCAGGCGCGGGGGCCGGACCGGCCACCGTGCGCTTCGATGCGCCCGGCGGCCCCGGGGGCGCGCGCTCGTTCCGCTTTCGCGGGCTTCGGTCCATTCTCCGCGCGGACCGGCTGGAGGAGGTCGTCCCCGTTCTGCACGCGGTGGAGCGGGCGGTAGCGGACGGCCTGCACGCCGCCGGCTTCGTGGCGTACGAGGCGGCGCCCGCCTTCGATCCCGCGCTGGCCACGCACCCCCCCGACCCGCGCCTTCCCCTCGTCTGGTTCGCCCTCCATGAAGCGCGCGACGACGTCCATCCCACGTACGATTCGGTGGATGGGGACGCGGAGCTGGGCGCGTGGAGCATCGACGTCGACCAGCCCGGGTACGTCCGCCAGGTGGAGCGCATCCGGACGCTGATCGCGGCGGGCGACACCTATCAGACCAACTTCACCGCCCGCCTGCGCGCCCCTTTCCGCGGCGATCCCGTGGCGCTGTACGAGCGGCTGTGCCTGGGCCAGCGCTCCGCCTTCTGCGCGTACATGGACCTGGGCGACGGAAAGACGGTCGTCTCCGCATCCCCCGAGCTCTTTTTCCGCGCGGACGGGCGGGAGCTGGAGCTCAGGCCGATGAAGGGGACGCGGCCGCGCGGGCGGTGGGCGGCGGAGGACCGCGCGCTCGCGGCGGAGCTGGCGGATTCGCCCAAGGACCGCGCGGAGAACCTGATGATCGTGGACCTGCTGCGGAACGACGCGGGGCGGGTGGCGGAGTTCGGCAGCGTTCGGGTGGAGCGGCTGTACGAGGTGGAGCGGTACCAGACCGTGCACCAGATGACGTCCACCATCCGGGCGCGGCTGCGCCCCGGCGCGGGGCTGGCGGAGGTGTTCGGCGCGCTGTTCCCCTGCGGATCGGTGACGGGCGCCCCCAAGGTGCGGACGATGGAGATCATCCGCGAGCTGGAGCTTGGCCCGCGCGGCGTGTACTGCGGCGCGATCGGCTTCGTTTCGCCGGGGGAGGCGGTGTTCAGCGTGGGGATCCGCACGCTGCTGCTGGACGCGGCGGCGGGGACGGCGGAGCTGGGCGTGGGGAGCGGGATCACCTGGGACAGCGACGCGGCGGCGGAGTACCGCGAGTGCTGGTCCAAGGCCGCGTTCGTGCGCCGCGCGCCGTCGGGGTTCCGGCTGCTGGAGACCATGCTGTGGGAGCCGGAGGGTGGATGGTTCCTGCTGGACGGGCACCTGGAGCGCCTGGCCGCCTCCGCGGAGTACTTTGGCTACGCGTTCGACGCGGGCGATGCCGTGCGGCGGCTGTGGGCGCTCGTTCCCGTGTTCGTCGGCCTGCCGATGCGGGTACGGCTGCTGCTGGATCGGGGCGGGCGGATGGAGATCGAGGCGCGGACGCACGTCGGCTCCGCCCAGCCCGCACGCGTGGCGGTCGCGGCGGAGCCGGTGGACAGCGGCGATCCGCTGCTGTACCACAAGACCACGTGGCGCGCGGAGTACGAGCGCCGCGCCGCCAGCCGCCCCGACGCCGACGACGTGCTGCTGGTGAACGAGCGCGGCGAGCTGACGGAATCCGCCATCGCCAACCTGGTGGTGCGGCTGGACGGCGCGCTGTGGACGCCGCCGCTGGCGTGCGGCCTGCTCCCCGGCGTCTTTCGCGCCCACCTGCTCGCCACGGGCGAGATCCGCGAGCGCGTCATCCGTCCCGCGGAGCTGGCGCGCGCGGAGGAGGTGTGGCTGGTCAACTCCGTGCGCAGGTGGCGCGCGGCGGAGATCATCCCGTAACCCACACCAGAGGGCCGTGGCGCCGGATTCGTAGGATATGGATATGACAGGTGTTTCCCCGGATCCGGTGTGATGTGATCGCAAGGACGACACGGTGGAGGTGGGGCGCTCGGAGAACCGCATCGGCTTTCGCGGCGCCGACGTGCAGATCTACACGCGGCTGATCGCTTATACCGAATCCTGAAAAAGAATGGGCCTCACACGGAGTCAACGGAGTCAACGGAGGGCAAAACTCCGTTGACCCCGTTGACTCCGTGTGAGACAAAGCCACGATCTGCTCAGCGGGAAGTGTTTAGCCGGATTGGGTATGATCATGATACCGAATCCGCCCAAAGACCGGGTCTCACACGGAGTCAACAGAGTTAACAGAGTGAAGCCTCGGCGAGATGACCGCCCTTCGTGCCGCATCGATCGTTTACCAGCGGTCGGATGAATCGCGGAGTTCATCGCGCGGCACGAGAAAACTCTGTTGACTCTGCTAACTCCGTGTGAGGCTTATTTTTTTAGCGGATACGGCATACACTCAGTGTTCAGCCGGTCCGGTGTGAGAACCTGTTCTTTCGATGTTCGCCCGAACGCAAACGTGGAGGCGCGGAGAGGGTTTCTCTCCGCGCCTCCATGTGGACCGGGGCCGCTGCTTCCAGCTACGTCACGGGGTGACGAGCTTGTTGATGGTGCGGCGGCAGTCGTTCACGGTGTTTTCGGCGGTCACCACGCCCAGCGGGGCGTAGAAGCGCTCCGGGCGCCGCGCGGGGACCACGGCGGGGTCGGTGCCATTGGCGGCTCGGGGCCACTCCACGTCGCCGGTGGCCACGCGCGCCGGGATCAGCCAGTAGTCGCCCTCCAGGTACCGCTTGTTCGGCTGAAAGCGCACGATGATCCCCGCCTCCAGCTCGATCCATGCGTCCACCGCCTCCACCGCGCCGTCGCGCAGCGTTCCCTTGGTGGCGCTGGTGCCGTCGTTGCCGCGCAGGACCACCGGGTCCGACTGGTCCCAGCGGCGCAGCAGGGGGTGGATGACGGCGTGCTTCTCGGAGTACTCGGGATAGTCGTCGTCGGTGTCTTCCAGCGTCACCCGCAGCCCGTCGCGGTCCACGTCGGCCACGCGCGCCAGCATGCCGCGTCCCGCGCGCTGGTCGTCCAGGATCTCCACCCAGTCGCCGGGAGCAAGGTCCAGGCGCGGGTCCAGCCCCAGCGTCTCCACCTCCACCTCCACGCCGCTCAGCGAGCGGATGGGAAAGGCCACCGAGCCGTTCTCGCGCGACCACTTGAAGGTGGGCGGGGTGGCCCCGCCCACGTCGCCGCGGGTGTGCACCTCCACGCGGTACAGCTGGTTCTCCATCCCGCGGTAGCGCGCGTCGGGAGGGAGCACGCACGGGTCCAGCGTGTCGGTGGACGTGCCGCCGGCGCGCACCTGCAGCCCGTTGCGGTCGGCCGCCACCCCCAGGCCGCCGAGAACCGCCGGCCAGGCGGCGGCGCAGGTCCCCTGCCCGGCCTGCAGCTGCTCGGCGCGGATGCGCCACATCACCTGGGTGCGAGCCGCCGTGTCGGGGCCGCCCAGCGCCGTCTCGCGCAGCAGCGGCTGGTGGTAGGCGGTCACCAGCTGCTCCCACACCTCCATGAACACGATGAACGGGTACGTGAGCGGCGGGGGCGCGCCGCCGTCCGCGGCCGCGGCGTCGCTCCGGCCGCCGCGGGTGGCCTGGCTGGCCGGGATGCTCTGGTCGCCCTCGATCTCGCAGAGCAGGCCGTTGACGTAGTAGCGCCCGGGGCCGCCCACCGCGATGGTGCCGCCGTTCTGCGTGGTGTAGCCCACCTTGAACCCGTTGCCCCCCGGCCCCGCGTGGGGGCCCAGCAGGTCCGCCGTAAGGGTGCGCAGGTAGTGGAGCAGGATGGACGACTGCTCGTTCAGGTCCGCGTCCAGCGGCACCCGCCCCTGCTGCATGAGGACGCGCGAGAAGTGGCGGGCGGGATCGAAGGTGTCGCGCGTGATGTCGACGTGCATGGCCGGGCTCCTAGCTGGCGTAGACGATGCCGGCATCGTGGCCGGCCGGCGTGAACTGTTGAAGTCGGGCGTTCAGGTTGGCTGCGCGCTGGGGCTGGAACAGGTCGTGGAACACCCCCATCTCCGACGTGTCGCTGGCGCCGCGCACGATCTCCTTCGCGCAGTCCTCCGTCAGGCGCGCGTAGCGCGGGCTGCCGTAGCGCACGCTGCCGAAGCGGGGGCGCACCCGCTGCCGCTCGCGGTGCACCAGCGCGTCGCGCACCGGGCCGGGCGGCTCGGCCTCGCGCGCCGCGGCATCCACCCCGTCGGGCTGGCAGGCGTAGCGGCGCGGCGTGCGCGACTCCGGCGGGGCGTAGCAGAAGCGCATGCACCCCACCTGCCGGCGCGCCACCTTGACCTGCCCCGTGAAGATGCTGTCCTCCGCGTGCTGGATGGCGTGCACCTGCACCCGGCCGAAGACGGTGCTCCGCTCGATGGAGAGCGCCACGTGCGCCACCGGGCACCCCGGCGCGCCGATCGCCTCGCGGTCGCTGGACGTGGCGTCGACGATGCTGTCGCGGACGCGGATGGGGACGGGGTCCTCCGCCACCTCGTCCAGCACCACCTGCACGGAGCCCAGGATGCTGTGCTCCACCGTCACGCAGGCGCGGGCGCTGAAGATCTCCAGCGAGGGCTCCGCGGGGCGCTGCGGCTCGCCGTCGCTCCCCAGCGCCCACCCGGGGACCAGGGTGCAGTGGCGCAGGACCAGGCACGACAGCTCCCCCTCCGCGTGCACCGGCCGGCCGGTGATCACCAGCCCGTCCAGCACCAGCGCCGTGTTCCTGGCGCCGCGCACGCGCAGGGCGTCCGAGCGGTTGTTGCTCAGGTCCAGCAGCCGGATCACCGGGCGGGCGCCGGAGGCGGCCCGGATCTGCAGCGCCTGCCCCTCGTCCAGGCGAATGCGCACGGAGTCCGTGTACACGCCGCTGTCGGTGATCTCGATCGCCGCGCGCGGGGGGTGCTCCTTGCGCCATGCCGCCAGCGCGTCGCGCAGCCGGCGAAAGCGGCCGTGGCGGCCCACCCGGTACAGCGGGACGGGCTTGTCGTCCGCCACGGGGACGAAGACGGGACGCCTGACGGCGTACTCGCCCCCGCCCACGTCGGCGCTGAACCCGTGGTGCCAGCTCACCCACACCCCGCCGCGCGGCGCCGCCAGCCGGGGAAAGTGGATGCGGCCCAGCTCGGGATCCACCGCCACCTTTCCCGCGGGCGGCTGGTAGCGCCACCCGGTCAGGTCCGTGGAGACGATGTCCTCCAGCGGCACCGGCGTACGGCGCGGCCCCGTGTAGATGACGAACGCCTTGCCCTCGCCGTAGAAGTCCCCGGGGCGCCGGTCCAGCTCGCGGCGGGTGATGGGCCCGGGGTCCGGCCCCTCTTCCGGCACGGAGCGGCCGGGCGCGGAGGGGGAGAAGAGCGGCACGTCGTTGCCCAGCGCGCTGAAGGTAAAGGCGTGCTTGGCCACCTCCTCCGCGCAGTAGGCGGGCGAGCGGGTGAGCGAGTACGTGCGCAGCGGCCACACCCAGAGCGCGATGCCCGGGACGTTGGGCCGCCCCGCCGGCGCCGGCGCACCGATGCGGCGGACGTCGGGGAGGCGGGGAAGCGCGTCGTAGGGGCCGCCCGTGCGCGCCAGCATCCCCGCGTCGCGGACGGAGGCCGTGCGCGGGGACGACGGGTCCGCGCCGCGCAGGTTGGCGGTGGTCCACAGGCGGCGGCGCGTCTCCACGGCGTGCCCGGGCCACTGCGCCACGTCCTGCGCCAGCCGCTCCAGCAGGGCCAGCGTGCCGCGCCGGCGGCGGGCGCGCAGGGCGTTGGCCACGTCGCGGCGGGGGGTGAGGGCGCGCCCCAGCGCGCGGCTGCCGGCGTCCGCGGCGGCGGCGGCCTCAGCGGCGGGGGTGTATCCCACCAGCTCGCCGATGTAGGGGACCGCCCAGTCCTCGCAGGTTTCGATGAACCAGTTCTCGTACAGGCGGGCCACGTCGTCGCGCATCAGGTCCGCCTGCCCGCCCACCAGCCGCAGCAGCGCGCGCAGGGGTCCGCCCTGCGCGGCGTCGCGGTCCCGGTATACGGCGGGAAGCAGCTCGAACAGGCGGTCGCTCATCGCTTCCACTCCGTAAGGATCAGGGTGTCGGGGACGGACGGGAGCAGGATGACCAGCTGCGCCGGCGCGATCCGCCGGTCCCCGCCCGGCGCCGCCAGCCGCGCCATGCGCGACGGGACCCATCCATCGCCCCCCCGGCTGTGGCCCCCGCCGCTTCCGCCGCCGCCTCCGCCATAGCCGCCGCTTCCGCCATAGCCGCCGTAGCCGTAACCGCCATATCCACCGTAACCGCCGTATCCGCCGCCGCTCCCCCCTCCGCCGCCGGCCGACTGCCCCAGCTTCGAAAGCGCGTCCGGATCTGCCCGCAGCTCCTGCTCGCCGATGGAGGCCAGGAGGTCCAGGTCCACCGCCTCCACGCCCCAGGCGCCGTGCAGCACGGCCACCACCTCGCTGGCCGCCACCCCCTGCCCCAGCTCGCGCCGGTCGAAGCTGAAGTGGTCCAGCATGGCGGCGCGCACCCGCGGCTCCACGTCTTCCCACAGCACGTCGGGCCGCACCAGGATGCGGGCGCTCACCACCAGCGCCCGCAGGTCGCGCGGGCTACCGTCCAGGTAGCGGTGGGGGTCGCCGTAGCGGAGCAGCGCGGCCTTGAGCTGGGTGGCCAGGGCGCTGGTCTCGCCGATGGGCGCGTCGTCCACGCCGGCGAAGGTGATGTGCACCACGGGGCGCCGTCCGTCGGTGAGGAACGCCGCCTGCGCCTTGCCGATCCCCGCGAAGCCGCGGACGAAGTCGGTGTAGTCTTCCACCGAGACGATGCGCTCCAGCGACTGCAGCCCCAGCGGCGCGTTGCGGCGGATCTGCTCCGCCGTGTCCGGGTCGCCGCCGCCGGACGAGGCCAGCGGGTTGACGACGGCCTTGAGCCCCTGGGGGCGGGTGGCGAGAAGGGAGATCTGCCCCGCGTCCACGTTCCCCGGCGCGCCGATGCCGGTGCGGTAGACGGCGCGCACGTTCTCGTGCCCGGTGGGCAGCCGCGCCCCGTGCACCCCGTCGCCAAAGGTGACGCTGGTCCGGTCCTCGTGGTCGGTGCGCACCAGGTAGCGCCGGTCGTACGGGCCCAGCGCGGCCAGGTGCGGCGCCTCGTCCCACTTCACCCTGTCCACGCGCACGGTGAGCGTGCTCTCCGTGCCGCTGGCCGTGGGCGCGGGGACGTAGGTCAGCGGGCCCTGCATGAGCTCGAAGCGCTGCAGCGCCTTGCCGGCGTCGCCGCTTCCCAGCACCTGCTCGCGCGTCTCGCCGTGCGTGGCGGGGGCCACGTTGCCGAAGATCTGCACGGTGCTGCGGCGGTAGGAGAACGCGAGCTCGGTGGAAAGGGTGATCCAGGTGTGCACCTGGTCGCCGGGAATGGCCAGCGGCCCCTGCCGGCCGGGGACCGTGAAGGTCGACACCCCGTGGCGCACGCCGGTGATCATCGCCAGCTCCGACGCGGTGACGCCCTCAAGGTCCGTGCGCTCGCCGGAGACGATGATCCAGCGGCCGGGCGCCAGCCCTTCGTACAGCACGTCCAGCTCGATCTCCTTCCCCTTCACGTCCTCCGTGACCGGGGGGCGCGCCAGGGCCAGCGGCTCGGCCTGGGCGTAGATCGACAGGTCGCGCAGCACGTCCAGGTTGGTGGACATGAGGTACCCGACGGGGGGAACCTCGGGGTACGTGTACGGCTTGGGCAGCCACACGCCGTCCAGCTTGAGCTGCGTGGCCCGCCCGCCCAGCCCGTACGAGGCGCGGGCCACCGTCTCCACGCCGACCACCCTGTGGAACGCCTCCTGCCCCCGTTTCGCGCTACGGACGACCACCCAGGTGCCGGGAAGGATGCGGTCGTACACGCCGTCCAGCGTGAGCCGGTTCGTGCCTTTCAGGGTCTCGTCGAACTCCTCGTCCAGCACCCACTCGGGCCCCGAGGCCGCCTGGCAGTTCTCGATGTCCGGCGGCGGCGGGGGCGCCGTGGCGCCGAACGGGCCCGCCTTGACGCGAAAGACGTAGACGGCGCCGGGGACCACCTCCTTGGCGGGGGTGCGGATCCCCGACCAGGCGCGGAACAGGTTGGTGCCCAGCTGGTTGTTGAGCGCCGCCAGCAGCGTGGTCCCCGCGCTTCCCCCGGCGGAGAGCGCGACGGTGTGCGTGCGCCCCAGGTGCACGGCGCTGGACGGGGCGACGGAGGCCTGCGTGTAGATCCGGTCGTTCCTGAGCAGCGACGACAGGCCGGTGAGGTCCGTCGTCGTCGCGGTGACGGTGGTGTGGCCCGGGTAGCTCACGGAGCCCGGGTAGTTCGTGTAGCTGGGGGCCGGGTAGTTCGTCGGGTAGTTCGTCGGGTAGCCCGTGGAGCCCGGGGTGCCGCTCGTCTCCTTGCCGCCCGCGGTCTGGTGCGCCACCACCGACCCTTCCGCGGTCGCCGGGGCGTACGTCTCCATGACGGTGGACAGCTCCTGCTTCGCCGTCTCCAGCTTCGCGTCCAGGGTGGTGCTCCGTCCCTGGACGGCGGCGGACGCGCTGGTGACGGTGAGAAAGGCCCGCTCCACGTCGGTGATGGCGATGGCCTCGCCGGCGGCGCTGATGGCCTCGGCCTCGGCCAGCACGTTGCGCGCTTCGACGGTGCTTCCCTTGACCCGGCTGCGGGCCAGCGCGTCGGCGGTGGACTCCAGCACCGGCAGCACCTCCGCGGAGGGGATGGCCATCGCCCGGGAGCTGTAGCTCGTCTCCACGTAGCGGTAGTCCATCTCCACGTAGTCGTTGAATTCCTCCTTCAGCACCAGCTGCTGCTGCGGCGGCGGGCAGTCCAGCATCACCCGCGTGCGGCTCGCCGCGAAGTCGGGGTGCACCTCCGTGACCCGGTGCACCGACTGTGTGGCGGTAAAGTCCAGCAGCAGCAGGTCGCCGATGGACAGGCCGGTGGTGATCCCCTCCAGGTACAGCTCGCAGTAGCGCTCGGCGCGAAGGAGCACGGCGGGGCGGGTGGCGCGGGGCACCAGGCGGTTCCACTCCGCCCGCGCCTCCAGCACCTCGCCCGTCTCGAACGACTCCATGGTCTCGCCGGGGGCGGGGATGCTCATGGCGCGGGTCCCCACGGGCAGCTCCAGCCGGTAGCCGTCGTCCAGGTCGAACGCCAGGTGCACGCTGGCCGCCACCCCGGGGCGCGGCCGGTAGCCGGTGAGGCGCGCCAGCTCCACCAGCGACCGCCGCTCGGTGGCCGTGCGCAGGTAGCCCTCGTTGGCGATGCGCTCCTGGTAGAAGGTGAGCACGTCGGCCATCGTGGCCCACGCGTCCAGCAGGGCGATGGAGGGGTCGTCGGTGGAGCGGACGGAAAGGGCGGCCAGCGGGCGCGCCTCGCCCGTGGGCGGTTCGCCGACGGGGACGGAGACGGTGCTGATCCCTTCCAGCAGCGCCTGCAGAAAGGTGCCGTGCGTCCCGGCGCGGTAGCGCAGCGCCGGCAGCCCCGGACGGTTGTCCGTGGGCGCGGGCACGGGGGCGGCGGGGCGGCCGCAGCCGCAGTCCTGGCTCACCGTCCACCTGCCATTTCGAGGGTAAGGACGCCGTTGTCGGGCGCGCTGGGGTCGGAGTCCAGGCGCGCCACCTCCAGGGGGCCCAGCGTGAGAACGCCGTTCTCCATCTCGCCGTTCGGAAGGTGGTGCATGCGCTGAAAGCGGATGGGAAGGAGGCCGAGCACCCCTTCCACCCCCTGCGCGGCCGCGACGAGCGCGCTCAGGTACACGCCCTGGCCAAAGCTCAGGTTGTCGGGGTGAAAGAAGCCGGCGGTGCCGTCCGGCGCGCGCCCGGAGCCCAGCCGCGCCAGGAGCGCGGCGTGTACGTGGGCGCGCAGGTAGCCGGGCTTTACGCACACCGCCAGCGCCACGTCCAGCGGCACGTAGCGGGCGGGGGCCACGCGCACGTCGTGGCCGATGCGGCGGTAGGGCTCCAGCATCGCCCGCACCTCCTGCAGCACCCGCGGCTCGGCCTGGGGCGCGCCCAGCACGTCCACGGCCACGATCACCTCGGGCCAGCTGCCGGTCCACCCCAGCTGGGCGGCGGCGCGCTGCACGCGGGGGTGGCGCTGGGCGATGCGCGCGTAGTCCTCCGCCGCCACCGCGCGCTCCAGCTCCGACCGAAAGGCGTAGGGGCCGATCATCCGCGCCTGCTCCAGCGGCTGCGGGGCCACGCCGCCGGTGGCTGGGAGCGGGTTGCGGGCCCGCATCACGGCGTCGAAGCGCCCCCCGCGGCGCGCCGTGGCGGCGATGCCCCCGGCGCCCACGTTCCCCGCGGTGCCGCTGCCCACGCGGTAGCGCACGGTGCAGGCGGAGCCGGCCTCCGGCGCCTCGCCCGCGTCCCCGTCGCCAAAGCGCAGGACGGCTACGCCGTCGTCCGTCTCCACCACGAAGTGGCGGTCGCCGGGCCAGCTTCCCAGCAGGTCGCCGCGGGGGCGCCACCCGGGCGGGCGCGGCGGCGTGTACCCCGTGCGCACGGGCCCGCGCTCGTTCACCGGCGCGGGGCCGAAGCGCGCCCACACGGCGGGGACGGCGCGCGCGGGGTCGCGGTCGGCGATGGCGGCGCGGGCGGAGACGCCGCGCGGCAGGGGCTCGGCAAAGGTCAGCGGGCCGCGGGTGAGCGCGGGGCGGAAGGGCGCGGCCCGCGGCACCACCTGCGGCGGGCAGCCGCACTCTCCGCAGTCGGGCTCGACCGGGGCGGCGCCGACGGTCCCCGCCTCTTCACGAACGGTTTCGCCGTGGTCGGCCAGCACCACGTTGCCGCGCGCCACGCTCACGTTCTCCAGCCACCGGCACTCCGGCGGCCGGCTGGTGGAGGAGACGCAGAGCGGGAAGGGGAGGGCGTCCTCCTCGTGCCACTCCACCTCGACGATGGGGGTGCGGTCCAGCTCGTCCATCCCCGGGGTGACGCGCGTGAGGCGTACGACGTGGCGGTGCGCGGGGTTGGCGTCGGCGGCCTCGCCGGTCCACGGCCCCATCAGCTCCTCCAGCAGCAGCAGGTCGCCCGGCGCCAGCGCCAGCGCGCGGCGGGGCGGCGGCAGCTCCGCCGGCTTCTGTGCGACGTAGCTCTGCACCGGGATGGAGGGGCGGATGTCCCGCGGCTTGCCGAAGTTCGGCGGCGGAGGCGGCGGCGGCATCTGCGCCGGGGCCTCCCGCGGCGGGCCGCCTTCCGGCTCGGCGCCGGGACCGGGCTCCACGGGCGCGGCGGCGTCGGATACGGCGGGTGCGGCGGTGTCGTAGACGGGCGGCGCGCCGGGCTTGCGGCCGCGGAGGGCGCGCGGCGCCCCGAGCGGCTCCTGCTGCTGCGCCGGGGCCGGCGCCGGCTCGGCGGCCGGTGGGTCGGCGGGGATCCACCGGTCGCGCAGGGTGGCGGAGGTGGCGCCGGCGGGGAGGCAGCATCCGCGCTCGCCCCAGGTGTAGATCTCGATCCGGTTGTGCGCGTGGTGAAAGCTGAGGGTGGGGCCGTGGGCGCGGACGGGCTCGAACACCTCGTACGATTCGCGGAGCACGGGGGCCAGGTCGTCTTCGGAAAGGACGCGTCCGCCGGCCGGCATGGCGTCCCACCCGGTGACGAAGAACAGGTCGCGGCGGGGGACGTCCTTTACGTCGGCGTCCACCTCCACCTGCACGAAGGCGCGGGCGTTGGCCCCCTCGTGCAGCGCGTAGTCCACCAGGCGCAGGTGGCGGCGCACGGAGGTGCGGCGGCGGGCGGTCTCCAGGTACGCCTCGGTGGCGACGGCGTCCTGGTAGTAGCTCAGCTCGTCGCCCACGAACGCCATCAGCTCCACCAGCGCGATGCCCACGTCGGGAACGTGCCGCTCCGTCCACCCGGGAAGGGTGAGCGACATGCGGTCCAGCATCAGCTGGCGAAAGCTGGCGTAGTCGCGGGCCAGGTAGTCGGCGGGCCCGGGGCCTCCCGGCGCGGCGGGCTGGGCCGGCGCGGGGGCGCAGTCCAGCGGCGACGGGCACCCCGCCTTGAAGGTGAAGTCGACGGTGGCGTACCGCGCGTCGAAGCCGCGCATCCGCCGCTGCGTGGGGTAGCCGCGCTCGTCGGCCTCCACCATCGCCAGGGTGTAGGTGGCGAAGTCGCCGGGCCGGTCGACGGAGACGACGAGGCGGTCGTCCAGCGCCGGGTCGGCGTCGCGGACGACCTCCACCTCGGTGACGCGGATGTCGCGGATGCGGCGGCCGCCGCGGATGGCCACGTTGCCGCGCTGCACCTCTGCGGGCGCCTTGCCCAGGAAATGGACGGTAAGGCGGCGCTGGTCGGGCGACACCTCAACGAAGTCCAGTCCGTTGAGCTCCGCCCTGCGGACGCGCGCGCGGCGCCCGCCGGTCCGGCACGTGGCGCTCATGCGGCCTCGCGGGTGATGGTGGCGGTGCGCACGTCGCCGGAGCCGCGCAGCGAGTAGACCACGGTCACGTGAAGGGCGCTGTCTTCGGCCAGCACGTCCAGCCGCTGCACCTCGATGACGTCGCCCAGCCAGCGCTGCAGGGCGCCGCGCACGGTGAACTCCAGCGCGGCGGCGATCTCGCTGCCGTTGGGCGCGAACACCATCGCCATCAGTCCGCTTCCGAAGTCCGGACGGTTTACGCGCTCGCCCGGCGAGGTGAGCAGGAGCTGCTCGATCATGTCGCGCACGTGCTCGTCGTCGCTGGTGAGCGCCGTGCCGCCGCCGGGGGCCAGGTGCAGCGGGTAGTCGATGTTCATGGCTCTCCGGGAAAAGCGGAGTGCGAAAGGGCGGAAGTGCGAGTACGAAAGTGCGAAAGTGCGAAAGTGCGTTAGTGCGTTAGTGCGAAAGTGCGTCCCGGTTCAGCCGATCCCGCCGCCGGGCACCGGATCCATCTACGATCCCGGCCCGCCGCCCATGATCCCTCGCGCTGAATCGTCCGCGGATGCCGGGTCGGCGAGAGGCGTCACACCGGGTCGTGCCGTCGTGCCGTCGCAGGACGGCCCGCGCGGTGTGTTCATGGCAAATTTTTTTACAGACACCTTTGCCGCCGTCCGCGCGCCGCCGGGGTCATCCCGGCGTTCCTTCCCTCCGCGACGCGGGCCGACGGTCCTCCGGATCGCGCATCAGGGGGTGCGCGCGGCCGGCTGTCGTGACGCTGCGGCCAGAATCCACTCCCCATCCAGACCGCTCGCGCCGGAGACAGCCCACGGCTTTACCTGATGCGCGTCCTTTGCCGGAGCCTGCCGTTCAGCGCACGGGCGGAGGTGGCGCGCGGCCGGCATCATCACGTCGACCTCGACCTCGACCTCGATCCGCGGCGCGGGCGGACGGACGGATCCCGGGATCGCGCATCGGATGGAGGCGGCGGCTGGCGGAGACTTCGGCCGGCATCCATCCATCCTCATGCTCCCCCGGAAAATTCCCATGGCCCCCCTGCCGCGCTTCGGGTCCTCTGCCGTTCCCGACGCTTCCAGGGATGCCGGCGCCGTCCGGGGACGAGGGCGCGATGCGGGGACGGACCGACAGGGTCGGGCGATCCGGATCGAGCGCCTGCCGCATCCCGTCGACTCGAAGGGGGATGCCGCGGACTCGGCCCGCCCTTTCTCACATCGCGATCACGCGCGTCTGGGAGACCGCGGGGATCAGCGGGGTGCCGGTGGGGGCGCACACCGCCTGGCCCGCGTTGATGATCACCGGCGCGCCCATGGACGTCACGCGCGTGGCGCCCAGCGTCCAGTTGGCCGTCACGCACGGGCCGCCCGCGTTGGGCGGCAGCGTGCACCCGGCCACCAGGTACGGACCCGGCACCGTGGCGATGGCCTGGCCGCTCACGAACACCCGCGTGCTGGGCATGCTGGGCGTGGCCGTGCCGGCGTGCGCGCACTTCACCGTGGCGCCCAGGTGCAGGATGTTGCCGGGCATCGTCGCCTCTCCTGGCTCTACTTGATCATCAGCGCGCCCATGTTCACCGTCACCACGCCCGCGGTGATGGTGATCATGCCGCCCTTGCCGTCCATCATGGTGATCCCCGTGCTGTCCACCCGCACCATGGGCCCCGCCGGCCCCGCCGCCGTCTCCAGGGTGATGCCGTCCGCCGGCGCGCTGGCGATCACGATGCGGTTCTGCGCCGTGGGCGACTGGATGACGATGGGCCCCGCCGGCTGCGGCGGCGCCATGGCGCGGGTGGGGAGCTCGCCCGTGCCCCAGAAGCAGCCGCTCCAGATGGGCTTCTCGGGGTCGCCGCCCTCGAACTCCACCCACACGTTGGCCTGCAGCGGGGGGATGGCGTAGGTGCCCGCCTGCATTCCCGCCATCGGCACGCAGGGCATGGCCCAGCTCAGCAGGTTGGTTCCCAGCACCGCCGGGCAGCTCACCTGCACGCGGCCGCGCTGCTCGGGATCCATGTTCTGGATCACCTTGCCCCGGTACTTGCCCCAGAACCGCCTCATGGCCGCACCATGGGAATGATGGGGTAGATGCCTTCGCGGTTGAGCGTGAAGCGCTGCTTGTATTCGCCCTTCTTGATGCTGTGGGTCACGCTCTGCACGTACCAGTTGCCGTCGTGCGTGGCCCCCGCGCCGCGCACGCCCACGATGTTGCGGGCGCGCAGGATGCCGCCGTACCGCAGCGCGTCCAGGTCGCCGCTGCAGGTGGCCGTGCGCTCCAGCGACGCCTGCACCCCCGCCACCGCCCGCGTCTGCGCCTGCAGCGCCGAGAGGCCCACCGCCAGCTCCGCCTCATGCTCGGTCATCCCCGGCTGCCCGTTGTGCGCCTGCATGAGCGCCGCGGTGGACTCCTGCGTGCGGGTGAGCAGCGTGGTGCGCACCAGGCCGCCGTTGGCCAGCATGGCGGGCATGGCCGCCAGCGGCGGCAGCGGGCTCAGCGCCGGCGACGTCACCGGCATGGTGATGTTGGTATCGGTGTCCTGATGGACGTCCAGCACCATGGTGGGCGACAGCGCGTTGTAGGTGAAGCTCATGGAGTTCACGTTGCTGTGCGGGCCCGCGTTCACCGTGAGCGCCTTTTCCGGAAAGCCCGCGCGGATGGGCGGGCCCCAGTACGCCTTGTTCATCAGCGGCAGGGGGCCGGGCTCCACGTAGAAGACGTAGGAGTAGCGGCTGGCCAGCGTGTTCAGGTGCTCCAGGTCCGTCCCCGTCTGCTGGGGGATGCGCCGCGTGGGGACCGGCGCGTCGATCATGAACGGCGGCATCACCGCCGGGACCAGCCCGTACGCCGCGTACTTGGCGATGATCAGGGTGGCTATCAGGTTCTCCGTCATCCCCGGGTACGGCATGCGCAGCTGCACCAGGTCCATCATCACGCTCACGTCCTCGCCCGTCACCGTGAGCATGGACGCGCCCGGCTCTTCGCTGGGGGTCAGGGTGATCTGCGTGATCACCCCGTCCATCAGCACCTGGGGGATCAGGTCGAAGCGCATCACCAGCACCACGCGGGTGAACGGGCGCAGCAGGGGGTGCGACAGGAGCGTGTGGTCGAACAGCTCCAGCGGGCCGCTGCGCCCCACGTGGAACTGCAGCTGAAACCCCGAGCGCCCGCGGTCGGCGCTGGTGATCTCCACCCCCGCCAGCGCCTCGCTCAGCTCCTGCGGCACCGGCACGGCCAGCACGGGCCCCATCATCAGCGTAAGGTGCGAGCCCAGAAGCATCGCCCGCGCCTCAGGGAAGGGGAATGCGCAGCAGCCGCCCCGGCCGGCTCACCAGCTCCGCCGGGTGCATGGCGTCGTTGGCGTCGGCCACGCGCCAGAACTGCAGCGGGTCGCCCAGCGTGCGCGCCGTCACCAGGTCCATGCGGTCGTCCTGCGCCACGCGCACCTCCGCCAGCAGCGTGTGGCTGGACCCCGGCGGCACGAAGCGGCGCCGCACGTACGCCACCTCGCGTCCGTCCGGAAGGGTGTGCAGGGCGGTCTCGAGTGCGTAGTAGCGGCTGGTGTGCTCGAACATGGGCCTTCCCGGTCAGAAGATCTTCACGTTGCCGCCCGCCACCTGCCCCAGGTTTCCCACGCTGCCGATGACCGCCATGGCCTCCTTGGCGATCTGGTGCACCACGAACAGCGCGTATCCCGGGTTGGTGAGCGGCAGGTCGTTGTAGCTCAGCACGCGCAGCCCCAGGCTGACGCGGGCGCGGATGGGGTTGAGCCCCGGGTCGTGCGCCTCTTCGGTGATGCTGAACTCCGTAAGGCGCACCGGCAGCACCCGCTTGAGCCCCAGGATCAGCAGGGTGAGCGGGGCCACGGGGGGCAGCACCTCCAGCGTCCCCAGCGCCATGGCCACCGTGTTGGCGATGACCAGCGCGCTCTTGGGGTACAGCAGCATCTCCAGCGCGGCCAGCTGCGGATGGATCCCCATCATGGCGGTGATCCCGTCGCCCTCCTCCATCTTGTCGGTGGCGTCGATCTCCACCTCCATCTTGATGTTCTCCACCGGCGCGCCGCGCAGCCGCATGGCCTCGCTGCGCGCCCCGCCGTCGCCCGCGGCCTGCGCCTGCAGCGTGCGGGTGATGGTCTCGGGGTTGTACTGAAAGACCACCACGCTGGCCAGCGGGTTCAGCGGGTCCAGGCCCACCAGGGCGCCCTTGAGGACGCGCGGAGAAAGCGGAAAGTCGGCCATCAGGCGGGCGACGGGGTCAGGGACGCGGTCTGCACCGGTCCGGGTCCGCGGCGGAACCACGAGGCGCGGAGGCCGGACCGATGGAGCGGGGTGCGGACGCGCGGGGGCCGGGGACGCCGAACGCCGGCCGGCCGGGTCCGCGCGGGCGGATGCTGCGTGTTCCCGGCGGATTCGTTCGCTTCCGCCGCCGGCCGCCGGGCCGCCGGCGCGGCGGATCCATTCCCTCCCGCGGCCGGTGCGCTGCGGCGGGCGTCGCTCCGGCCGCGGCGGCCGCGGACGGAGCCGCGCGCGGCGGCGCCCTTCGCCGTCCCGCCTTCGCGGCGGGATCGATCCCGGCCGGCTCGGCCGCGTGTGGGGCGCGTCACGCGTGCACCGGCGCGTCGTCGTCCTCTTCCGCCTCGTGCGCGGGGGCGGCGCCGGCGGAGCAGTGCGGGCACAGGCGCTGCACCCGGTCCTCCGGCGTGGAGGTGCCGATGCGGGGCCCCGCGGCGCCTCCGTCCATCACCGCCGCGGCCACCCGCTCCGCCTCGCGCTCGTACGCGTCGCCCGCGGGGCCCACCACCAGCCTGGTCTGAACGCTCCCCGCGGGCGCGCGCAGCCGCACGCCGCTGAAGTCGTGCGCGAAGCGCGAGGGCGCGGCGGGGGCGGCCTCCATCCCGCCTCCCCACGCGTGGCGGGGCTGCGGCGGCGCGGGCGCGCGGACGGGCGGGGCCATGGCCGCTTCGGGCGGGCGCTGCGGGGCCAGGGGTGCGCGGTCGTTCATCCTCCGATCCCTCCGTAAACGGCGTTGGCGATCTGCCGGCCCAGCGACGCCGGGTCCGCCGCGGCGTCCACCACCGCGGGGGCGCGCAGCCGGGGCGCGGCGCCGCCGGACGCGTAGTCCGGCCCGATCCCGCCCTCCCCCAGCAGCCGCACCAGCTCCGCCTCCAGCGCGGCGCGGACCAGCGGCCGGTCCGCCGGGCCCAGGTCGATGCCGTCCAGCACCAGCCGGCCGATGTGGACGCGGATCCCCGGGGCGGGCGCGGGGCGGGGGTGTCCGGGCGCGCTCACGGTCCGCTCCACGTGTATTTCGAGGTATCGAACCAGTAGTCCCGCACCTTGACGTGCCCGCTCAGCGTCTGGTCCCAGTCCGCCTGCATGTCGAACGGCTTCGCGCCCCGGTGCTTCTGCATCAGCAGCGCGTCCTGGTCGGACACGGTCCCGCTCCCCGGGATGTACGTGGACAGGTCCGCGTGCCAGTCGTACGGGTCGTACCAGTGGTGGCGCACCGTCCCCGTCACGTCCACCTCCTTGGCCACGGGCGCCGAAAGGGTGAAGCTGCCGGTGGACTTGATGGTGCTGGTGCCGCTGGCGTAGTACAGCTCGTCGAACACGCTGGCGGTGAACATGCGCGACCAGTGGTCGGTAAAGGTGCGCGATCCCTTGGCCGGCACCTTCACGGCCTCGTCGTCCAGCGAGCTCTCGAACCGCGACTGGTTGGTGCGCTCCGCCGCCCGGAGGTCGGAGAACGACCGCAGCCAGGTGACGGAGAGGGTGCGGATGCCGCCCTTGCCGTCCAGAAAGTGCTGCAGGTTGTCGGCGGCCACGTTGGCGCCCTTGGCCCGCGCGGCCGCGATCATCTTGGCGTACTCCGCGGCGATCGCGTCCAGCTTCTTCTTCAGCTCCGGCGTCTCCGCCGGGGGGGCCGACGGGGCGGCCGGGGCCGGATCCCGCGCAAGCTGCAGGGGGGCGGCGCCGGCCACCCGCACGCGCTCGCCCGCGGCGGCGCGCGTTCCCGCCCGCGCCGCCTCGCGCTCCACCGCGCCCGACGGGTCCGAGACCGCCAGCGGCGCTCCCGCGTGGGGCGCGGCGCCGCGCTGCTGAACGGTGTGCACCAGCTCGTGGGCCAGCACCCGCGCCCCCCGGGCCGTGCCGGGCGCGTACTCGCCCGCCCCGAAGACGATGTGGCTGCCCACGGTGAACGCGCGCGCGTCCACCGCCGCCGCCGCGCGGGCCGCCCCGCCGTCCGCGTGCACGCGCACCCCGCTGAAATCGTGCTGAAAGCGGCTCTCCATGTCGCCGCGGGCGCGCGCCTCCAGCGGCTGGCCGGCGTGCGCCAGCGCCTGCCGCACCTCCGCGGGCACCGGCGGCGCGGCGGCGGCCCGGGCGGCGGGGGACGCCGCGGCGGCGCGGGCCCTCACGCGGCCCCCAGGGCGGGCTCGGTCCAGCGGAACTCGGCCTCGCTCACGGGACGCTCCATCTTGCGGAACTCGGCGCGCGCGGCGTTCAGGACCAGCGGCATGGTGACGGAGGTGCCCTCGTGCGCCGCCTGGAACGCCGCGTTCAGCGCCACGTTGTGAATGCTGCCCCCCGCCATCGGCAGCCGCGACAGCCGGTCGAAGTCCAGCGCCTCCACCTGCGCCTGCGGGGGAAAGGCGCGCTCCCACATCCGCCGCCGCTCGCCGGCCGCGGGAAAGGGGAACTCCACCACGAAGCGAAGGCGGCGCAGAAAGGCGGTGTCCAGCGCGCTCTTGACGTTGGTGGCCAGGATGGCCAGCCCGCGGTACGCCTCCATGCGCTGCAGCAGGTAGTTGATCTCGATGTTGGCGTAGCGGTCGTGGCTGTCCTTGACCTCGCTGCGCTTGCCGAAGATGGCGTCGGCCTCGTCGAAGAAGAGGATGGCCCCGCCGTCCTCGGCCGCGTCGAACAGCCGGCGCAGGTTCTTCTCCGTCTCGCCGATGTACTTGCTCACCACGGCGGAAAGGTCGATGCGGTACAGGTTCAGCCGCAGCGCCGTGGCGATCACCTCCGCCGCCATCGTCTTTCCCGTCCCGCTCTCCCCCGCGAAGAGCGCGGCGATCCCCATCCCCCGGTTCATCTTCGCCCCGAAGCCCCACTCCTCGTACACGCGGGACCGCTGCGCCACCTGCGCGGCCACCTGCCGCAGCAGCGCCGTCTCCGTGGGCGGCAGCACCAGGTCGTCCCAGGTGGCCCGGGCGTCCACCCGCACGGCCAGCCGGTCCATCCCCGGCCGCGTGGCCTTGAGCGCGGCGTCCCACAGCGCCTCGCGCAGGGGCGCGCCCTCCTCCGCGGCGGCCAGCCCCTCGCGGGCCACCCGGTGCAGCACGGGAAGCCCCAGGTCGAACTGCCCGGCCAGCGACGCGGGAAGGCCGTCCACCAGGGGCCCCAGCACCCCCCCCCACGCCTCCCGCTGCTCCGCGGCCGTCGGCTTGCCCACCTCCACGGGGACCACGGGGGTGCCCGAGGGGAGCCGCAGGTCGCGCGCGTCCAGAAAGCAGAAGCTCCCCGCGCGGGCGGCGAAGCGGGGCAGGGCGCCGTCGTGCGGCTCGCCCTCGCCCTCCGGCTGCTCCAGGTACAGCGCCAGGGGAAGGAGCGCGGCCTCGCGGCGCCACAGCCGCGCCAGCCCCTCCACGTCCGCCGTGGGCGCCAGCGCGCCGGGAAGCAGGCGGTGCGGCCGCAGCCCCAGCTGCGCGCAGACGTGGGCGGCCACCAGCTGCTTGCTCTCCCCGTCCGGGCCCAGCAGGTGCACCAGCGGCACCGGGCCGGGCCCTGCCCCCTGCAGCGCCGCGCGCGCGGCCTCCGCCGCCTTTTCCTGCGACGGGGAGAGTCCCACGCCGGAGGGCGGCCGCAGGGGCGCGGTGGCGGCGGCCAGGCGCTCGTCCATGTGGTTGAGCCCCTTGGCGTAGTTGAAGATGCGCTCGTCCGCGCGCAGCGGGCTGGTGGTGAGCGGCTGGGGCGGCGCGTGGGCCACCTCCAGCAGCCGCCAGTAGCGCAGCGGCCCCTCGGGCGAGAGCGCCTCCCACGCCGCGTCGTCGAACAGCGTCAGCGCCAGCGCAAAGGTGGGCCAGGGGCGGGTGGCGTCGTCCTGGGCACGGGCGCACAGGGCGGGAAAGCGCGTGTCCAGCTCCATCGCCACCGCCAGCAGCAGCACCTCCCGCTCGAACGGCGACAGGCCGAAGCGCCGGGCCAGCAGCGGCAGCGCGGGGGGCGGATCCATCTCCTCCAGCCGCGCCATCTCCTCCGCGGCCTCCGCGATCTGCTCGTCGATCCCCCCGCCGGAGGAAAGAAGGCCGATCGCCGAGCCGCCGGCGGGCGCGTCGGTGGCGCGCCGGCCGCCGCGAAAGCGGTCCCACATGGACTCGCGGATCGCCTCCGGCGGATCGGCGACGAGGCCCGGCGGGGTCGGCTGCGCCTGCGCCGGGGGGGGCGCGGGGCGGGCGGGGGAAACGCGCTCCATCCGCAGCCGCAGCCAGGTCAGCGCCGTGGCCAGGTAGCGCTCGTTGGCCTCCTCCCACGCGGTGTCGGGGCTCATGCGATCGTCACCTTCTGCGTGGCGTCGAACTCCGGCGGCGTCACGTCGCGGCGCACCAGCAGGGTGTCGGCGCCGTCCACGCGAATGCGCACCCAGTGCTCCCCCGGCGGCGCATTGGGGATGACGAAGGTCAGCGTGTCGTCCGGCGCCACCAGGGGCTGCGCCGGCACCTCACGGTCGCCCAGCAGCAGGGCCGCGCGCTGCTCCGGCCGCACCCGGGGAGAGACGACGACGTCGAAGGTGGCGGTCCCCGCCACGGGGACGACCGGGGCGGCGGGAAGGGTGAGGATGCGCGGGGCGACCACCACCGGGAGCTGGTTGGTCTCGCGCCGGTACGTCTCCCCCGGCCGCTGGACCAGGACGGCGGCGGTGTAGACGCCCGCGGGCCAGTCCGCCGGCACGTCGGGGATCTCGATGCTCACCGAGCTGTCCGTGGCGGCCGAGGGGGGGAGCACCTCCACCGGCTGGTCCCACCAGCGGGTGTGAAAGCGCACGCCCACGTTGGTGCCGCCCAGCCGGCCGCCGGAAAGGACCAGCGTCTCGCCCAGGCGCACGGCGGGCTGGCCGTTGGGCGGGGTGGCGGCGGTCAGGTGGGGGAACGGGTTCTCCAGCCCCGCCGCCGCGCTGGCGCCGCCGTCGTCCGCGCCCCGCCGCACCACCGGCGGCGCCGCGCGCGTGGGCCGGGCGCTGTCGATCAGCAGCACGGAGGCCTGGATGGCGGCGGACAGGCGGTAGCTGGTCTGGAACGAGGTCCACAGCTTGGACATCTCTTCCAGCGGCATGGGCTGGTGGGTGATGCGCACGCGCTCCGGCTGCAGGTGCACCCCGCCGTCCTCCAGCGCGTCCTTCAGCTCGTCCGGGCCCAGCAGGGGGTGGTCGTGCAGCAGGCTCAGCGCGCCGCCCAGCACGCGGTGGCTCAGCGCGTCGTTGTCCGCCTCGCCGCGCCCGAACGCGGTGAGCACGTAGTGCAGGTTCAGCGCGAGGGGCGGCTGCCCCACCTCGCCCGCCTTGGTGCGCGACGGCATGTCGCCGTTGCGGAAGGCGGCGTTGTAGGTGGTCTGGTACAGGAACAGGTTCAGCTGCGTCACCGAGACGCCCTCGCGCGCCTTGTCGGGCGGCTGCAGGGTGACGCGCAGGTCGCTGAGCTCCGGGTCCAGCCGCGGGATGCCGATGTGCAGCAGGTTGCGCAGCGCGGCGGTGGTGGCGGCGATCGCCAGCGGCGTGCTCATCGTCCCCCTCCGCGGCGGGCCAGGTAGTCGTCCAGCGACAGGGCGTTGGCGGCCCGGCGCACGGGCGCCGGGGCGTGGGCGGCGGGCGCCTGCGTCGCGCGCACCTCGATGCGCCCGATGCTCACCTCGATCACCGGCGCGGGCGGCGGCGCCGCGGGGGCGTCGGGGGCCGCGACGGGAAGCGGCGCGGCGCGGACCACCGGCTGCACCAGCACCATCGCGGGCGAGGGCGGCGGCGGCGTGGGGACGGGCGCGGCGGGCGCGCGCGCCTCCGCCCGCCGCCGCTCGGCGGCGGCGGATTCCACCGGGCCCGGCTCCGCGGCACGCGGCGCGGGCGCCACGGCCTCCACCGGGCGGACTTCGACCATCCGCCGCCGCAGGTCGTCGTTCGCCGCGGGCTCCGTCACCGGGGCCGGCACGGGAAGGACGGCGGCGGGGCGCTCCGCGTCCATCGACCGATGCCGCGGTGCCGGCTCCGGCGGGCGGACGTCCGTGCGCGGCAGGGGCGCCGCCTCCGCCGCCGGCTGCACCTGCGCCACGTGCCGCGCGATCCGCGGCGGCGCGGGGGAGACGGCCACCGGCTCCGGCGCCGGCTCCACGGCCGCGGCCCGATTCGCCGGCGCCTCGCGCCGGGCGGCGGGGGCGGGTGGGGCCGGCGGCGTCACGGGCGCGTCCACGCTCCGCGGGGCGGGGCGGGGGGATGCGACGGAAGCGGGGGCGGGCGGGGCGGCGGCGCGCGCCGGGAGCGGCTCGACGGGAGCCGGAGTCGCGGCGGCGGCGGCGGGATGCGCGGCGGGTGCGGGATCCACGGCCCGCGGCGCCGGGCGTGGCGCGGGTGCGTCGGGCGCGGCGGCGGGGGCGGACGCGCGGGGCGGCCGCGGCGCGGGGGGCGCCAGCGGCGCGGGCCCGGAGTCCGGCGCGACGATGTCGTCCATCGGCTCCCGCGCCAGGGCGCGGATGCGCCGCCGGGGCGCGCGGGGCGGGCCGGCGTCCGGCCGCGGCTCCGCGGCGGCGTCGGCCTCCTCCATCCCCCACCCGTCCGCCGCGGACGGCGCCGGCGGCGCGGAGCCGAACGGGTCCGGCGCGGGCGCGTCCGGCTCGAAGGCGGAGCGTGCGCGGGGGGCCACGGCGGGCTCGGGGTCCAGGTGCCGCTCCACCAGGGAGGCCAGGTAGCCGGTCATGCGCCCACCAGCTCCAGGTACCGCCCGCGGCGGCGCGGCCCCAGCGAAAGGATCTGCCGCTCGCTCCACCCGTAGCGGCTGGCCAGCACGTGCACCTCGGCCGTCACCCGGCGGGCCCACGCGTCCAGCTCGCGCCACAGGAAGGCGACGATGTCGAACGGCGCCTCCCAGGCGTGCGCGCACGCCGGGCAGGCAAGGGAGAGCCGCACCTGCGACCCGGCGTCGGCGCGGGCCATCTCGGCGTCCACCGCCTCCAGCACCGCCGGGGGCAGCGCGCCGGTGTCCGCCGGGCGGCCCCTGCGGCGGGCGGAGAGCACGCAGCGGCGCAGCAGCGCGCCCGCCGGGTCCGCCACCGCCTCGCCCTCGGTGATCAGCAGCAGGTCCTGCGTGGTGGGAAGGCGAACCTCCACCTCCCACCCGTCGCGCGCCACCCGCAGCGGTGCGTCGTCCGGGGGCGCGCTCCCCTCCAGCACCTCGCCGGCGGAAAGCGCGAACTCCAGCCGCTCGCCGCACGCGGGGCACGCGGCGATGCACGCCAGCGCGTCGCCAAAGAGCGCGCGGCGCAGGCGGAACAGCTGCCCGTCGCGGCGCCCCACCGGCTGCGACGCCAGCGCCGCCGCCCCGGCTCCCGGAAGGGCCAGGGACAGCAGCAGCAGCGCGCGGCGCGCGGGAGACGCGGCGGTGCCGCGCTCCCACGCATCCAGCAGCCGCGCCTCGGCGGGGGCGCGCGGGGGGCTCACAGCGCGGGCGGCTCGTCGAAGAACTCTTCGGTGGGCTCGGTCACGTCGTAGTCCCGCTCCCACCCCTCGTTCTCCAGCTTGATGCTCTGGATGAGCACCGCGTTGGCGTTGGCGTCCAGGTCGCCCATCGCCTGGAACTCCGACACCCAGCAGCGATACAGCCGGTAGGCGATGGCCAGCTGCCCCGCCTCGTTGTAGACCTCCAGGATCACCGGCTTGCGGAAGTCCTTGAGGCTGACCTCCTGCCCGCTGGCGTCGAAGTTCCACACCTTGTTGGCCCACCGCTCGAACTCGCTGTCGTGCGTCACGCCGCGCTCCAGCGTGACCGCCTCGTACTTGGTGCGGCCCGGCGACTTGCGGCTGCTGCTGGGGTCGCCGCCCTCGCGGTGCTCCACCACCTCGGTGGTGCGCTTGAGGGCGCTCACCTTGCTCACCCCCGCCACCACGCGGCCGTCCCACCGCACCTTGAACTTGAAGTTCTTGTAGGGATCAAAACGCTCCACGTTCACGCTGAACTGGGGCATGGCGTCCTCCTCAGGTGTCGAGCTGTCCAGCGATCTGCTGGAGCGTGATGATGACGAACTCCGCCGGCTTGAGCGGGGCAAAGCCCACGACCACGTTCACGATCCCCTTGTCCACGTCGGCCTGCGTGGTGGTCTCGCGGTCGCACTTCACGAAGTAGGCGTCGCGCGGCGAGCCGCCCGCGAACGCGCCCTGGCGATACAGGCTGTGCATGAACGAGCCTACGTTCAGCCGGATCTGGCTCCACAGCGGCTCGTCGTTGGGCTCGAACACCACCCACTGCGTGCCGCGGTACAGGCTCTCCTCGATGAACAGCGCCAGCCGCCGCACCGGCAGGTACTTCCACTCGTCGGCCAGCCGGTCGTCGCCGCGCAGCGTGCGCGCGCCCCACACCACCCGCCCCGCCGCCGGAAAGCTGCGCAGGCAGTTGATCCCCAGCGGGTTCAGCTCGCCGTTCTCCGCGTCCGTGAGCTTTACCGTGAGCGCCGCCACCCCCGCCATGGTGGCGTCCTGGCCGGCGGGCGCCTTCCACACGCCGCGGTTCACGTCGGTGCGGGCGATCACGCCGGCCACCGTCCCCGACGGGGCGAACGGCTCCAGCCGGTTCTGGTGCAGCGGGTTGGCCTTGAGCACGCGGGGAAAGTAGAACGCCGCGTTCTTGCTCTTGGTGAGCGCCGCCACCGCCGTCTTGGCGTCCTCCTTGTCGTTGGCGTCGGCCGGCGGGTCGATGATCAGGATGGCGCGGCGCTGCTCGGCGTAGGTGATGGCGGCCTCGACCACCGCGTCGCCCACGTCCCCGTCGGGGGTGTACGGGGGGATCACCAGCAGGTTGAAGAGGTCCGTCTTTTCCAGCGCGTACAGGCCCGTCTTGTCCCCGGGGTCGCCCTCCACGTCGTCGTCCTCGATCGGGTCGCCGTGCCCGCCCACGGCCGCGGGCGCCACCCCCGTGGAGGTGTTGTCGTCGTTCCAGATCGTCTTGCCGGCGGCGGGGGCCGCGTCGTGGTCGTCGGGGCGGTTGGTGGCGTGGTGGCCGGTCACCGTGGCCAGCTTGCTCTGCGCGTTCACCAGCGCCTGCACCTGCCGCGGCCCCTCGACCACCGTCAGGTTGCGGTACTCCTCGGTCTCGCCCGTGACCGCGTCGTGCAGCAGCAGGTTGAAGAACGAGGCGGCGGGAAGCCCGTAGCGCGTGGCGAGGTCGTTGGCGATGTCGGTGGCCGGGTACTCCACGCGCGCCCGCAGCGAGTTGCCCCACTCCCCGGGCGCGGCGGCCTTGAGCGTCAGCGTGCCCGCGTTGAGCTCGGCCACGCCGTCGTCGCCGCCGTCCTCGCGGAACACGCGCACGATCACGGCCTGGCCGCCGCCGTTGGAAAAGAAGTCGCGGACGGCGAAGCCCAGCCCGCTTTCCTGCCACAGCCCGCCGAACACGCGGTCGAACTCGGCGAAGCCGTTGATGATGACGGGGTCGTTCACCGGCCCGCGCAGCGCGCGCCCCACGAACGCGGTGATGGAGGTGGCGACACCGGTGATGGTGCGCACCCCGCTGGACACTTCCTGGATGTACACACCCGGATACGTAACTGTGACGGGCATGGGCTCACCCCCTGGCGTGGAGTGGTAGTGGACGTGCGGTGCCCGTGCGGGTGGCGCGGGCGACGGGGTGGTTCGCCGCCGGCCCCTTTGGCGCGGGGCAAACGGGGACGTCGGGGCTGCTATGGACGGCAGGCCGGCGGGCGGCCCTGGTGCGGAACCGTGCGGCGGACGCGGGGGCCCGCCGGGGGCCGGAACGCGGTGGCGAGCCGCGGGAACTTCGCGCTCTCCGGTGCGTTCCGGGCCTGGGACAGTCGGTTTTTCGGGGTGCTTCCTGCGCCCGCGCCTGGGGGGAGCGGGGACCTCCGCCGTTGGCCCGGGCGGTGCCGGGGTCGTGGTGGAGGATGGCGGGATCGGGCAATTCCGGTGCCGGAATACACCTGTTTAGCGGCGAGCGCCGGATGTCGTTCTTCGTACGGCGCTTCGGCCCAATTCCGGCGGAATCTGTTTCCGTCGCAGGGGTGTGGCAGATGGGCATTGCGCGGGACACATGGGGCGCTCCTGACCCGAGGTGAACGCCGGACGCACGCTCCCGGGCCCTTCGCCGGGGCGCTCGGTTCGTGCAGACGGCGATGCCGCGGACCGTCGGTCCGTCATGCGGAGAAGTCCTCGCACGGGACCGATCCCTCTCCATCATTTTCGTGCACGCTGGGGAATCCGCTCGCCCGTGGAGCGGGTCCGGCGTCCCTCGACGGGGCGCGCCGCACCGTCGTTCGGTACGGACGTACCGGGGGATGGCATCGGACCGCGGACGGAGATCGTCCCGCGCGCCGGCCTCGGCGAGGTCCACCGGCCCCGCCGTCGGTGGAGGGAGGGAATGCGTTCGCGGCGGGGTGCGCGGAGGTGCCGCGGGCGGCGGATGGCGCTACGTTTATCCGAGTTCCGGACTCCACCCATCCGATCCGACCGGTCCCCGATGCGCCTGCGTTTTCTCCTGTTGATGGCGTTCTTCGCGCCCCTTTCGCTGGCCGCGCAGGCGGTGCGCGTGGACGTCACCGTCCTGGGGCCCGACGACGCACCGGTCGCCGGCGCGCGGGTGCGGCTGGGGACGCTGGAGGCGGGGAGCGACAGCGCGGGGCACGCCTCGTTCGGCACGGACGTGGGATCGTACCGGCTGCAGGTGGCGCGCGAGGGCTTCCACCCCCGGTCGCGCGGCGTCCAGGTGCGCGGCGACGCCGCGTTCATCGTCCGCCTGCGCGCGGTGGAGGAGGACGAGCACGACGCGGGCGAGCTGGAGGCGGTGGTGGTGACGGCCACGCGCAGCGAGCAGCGCATCGAGGACGCCCCGGTGCGGGTGGAGGTGCTGGCGCGCGAGGAGGTGGAGGAAAAGATGATGATGACGCCCGGCGACGTGGCCATGATGCTCAACGAGACGGCGGGGCTGCGCGTGCAGACCACCTCGCCCTCGCTGGGCGGCGCCGGGGTGCGGGTGCAGGGGCTGCGCGGCCGCTACACGCAGATCCTGTCCGACGGGCTGCCGCTGTACGGCGGGCAGAGCGGCGCGCTGGGGCTGCTGCAGATCCCGCCCATGGACCTGGGGCAGGTGGAGGTGATCAAGGGCGCCGCGTCGGCGCTGTACGGCGCCTCCGCGCTGGGCGGCGTGGTGAACCTGGTCTCGCGCCGCCCCGCCGGCGACCGCGAGCTGCTGCTGAACGCCAGCACCCTGGGCGGCGCGGACGCCGTGCTCTGGTCGTCCGGCGCGCTGGGCGGGCGCTGGGGATACACCTTTCTGGGCGGCGCGCACGGGCAGAAGCGCGCGGACGTGGACCGGGACGGGTGGGCGGACGTGCCGTCGTACTCGCGGGGCGTGGTGCGCCCGCGGCTGTTCTGGGACGGCGGCGAGGGGCGCTCGCTCTTCGCCACCGTGGGCGGCACGGCGGAGGACCGCAACGGCGGCGGCCAGCTGCCCGCCGGGATGCACCGCGCGGAGGAGCTGAAGACGCGCCGGGGCGACGCGGGGGTGGTGGGGCGGTGGCTGACGGAGGGCGGCACGCTCCTGAACCTCCGCGCGTCGGGGATGGTCCAGCGCCACGACCACCGCTTTGGCGACGTGCGCGAGCGCGACCGCCACGACACATGGTTCGCGGAGGGATCGGCGGCGCGCACGGTGGGCGGGCACACCCTGGTCGCCGGCGCCGCCTGGCAGCAGGAGGCCTACCGCGGCTCGGACGTGCCGCGCTTCGACTACACCTTCACCATCCCCGCCCTCTTCGCGCAGGACGACTGGCGCGTGGCGGAGTGGCTGGCCGTCACCGCCAGCGGCCGCGTGGACCGGCACAGCGGGTACGGCACCTTCTTCAGCCCGCGCCTTTCCGCTCTCCTGCGCCCCGCGGCGGGATGGAGCGTCCGCGCCTCCGCCGGCGCCGGCTACTACGCGCCCACCCCGTTCACGGAAGAGACGGAGGCGATCGGCCTTGCCGAGCTCTCCCCGCTGCAGGACGTGAAGGCCGAGCGTGCGCGCGGCGCGTCGCTGGACGTGGGGCGGACGATCGGCGACGTGGAGCTGAACGCGACGGTGTTCGGCTCGGTGATCGATGATGCCCTGCAGCTGGTGCCGCTGGCGTCCCTGGCCGGCCCGACGGTGGTGCTGGTCAACGTCCCTGGCGAGACACGGACGTGGGGGACGGAGGCGCTGCTGCGCTATCACGCGGAGCCGTGGCACGTCACCGCCACGCACACCTGGACCCGGGCCACGGAGCCCGGCCCCTCCACCGGCGCCCGCCGCGAGGTGCCGGTCACGCCGCGCCACCAGGCCGGCATCGTGGGGATGTGGGAGGCGGAGGACCGCGGCCGGATCGGCGTCGAGCTCTACTACACGGGCCGCCAGTCGCTGGACGACAACCCGTACCGCTCCACCAGCCGCCCCTACCTGGTCGTCGGCCTGCTGGTGGAGCGGCGGATCGGACCCGGCCGCTGGTTCGTCAACGCCGAGAACCTGCTGGACGCGCGGCAGACGCGCTGGCATCCGCTGCCACTCCCCGAGCGCTCCCCCGAGCTGCGCTGGACCACGGACGCCTGGGCGCCGCTCGAGGGCCGCTCCATCAACGCCGGCGTGCGCCTGGACCTCTGATCCGCGGCTGGCTGAATCTGGATCCGTCGTCCTGCGGGCGGATCACCCATCCGTCATTCCGAAGGAGGCGCCGCGCGGAGCCGGCTTCTCCCCGGAACCGCTGGCGCCGACGGAGGAATCCCCTTTCGGACTGCTCCTAACCCGTCGGCGGGTCCCGGAACGTCGGACGCTTCCGACCGAGGCCGCGTCCCAGCCCCGACCTGCGACCCGCGATCCCGCTCGCTGGCCTGCACCCTGCGGCTTCCCCGCGCCGGACCTGGAGCGGAGGGGGATGAGGATGCGGAAACGGGCCTGGTGGATGACGATGGCGCCGGCGGCGGCGATGGTGCCGCGGCCGGCGCACGCGCACGTAAAGTGGTTCGCGGAGTTCAGCTTTGCCGACCGGCCGCTGACGGTGGCGCAGGCGGCCACGCCGGCGTTCTGGGCGCTGGCCGTGCTCAGCATGGCCGTGATCGGCGCGATGGTGCTGCTGGACCGGCGGCTGCAGGAGGCGGGGTGGTACCGCGGGGTGAACGAGTGGCTGGCCGCCCGCCGCGGCGACGCGCTGCTGGTGATGCGGATCGGCGTGTTCGCCACGCTGCTGCTGGCGTGGCAGGCGGATGCGCTGCTGGCGCCGGAGCTGCGCGTGTGGGCGGGGTGGATCGGGTGGCTGCAGTTCCTGTTCGCGCTGCTGCTCCTGTTCCCCCGCACCGTTCCCGTCGCCGGCGGTGGGCTGATCGCGCTCTACCTGCTGGGCGCGGCCCGCTTCGGCGCCTTTCACCTGCTGGACTACCTGTTCTTTGCCGGCGCCGGCTGGTACCTGCTGGTGAGCCGCGCGCGCGGCGAGCGGATCCACGGCACCGGGCTCCCCGCGCTGTACGCCACCGTGGGATTCTCGCTCTGCTGGGTGGCGCTGGAGAAGATCGTCTATCCGCAGTGGGCGCTCTACCTGCTGGACCAGCATCCGCAGCTGGCGCTGGGGCTGGAGATGCGATTCTTTCTGCTGGCCGCGGCGTTCGTGGAGTTCAGCCTGGGCTACCTGCTCATCATCAACCTGCTGCAGCGGCCGCTGGCGCTCGTCATCACCATCGTGTTCTTCCTGACGACGGCGGTGTTCGGCAAGCTGGAGGTGATCGGCCACACGCCGATCCACGCCGCGCTCATCGTCTTTCTGCTGCAGGGGCCGGGCACCACCTATCAGCCGCCCATCGCGTTCCACCGCAGGCTCGGCCTGCGCACCGCCTTCGCGGCGGTGAACTTCGCGGTCCTGCTCGCCATCCTCCTTCCCCTCTACGCCGCCGCGGCCCGCGCCCAGGCGCATGACGCGCCGGATGCCGTGGCGTCCGTCTCCTCCGCCGGCTCGCTGCCATAGACGGAAAAGCGGTTTCACGCAGGGGGCGCAGAGATGGAACGAGAGGACGCAGAGAACATCGGATGTTCGCTGCGTCCTCCCGCGTTTCTGGTGCGTTCCGGGTGAAGCTTCCGTGATCCTTCCGGCTCCGTCAACCCTCCTCCTCCCCCGGCAAACTGCGCCGGGAGAGGGGGGCCGGGGGGGACCCGTTGCCACACCACTCTGCCCCTTTCGTGTCCCGCTCGTGCCACCCCGCTCCGCCCGGGCTGGAGAGCGGCGTACGTGTAACGTGGTGTCTGGAAAGGAGATTCCGGACACCGTCGCGGGTCCAGTGCGCCGGGCGTGCTCCATGCACCACCCGCGTCCGCCCGCCTCCCACCTCCCGGCGGGTTCCCGCTCTTCATCGTCCCATCCGCTCCATCCCACCGCCCGCTCCCGGGCCCGCAGGCACCCCGAGACAAGGAGCCGCATCCATGAGCATCCTCATCAACGGCAGGGTGGTAGACCAGCGTACCGGGTCCGGCGTCGGAGGCCTGCGCGTGGAAGCGTGGGACGCCGACCGCGGGGCCGACGACTACCTGGGCTGGGCCGTGACCCGCGAGGACGGCGGGTTCGACATCGTGTTCAACGAAGCGCTCTCGCGCGAGTGGTACGACATCTGGCCCGACGTATACTTTCGCGTCTACTACGCGGGTACGCTGCTGCTCAGCACGCACACGTCCATCCGTTGGAACGTGCGCAGGCCCATCCGCGACCTGGTGCTGACGGTGCCGTTCGTCCCCGCGCAGCCGCCCTGCATCGTGCGGCACATCTACCTCAAGATCGAGCGCGTCCCCGACTACAGCCCGCCACGCCCGCACACGGAAAAGGCGGCGCCGCACATTCAGTACGGGCGCGACTGCATGCGCAACGAGGGGCACGAGAACGCGCTGATCCCCGAAGCGGAGATCCAGGCACGCTCGCTGACCGCCGTGGTGTACCGCGAGTACCTGGACTCCGGCTACCTGGTGCCCAAGCCCGACAAGCTGATCCTGGCGGACATCAACGAGCCGCCCTTCAACCACCGCGTGCCGGGCACCGTCATCTACACCCGCGCCTGCGAGCGGCTGAAGATCCACGTGTGGAACATGGACGACGTGCCGCACTCGTTTCACCTGCACGGGCTGCGCTACGGGATCGAGTCCGACGGATCGTGGCCCATGGGGACGCAGAACCACCACGGCGTGCGCTCCGACGCCATCTGCCCCGACCAGCGCTTTACCTACACCTACGACGTCACCGACCAGATGATCGGTCCGTGGCCGTTCCACGACCACACCCACCACCACGCCAACAAGATCGAGCGCGGGCTCATCGGCGGCCTGGTCGTCCTCGCCGCGCACGAGCGGCCCCCGCGCTGCTTCTGCTATCCCCCGCGCCTGCTGCAGGAGCTTTACGCCGGCGTGGCGCTGCGGCAGGGCGTGGAGCTGCCGGCGCTGAGGCTTCCCGAGGGCCACGTGCACGTGGAGGGCGAGGAGCACACGCACGAATCCCCCGTCCCCACACCGACCGACGGCCACTCGCACGGTGACGCGGGCGGCCACTCGCACGGGAGCGGCGGAGTGCACGCACACGGTGCCGGCGGAGGCGGCGTGTTCGCGTACCACGAGGGGCACTCGCACGGGGATACGGGGGGCGGGCACACCCACGGCGAGGGTGAGCACACGCACGGCGAGGTGCCGGGAGAGGTGCAGCCGCTGGAGGAGGCGGTGCAGCTGCCGCGCGCGCTGCACGCCAGCCGGCTGGGCCAGCCCGCCGCGTCCTTTCTGCGCGGCCAGGTGCACTACCTGGAGGAGCTGGCCGTCAAGGAGATCACCCGGCTGGCCTGCTGCCGCAACAACACGGACCACGTGCCCGTGTTCTTTCACGTCCTGTCCAGCGGCGACAGCAACCCCGTCTTCGACAGCGGCGACATGGAGGAGTTCACGGGGATCTTCGAGTTCACCTTCGGCGCGGCGGGGGACTTCGAGTACTTCTGCCAGCACCACCCCATCATGACGGGGACGGTGCACGTCGTGGCCGGCGGCCCGCCCACGGCCACGGTGAACATCGTGGACGCCCCGGCAATGTCGTTCAGCCCGCAGGACGTGTTCATCGGCGTGGGCGGCACGGTGCGCTGGGAGAACCACTCCATGCACCACCACACCGTCACCTCGCGCGACGGCGCGGCGCTGGCCACGCACTGCATCAACGGCCGCGGCTTCGTGGGCAACTCGCCGACGATCGTGGGGCGGTCGGGGCAGCGCATCCGCTTCTACGTCTTCAACCTGGACACGGGGATCAACTGGCACAACTTCCACCCGCACGCCCTGCGCTGGAAGTTCGCGGGGGAGAACATCGACATCCGCAGCATGGGCCCGGCGGAGTCGTTCACGGTAGAGGCCGAGATCCCGCCCGTCCTCATCCTGGACGAGAAGGCCGCGGCCTGCCAGGACCCGGAGTGCCGGCCGCGCGACGCGCGGATGTACCGGCTCAAGGGCGACTTCATGTTCCACTGCCACGTCCATCACCACATGATGAACGGGATGATCGGCCTGGTGCGCGCGCAGCAGACCGTGTGGCTGACGGACGAGATGCTGGCGGAGCTGGAGCACCGCACCCTGCTGCCGCTGGACGACGGCGGCAACGCCTGCCCCGAGGTGGAGCCGCACCCCTGCGGCCACGCGCACGGCGGCGGCCGGTGGGAGGAGGTGCCGGGGAACCCCGAGGTCACCTTCATGCACTCCGTGCTGCTGCCGCAGACGGACCGGGTGCTCTTCTGGGGCTATACCCGCGCCGACCAGTCGCGGCTGTGGGACTACTCCGTCCCCGGCGGCGCGTACTCGCTCCCCGCCAACCAGCCCGCCAGCCTCCCCGGGATGGACCCGTCCAGCTCGGACATGTGGTCCGCCGCGCACACGCTGCTGGACACCCCCGAAGGGCTCGCGCTCGTCCACGGCGGCTTCTCGCCCAACCGGTGCTTCACCTTCCATCCGGGGACGAATTCCTGGGCGCAGGTGCAGGACACCGTTCACAACCGCTTCTACGCCACCACGCTCACCATCGGCGACGGACGGGCGGTTACGCTGTACGGTCCCGGGGTGGACGAGATCGAGGTGTACACGCACGGCCCCGGGTGGACGCCGCCGGCGCCGGTGGCGGGCGCGATGATCCACCACGAGTTCTACCCGTGGACGTACCTGCTGCCGGACGGGCGGCTGTTCATCGCCGGGCCGCACGTGCCCACGCAGCGGTTCGACTGGACGGCGCCGGCGGGGGTGGAGTCGTTCCCCACCATCGCGGGCGAGCGGAGCACGGGGGGTGAGAAGGGGACCTCCGTCCTGCAGATCCTGCGGCCGCCCCAGTACCGCCCCATCGCGGTGATCATGGCGGGCGACCCGGCGCCGGCGCAGCAGACGGCGGAGCAGATCGACCTCGCCGCGCCGGTGCCGTCGTGGATGCCGCTTCCCAACCTGGTCGCGCCGCGGCCGGAGCAGTGCACGGCCACGCTGCTGCCCGACGGACGCATCTTCCTGGCGGGCGGCGTCACCGGCGGGGCGGACGGCGGGCCCTGCGAGATCTTCGACCCGCGCAACCCGGGCGCGGGGTGGCAGCCCGGGCCGGCGATGACGTACCCGCGCGCCTACCACTCGTCGTTCATCCTGCTGCGGGACGGCAGCGTGCTGGGCGGCGGCGACCCCGGCGGGCCCATGGGCGGCCCCACGCCGCACGAGCGGTTCTTCCCCGAGTACTTCGACCTCGCGCGGCCGTCGATCACCAGCGCGCCGGCCAGCATCGGCTACGGCGCCGCGTTCCAGGTCGACACGCCGCAGGCCGCGGCGATCAGCGAGGTGGTGCTGCTGAGGCCGGGTGCGGTGACGCACGGCTACAACATGTCGCAGCGGGGCATCGAGTGCGTGGTGAGCGCCGTGGGCGCGGGGACCATCACGGTGCAGTCGCCGCCGACGCCCAACCACCAGCCGCCCGGCTGGCACCTGCTGTTCATCCTCGACGCCGGCCGCGTCCCCTCCGAGGGCCGCTGGATCCGCCTGACGCCGTAACGGCCGGGCGCCGGCGCAGGATCGGAAAAGGATGGAAGAGAGCGCAGAGTTCATGGCGCGAGAACGCAGAGAATGCCCTTCGTCAGTTCTCTGCGTTCTCCCTGTTCTTCTCTGCGTTCGCTGCGTTCTCTGCGTTCCATTCCAGTGGCGGCCTGCACACGGCATCTGCGGAAACGGGATTGCTCTTTGCGGCCCGGCTCCGTGCGCCTGGGCGAGGGGTCGGCGCGCTCCCAGTATTCCAGCGGGCCGGGGTGCACATCCCACACCCGCAGCACGTTCCCTGTTCGTCCGTGAGCTCGCGCAGCGGTATCGGTCGGAAATTCGTTCGATCGGGATTCGGTCAGGAGCCGGAAGGCGGGGCCGGCGGTGGAAGGGGGCGCACCGGGCGGGCCTCGCCGCACAGGCGCTCCAGCTCGGCATCGGAAAACTGCTCCCAGTGCTGCGGGATGGGTGTAAGGCGCCGCTTTTCCGTGGGACACTCGAACGCCAGCCACCCCGTTGCCAGGTGCGGGGACAGAAAGAGCGGCGGCTTGCGACGGTCGGCACTGGAGCGCCGCTCGGGGCCGGTGTAGCGGATCACCGGCTCCGGGCTGCGGCGGTCGTATCCCACCCGCCGCTCATGGACGTCGTGAAGCCCCGGCATGACGTTCCATACCTGCCAGGTCACCCCCTCACCGGTGCGGAACGAGCGGATCGGCATCGCGGTCAGGGGCGGTGGACAGGGGTCATGGCGCGGCCGCGGGCTGCTGCCGCGCCTGCGCGCACAGCGCCTCCAGCTCCGCGTCCGAGGCCGCGTCCCACTCGGCGGGTGGTGGCGACAGGCGCCGCTTCTCGCGCTCGGAGGCAAAGCACACCCAGCCGCCGGAAAGCTCCGGGTGCCGCAGCTGCATCCGCCGGTCGCGCACGCGCCGTTCCGGGGTCCAGCCGGGCACCACCCGTGTCCGCCGGTCCGTGCCCGCACGCTTCTGCGTGTAGACCCGGTGCGGCGGAACGTCCCAGGCCATCCAGGCGGTGCCCCTCGAGTCGGTGAATTCGCGAAGTGCCATTTCCTCGCTCGTCGCAGTAGAAGTTGCAGCCGTTCGTGTGATGCAAAGCGCATACCTGCAAACACTTAGCGCTCGCGTTCCCGGACCCGCGTCCCGCGAGGAAGGCTGGAAGTTCCGCTGAGCGCGGCTCAGGTGCGGAAACGGTTGGCGCGAGGTTTGCTGCAACGTCTCCGCGTCGCAGATGCGATCGGGTTCGCCGCAGTCAGAGAGGAACCGATGGCGATTCGCGTATTTCGCGATCCGGAGGGGTGCGAGTGGCAGGTCTGGGACGTGGTGCCCAGTCGTGAGCTGGACTCCGGGTCCCGCCGCCACCACTACCTGCCCCCGGAGATGGCGGAGGGCTGGCTCTGCTTCGAGGCCGCCGACCAGAAGCGCCGGCTTACCCCCTTCCCGGCCGACTGGGAGCAGAAGGACGACGAGTCCATGCACGTCCTCTGCCGGTCGGCCGAGCCCGTGGCCCCGCGCAGGACCGCCAGCGCAGGCGGCTGATCCCGAATCTGAAGAGGATCGGGAGTCACACGGAGCAACGGAAGGTGGGGACGCGGATGACACGCCCATCCGCGTCCTCTCGTTTCCTCCGCGTGATCGCGTTTACGGATTAAGGATGATGATGACGGCCGGGGCGGAGGGAGGCGGTCGGACTCGCGCGCCGCCGCTAATGAACCGGTCGTCGGCCACGGACGAAACGAAAGCGGCCCCCGGCGTGATGCCGGGGGCCGCTGCTCATTCGTCGTCGGCGCGTGCTTACGACAGGCGCCGGGGCTCGCCGCCGACGGCCGGCTCCGCCGGAACGGCGGTCGGGGCGGCGGTGCTCAGCGGCTGCCCGGGAACCGCGGGCTGCGCCAGGTAGTTCTGCTGCGCGTTCGCCTGGATGGACTGCTCGTCCACGCCGTTCAGCGCGCGCTTGAAGTCGCGAATGCCCTTGCCCATCCCGTTCGCCAGCTCCGGCAGCCGCTTGGCGCCGAACAGAAGCAGCATGACGAAGAAGATCAGTACAAGCTCGAAAGGACCAAGACCGAGACCCATCGTAACCTCGCTTGAAGAGAGCGGAAGCGGCAGCCCGCGGTGAAAAGCAACCGGAAATTCGGCAACCCGGACAGGCCTGGAGGCATGGGCTGCCTGGCAGGTCGTGCCGAAGTGCACTCAAGATAATCGCAAACCCCCGTTGCGACAACCGTGCCGATCCAGATTCAGGGAATCCGGAAACCATTGTCGGGCAGAGCCTTACGCCCAATCCGGGTCATCCCCGTCACCCGTCACCTTCTGGCGATGGACGCCTCCAGCGCCCGGATGGCCCCGCGCACCGGCTCCGGCAGCGGCGTCTTGCGGCCGGCCGCGTAGTCGTACGCCACCAGCGTTCCGCCCCCCTCCGCCGCCACCTCGCCCTGCGCGCGGCTCACGATGCGGTACTCCTGGGTAAAGCGGTCCTCCCCCACCTCCGTCACCCGCGCGCCAATGACCACGGTGTCGGGATACACCACCGGCCGCCGGTAGCGCGCGTGCGTGGAGCCCAGGATCGGCCCCACCTGCTGCTCCTCGCTCAGCTCGCGAAATCCGATCCGCTCCAGGTAGGCGATCCGCGCGCCCTCGAAGTAGGTAAAGAACACCGCGTGGTTCACGTGGCGAAAGTAGTCCATCTCCGCCCACGCCACCGGCCACTCCACCACCACCGGGAACTCCGCCCGCAGCCGCCGCTCCGCCTCGCTCCACTCCGAGTCTGCGGAGGATGATCCGCCCGTCATCGCATACCCGTTCACCCGTTCACCCGTTCACCCGTTCACCCGTTCACCCTCTCCGCCGCCCCCAGCCCCGCCGCCCGCCCCGTCGCCCACGCCCAGAAGAAGTTGTATCCGCCGATCGGCCCAAAGCAGTCCAGGATCTCGCCGCAGAGAAAGAGCCCCGGCACCACGCGGCTCTCCCCGATGCGCGGGTCCACCTCGCCGAGAGGGACGCCTCCGCCCGTGACCTCCGCCTTCTTGTATCCCTCGTCGCCCGTCCAGGGCAGGGGATAGCGGGCCAGCGCCTCCACCAGCCGCGCCCGTTCGTCGCGCCGCAGCTGCGACCGCGTGCGCTCCGGGTCCACCCCGCACTCGTCCAGCAGCGTGTCCGCCAGGCGGTGCGGCAGCTGGCGCCGCACCAGCGATCCCACCGTCCCCGGCCCCGCCTCCAGCAGCAGCGCCTCCCACCCTCGCGCGTCCATCGGCGTCCACTGCACCAGCACCGGCTGCCTGCGCCCCGCCTCGCGCGCCGAGCGCACGGCCAGGTGCGACACGTCCAGCACCGTGGGTCCGCTGTAGCCACGGTGCGTGAAGAGAAATCCGCCGCGCGCCTGCAGGCTTCCCTTCGCCAGCGGCGCATCCAACGCCACCTCCAGCGAGATCCCCGCCAGCGGCGCGTGCACCGGCGGGTCCGCCGTGAGCGGGGTGAGCGCCGCGTAGGTGTCGTGCATCCCGTGCCCCAGCTGCCGCACGATGCGCATCCCCGTTCCGTCGCTCCCCGTCGCCGGCACCGACAGCCCGCCCGTGGCCAGGATGACGGCCGCCGCCGCGATCTCCCGCCCGCCGTCCAGCAGCACCTTCCACGGCTCGCCGTCGGACGGCGGACGCAGCCCCGCCACGTACGTGTCGAACATCATCTCCGCCCCGCGCCGGCGCGCCAGCTCCAGCAGCCCGTCGCGGACGTCGCGCGCCCGGTTGGACTGCGGAAACAGCTTTCCCGTCTCCGGCTCCAGCACCAGCCGCAGCCCCACCTCGTCCTCGAAGAAGCGGCGCTGCTGCTCCAGCGGCCACGACAGCAGCATCTTCTTCATCGAGTTGCGCGACGATCCGGTGAAGTAGCGCCCCGCGTCCACCTGCGAGGGAAGCACGTTGCACCGCCCCCCGCCGCTGATCAGGATCTTGCGGCCGCCGTCGCGCGTGCGCTCAACCAGCAGCGTGCGGCCGCCGCCCGCCGCCGCGAAGATCGCCGCCATCGTCCCCGCGGCCCCGGCCCCCACCACCACGATCGGCAGATCGGCGTCCGTCACGTGCTTCTCGTCTTTATATAGGGATGTTCGCGCGGGATGATACTCGTCCGCCTGCTTCGCGGCTACCGGCGAGATCCGTTCCGGCGTGGAAGCGGGGCTGAACGGCGGGTTTGGGCGTGCCCCTCCGCTGCGCTCCGGGTCGGGCTGCGCGCGCACCAGGGCACGATACAACTGTGCCCAGGTGCGCCGAGCCCCCGGCGCTCACCGGCGGACGCGTGTTCCCGCGGCATTCCCGCAAGCGCGCCGCGTTCTCGGCCCTGCGGGCGCGCATCCCTCACGCGTACGGCGGCGCGCGCCCTCGCCGGCCCGGCGGTTTGCGGGGTTCCAGGTTCCTGCGCGTCCGCAACCCGCGCGTTGCCGCCAGGTACCATCCGAAAGCGCGATCGAAGTTCTCCCCTTTCTCCCGCGCAGCGGGGGAGAGGGGCCGGGGGAGAGGGGGCCCTGCCGGGCGCCAGCGCGCATCCAGGTCGTCGAGCCGTGATCCGTCGGCCACGCCAGTCTCTCCCGCCTGTCGAACAAGCCTCTTGACGAGTCACGAAACGCCCGCTATACTATGCGCCCCTTCACAACCCAGTCGTCACACGGCGGTCACGAGGTCGAAAGAAGGGGTTGACGCCGCGGGAAGAGGGTGGTAGCTTATAAGGCTGTCGCCTGAACGGGCGGAGCGGGGCGGGAGAGGGATAAAATCGAGAAATCGACCCCTTGACCGGAGCGCCTAAGTCGAGTAGGTTCAGGGCGTTGCAGGAAATGCGGCGGGACGGAAAGCTTCGAAATTTCCTCTCCGCCGCCCCTTGACGAGGTGAGTCGAGGGTGGTAGATTGAAGGACTGAACGCGGCGGCCGGGTGAAACTGGCCGGATGCGAATGGAAAGCGAGTCATGGGCTCGCGGAAGCAGTTTGACAACTCGGGTCTTTGGGAGTGCTAAGACGAACGCCCCGTGGCGGAGTCAGTCGAAGGCAACACGTCCTTCGCGTCCGCCGTTGGTAAC
>DASUVG010000275.1:0-18202 GCA_036379135.1 Longimicrobium sp.
CAAGTCACAGCAGCGTAAGACATTAAGTAATAAGAGGCCGCCCCGGGCGTGTTGTACACGCGCCCAGAGCGGCCTTTCCATATCCTATTATGTCACAATCGCTTACGTGCAGTGTGTCAGATGACGCTGTCGAACGTCTACCGTGTGAGACCCATCTTTTGGGGAGATGGAATCAGCTCCGGTCCGTCTGGAGCAGGTCGCGGTAGAAGGCGAGGGTCTGCTGGGCGATGGCGCGCCAGCTGAAGTGCGCTTCCACACGCGCGCGCGCGGCGCGGCCCATGGCGGCGCGGCGGTCCGGGTCGTCCATCAGCGCGTTCACGGCATCGGCCAGAGCGCGCGAGAAGGCCTCGGGGTCGCGCGGCTCCACCGATCCGCCGCCCTGCGCCTCGATCGGCACCAGGACGCCCGTCTCGCCGGGGACCACGATCTCGGGGATGCCGCCCACCGCGGAGGCCACCACGGGCGTCTCGCACGCCATCGCCTCGAGGTTGATGATGCCGAACGGCTCGTAGACGCTGGGGCAGACGAAGACGGCGGCGTGCGAGTAGAGGGCGATCACGCGCGCCTTGTCCAGCATCTCCGGAATCCACACCACCGGCACCGACGCCTCGTAGTTCACCTCCTCCACCAGCGCCGCCATCTCCGCGCCGATCTCCGGCGTGTCGGGCGCGCCGGCGCACAGAACCACCTGCACGCCGGGGCGCAGGTGCCGGATGGCGCGCACCAGGTGCAGGATCCCCTTCTGCCGGGTGATGCGGCCCACGAACAGGACGATCGGGATCTCCGGATCGACGCCCAGCGCGCGCAGGACGCCGGGCGCGGGGCGCGGGCGGTACTCGTCGGGATCGATGCCGTTGTGGATCACCCGCACGCGATCCGGATCGACGCCGTACAGGTTCTGCACATCCTCCTTCATCGCCGCGGAGACGGCGACCACGCCGTCGGCGCTGCGGTACGCGGTCCCTTCGATCCACGTGGTCACGTCGTACGCGCTGCCCAGCTGCTCCACCTTCCACGGCCGGTGCGGCTCCAGCGAGTGCGTGGTCAGCACCAGCCGCGCGCCGGTGAGCGGGCGGGCCAGCACGCCGGCCAGGTGCGAGTACCAGGTGTGGCAGTGCACGATGTCGGGCGCGTCCACGGCGCCCACCATGGCCAGGTCGCGGACCAGGGCGTCCAGCAGCCGCGCGTGCCGCGGGTCGAGCACCGGCAGATCCACCTGGGGCGCCACGCCCTGCACGCGCAGATTCCCCTCGTCCTGGCGCTGCTCGCCGAAGCAGAGCACCTGCACCTGGTGGACGCCCCCTTCGGCCGCCGCCAGCTCGCGCGACAGGTACTCGATGTGGACGCCCGCCCCGCCGTACACGTGCGGCGGGTACTCGTTGGTCAGCTGGGCGATGCGCAGCGGGCGCGCGCTCATATGACGGTGCCGTCCGCGATCTGGGCGTTCTTCACGATCACCACGATGCCGTCGCGGATGTAGAAGCCGGGCCCCTCGCCCTCCTGCACCCCCGCCGCGTTGGTGATCACGCAGTTCCTGCCGATGGAGGCGTTCTTGTCGATGATGGCGCCCTCGACGGTCGAATCCTCGTCCACCCCCGGGTGCACCGGCCCTTCCACCCGGCTGCGGCTGGCCGGGTCCTCCCACCGGTAGTAGTCGGCGCCCATCATCACGGTGCGGTGGATGCGCGTGCGCGCGCCCAGGTAGGAGCGGATGCCGATCACCGACTGCGTGACGTCGCTGTCGATGATGACCGACGCCTCGCCGATGATGGAGGAATCGATGCGCGAGCGGGTGATCTTGGCCGGCGGGAGCAGGCGCGCGTTGGTGTACAGCGGCATCTGCTCGTCGAACAGGTTGAACGCCGGCTTGGGGTCCGTGAGCATGAGGTTGGTGTCGAAGAACGACCGCACCGTGCCGATGTCGTTCCAGTACCCCTTGAACGGGTACGACACCACCTTCCGCTCGTGGATGGCGCGGGGGATGATGTGCTTGCCAAAGTCGTTGGCGTCGGGGTGCGCGTCCAGCAGCTCCTGCAGCACCTCGCAGTCGAAGATGTAGATGCCCATGGACGCCAGGTAGATGCGTCCCGCGGCCTCCAGCTCCGCCTCGACCGGGCTCTCCTTGCCGGCCAGCTCGCCGCGCGCCGGCTTCTCGTAGAACTCGGTGATGCGGTGCTCCGCGTCGGTCTTGAGGATGCCGAAGCCGGGCGCGTCCACGGCCGTTACCGGCGTGGCGGCCACGGTGACGTCGGCCCCCGTCTCCTTGTGGTGCGCCAGCATGAGCCGGTAGTCCATCGTGTACAGCTGGTCGCCGGAGAGGATGAGCACCTGCTCGTGCGCGTAGCTGCGGATGTGCAGGTTGCTCTGGCGCACGGCGTCGGCCGTCCCCTGGTACCACTGCTCGGAGCTGGGCGTCTGCTCGGCGGCCAGCACGGTCACGAACCCCCCGCGAAACCGGTCGAACAGGTACGAGCGGGCGATGTGGTCGTTCAGGCTGGCCGAGTTGTACTGCGTGACCACGAAGATGCGGTTGAGCCCGGAGTTGATGCAGTTGCTGATGGGCACGTCCACCAGCCGGTACTTGCCGCCCAGCGGCACGGCGGGCTTGGCGCGCTGGGCCGTAAGCGGAAAAAGCCGGGTGCCTGCACCGCCACCCAGGATCACGGCGAGAACTCGGTCCATTTGGATGCGAGACGGATTGTGAGAAGCCGACGCCGAAACGAGCTGTAGCCGGCGGGGATGCGTCCGCCGTGCTGCAAGGTAAAGACCCGCACACCGCACAGGCCACACCTCGCCTGCATTCTCGCGTTTCCTCGTGTCTTTGTGATGGCGGAAAGTGTCACAGATTGGCCTCACGCAGAGTTAGCGGAGTTAGCGGAGTGAGGCTCTGGTGCGAGACACGACCTCCTTCATGTTTCCTCCGGCTGATCGGAGGACGCGCGCAAAAGACGGAGGGGGGCACGAGAAAACTCCGCTAACTCCGCTAACTCTGCGTGAGGCCCCGTCAGTAGAAGCTGGCTCAATCACGAGCTGTCGGGAATGCGTCCGTGCGGTGTCGTGATCCGTGCGCGCTTCGGGTGCATGCCGCCTGCGCCAGACTTCCGGCCCATGCTCGCCACGCTCGCCCGGGTTCCTCCAGCGGGCGCGGACTGGGTGTTCGAGCCCAAGTACGACGGCATTCGCGCCATCGCCATCGTCACCGGGGGCGCGGTGGTGCTGCTGACGCGCAACGGCAACGACAAGGCGGCGCAGTTCCCGGAGCTGGTGGCCGCGCTGCAGAAGCTGCGCGCGCAGGCCGACGCGGACCTGGTGCTGGACGGCGAGATCGTCGCCCTGCGCCAGGGTCGGATCGTGCGCTTCGAGGCGCTGCAGGGGCGCATGCACATCGAAAAGCGCGGCGCCATCGCCCGCCTGGCGCGGGACGAGCCGGCGGCGTACGTCGCCTATGACCTGCTGCTCACCGGCCGCGATCCCCTGGTCACGGAGCCGCTCACGCACCGCCGCGCCGCGCTGGAGAAGCTGCTGCGGCGCCGGGAGACGGAGCGGCTGCGGCTGGGCGAGCGCGCGGACGACGCGGCGGAGCTGATGGAGCGCGCGCGGCGCGGCGGCTGGGAGGGGATCATCGCCAAGCGCGCCACTTCCGCCTACGCCCCCGGCGTGCGCTCGCGGCACTGGCTCAAGATCAAGCTCACGCCGCAGGAGGAGTTCGTCATCGGCGGATGGACGGACCCGACGAACGAGGCGCGGCGGCTGGGCGCCGTCCTGCTGGGCGAGTACGACGCGGAGGGGCGGCTGCGGTACGTGGGGCACACGGGCAAGGGCTTCAGCGAGCGGACGCTGCGCACGCTGCACTCCGCGCTGGTGAAGCTGGAGGCGGAGGACAGCCCGTTCGATCCGGTGCCTCGTCTCGTCCAGGGGCACCACTGGGCGCGGCCTCGGCTGGTGGCGGAGATCCGCTACGCCGAGCGCACCTCCGCCGGCAAGCTGCGCGACAGCACCTACCTGGGCCTGCGCGACGACAGGTCCGCGGACGACCTGCGCGCCGCGGCCGGCGCGTCGGCGGCGGATTCCGCGGAGGCGGCGCGGCTGGACGAGGCGCTGCGGCAGATGGAGGGCGTGGGCGGCGGGGGGACGCTGCGGGTGGGCGATGCGGCGCTGGAGGTGGCGCACCTGGACCGCTCCATGTACCCCGGCTCGCCGTTCACCCGCGGCGACCTGCTGCGCTACTACGTGCGGATGGCGCCGTACGTCCTTCCCGCGATGCGCGACCGGCCGCTGGCGGTGGCGTACTTTCCCGGCTCGCCTGGCAAGCGCCCCGTCTACCGGCAGAGTGCGCCCGCGGACACGCCGCCCGGCGTCCGCGTGGAGGCGGTGCAGGTCGGCAGGGAGCGCAAGCGGATGATCGTCGGCGGCGACCTGGCGACGCTGCTGTTCACCATCGCGCGCGGGGCGATCTCGTACGATCCCTGGCACGTGCGCATCCCCCACCCGGACGCGCAGGACTACGTGGTTCTCGATCTGGATCCCATGCCGGGGGCGGACTTTGCGCGGGTGGTGCAGGTGGCGCTCGCGGCGCGCGAGGTGGCGGAGCAGGCGGGGGTGCCGGCGCGGCTCAAGACCTCCGGCCGCGCGGGGCTGCACGTGTACCTGACGATGCCGCCCGGCACGCCCGTCCCCGCGGCGGCCAGGGCGGCCGAGCGGCTGGCGGTGGAGGTGGCGCGCCGCGCGAAGGGGATCGCCACGGTGGAGCGCAGCGCGGCGGCCCGCCCGCGCGGCAGCGTGTACGTGGACCACCTGATGTCGCGGCGCGGGGCGAACGTGGCCGGCGCCTACGCCGCGCGCAACACGCCGCATGGCACCGTCAGCGCCCCGCTCGCCTGGACGGAGCTCTCCGACGTCCTGGACCCGCGCGCGTTCACCCTCGAGACCCTGCCCGCGCGCGTCCGCGAAGTCGGCGATCTCTGGGCGTAGCCGCAGAACGAATCAAGCCTCACGCACAGTCAGCGGCGTAAGCGGAGTTTTCTCGTGCCCTCGTCAGCCCCCCGGGTGCGCGCCTCATCCCAGCCGCGCGCGCCGGAGCAGCTGGGCGTTGATGGCGACGATCACGGTGCTGAGCGACATCAGCACGGCGCCGACGGCGGGGGAGAGCACCACGCCCCACCGGTACGCCACGCCCGCCGCCAGCGGAATGGCGACGATGTTGTATCCGGCCGCCCACCACAGGTTCTGGATCATCTTTCGATACGTGGCGCGCGACAGCTGCACGATGCGCGGCACGTCGCGGGGATCGCTGCGCACCAGCACCACGTCGCCCGCCTCCACCGCCACGTCCGTCCCCGCGCCGATCGCGATCCCCACGTCGGCGCTCACCAGCGCGGGGGCGTCGTTCACGCCGTCGCCCACCATGGCGACGCGCTTTCCGCGCGCCTGCAGCTCGCGGATCCTGTCCGCCTTGTGCTCCGGCAGCACCTGGGCGAAGACGGTGTCGATCCCCAGCTCGCCGGCCACCGCGTCCGCCACCGCCTGGGCGTCGCCGGTGAGCATCACCACCTCGATCCCCGCGTCGTGCAGCCGCCGCACGGCCTCCGCGGACTCGGGCCGCACCGCGTCCGCCGTGGCGAAGGCGGCCAGGACGCGGTTGCCTTCCAGGAGGTAGACCGCCGACCGGCCCGCCGCGGCCGCCCGCTGCGCCGCGGCGGCGAGCGCGGGCGGCGGAGCGGCACCAGCCGCATCCAGCAGGTTGGGCCCGCCCACCTGCAGGTCGCGCCCCTCCACCCGCGCCCGCACGCCGCGCCCGGGGATCGCCGCGAACCCCTCCGCCGCCGGCGCCGCGATCCCGCGCTCCTCCGCGCTCTTGACGATGGCGCGGGCGACCGGGTGCTCGGAATCGCCTTCCACGGCCGCCGCGAGCCGGAGCGCGTCCTCCACCGTCGTCCCTTCCGCCGTGGCGACGTCCACCACGCGGTGCTCGCCCAGCGTGAGGGTGCCGGTCTTGTCGAACACCACCGCCGTCAGGTTGCGCGCCTCCTCCAGCCCGCGCCGGTCGCGCACCAGAAGCCCGCCGCGGGCGCCCAGCGTGGTGGAGATGGCGATGACGAGCGGCACCGCCAGCCCCAGCGCGTGCGGGCAGGCGATCACCAGCACCGTCACCATCCGCTCCACCGCGAACGCCGGCTCGCCGGGGCGCAGCAGCAGCCAGGCGACCAGGGTGACGACGCCGGACGCGATGGCGATCAGCGTCAGGAAGAACGCCGCCCGGTCCGCCAGTGCCTGGGCGCGGGAGCGCGTGGTCTGCGCCTGCTCCACGAGGCGCACGATGCCGGCGAGGGCGCTGCGATCCCCCGTGCCCGTCACCCGGACGCGGAGCGATCCCTCGCCGTTCACCGTCCCGGCGATCACCGTCTCCCCCTCGCGCTTCTTCACCGGCCGCGACTCGCCGGTCAGCATCGACTCGTCCACCGAGCTCTCGCCGCTGACCACGCTGCCGTCCGCCGGGACGCTGGCACCGGGGCGCACCAGGAGCAGGTCGCCGTCGCGCAGGTCGGCGACCGGCACCTCTACCGTGCGGTCGCCGACGACGCGCGTGGCGGTGTTGGGAAGCAGCTTCGCCAGCTCGCTGACCGCGCCCTGCGCCTGGGTGATGGACCGCATCTCGATCCAGTGGCCCAGCACCATGATGGTGACCAGCGTCGCCAGCTCCTCCCAGAGCGGCATCCCCGGAAAGCCCAGCGTCACCGCGACGCTGAAGACGAAGGCGACGCCGATGGCCAGCGAGATGAGCGTCATCATCCCCGGCAGCCGGGCTCTGAGCTCGCCCGCGGCGCCGCGGAGAAAGACGATGCCGCCGTACAGGAACACCGCGGTCCCGAACACCGGCGCGATCCAGCGCGAGCCGGGGAACGCCGGCGCATGCCAGCCGGTGAGGGACATCAGCATGTGTCCCCAGATGACGGTCGGGATGGTAAGCAGCAGCGTCAGCCAGAACTTGCGGCGGAACATCTCCACGCTGTGGCCGGCGTGCTTGTCGTGCCCCTCATGCCCGCCGTGTCCTCCGTGCGCGGCATGCCCGCCCGCGTGGGGAGCAGGCGCATGCACGGCGTGGTGCGCGTGGGGGCTGCCGGGCGGCGCGCCGGCCGGATGCGGGGTTTCCGGGTGATGCGGATACCCGGGTTCCGCCGGCGGCTCGGCGTCCGCCGGCGGATGATGCGGGTGATGCCCGTGGTGTGCGTGCTGGTCCATGGGCGTAACGCGGGGAGGAAGGTGTGACTACGAACGCCGGTTGCGGGAGGACCAGTGGATGGCCGCGATGCGCCACCCCTGCGGCGTACGGACCAGCACCATCAGCTCGGCGCCGGCGGAGTTGATGGCGCGCTCGCGAAACGTGCCCTGCGTGGTGCTCGTCGAGGTCGCCCAGGCCACGTCGCCGTGCACGCGGACGCGGGTGGCGCTGCGCTGGCCGGGGACGGCGCGGGCGAACTCGATGTCCGAGCCCAGGTGGTGCGAGCGGTACTCGGCCCGGTCCTCCGCGCCGCCGCTCTCCAGGATCTGCACGTCGTGGGTCAGCAGCGCCAGCGCGCCGGCGCTGTCGGCGGCCGCGAGCGCGCGGTGGAAGCGCTCCACCGTCGCCGCCACCTCCGCGGAGTCCGCCGGGGTGTGGTGCGCCGCGTGGCCCTGCGCCGCGGCTGCGGCCGGCGCGGCGAGCGCCAGCACCGCGGCGAGCGGGATGAGGCGAAGGATGAACAGAGCGTGCACGGGTTTCTCCTGACTGGAAGTGAAACCGTCCCTCACGGAGAGGGCGGGGAAGCGGGATGCTACGGCTGCTGCGTCACCACGCGGCGCACCGCGGGGTCCGCCCAGGCCTCGCGGAGCCCGGGGTCCTGCTGAATCTCGCGCTGGACCACGGGATCGCGCACCAGCTCGGCCGCCAGGTCCAGCAGCTTTGCCGTTCCCGCGTCGGCGGGCTGCGGGCGCGCAGCCTGGGAAGGCGCGCCGTGAGCCGTCCCCGCGTGCGCGCCGGTGGCGGCGCCGCCGGACGCATGCTGTGCGTGCGCGCCGGCGGATGCGGACGCCGCCGGAGCGTGGCCGGCTGCGGCGTGGCCCTGACCCGCGGCGGCGCCATGCTGCGCGTGCCCGCTCGCCGGCTGTCGGGCCGCGTGCGCGGTGGCCGCGTGGCCCGTGCTCCGCGCCTGCGCCGAATGGCCCGCGTGGCCACCCGCGGCCGCAGCCTGGCGGGTGCCGCCGGCGGCAGCGTGGGTCATCCCCGCGTGATTGGTCCGCGCGGCCCCGGAGCCCGCGGCTGCGGCGTGATTCATCCCGCCGTGCCCGACCGGAGCGGCGGACGCGGTACCGTGCGTGGCGGAGTGATCCGCGCCAGCGGACGTGGCCCTGCGCGCGCCGTGAGTCGTTCCCCTGGACGCGGCGCCGTGTCCGGCGGGATGGGGTGCGCCGGGAGTACCGGCAGCGGCCACCGTCCCGCTGGGGGTCGAGTGATCCATTCCCTGCATGGCGGAATGATCCATCCCCGCCATCGCGGCGGCCGAGTCCGCGCCCGCGGCGGCGCGGATCACGTGCGGGCCGCTCGCGGAGGCGGCGCTGTCCTGCGCCGGGCGCTCCGCCGATTCGGAGCTTCCGGAGCCGGAGCATCCCGCGACCGCCAGGGCCGCGGCCAGGCCCACACCGTACTTCGCATACATCGAATCGGCTCCGTCAGGACGCGGAATTGCGCGTCGTATCCGTCTCAGTGCTTGTGAGGCTCGGGTGCGGCGGGCTGGGTGCGGCGCAGCTCGGCGAGGCGCCGCTGCACCTGCGGGTCGCTCCAGAGCTGGTGCAGACGCGGCTCCGAGTGGATGCGCGCCTCCACCTCCGGATCGGAGAGCAGCCGCACGACGAACTCCAGCGCCTGCGCGCTGTCCGCCGCCGCCGCGCCGCCGTGCATCGCGCCGTGATCCATCCCCTGCATCCCGTGCGTGCGGTGCACCTGCGCCATCAGCCGCTGCAGGACGGAGTCGGATGCGACGCGCGCGCGGATCACCGGGTCGGCCATCATCCGCTCGTGCATCTCCATCATCAGCGCCACGTCCGGCGGCGCCGCGCCGTGCTGCATCCCCCGCGCGCCTTCGCTGCCCTGCGCCGCGGCGGTGTTCCCGTGCCCCATGGCGGCGTGGTCCTGCGCGCCGGCCGGGGCCTGCGCGGGCTTGCCGTGGCCCATCGCGGCGTGGTCGGCGCCGCCGTGCGCCATGACGGCACCGCGCGCCACGGTGGGCTGCGGAAAGCCGGCCAGAAAGCCGGTGACGGGGCCGCCCATGTTCTGCACGCCCATCATCTGCGCCATCTCGCGCCACTCGGCCTCGGTCATGACGAACGAGGTGTCGTCGCGGTAGCGCTCGGCCGCCCGCAGGATCTCCTCGCGCTTCTTCTCCCGCGGCACCCGGGGCGACGCCAGGATGTCGGAGATCACGTCGTGCATCCCGTGCAGGTTGTCGAAGATGATGGCCGCCTCCGGGTACCGCGCCGCGAACACGGGCGCGACGGCCGCCGTCATCGGCATCACCCGCGGAAGGTTCTCCGGCGCGTTCTCCAGCATCTGCCGGAAGCGGGCGACGGTGGCCATGATCCCCGTCTGCCGCTCCTCGCGGTTCCGCCCGGTCAGCAGCGGCTCGTACAACCCCACCTGCAGCCAGTGGTATCCCCAGATGAGCCCGTTGAACTTCGGCCAGCCGTCGCGGAAGGCGGTGGAGTAGTACTGCCCCTCCATCAGCTCCATGCTCTTGGGGAGGGAGCTGAACGCCAGGTCCGGACGGCTCTTGTAGTAGGCCAGCAGGTCCGCGACCTCGGCGTCCTTCTCCGCGTCCGAAAGGCGCTCGTCCGCCAGCACGTCGTACATCTGCCGGTGGAGGATGTGCGCCCACTCGAACATCAGCTTGGCCTCGGGGGCCAGCTTTGCGTACGCCACCTCGATGGCGCCCTCCTCCACCGGCATGCGGGGCGGGCTCACCAGCAGCCGGCGGGTGATGAAGTCGTACTCGCGCTCCTCCAGCTCCGCGGCGGGGGCGCCGGGTCGCGTGTACAGCTTTTCGTAGAGGATGGCGTGCCCGTAGTCGAACGCGTTGAACAGGCGGTCCGCGCCCAGGTAGTTGCGCCGGAACACCCAGTTGTGGGTGGCCGGCATGTAGAACTGCTCGTACTGCCGGGAGAGCTGCGCCTGCGCCGGCCCCGCCAGCGCGCCCAGCCCCAGGGTCAGGGCCGCGGCGCCGATCGCGGCGCGGGCCCGGAACGTCTTCGTCATCACTCCATCCTCCATCGGGTCGGGTCCGACGGCCGCCGGACCGTCCGTGTCACGCCGCTCAGCGGATCGGGAGCAGGCCGCGCACCGCAAAGGCGCGCGCCATTCCGAAGGTGAAGAACCACCCCTGGTCGCCGCCCGCGAAGCGGCGGCCGACGCCCAGGTCCAGGTTGAACTCGGGGCTCGTCTGGTAGCGCAGCCCGGCCTCCGCCGTCCAGCCCGGCTGCGCATCGTCCACCAGCGGCTGCTCGGCGAACACGTCCGCGACCACCAGCAGCCCCCGCAGCGGAAAGGCGCGGTCCACCGCGACCCCCGCCATCCACCGCGACGCCTCGCCCACCTCGTCGTCCTCGCCCGCGTCGGGGCCGAGCGTGTACTGGCCGTTCAGGTGAAAGCGCGCCCACGAGAAGGTGCGGGTGGCGATCCCCTTGAGCGACGTGTACGTGCGCTCCGGGGCCAGGCTCCCCACCGGCAGCAGCACCTCGGCGCCCACGGCGAAGGCGGGGAGGGTGCGCGTCTCGATGTTCAGGTTGTGCAGCGCGGCGACCTCGATCCCCGCCAGCCCCGCCTGGTTGTCCTCGCGCCCGTCCACGTAGGCGATGGGGAACCCCACCTCCACCTGCGTGCGCGGCAGGATGCCGTAGGCCAGCTCCGGCGCCACCTCCCAGGTGTAGGCGCCGCCGCCCTCGCGCTCCATCCGCACCGGCGCCAGCTGCAGCTCGAAGGCGTAGCGCTCCACCGGGCTGGCGTCCTCGATCCGCACCGGGCGCCCCTTGTCGGTGTTGTAGTAGTCGGTCTGCGCCCCGGCGGGCCGCGCGGCCGCCGCCAGCGCGAGCACGGCCGCCGCCGCCGCGCGGACCGGGATGCTCATGCGCGTCATGCCGTCGAGCCTCTCCGTCCGCGCGCTCACGCGCCGACGCGGGCGGGGTAGCCCTCGTCCTCCACGGCCCGCGCGATCCGCTCGGGCGTGACCGCCTTCGGGTCGTACGCGACCGTCGCCGAGCCCATCTTCACCTCCTGCACCTGCACGCCGTCCAGCCGCCCCAGCGCGCCCTTCACGCTGGCGACGCAGTGCCCGCAGCTCATCCCCTGGATGGCGATCGTCGTCTGCTCCATGGTGCCCGCCCCGTTGCTGAGTTATACCCCATGCCCCTATCGGGCCGCAGGTGGAATATGGATACCCCCATACCCTATGTCAAGGGGCCCGTTCGCACGGCCTGCTCGGGGGATGGGGGTACATCGTTTCCGCCGAATCGGCCGTTCACGCGCAAGGGCCGGACCCCCGCGCCCGGCAGGCACCCTCGAAAGCTGGTTCACGCAGAGGGCGCAGAGAAGAAACGAGAGGACGCAGAGGCGAATCGATCCCCTCTGCGTCCTCTCCGTCCTTCTCTGCGCCGATGCGTGAAACCGCCGTGCTCGCTCTCGTGGGCTCCGCGATCGCCCATGTGAGCCGATGCCGATCGCGGCTACCGCGCGTCCGCGTCGCCTGGCGTGGCCTCGCGCCCGGTCATCTCCTGCACGGCGATGCGAAAGAGCACGGTGCGGAACGGCACCGGGTCGCCGGGCGCAAAGGTCTCGGGCACCAGCGCGCGCAGCAGGTCCACGCCCTTGCTCCACGCCGACGCCTCCCACTCCGGACCGTCCTCGTCGACGGCGTAGAAGCCGCCGTGCACCACGACGCTGCGCCAGTCGAAGATCCCCTGAACCTCGTCCACCTCGAACGCCACCGGCCACCACTGGTCGCCGGTCACGTCCAGCTTGGTTCCCGGCGAGGTGCGGCCGTACAGCCACTTGCCGTCGTACACGTAGTGCAGCGGCTGGATGTCGACGTGGTTCTTCCACGCGTAGGCAATGCGTCCCACGTGGTTGCGGGCCAGGATCTGCTCGCACTCTTCCTTGCCCAGCCGTCGGATGCGGGGCTGCGGCATCATCCTCATGCTCCCTCCGGGGTCCGGCCCGCACACCACGCGCGCGCCCTTGCACGGAAGGTATAGCGCACCCCGGCCCCGCGCAGGTCGGGCGATCGGAATCACTCCCGACGGGAATCTCCCCACATCCCCCAAAGCTGGGCCTCGCACACGGTCACGGAGTCAGTCCCTCTCGACACTGCTGACCGGGTGTGTGAGACAAAGCGGTCGCGGGTCGATGAGAAGCGTCCGACAGCGCGCACCAGCCTTTTCCTGCGCCCTCCGTACGACGAGAATGGTATGATGGGATGGCGGCGGCTCGGGTGAAGCTTCTGCCGTCCGTTTGCCGTACGGGGATGCAGTGGCGCCGGCGTTGGAGGCGCCGGAGGGAAAGGGGCCCGGCTCGCCGAGCCGGTGCGGGATTCCGATGAGCGGGGCACGCGCCCCGGGGGGAGACGATGAACACCATTGCCACCGAGATCGAGCGGCCACATCCCGTGGACGTGCGCCTGCCGCCGGCGCTGGAGAACCGCGACCGGATGACCGCGGCGTTCCGGCTGATCCTGGCGATCCCCCACCTGCTGCTGGTGGGCGCGCCCGCGGCCGTCTTCCTTTCATGGACGTGGGGAGCGCGCGATTCCGGCTTTCAGTGGAGCAGCACGGGCGTGCTGGGCGCCGCCGCGGGGATCTGCGCGGTGATCGCGTGGTTCGCCATCCTGTTCACCGGCCGCTACCCCGAGGGGCTGCGCGGCGTGGTGCTGCTGTACCTGCGCTGGCGGGTGCGCGCCGTGGCGTACACCGCGCTGCTGCGCGACGAGTATCCGCCGTTCGGCGACGGCGACTATCCGGCGGAGCTGGTGCTGGGCCTGCCTGAGGGGCCGCGCGACCGTATATCGGTAGCGTTCCGGCTGATCCTGGCCATACCGCACATCCTGGCGGTGTGGCTGCTGGGCGTGGCGTGGTGCCTGGCGACCATCATCGCCTGGGTCCTCATCCTGATGACCGGCACTACCCGGAAGAGCTCTACCGCTTCGGGGTGGGCGTGCTGCGCTGGAACCTCCGGGTGGAGGCGTACCTGCTCCTGCTTCACGACGAGTACCCGCCGTTCACGCTGGCGTAAAACCAGATCCGGCAATGGACTGCATGACTTCCTGAGGGAGGCGCCGCGCTGAACCTTGCCCTGGCCGGGAACCCGGCGCGCCGACCGAAGGCCCTCGCCAGCAGAACGAAGGGGCTGGTCTCGCGTCCTGATCCATCCCCTGCGCAGCCGGGAGGAGGTCCTTCGGTCGCGCATCGGAGTCCGTGCAGGCGGCAGGATCTGCGCGTGCGCTCCCTCAGGAAGTCACATTCTTTCCAGGATTCGTTACAAGGCAGGGAAGCGATCGCGGAGGAAAAGAGCGAGGATGCGGACGAAGCCTTCATCCGCGTCCTCGGTCTTTTCCTCCGCGTGAACCTTCCGGGAGTGCCCGCGGGAGCCGCGGGACGACGATCAGGCGCTGCGGCGGATGGCCTTCACCAGCTCGTCCTTGCTCATCCCGCTGCGGCCGGGGATGTCTAGCTTCTGCGCGCGCTTGAGCAGGTCCGCCTTGCTCGCCTCGCGCAGGTCCGCGTCCCTGCGCGCGCTCCCCGACGCGCGGGCCGGCTTCTTCGCCGACGACGTGCTCTTCTTCGCGCTCGACGTCCTGCCCGCCGATTTCCGGGCCGGCTTGGCGGCCGTCTTTCGCGCGGCCGCGGGGCGCGACTCGCGGGGGGCGTCCTCTTCCTCCGTCTGGCCCTGCAGGCGGCGCTTGAGGATCTCCATCAGGTCGATGATGTCGGACGGCCGCTCCTGCGGCTCATCCACGTGCACCACGTCCTTGCCCGCGCGCACCTTTCCGCGCACCAGCTTCTGCACGCGCTCCACGGTGGGGTCGGCCAGCTCCTTCGTGTCCAGCCGCGTCTCCACCCGCCTGCCGATCTCCCGGTCGATGCGCTTTACCTCGGCCGCGGGCGGCTCCGCGGGCTCCGGCAGGCCGATGTCCCCGGGGGTGCGCAGCTCGTCGGCAAAGCGCAGCGTCTCGGCGCGCAGGATGCCGTTCTCGGCCAGGATGGCGACCAGGTACTCCTTCGTCCGCATCACGAAGGTGGCGATGCCGGCGCGGCCGGTCTCCTCCATCACCCGCGCCAGCAGCCGGTACGCCTTGGTGGACTGCCCGGCGGGCGTAAGGTAGTAGGCCCGCTCGAAGTACATGGGGTCGATCTCCGACGCGTCCACGAACTGCCGCAGGTCGATGTCGCGCGTGCGCTCCGGGGCCAGCCGCTCCAGCTCGTCGTCGTCCACCAGGACGAAGCGGTCCTTCTCGATCTCGTAGCCGCGCACGATTTCGTCCGCGTCCAGCTCGCGGTCGTCCTTCGTGGTGAAGTAGCGCCGGGCCAGCGGCGTTCCCTCGGGCGAGACCATCCGCAGCGAGACGCGCTGCGACCGGTTGGCCGCGTACAGGGCCACGGGGATGCTCACCAGCCCGAAGGTGATGGTGCCGGACCAGAAGGAGCGGGTTACGGCCTCCTGCTCGCCGGCGTCCTCGTCCCACTCAGGCACGCTTTCTCTCCTTTCCTCCGGCCGCGGCCAGGCTGGCCTGCAGCACGTCCGCCAGGTCCACCTCCGTCTTGCGCACCCGCGCCCGGGGGAACTTCACCACCTTGCCGGCGGCCTTCGCCTCCATCAGCTCGGCCACGCGCTCGCGGTACTCGTCGTGGTACGCCGCGATGTCGAACGGGTCCTCCATCGCCGAGACCAGCTGCTTGGCCATGGCGATCTCGCGCGGGTCCAGCTCGCGGCCGGTGGGGGCGGGGAGCGCCGAGGCCGGGATCACCTCGCCGGCGCGGCGCAGGGTGATCAGCATCAGGTAGTCGCCCTCGGCCCGCAGCGCGCCCACGTACTCCTTGCTGCGCATGGTCCAGCGCGCCACGCCCTCCACCCCCCGCTTGCGCAGCGCCGCCGCCAGGGCGAAGTAGCCCTTGTCGTCGTCATCCGGGCCCAGGAAGTACGGGCGGTCGTACCACTGGTGGCTGATCTTCTCGGGCGGGACGAAGCGGGTGATCTCGATCTCTCGCGACGGTTTCGGATTCAGCTCCTCCAGCTCCTCCTCGTCAAGGATCACCAGGTCGCCCTCGTCCGTCTGGATGGCGCGGCGGATCTCGTCCGGCGCCACCACCTTGCCGGTGTCGGGATCCACCATGTGCTGCCTGACCGGCTCGTGCCGTCTGGAATCCAGCAGGCGGAAGTGCACGGCGCGGTCCTGCACGGCCGAGTACATCTTGACCGGCACGTCCACCGCGCCGAAGCGGATGTTCGCCTTCCAGATCGCCCGCGCCCCCATCAGCCGCCTTCCTTTCCGGCCTCGGCGGCGCAGTCGTGGCAGAGGACCTCGCCCGTCTCGCGGTCCACGGTCACGCAGTGCTCGCAGCTGGCGCGGTCGCACGCGGCACAGCGGCGCTGGGACTGCAGCGCGTGGGGATGCTCGCACAGGTCGCACCTCTCCGTGCCGCCGGCCAGCCAGTACGGGAGCGTCTTTCTCGTAGCCATGGCCGCCACCGCGGGCAAGTTGTCTGCCAGTCGTGCTCCGGCTGGCCGCAAAGGCGCCGTGCGTGGCGGCGCGATCCACGGGGCGAGCGAACTGCTTGCTCCGCGGCCCGTTGGTGAATACTTTTGTCGCCGACGCAGCGCCCCCGCCATCCGGATCCCCCTCCGGAGCCTCGCAGGCCGTTCGTCCGCATCATCCATCACCCACGCGGCAAACTCCCAGCAAGCGCCTTCGCCACCCGGCGGATGGCCGCGCCGTGCGATCTTCCGCGTACTCCATCCTCACCGTCATCCCGGAGATCCACCATGCTGCGCCTGTCATCCGCCGCCGCCGCGTTGCTGCTTCCCGCCTCGCTCCTTGCCCAGCCCGCCGCACCGGGGGAGCCGGAGGTGGACCCGTTCGCGTCCATCCAGTGGCAGGACGGGCCGACCACCGCCCAGATCGGGAGCGAGTCGCGCCTGTCGGTGCCCAAGGGGTGCGGCTTTACGAACGCGGCCGGCGCGCGGCAGTTCATGATCGCCACGGAGAACCCGCCCAGCGGCAACGAGCTGGGCGTGCTGCTGTGCGACCTGTCGGAGGCGGACGGCGACGAGTGGTTCGTGGTCTTCAGCTTCGACGAGAGCGGCTACGTGAAGGACGACGACGCCGCGGAGCTGGACGCCGACGCCATCCTGGCCTCCATGCGCGAGGGGAACGAGATCGGCAACCGCGAGCGCGAAAAGCAGGGGTGGGCCACGCTGACCATCACCGGCTGGGCCAAGGCGCCGTACTACGACCTGAAGACCAACAACCTTACGTGGGCGCTCTCCGCCACCTCCGAGGGGCACGGGGTGGTGAACCACTCGGTGCGCCTGCTGGGGCGCGGCGGGGTGATGCACGCGGACCTGGTGGTGGCCCCGGAACGCCTGGCCAGCACGGTGCCGGAGTTCGACAGGATCATCGGCACGCACGCCTTCGTGGAGGGCCGCCGGTACTCCGAGTGGAAGCCGGGCGACAAGGTGGCGGAGTACGGGCTTACGGCGCTGGTGGCGGGCGGCGCGGTGGCGGTCGCGGCCAAGTCGGGGATCCTGGCCAAGCTGGGCAAGTTCATCGTGATCGGCATCGTGGCCATCGGCGCCTGGCTCAAGTCGCTGTTCAGCCGCAAGCCCAAGAACGGACAGGGCGCGGAGTAAGGTGCCCCCCAGCTGGCACTTCGACTGGACCACGTTCTGGCTGCTGGGCGGGATCGCGCTGGCCGAAGGCCTTCGCCGCGTTCCCGCCGGCGGCGTTCTGCTGCGCCGCGTGCCGGGCTACCCCTGGCACGTGGCCGCCGGGCCGTACGGCTCCTCCGGCTGGCGCCTGACCTCCGCGTTCTCCCCCTTCGCGCTGCACGCCCTGCTGCAGCCGGCGGACGGCGAGGCGCGCGCGATGCCGGGGCGCGGGTCGATCCGCCTGTGGATCACCCTGCTGCGCATCCCCAGCCTGCTCGCGCTCGCCGCCCTGCTGGTGGGCGTGCCGCTGCTGTCCGCCACCATGGCGACGCGCGGGCTGATCCTGGCCGTCGCCGCCGCGTTCGGCACCTCGCTGCTCACGGCGCTCCTGGCGATGCTGGCGCTGGCGCGGCTGGGGATACGATGGAAGACGGCGGCGTGGGATGCGCTGCGCATCGTCTCGCCCTTCACCTCCCCGCGCGCGCCGGAGATCGTGCTGGAGCGCGCGCTGGCCGGCGTCGCGCCGATCGACGCCGCCCGCGCGCTGCTCCCCCCCGACGCCTTCGCCGCCTGGGTCCGCCCCCTCGCGTACGATCAGCTGAAGCGTGATGCGGATCGCCCCCTCGTTCCGCGCGCCGAGGCCGAGCGCATCGTCGCCGAGCCTCCCGCGGACGCGGCGCCGGGCGATGCGTGGTGCCCGCGCTGCGCCGGCGTCTACCACTCCGGCGCGGAGACCTGCCGCGGCTGCGACGTGCCGCTGGAGCGGGTGGTGGCATCGGCCGTCCCGGGGGCCACGCTCCCGGACGCCGCGGTTGCCGGCGGCTGATCCCCCAGTACGACGGCAAAAATTTGGTTCATCGCGGATCTGGTTGCACGCCACGCCCGGCGGGGAGCGGTGGCGGGTTCACCATGCGCGACCACGGTGTCCTGCGCGTCGGCAGGGGCGGGGCACACCGGGCTTCCCTGAGGACGTCGGGAACTGCAGGCAGATGGACGCCCGGCAGGGAGCCATCCGCATTTTTTTCTGGAACACCTTTCCCGCCGCAGCGCCCCGCACCCCATTTTTCTCTGGAACACCTTTCCCGCCGCAGCGCCCGCAGCCCACCATTCCGGCTTCATCCCGATGCGCGATCCCGCGAACCGTCCCCCTCGCGCGAACTTCTGCGGGAACGCCCCCGGCCTTCTCGCGGGCCCAGGCTTCGCCAGATCGCGCATCGGGTGTTCGTGGAGGCCGGCTCCGCTGCGCCTGCGGCAGGAGGT
>DASUVG010000276.1:0-13558 GCA_036379135.1 Longimicrobium sp.
AGTCGATGGTGGAGACGAGCATCTGGAAGGGGCCCTCCCGGTTGGTGTCCGGGGGCGGGATGGTCTCCAGGATCTGGTCGAAGAGCGGCGTCAGGTCCTTCCGCTTGTCCTTCATGTGGTGCACCGCCACGCCCTCGCGCCCGATGGCGTAGAGGAAGGGGCAGTCGAGCTGGTGGTCGTCGGCCTCCAGGCTCATGAACAGCTCCAGCACCTCGTCGTGCACGCGCGCCGGGTCCGCGTCGCCGCGGTCGATCTTGTTGATCACCACGATCGGCTGCAGCCCCAGCTCCATCGCCTTGCGGGTGACGAAGCGGGTCTGCGGCATGGGGCCTTCGGCCGCGTCGACGAGCAGGATCACCCCGTCCACCATGCGGAGGATGCGCTCCACCTCGCCGCCAAAGTCGCTGTGCCCCGGCGTGTCGACGATGTTGATCTTGGTGTCGTGCCAGCGGACGGAGAGGTTCTTGGCAAGGATGGTGATCCCGCGCTCCCGCTCCAGCGGGTTGCTGTCCATCACCCGCTCCGCCACGTGCTGGTTGTCACGGAAGGTGCCGGCCTGGCGGAGCATGTGGTCCACCATCGTGGTCTTTCCGTGGTCCACGTGGGCGATGATGGCGATGTTGCGAATGGACATCTGGCTCTATTCTCGCGGGGCCTGGGCCCCCGTCCGGGCCGGTGTTCGGCGAAACGAAAAAGACGGGCGCCTCTGGGGGAGGTGCCCGCTCTTGCAGTAAGCCTTTAATTTAACGCCACAGGCGTGCATGGTCCAGCCCTTGCTGGCGCATTACGCGCTTGCTCTTGGCACGCGGTCTGCGCGCGCGTAGCTTGTTGGCGGGCGGATGTACAGTTCAACACCTCTTGCGTACGGGCGAGAAATGGCCAGAGAGACGGGAACGGTGAAGTGGTTCAATCCGGAAAAGGGCTTCGGCTTCATCGCCCGTGAAAACGGCGAAGGCGACGTCTTTGTCCACCACAGCGCCATCCAGGGGGGCGGGTTCAAGACGCTGGTAGACGGCGAGCGCGTGGAGTTCGACGTGGTGCAGGGGCAGAAGGGCCCCGCCGCGGAGAGCGTCGTGCGCCTGGACGCACCGGCCGGCGGCGGTGACGCGGGCGGCGGTGGCCGCGGCGGGTACGGCGGCGGCGGCGGTGGCCGTGGCGGCGGTGGCTACGGCGGCGGGGGTGGCGGCCGAGGCGGCGGCGGGGGCGGCTACGGCGGCGGTGGTGGTGGTGGCGGGTACGGCGGTGGTGGCGGCGGCTACGGCGGCGGCGGGGGTGGCCGCGGCGGTGGCGGCGGCCGGGATCGCGACCGCGACCGCGGCGATCGCTGGTAGGCGCAGCAGAGCGAGGCCCGGGCCAAACCGGCCGGGCCTCGCTTGCGCTTCAGACGTCGGGAGAAAAGCGGACCGCTTAGAAGTTGTAGCGGCGCGCTGCGCGCTTGCGGTCCTTGTGCCGGCGGCGCTCGGCGGCCTTTTCCTTGGCCTTGCGAGCTTCGCTGGGCTTTTCGTAGAACCGCTTGCGGCGCATGTCCTTGAACAGGCCCGAGCGGATCATGCGGCGGCGGAACTGCTTGAGGGCCCAGTCCAGGCGGTCGGTCTCCGCGAGCTGAATCTCTACCACGACGATCCCTTCCAGGATGAAGAAAAAAGACCTGGCGTTCGCGTCCAGGTCCGGCGAACCCGTTGCATCCGCGAATTCCACGGCATAGCAGCCCTATAAACTAGGCACTCGGGCGCCGCGCGTCAACGGATTCGCGCAACTTTCTTCCATCTCCCCTCCGCGGCCCCTCTTCCCTGCCCCGCCGCGGACCCGATCTCCCGTATCCAGTCCATCGTTCCAAGGCGCGTCGATCGCATGGGTGCGAGCCGCTTCCACGGTCCGTACCCGCACAACCGAACGTTTGCCCGAGAGCAGGTCTGTTGAAGGAAAGGCGCGCACGCGCGCGCTCCTAACGGCCTGTTTCATGCACCCTGCCACCGCCGCGAATGCCGCACAAGGTGGCATCGCCTGGACCGGCACCCGGAGGTGTCAGATGAAGCGCACGCGGATCAACCTGAACGACCTGCGAGTGGAGTCGTTCGAAACCGAGCCCATGCCAGCGGCGGCGGGTGCCATGGTGAGCTGCACGCTTCCCAGGCCGTGCTCGGCCTGCTGCGTCGAGCCCACCTGTACCTGCAACTGCTGAACAGGCACCCAGCGGAGCGGCCGTAGCGAACCAGGCGACCGGCCGCTCCCGGTTCTCTCACGACGCGGCAGACTCGATCTCCCGCACCAGCGCTTCGTCCGGCATCGACTCCGTCCAGCCGGCGGGCAGCTCCAGCTCCACCGTCTGCGCGCCGCCGCTGGGCGTGCACACCACGCGGTAGCGGTCCGTCCCCTCCACCCGCGCCGCCTCGCTGGTTCCTTCTTCAGCCAGCCCCGCGTACGCCTCCACGCAACTCCACGTGGTCCCCTCTCCGTCCGTCACTTCGCGCGGCATCCGCTCTCCTCTGCGTTTCGTGGGCTGATCCATCCAGTGCCTCCCGCGAACGCGAGAGCCGCGCCATCCGTTCACGCCGGCCCGGCCGCGTGTCCTCTGCTCCGGGAGCAAGGCGAGCGACACGAGAATTTTCCCCAAATCAGCGTACCGGAGCTGGCGGAATACAAGCGCTGCGCAACGGTGCGCGTCTCCATCATCCACTTCCACGCGTCGCCGGACGCCGACGACGCTCCTTTGGGAACCGGGATCGCTCAGCGGTGAGAGGGCGGAGGAGGCGGGTCAGCGTCCGTGGATGGACATCAAAAAGCCCGCGCTCCACCGGCCGTGTCTCTCGACGCGGTAGAGCGCGGACTCTATCCGGCGCGGATCAGCTGCGGCGCCTGGAGAGGCTGTGGTAGCCGATCATCTTGTGCACCAGCTTGGCGACCACGAAGTCCGGCGCCGCGTTGCCGCCGATCGGCGCCAGCTCCACCACGTCGGCGCCCACGACGTTCTTCTCCTCGAAGACGCGTCGCAGGAGCTTGAGGGTGGGATACCACGCGGGGCCGCCCGGCTCCGGCGTGCCGGTGGCGGGCATGAGCGAGGGGTCGAAGTAGTCCACGTCGAAGGTGATGAAGACGTCGTCGCCCAGTGCGTCGAAGGCGCGGGTGATCCACGCCTCGTTGTCCCACATCTCCTCGGCGAAGATGGTGGTGATGTTCCCCTCGCGGGCGCGGATGAGCGCGCGCTCCTCGCTGGTGATGGCGCGGATCCCCACCTGCACCAGGTCAGCCCGGTCGATGCACTGCGCCATCACCGCCGCGTGCGAGTACCTGGATCCCTCGTACTCCGGCCGCAGGTCGCCGTGCGCGTCGAACTGCAGGATGCTCAGCCGGCGCCCCTCGCCCAGGCGGTCGGCGTGGGCCAGCACCGGCGCGCTGGTGATGCTGTGCTCGCCCCCCAGACCGATCACCAGCCGGTCGCCCGCCTCGGCCAGGATGGCGGCCATCGACTCGCGCAGCTCGGTGACGGCGGCCTCCGGACCCGCGGAGGTCAGGTGCAGCGCCGGCAGCGTGCACACGCCGATGCGTGGCCCGGGCTCGTCGTCCAGCTCCTGGTCGTACAGCTCGATGAAGCGCGACGCCTGGATGATGGCGTCGGGCCCCAGCTTGGTGCCGCCCTGGTAGCTGACGGTGCTCTCGTAGGGGATGGGCAGGATGACCACGCCGGCGTTCTGCCAGGTGGCCGCGTCGCCCTCCAGCCCCAGGAAGTTGCGCGGAAGCTCCCAGGACAGCCCCTGGAGCGACTCGGGAATCTCGACGGACATCGTTCTTCTGCGTTTTCGGTTTCGTCCGCGCCGGCTCTGGCGCGCGGGCGGGCAATCTCGCGCGCGGGAGGGCGCGGGGAAAGGGGCGGGTGGGTGAACGGGTGAACGGGTGAACGGGTGAACGGGCGAGGCGCGCTCCGGACGGCCCTGCTGTGCCCACGGGCTGAAGCCCGCGGCTGGAAATGCCACAAGCCCCGCCCTGGGCTCGCGGAGCTCGCCCGACGGGGCTTCACCCCCTGGGCGCTCGGCGCGAATGTCCGCTCGTTCCGCGAAGGCCGTTGTCGCAAATCTTCATATTGCGTCCTGAAAGATACGCTATTATGATAGAAACACACCGAATGCGCCGTTACATACACCCGATGCGCATTCCACCATCTCACGCGGGAGATCGACGATGTCCATGCTGAAGAAGGCAGCCACACTGGCGGTGATCGGCGGACTGGCGGCGTTTGGCGCGCAATCGGTGGCGAGCGCGGCGCCGGCGGAGAAGGAAGACGCGGCGAAGAAGACCCTGACGGTGACGATCGTGGGATCCACCACGGCGGCGCGGAACACCAATTGCCAGTACACCGCGTACGTGAGCGGCGGAACGCCGCCGTACAACTATTCGTGGATCGGCGTCGGGCTCATCGACGGCTGGAGCGACCAGACGGCGACCTACAACTGGACCACCATCGGCAACAAGGCCATCCGGGTAGACGTGGAGGACGCGCTGAGCGACACGGGGTACGACGACCTGGGCGTCACCGTGCTGAGCACCGGCAGCTGCTGATCCGCGCACCAGCACGACAAAACCGCCCCGCGAGACGATCTCGCGGGGCGGTTCTCGTACTTTCGTACTTTCGTACTTTCGTACTTTCGTACTTTCGTACTTTCGTACTCTCGTACTGCCGTCAGAACGTCAGCGCCGGGCAGGCAACGCCTTCGTACTTCAGCTGCACGCCGGCGGCGCGGCAGTCGGGGCACAGGCCGTACACCTCCAGCTTGTGCCGCGCGGGGAGAAAGCCATGGGCGCGCGCCACCTCGTCCTGGATGCGCTGGATCTCCGGGCGGCGGAACTCCACCACGCTGCGGCAGTTGGTGCACACCAGGTGCTGGTGGCCGCGCTGGTGCCCGAACAGGTGCTCGTAGCGCTTGAACCCGTCGCCGAAGTCGTGGTCCTCCACCAGCCCGCTGCGCACCAGGATCTCCATGGTGCGGTAGATGGTGGCCTTGCCGATGCGCTCGCCGCGCTTCTTGAGCTCGGCCTCGATCTCCTCCACCGACAGGTGCTGGCTGGAGCTGAACACCACGTCGGCAACGACCTCGCGCTGCAGCGTGACCGGCAGCCCGTGCTGGCGCAGGTAGCGCCGGAACAGGTGCAGGTAGGGAGAGCTGGCGACGGTTTCGGTGGCGGCCATTCAGGTCCTCTGGTCGTCGGGATCCGCGGGAGAGGAATCCGTCACTAACGATAATGATTCTCGATTGCCCGGGTCAAGCACCTCACCCCGATTCCGCGTCATTCCGGCGGAAATCGGTCGCGCGAGCCATTTCTCCCGCGGCATCTCGTACCGCGCCTCGCCGCGCTGCTCCCCCGCCTCCTCCCATCCGGCGGCCCGGTAGAACGCCTCCGCCCGGGTGCCGGGATCGGTGCTCAGCCACACCCGCTCCACGCCCCGCGCGGCGAACCAGTCCATCATCGCGTCGTGCAGCATCCGCCCGGCGCCGCGGCCCTCGCGGTCCGGATGGACGAACAGCGCCCACACGTTCTGCCGCACCAGGTCCCCGATGGCGAACCCGACGATCCCGCCCTCCGACTCCGCCACCCAGCCGCGCCCGTCCTCCCCGAGCATCCGCCGATAGTCGTCCGCCTGGATCATCGATGGATCCGTCAGCCGGTTCTCGCGGACGGCGAGGCGGATGCGGTGCATGGCGTCGATGTCGCCCTCGTCGGCCACGCGGATCCGCAGGCTCATCCCGCCGCGCCGCCCCCGTCCGCCGGCGCCGGGGGAGTGGCGGGGTCCAGCGGGACGCCCGAAAGCTCCGCCAGCAGCTCCGCCCACGCCCCCGCGTCTCCCCCCGTCTCGCGCACGTCCGGCGTCTCCGGCACGTCCAGCCGGCGCAGCACGCCCTCGATGATCCGGTCCACGCGGTCCAGCGGCACCGTCCCCTGCTCTTCCAGCTCGTCCGTGCGCACGGGCCGCGCTTTCGGCCCGGGGGGCTCCACCAGGTAGTGCAGCGTGTGGATCGTCCGCGTGCGCCGTGCCTCGTCCCCCTCCGCGAAGACGGAAAGGACGGCCAGCCCGCTCTCCCGCGCCCCCAGCTGCCGCGCAGGAAAAAGCCAGACGGCATCCACCCGCTCCGGCGGAATGCGCTCCGCCGCGGCCGCCAGCGCCGCCGCCAGCGCGGGGTTCACCCGCCCCGGCTGGACCTCCGCGCCCTGGCTCAGGCGGCCCCGGCGGTCTGCGGGGCCCGCGCGCGCTCCGCCGCCTCCTGCTCCACGTAGAAGCGAAGGACGTGCAGAAAGTCCTGCGCGTTGGTGATCACGCCGAACGCCTGGTGCGTGCCGCGGTCCTTGAGCTTGCTCACCACGAACTCGGACGAGTCCACGCAGATCGTCGTCAGCGGCCGCACCTCGCCCGTCTCCTCCGTCCACACATAGGAGGGGAGCATGTTGCCGGTGGCGATGGAGTGCAGCGCCGTGGCGATCATGATGACGCCCGTGCAGCGGCGGGTGTGCTCCTTCATCACCTCCTGGCAGGTGATGGCGTCGGTGATGGTGTCGGGGAGCGGGCCGTCGTCGCGGATGGAGCCGGCGAGCACGTACGGCACGCCGGACGTCACCGCCGCGTGCATCACCCCCTCGGTGATGATCCCCTGCTCCACCGCCGCCGGGATCGATCCCGCGGCGCGGACGCGGTTGATGGCGCGCATGTGAAAGGCGTGGCCGCCCTCCATGGGAATGCCGCGGTTGTTCATCCCCAGCGTGGTGCCCATCGTCGCGCTCTCGATGTCGTGCACCGCCACCGCGTTGCCGCCGAACAGCGCCCCCACGTACCCCTCGCGGATGAACCACGTCAGCGTGTCGCGGCCGCGGGAGTGAAGGACGGCGGGGCCCACCACCCAGATGAAGTGTCCGCCGCGCTCGCGCTCGTCCACCAGGATGCGCGCCATCTCGCCGTAGTCCGTCGGCTTTTCGCGGCTGACCTCGGACGACATGAACTTGAACTCGCCCTCGGGGCCCACGTCGCCCTCGGCGCCCATCAGCCCGCTGGCGTGGACGTAGATCCCCTCGCTGCCGTCCTCCGCCAGCCCCATGGCCACGGGCTGGCCGCCGCGCACGTAGCGCGCTTCCAGCACGCGGGGCGCGCCGTCGGCGTCCAGCACCAGCGCGCTGTCCATCCGCGGGTCGCGGGGCAGCTTCCACTCGCCGCTCTCCAGCCGGACGTAGGTGGGGAGGTTGGTGGTGGAGAAGAATCCCTCCGGAAGCACCCCGTCGGCCGGCGCCGCCTGAAAGCGGGCCGCGGGGGCGTTTGCGAAGCGGGGGTGCGAAAAATCGGGCGCGCGGTACATGCGGTGCGTCGGTCGTTGGGAGGTCTGGAGATCCGCCGGCTCGGCCCGGAAAGTAGCCGGGGGACGCCCCACCGAACAAGTCGCGGCCCCCGGCCCTTTCGCGCGCGGGCCAAAGGGTCCAGATTCGTTCCCCTTCGCAAATCAACCGACCCTGGCGATTCAGCCGAACGGAGGCAGAGCTGCCTAAGAAGTGGAGCATCGACGATTCCCGCGAGCTGTACAACATCGAGGGCTGGGGAATCGGCTACTTCGACATCAACGAAAAGGGCCACGTGACCGTGAGCCCGTCCAAGACGGACGGGCCGGCGCTGGACCTTTTCGAGCTGGCGACGGACATGGAGGCGCAGGGGGTGGGGCTTCCCCTTCTGCTGCGCTTCAGCGACATCCTGCGCACCCGCATCGAAACGCTGGGCGACCGCTTTGCCACCGCCATCAAGGAGTTCGGCTACGAAGGCGGCTACACCACGGTGTACCCCATCAAGGTCAACCAGCAGCGGCACGTGGTGGAGGAGATCGTCCAGTACGGCGAGTTGCACGGAGTGGGGCTGGAGGTGGGGAGCAAGCCGGAGCTGCAGGCGGTGCTGGCGCTCAACGAGCGCACGGACCACCTGATCATCTGCAACGGCTACAAGGACGAGGAGTTCATGCGGCTGGCCCTGATGGGCCAGAAGCTGGGCCACCAGGTGCTCATCGTCATCGAGAAGCTGAGCGAGGTGGAGGTGCTGCTGCGCGTGGCGGCCGAGATGGGCGTGACGCCCACCGCCGGCGTGCGCATCAAGCTCTCCGCGACGGGCGCGGGGCGCTGGAGCGAGACGGCGGGGGAAAAGAGCAAGTTCGGGCTGAACAGCGCCCAGCTGGTCAAGGTGCTGGACGTGCTGGACCAGGCGGGGCAGATGGACGTGCTCAAGCTCATCCACTTTCACCTGGGCTCGCAGATCCCCGACATCCGCAACATCAAGCTGGCGATGACGGAGGTGGCGCGGTACTACGTGGAGCTGCGCCAGCTGGGGGTGGACGTGCAGTACGTGGACGTGGGCGGCGGGCTGGGCGTGGACTACGACGGCTCCCGCTCCACCAGCAGCGCGAGCGTGAACTACTCCATGCAGGAGTACGCCAACGACATCGTCTACGCGCTGGCCGAGGCGTGCCGCGAGAGCGAGGTGTCCATGCCGCACATCATCTCCGAGAGCGGCCGGGCCCTTACCGCGCACCACGCGCTGCTGCTGATCAACGTCATCGACCTGGAGACGCAGAGCCCCGAGAAGCCGGAGCCGGTGGGCGAGGACGACCACGCGCTCATCCAGGAGCTGGCCGGCGTGTACCGCGAGCTGGACGCGCGGCGCGTACACGAGGTGTACCACGACGCGGCGTTCCTCAAGGAGCAGCTGGTGGTGCACTTCAACTCCGGCACGCTCAGCCTGCGCGAGCGGGCCAACGGCGAGCGGTACTGGCTGGCCATCATGAACCGCGTGGCCCAGCTGGCGGCCAAGGATCCGGAGGAGTACGAGGACATACTCCCCGAGCTGGAGGCCATCCTGATCGACCGGTACTTCTGCAACTTCTCGCTCTTTCAGTCGCTGCCGGACAGCTGGGCCATCGACCAGCTGTTCCCCATCATGCCCGTGCACCGGCTGGACGAAGAGCCCACGCGCCGCGGCACGCTGCAGGACGTGACCTGCGACAGCGACGGCAAGATCGACCACTTCGTGGGATGGAGAAAGGCCAAGCCCAGCCTGGAGCTGCACTCGTTCCGGCGGGAGGAGCCGTACGTGCTGGGAATCTTTCTGACCGGCGCGTACCAGGAGATCCTGGGCGACCTGCACAACCTGTTCGGCGACACCAACGCCGTGCACGTAAAGCTCACCGAGACGGGGTACGAGATCGGCGACCTGGTGCACGGCGACACCATCACCGAGGTGCTGAACTACGTGCAGTTCAACACGCAGGACCTGATCAGCACCTTCCGCCGCAAGATCGCCAACGCCGGCACCCGCATCACCCGGCCGGAGGCGAACGCGTTCATCGCGGACTACATCGCGGGGCTGGCGGGGTATACGTATCTCGAGGGGGATGCGTGAGGGTGAACGGGTGACGGGGTGAACGGGTGAACGGGTGACGGGGTGAACGGGTGACGAGGTGATGATGCGCGAAGGGCGGGCTTCCCGGTGGGGAGCCCGCCCTTTCGTCATCCGGAACCGCCGATCAGAAGTAGCCCGGCGCGCAGGAGCAGGTCTCGACGGGCGTGCACGTGCAGACGGAGGTGGCGGCGCAGCCGGTGGGCTCCACGGGCACCGGACGCGTCGTGGGCTCGATGGGGTCGGGCTCGCATCCGCAGGAGCACGTCTCGATGGGGATGTTGGTGCACGGATCGGCCGACCAGCAGTTGGGGCAGTCGCTGCCGCCGCTGTCGTTGGGATACACGCCGCCGGCCGCGCCGAGCACGGTGCCGGCCCCCGGCGCGGCCGCGAGCGGATGGAACGTCTCCACGACCAGCGCGTTCACGTCGAGTATGAGCTTTCGCATCTCGTGCTCCTCGTCCAGGTTGTGGCGCACCTTCACCGATGCACCGGTGACACATGACGTGTCAGGATCCCGGCAGGAGGACCGTGGACCCTGGAGCCCATGTGTGGTTCCGGACGCTGAACACGCCCAGGTCGAATCAAGCTACCTTTCGCGACTAAATACGTCCATGAAAATGTCTAGATGGCGAGAGGGGCGGACGCCGCGGCGCCCGCCCCTCTTCATCCTCCCGTACCTTCGTGCCTTCTTCCCGCCCTCAGCACTCCCCGTTGCGCCGCCGCTTGGGCGTGCACGGCTTCGTCTTGACCGGCTCCGTGGGCGTGGTGCCGGGCACCACGATGCGGCTGTACAGCAGGTGGCTGTTCATGGTGTGCCCGCTGTTGTACGTGCTGGGCAGGACGACGTTCTGCGTGGCGCCGGTCACCAGCAGGTCGCGCACCTGCTGCGGCGTGGCGCCGGGCGCCTGCTGCAGCACCAGCGCGGCGGCGCCGGCCACGTGCGGGCTGGCCATCGACGTGCCGCCCAGCACCGAGGTGGCCGTGGAGCTGGTGTTGTAGCTGGAGGTGATGTCGTCGCCCGGCGCAAAGATGTCGATGCAGGCGCCGTAGTTGGTCCACATGGTCCGCTTGTCGGCGGCGTCGCTGGCGGCCACGGTGATCGCCTCCGCCACGTTGGCGATGGGGAACATGCAGGCGTCGGCGCCGATCGTCCCGTTCCCCCAGCCGTTCCCCGCGGCCACCACCACGGTGATGCCGGAGGCGATCATCCCGCGCACGGCGTCGTCCACCGGCGTGCTGGTGCCCAGCGTCTTCGTGGGGATCACGTCGCCCAGCGACATGTTGACCACGGCGGGGAGCGTGGCGTTGGCGGCCACCCAGTCCATCCCCGCGATCACGTCGGCGTCGCTGCCGTAGCCGGCGCAGTTCAGGACGCGCACGGCCACCAGCCTGACCTGCTTGGCCACCCCGTACGTCTTGCCGCCGATGGTGCCGCTTACGTGCGTGCCGTGTCCCTGGCAGTCGTTGTTCATGTCGCCGATCAGCAGCGGGTCGGTGGGATCCGCGGCAAAGGCGTCGAAGCCGGGGGTGGCGCGCCCCTCGAACTCCACGTGGTCGAAGCGGATGCCGGTGTCGATGACGTACGCCGTCACCCCCGCGCCGTTGAAGTCGTACGTGTAGCTGCCGTCCACCGGCCGCGCGCGCTGGTCGATGCGGTCCAGCCCCCAGGTGGCGCCCGCCTGCGTGGTGCCCAGCGCCCGGTACTGCCGCTGCACGCTGATGCGCACCACGCGCGGGTCCAGCGAGAGCGCGTGCGCCGTCAGGTCGGGGATGGCCCCCGCGAAACCGTTCATCAGGTGCTCGTACACGTACTTCGGCTTCAGGCCGTACTCCGCGGCCAGCGCGCCGGCGTCGGCGGCCCAGCTCAGCTGCACCACGTAGCTGCCGGGAATGGTGCCCTCCACGGCCGAGCCCAGCAGGAACGCCGGTGCGCCGGCGGACGGGGCCACCGGGGTGTCGGCCGCGTCGCAGGCGGCCAGGCCGGCAAGGGCGAGAAGGATGAACAAGCGTCGCATGGCGACCTCCGCAGGATGAATGACGAATCGCTTGCCATTCCCCCCTTGCAAGCACCGCGTCCATCCTTGAATGAGAGTCAAGTCCATCTCCCCCATGCACTTGCATTCCACGGCACCGCCACCCGACCTCGCGCCTTGCACGATTGTGGTGAGCGCGCCAGATGTCTCTTCACCATAATTGTGCAGGACGGGATGGTCGGCATCCGCGCCGCGGGCGAAACTCTGCCGCACGTCCGCCCGTACGGAGGCCCCGGGGCGGGAGGAGGCTTCCGCGAATCAATGCTTCAGCACACGAGGGCTCGAGATGAGAAATCCTGGTACGGCGGCGGTGCTCAGCTTCCTCATCCCCGGGCTGGGGCAGCTGTACAACGGCCGGTGGGTGCGCGCCATCTTCTGGTTCATCTTTACCCCCGGCCTGTGGCTGGGGACGGGCGGCCTGTTCGGCTGGCTGGCCCACGTGATCGCGGCCGTCACGGCGTACCGGTACGCCAAGCGCCACCCGCATCCCGAGTTCGACTGACGGACCGGAACTGCGGGGGAGGTACGGAGGGACGGAGAACGACCAGAGGAACAGAGGAAACCGCCGGACGGGTTCCTCTGTTCCTCTGGCTTTTCTCTGTTCCTCTGTACCCCAACCGCAGTAAGCGCCTGCTGAAGCAGGAAATCGGGAGAAAACGAAAGAGGACGTGGATGATCGCTTCATCCGCGTCCTCTCGCGTTTTTCCTGCGCGTGAGGTTCTCTTTTCTCAGCCCTTGAGCGCGCGCCGGACGGCTTCGACCACGCGGTCGACGAGCTGCTCGGCCGGCTCCATGACGTTGGCGCCGGCGGCCTTTACGTGCCCGCCGCCGCCGAACTCGCGCGCCACCCGGTTCACGTCCGCCGCGCCGTTGGAGCGAAACGAAACCTTGGTCTCGCCCGGCCTGGTCTCGCGGAAGAGCAGCGCCACCTCGGTGCCCTCCACCGAGCGCACGTGCTCGATCAGCCCGTCGAAGTCCTCGCCCGTGGCGCCCAGCCGCGCGGTGACGCGGTGGGGCACCACCATCCAGCTGATGCGGCCGTCGGCGTCCGACTCCAGGCTCTCCAGCGCCTCGCGCAGCAGCTCCAGCCGCCGCCGCGGCGCCGTGGCGAACAGGCGGCGGTAAACCACCTCCGGATCGATCCCCAGCCGCATGAGCTCCGCCGCCACGGCCAGGACGCGCGGCGTGGTGTTGCCGTAGCGAAAGGAGCCGGTGTCGCTCACCAGCGCCACGTACGCCCCCAGCGCGGAGGCGTGCGGCACCGCGTCGCCGGCCAGGGTGATGAGGTCGTACACCATCTCGCCCGTGGCCGCGGCGCTGGGATCCTGCACCGCCACGTCGCCCACCACCTCGCGCCCCGGCGGATGGTGGTCCACCACCAGCGTGCGCTCCGGGGCCAGAAAGGTGGCCAGCCCCGCCAGCCGCTCGGGCTCGCTGGTGTCCAGCACCAGGTGCAGGTCCACGTCCTCCAGCGCCGCCTCGCCCTCCGGCGTGCCGAAGTCGGCCACCACGTCCTGCCGGTGCAGCACGAAGCGGAGCGAGTCTGGGAACGGAGTGGGATTCACGATGGTAGCACGCACGCCACGCCCCTCCAGCCACGCGGCCACCGCCGCCTGCGAGCCGGCGCCGTCGCCGTCGGCGTGTACGTGCGTATGCAGGGACACGTGGCGCGCCCCCAGCAGCGGCTGCAGCAGCCGGCGCAGGGGAAAGGCCCGGGACTCGGGGACGGCCAGCAGGTCGCTCATCGGCTCCGTGGAATTACGCGGGGTGCATGGTGGGTCAAAATCCTACGGGCGCGCGCCGCGCCGCGCAACGTGCGGCGCCCGGAGAGGACCCGCCGCGGGGGCCGGAACGCGCCGCAAAGTGCGTCTCCGCGGATCGAACGCTTGACCGGAACCATCCGGCGCTTACATTCACGGGATTCCTTACCCGATTTCCCCGGTCCGGCACCCGTTCCCGGCATGCGGTCCCCACGCGATCCAGCCTCCTGACACAGTCCCGCGTGTCCGCCGCCAGACCGATCCACAGGAAAGCACCCCGAGCGGCCCCATGGCCGCCTTTGCGCGCGCGCCGGGCCGGCGCGCCGTGTTCCCACCCACGCGGCGGACGGGCA
>DASUVG010000277.1:0-12938 GCA_036379135.1 Longimicrobium sp.
TCTGGGCCGTCTACACGCTGACGGTGGCGCTGTACGGGGCGCTCACGCTGCTGGTGCTGCACCAGCGCCCGGGCGACCGGCGCGGCGAGCTGTTCATGTTCCTGGGGCTGGCGGTCTCGCTCACCCTGCTGTTCAGCGCGGCGAACGTGCGGGTGGGGACGCACTGGGCGCCGGACCTGCTGGTGCTGGCCTACTGCGGCGTCTACCTGGTCACGCCGGCGGTCGCCTTCCACATGGCCGCCTCCATCCCCCGCCCGCACCCCCTTACCCGGCGCCACCCGCGCCTGGTGCCCGCCTGCTACGCCGCGTCCGCGGGCGTGGCGGCGATGATGTACGTGGCGCTGCTGAACACGGAGTACGCGCTTCTCCCCTGGCGCTTCACCCTGCCGGGCGTGCTGCGCGTGTTCACCGGCGTCAACTGGCTCAGCCTGCTGCTCTCCTCGTGGGGCGGCGTGGCGCTGCTGAGCTCCGCCGCCCAGCGCGCGGAAACGCCCGCCGAGCGCCGCCAGGCGCTGATCGTCTACGCCGGCCTGCTGCCGTACGCGTGCAACACCGCGCTGGCCATCGCCGCGCCGCGCATCAACGCCTCCCCCGTGGGGCAGGTGGTGGAGGCGGTCGTCATCGCGCTGGTCCCGGTGAGCTTCGCCGTCGCCATCCTGGGGCACCGGCTGTTCCAGGTGGGGATCCTGGTGCGCCGCGGCCTGGTGTTCGGCCTCACCACCGGCGTGCTGGCGGCGTCCGGCTACCTGGCCGCGGTGGCGCTGGACGGCATCGCCAGCGACGTGCTGGGGCTGTCGCTGACCACCTGGGGCGCGGCGGCGCTCTTCCTGGTGGGCGGCATGCTGTGGCAGCCGCTGGCGCGGGTGATCGCGGCCACGGTGGACCGCCGCTTCTTTCCCGAGCGGGTGGCGCTGGGCGAGCTGCAGCGCACCATCATCCCCGAGCTGGCGGGATACACGGAGCTGGAGGCGGCCGCCGCGCACCTTACCCGCCGCCTGCGCGAGTCGCTGGAGCTGGAGACGGCCACGCTGCTGATGGCGGACGCGCACGGGGAGTGGTTCCGCCCGCTGGGGTGGGCCGGGGACTTCCACGGAGCGGATCCACGGCAGATCGCTCTCAGCGCCGCGGAGATCGCGCGGATGAACGGGGGGATGACGATCGCCGCGCCGCTCGCGGAGGCGGACGGCGATCCGCATCCCGCCGTGGCGCCGCTGCGGGCGGCGTACGCGGTACCCATCCGCCTCTCCCTTTCCGACCGCCTGACGGGGGTGCTGCTGCTGGGCCGCCCCGTCCACCGCCGCGCGCTGGAGCGGGACGCGCTGGAGATGCTGGACGCCGTGGCGCTGCAGGCGTCGGCCATGCTGGAGAACGCGCGGCTGTTCGCGCTGGCCACGCGCGACCCGCTGACCGGGCTGCTGCGCCGGCACGCCGCGATGGACCGGCTGGCGGAAGAGGTGGAGCGCTGCCGCCGCACCTTCCATCCCTTCGCCGTGGCGCTGGCGGACCTGGACCACTTCAAGGACGTCAACGACAGCCGGGGCCACGCCGCCGGAGACGCCGTGCTGCGCGCCGTGGCCGACGTCTTCGCCTCCTACTCGCGGCGGACGGACCTGGTGGCGCGCTACGGCGGCGAGGAGTTCCTCTTCCTCCTTCCCGACACGCCCCCCGCCGGCGCGCGGGTGCACGCGGAGGCGGTGCGCGCGCAGGTGGAGCGCACCCTGGCGCGCACCGGCCCCGGCGACGAGGCGCCCGTGCGGGTGACGGTGAGCATCGGCGTCTACCCCATCGGCGCGCCGGGGCAGCTGGCGGACCCCGACGAGCTGGTGCGCCGCGCGGACGAGGCGCTGTACCGGGCCAAGCGCGCGGGCCGCAACCGCGTGGAGACCGCCGGCCCCCTTTCCCCCGGCGCGAGAGATCCGGCGGAGGGGGAATCCACGGATTCAACGGAACGATTCGACACCGTCGGGTCCGCCGACTGCGCGTGAGGCCGCTGTCGCTCTTTCCGGAAGGTGGTCGGGGATGGATGATCCGGTGCTGGAAGGCGGCTTGCGGTGGGGCGGTGGATGCGGCACTTTCGCATCGGCACCTCATCCCCCGCGTTCGACCTGATGCGCCTTCCGCTCTTTCCCATCCCCGCGGTGCTTTTTCCGGGCGCGCCGATGCCGCTGCACATCTTCGAGCCGCGGTACCGGCAGATGGTGGCGCACTGCGTGGAGGGAAGCGAGCAGTTCGGCCTGGTCTACCACGATCCCGACCGCCACGGCCCGTTCAGCACCGAGAACGGCGGTGTGGGGTGCGTGGCCCGCATCCTCAAGTACCAGCCGCTGCCCGACGGCCGCTCGCTGATCCTGTGCCGCGGGCTGGACCGCTTTCGCATCGAGGACGGCATCGAGAGCGGCGCGGCGTACTGGGAGGCGCTGGCGGAGCCGTACGACGACGAGAAGGAGGACAAGCGCGGGCTGGTGCCGCGCCGCCGCCGCTCCATCGACCTCTTCTACCGCGTGCTGGACGAGGTCGTCCGCTACAAGCAGCCCTTTCCGGAGATCGACCCCTACGCCGAGACGGGCTTTCAGATCGCGCAGGCCATCCGCATCGACCCCGGCTGGCAGCAGGAGCTGCTGGAGACGCGCCGCGAGCGCGAGCGGCTGTCGCTGCTGGACGACCTGCTGCGCGCCGTGCTGGACTCCGGCAGCGTGGGCGAGCCGGGGCAGGGGCCGTTCGGCAGCTGAGCCGCCGACTTCCGGATCTTGACCCCGGAAAAGATCGGGGCCTCACACGGAGTCAACGGAGTCAGCGGAGTGGGGCTCCCTGGCGAGGGGATCGATCCTCGCGCCGCATCGACGTTCGCTGCCGATGGTATGAGGCCCTGTCTTTTGGTGGATTTCGACGGTGCGTGGAGGTGTGGGTCGGGTCGGGACCTGCCTGCGTATGCGGGTGTAAGGGAAAGCCCTGTCGGTGGATACATGTCGTAAGAGGATGTAGATGATGGAAACGCGTGGATGGACCCGCAGGGCGTTCGTGGCGCGCGCGGCGGCCGGTGCCGCGGCGCTGATGCTGCCGTTCCCCCTTTCGGCGGATGGATTCGCCGCGCCGGGCGAGGACGACCGCGAGCGGCTGGCCGGCTGGCTGCGCACCCTGCGCGCGGCGGGGCTGGCGGATGCGTCCGCGCCGCTGGGCCGGGCCGTGGCGCGCGTGGGCGAGCTTTCGCTGGGCGCGCCGTACGCCGCCGCCACGCTGGAGCACTACCTGGCGGACGGCGGATCGCCGGAGGCCGAGCCGCTGACGCTGCACCTGGACCGCTTCGACTGCGTGTCGCTCGTGGAGAGCGCGCTGGCCGTCGCGCGGACGGCGGCCGCGCCGGACGCGGGGTGGGACCGCTTTGCGCGCGAGGTGGAGCGGATGCGCTACCGCGGCGGCGTGCGGCGCGGGTACGCCACGCGGCTGCACTACTTCAGCGAGTGGATCGTGGACGGCGCGCGCCGCGGGCTGCTGCGCGACCTGGGGCCGGAGCTGGGCGCCGTGCGCGACGAGCGCCCGCTGCGCTTCATGTCCGGGCACCGCGGCAGCTACCCGGCGCTCCGCGACGACGCCACCTTCGCCGCCATCGTGGAGATGGAGCGCTCGCTGGACTGCTGCCCGCGCAACCTGATCCCCCGGGACCGCATCCCCGGGATCACGGAGCGCCTGGAGACCGGCGACGTGCTGGCGTTCGCGACCGGCATCGCGGGGCTGGACGTGACGCACACCGGCTTTGCCTACCGCGGCCGGGACGGCGTGATGCGGGTGCTGCACGCACCGCTCTCCGGCGGCGTGGTGCAGGTGAGCCCCGGCACCGTGGCCGACTACGTCGACGGCCTGCGCAACGCCACCGGCATCCTCGCCGCCCGCCCCCTGCGCGCCTGACCCCACCCCGGACGGCATCCGCCCGATCAGCCCCGCCGCGCCTCGTCGCGCGGCGGGGCATTCGTCCACCGAAAGAAAGAGAGCGTCGCGTGGAGACGCGGAGGACTCGTCCCTCTCCGTGTCTCCGTGTCTCCGTGTCTCCGTGTCCCCGTGTCCCCGTGTCCCCGTGTCCCCGCGCCTCCGTGCCGCCGCGTGAGGCCGTCCTTTCCGGTCCAACGGCAGCGTCCCGTGCCGCGAAACAGGACACCCGCCGCCATGGCCGTTCCGCATCCCGCCACGATGTGCACAAACGGCCCGCCGGCTCCCGGAATATACCGAATTTCCGGGAAACAAACACTTGCGCCGACCCCGCGCGAATGCTATTGAAACGGCAACGCAACGGCACATCGAAATACGCGTCACGGCCGACCCGATCTTCCATCCGGCGGTTTCAGAGCCACCTCCCCGGAATCCCATCCTGTTCCGGGGCCGGCGCGTACACTTCACACTCTCCCCGGAGGACCCCTTGATGCGCCCATCCCGTCTGCGCCGGTGGCTCGGCGCGACCCTTCTCCTGCTGTGTGGCGCGCTGCCGTCGCGCGCCGCCGCGCAGGAGTCCGCGTACACCATCACCGGCAGCGTGCTCGACGCAGAGTCGCGCGATCCGCTGGCGAACGTGAACGTGGAGCTGCGCACCGGCGCGCAGGCCAGCAACACGCGCACGGTGACCGACCAGACCGGCCGCTTTACACTGCGCGCGCGGGTGCCCGCCGGCACCTACACCCTGCAGTTCGCGCAGATCGGCCGCGGCACGGTTACCCGGCAGGTGGCGCTGGGCTCGGCCAATGCCGTGACGGTGGAGCCGGTGCTGCTGACCGGCGCCGTGCTGCAGCTGGACGAGGTGGTGGTCACCGGCACCGGCGCCCCCGTGGAGCGCCGCCAGGTGGGCAACACCGTCGCCTCGGTGACCGGCGAAGAGGTGGCCCGGGCGCCCGGCGCGCAGACCGTGGACCAGGCGCTGCAGGGCAAGATCGCCGGCGCGCAGATCAGCGAGAACTCCGGCCAGCCCGGCGGCGGCGTAAGCATTCGCCTGCGCGGCACCAGCACCATCACCGGCAACGCCGAGCCGCTCATCGTGATCGACGGCGTGCTGGTGGAGAACAACTCCGACGCCCTGATCGGGCTGGGCGCCAACGCCGCCCGCGGCAACGCGGCGCTGACGAACCGCCTGGCCGACATCGACCCCGCCGACATCGAGCGGGTGGAGGTGATCAAGGGCGCCGCGGCGGCCGCGCTGTACGGCTCGCGGGCCAACAACGGCGTCATCCAGATCTTCACCAGGCGCGGCACGCAGGGGCGCCCGCAGGTGAACTTCCGCACCGAGCTGCAGGCGGTGAACACCAACCGCCGCCTGGAGCTGAACGACGTGCCCATCGTGGGCACCGCCGACACCATCGCCAACCGCGCGCTGGGGCCGCAGCTGGGCAAGCCCATCGAGCGCTTCGACATCCAGGACGACATCTACCGCACGGGGCTGGGCACCAGCAACCAGCTTTCCATCTCCGGCGGCAGCGAGGGCACCTCGTACTACCTGTCGGGGAACTGGAGCGACGAAGAGGGCGTGGTGCAGTCCACCGACTACGCCCGCATGGGCGGCCGCGGGCGCGTGACGCAGCGCGTGTCGGACTGGCTGGAGGTGGGCGCCAGCGCCAGCTACATGCGCTCCCGCACCAACCTGGTGCCCGAGGGCGAGCAGACGCAGGGGATCCTGACCAGCATCATCTTCACCCCCACCTACTTCAACCCCGCGTTCAACGAGACCACGGGGCAGTACCCGTACAACCCCATCCTGGGCGCCAACGTCTTCGACATCCTGAACAACTGGATCGTGCGGACGGACGTGACGCGGTTCCTGGGAAGCGTGCAGGCCACGGCCACGCCGCTGAGCAACCTGACCGTCAGCTACCTGGCGGGGCTGGACGACGGGCGGCAGGAAGACACCTACCTGCAGCCGCGCGGCGCGCTGAGCGCGGCGTTCACGGGCGAGATCCAGAACCCCATCCGCCAGGTGCGCAAGTTCAACAGCGACCTGACGGTGAGCCACGAGGCGGGGCTGCGGCAGGGGCTGGGGCTCACCAGCACGGCGGGGCTGCGCTACAGCGAGGACCGGGTGAACACGGTGCGCGCGGCGGCGTCGGAGCTGGCGCCGGGGCAGCGCACGGTGGTGGGGGCGGTGCAGGTGGCGTCGCAGTCGCAGACGGAGCTCAACATCCTGGGCACCTTTCTGCAGGAGCGGCTGGCCATCGCCGACCGCGTGTTCATCACCGCGGGCGTGAACGCCGAGGCCTCGTCGGCCTTTGGCGCCGACGAGCGCTGGCAGTTCTATCCCCGGGTGAGCGGGTCGTGGGTGGTGGACGACCAGCCGGGCTTCGAGAGCGGCCCGCTGGGCGGCGTGTTCAGCACGCTGCGCGCGCGGCTGGCGTACGGCGAGACGGGCGCGCAGCCCTTTGGGCCGTACCTGAACCAGGTCACGTACATCAACGTGAACTACGGCGGCCGGCCGGGGCTGCGCCCCAACACGCAGGCGCCCAACCCCGGCATCGAGCCGGAGCGCCAGCGCGAATGGGAGACGGGCTTCGACGCCGGGCTGCTGAACGACCGCGTGTCGGTGGAGTTCACCTACTACGACAAGTTCACCAACCGGCTGATCCTGAACATCCTGCTGGCGCCCACCAGCGGCTTTGCCTCGCAGTACCGCAACATCGGCTCGGTGAGCAACAAGGGGATCGAGGTCTCGCTCAACAGCCTGAACGTGCAGCGCGACGGCTTCGAGTGGAGCAGCCGCCTGCTCTTTGCCCGCAACCGCAGCAAGGTGGTGGAGCTCAACCAGGCGAGCGACACCCTGTTCTTTCCCGGCGGCGGCTATCCCAACGCCGTCATCGAGGGGCAGCCGCTGGGCGTGTTCTACGGCGCCGTGTACCCGCGCGACGCCAACGGCAACATCCGCCTTACGGGCCCCAACGGCGTGCCGCGCCGCCTGCGCACCTGCATTCGCCCGGCGGGGTGCCCCACCAACGCCGACTCCACGGTGGTGTCGCGCATCCTGGGCGACCCCAATCCGGACTTCACCGCGTCGCTCCAGAACACCTTCAACGTGCGCGGGGTGGAGATCGGGGTGCTGTTCGACGGCCGCTTTGGCAACGACGTGATCAACTTCACCCGCCGCAGCAGCGACTTCTTCGGCTCGTCGCCCAACGCGGGCGTGGAGGCGAGCGGCGACACCATCGTGGGCACCTTCGTGCGCAACGCCGAGCGCAACGGCCTGCTGGAGGAGTACGTGGAGGACGGCAGCTTCGTAAAGCTGCGGGAGATCGCCCTGGGCTACCGCTTTGGCCAGCGGGTGGCGCGCACCTTTGGCGCGGGCGAGCTGGGCGTGCGGGTGGCCGCGCGCAACCTGTACACGTGGACCAACTACTCCGGGATGGACCCGGAGGTGAACATGTTCTCGGCCCACACGGTGGCGCGCGGGGTGGACTTCGCCACGACGCCGATTCCCCGCACCTTCGTGCTGAGCCTTGACTTCAACTTCTGAACGGGCAACGACCATGAAACACTGGCTTTCCAGGCAGGCCGGGGCACGGCTGCTCCGGGGCTGCGTGGTCCTGGCCGCCGCCCTGGCGACGGCGGGGTGCGAGCTGGACCTGACGGACCCCAACGCCCCGGGGGAGGAGGTCGTGCTCAGCTCTCCCGAGCTGGTGCTCACCACCGCGGTGGGCATTCAGGCGCAGATGGCCGAGAACATCCACATCTTCGTCCGCGCGCCGGCGCTGGTGACGGACGAGTGGGGCGTGCGGCAGCGCGCGCTGGAGGCGGACCGCTCGCTGGTCACCGGCACGGTGGACGCGGCGTTCGGCACCGTCTCCGACCCGTTCGCCGCGGCGTACCGCATCACCCGTACGGCCGACCTGCTCATCGAGGCGGCGCCGCGGGTGGAGCTGGGCACCGGGCTGGAGACGGGCGTGGTGGCCCTGTCCAAGCTGATGAAGGCGATGGCGCTGGGGTACCTTACGCTCCAGTACCAGGAGCTGCCCCTGAGCCACGACGCCATCGGCGCGGCGCCGGTGCCCCGCGACCAGGTGCGCGACCAGGTGATCGCGCTGCTGGAGTCGGCGCGGACGGACCTGGGCGCGGTGACGGACGCGCAGCTCACGGACTTCAACACGCGCATCCTCTCCGGCGGGCTCAACCTGCGCAGCACGGTGGACGCCCTGCTGGCGCGGTACTACCTGTTCGACGGGCAGTACCAGAACGCCATCACCGCGGCGCAGCGGGTAAACCTGGGGGTGCTGTCGCAGCTGCTGTATCCCAACCCCGGGCTCAACCCCATCCAGAACTACGGCTTCGGGCTGGACTACGTGGGCACGCGCCGCGTCTTCTTTACCGAGGCGCAGGCGGGCGACGCGCGCCCGGCGTACTGGTCCACGCGCACGGGCGTGGCGGGGCTTCCGGACTCGGTGTTCAACTTCAACCGCTACGGCAACCGCAACGACGCGTTCCCGGTGTACCTGCCGGACGAGATGCGGCTCATCCAGGCCGAGGCGCACACGCAGCTGGGCCAGCTGGACCAGGCGCGCACGCTGGTGAACGCGGTGCGCACCCAGTGCTCGTCCACCGTGGCCGAGCCGCTGGCGTGCATGACGGCGCTGCCGGTGGAGTCGCTGGACACGCAGGCGGAGCTGCTGACCGAGATCCTGTACCAGCGGCGCTACGAGCTGTACGCGCAGGGGCTTCGCTGGGAAGACCTGCGGCGGCTGAGCGCGTACACCACGCGGCGGCCCTCGATTCAGTTCCTGCCGTACCCCACCTCCGAGTGCCAGCGCAACCCGAACTCCGGGTGCTTCACGGGGTGAGCCGGTCGAGGGAGGATGGATGAAGGACGGCCCCGCCGGCACTCTGCCGGCGGGGCCGTTTTCTGCTGGTGGGGCGGCCGGATCCGCGGCGTTTGATCCCGGATCCACAAAAAGATGGGCCTCACGCAGAGTTAGCGGAGTCAGCGGAGTTTTCTCGTGCCGTTCCCTCTGCTGATCTTCGGAAAACGGGTTCGTGGTGAGCGGAGGCATGGCGCGGCGGTCGACGAGGCACGAGCGGGCGTGATCCGTCGGGAACGGGGTGAAAGGCAGAATGCGGCAGAGGGCCATCCGTGTTTTTCAGGGGGATACACTTCCCGCCGCCGGAGCGCACGAGAGCAGGCCGATCGATCCACCTGATGCGCGATCTTGAGAACTGTCGACTTGCCCACGCTCGCCAGCAGGTGCGAGAGGCAGCCGGTGCATCATATCATCCGAAATCCTGTAACAGATCTGGCCTCACGCAGAGTTAGCGGGAGTTAGCGGAGTTTTTACTCTGCTAACTCCGCTAACTCTGCGTGAGAGCCATTCTTTTGATCTTTGGGATCAGAACAGCACGCGGTACACGAGCGCGATGTTGCGGCCGGGGTTGGGCGCCCACTCCTTGATGCGGCTGGTCGCCTCGCGGTGCAGCTCGTTGCCCAGGTTCTCGCCGCGCAGGGTGAGCGAGTGCACCAGCCCGGCGTGCGTGAAGCGCACGCCCGTATCCAGCCGCGCCACCGTGTGCGCCTGCGTGGGGCTCTCTCCCGCGGCGCCGATGCGCGTCTGTCGCACCTCGTGGTGCACCTCGCCGCCCAGCGACCACCGTCCGTTGTCCCAGCGGGCGAACCCGCCCACCCGCGGCGGCGGCATGAAGGAGAGCGGCGTGCCGTCCGCGTGGCGCGCGTGCAGCAGGTCGCCGCTGATCCCCAGCACCAGGTCGCTGCGCGCCGCCCACTCCATGAACGCCTCCACCCCCTGCAGCACCGCGTCGCTCTGCCCGTAGCGATAGACGCTTACGGCATGCCCGTTCAGCATGGTGTCCGGCTGCGCCAGCAGGTGCACGTAGTTCTGGATGCGGTTGCGGTACGCGACGAACTGGCCGTTCCACCGGTGGTCACGCACGCGGATCACGCCCTCGATGCTGGTCCCGCGCTCCGCCGGAAGGGTGGGCGTGCCGTACTCCACCGAACCCGTGCCCGCGTGCAGCGCGCCGGAGAACATCTCCTCCACCGTGGGCGCGCGGAACGAGCGCGCCACGCTGCCGCCCACCGACACCGCGCGGGTGATGGGGACGTGCACCCCCGCGGAGCCGGAGAGCGCGCGAAAGGCGCGGTCCACCCCCGGGCCGAACTTCTGGCTGTCGTGCGAGCGGATGCCGTAGTGGTCGAAGCGCGCCCCCAGCTGCAGCGCCGCCCCGCCTCCGCCGATCGCCATCTGCTGGAAGCCGAACACGCCCCACGCCCGCGAGTCCGCCGCCGGGGTCAGCGCGGCCGGGCCGGTGCTGGCGTAGCCCTTCACCAGCCCCGACACGCCCCACGCGCCCTCGGTGAACGGGCCGACGGCCCCCTGCCGCAGGATCACGTTCGCCGTGTGCGTGCGCAGCGCGAACGACATCTGCACTGTCCCGGCGTCGTCGAGCTCGTCGTGGGCGTAGTCCTGCGCCGTCGCTTCCACGCGCAGGGAAGAGAAGCGGGCGGACGGCAGCTCCGCCTGCCCGCGGAAACCGCCTTCCATGCGGTCGCCGCGCAGCCGCACGGGCGCGGTCCCCGGCGGCACCGGCAGGCCGTACGCGAATCGGTACGCGCGCAGCGAGCCGCCGGCCGCCACGCGCGGGCCCACGTATCCCAGCCCCAGCGCGCCGTTCCAGTTGTGCGAGTCCGTGTTCCCCAGCCGGTCGCCCAGCGCCGGATCGTCGCCGATGCGCACGTCGCCGGCGCGGCGCATCCCCGTGCGCAGCGTCACGGCCCACTGGTCGCCGAGCGGCGCCGTTATCCGCAGCGTACCGCCGCCGCCGGGGAGCGCGCTCTCCGTCTGCGCCGACGCCGCGCCTTCCAGTCCACCCGGCACGCTGGTGGGGATGTCGCCGGAGATGATGTTCACCACGCCGCCCAGCGCGTTGTTGCCGTACAGCAGCGTCGCCGGCCCGCGCACCACCTCGATGCGCTGCGCCGCCAGCGGGTCGATGGTCACCGCGTGGTCCACCGCCGACCCCGCCAGGTCCGACGAGCGCTGGCCGTCCTGCAGGATGAGGATGCGGTCGCCCGTGAGCCCGCGCATGATGGGCACGGCGGCCGCGGGCCCGTTGTAGCGCACCCGCACGCCCGGCTGCGAAGCCAGCGTCTGGGCCACGGTGCCGGCCATGTTGCGCTCCAGCGTCCGCCCGGAGAGCTGCGTCGTGGCCTGCGCCACCGCCTGCGCGTCCGCGTCCGTGGGGTTGGCGGTGACCTGGATCTCCTCCAGCGAAAGCGGCGTGGCCACGAGCTCGAAGCGCACCGTGGCGCCCGGCCCCACCGCCACTTCCCGCACCAGCGGCGCGTAGCCGATCACGCTGGCCTGCACGCGGTACGTCCCCGCCGGGATCCCGTTGAACGCGAACCGCCCCGCGTCGTCCGCCCGCGCGCTGCGGGAGATGCGGGGGATGGTGACGGTCGCGCGCGGCAGCGGACGCCCCTCCGCGTCCACCACGCTGCCGGTCAGCGACGGCGCGCGTGCGTTCTGCGCCGCCGCATCTATCGGTGCAATCACGGCCGCCGCGATCAAGCCGGCCACCGTCCAGATCGAGCTCCTGCCCCTCATCTGTCCCCCTCATCAATACTCCACAAGATACGTTCAAGTAATCTGCGAGCGTATTTTAAACTCATCTAAATATCCAGTCAAGGGAAGTGATGAACGAGAGACTTCGTATCGCCGCGTTTGACTTCCTGAGGGAGGCGCCGTGCGGGATTTGCCCTACCGGCTGAGGCAGTGCGCCGACCGAAGGACCTCCTCTCGGCCACTGCGGGGCTGGCATCGCGGCGAGTAGCTGCACCGCGGTCTGGCAGACGAGGTCCTTCGGCCGCGCGCCAGCGGCAGTGCAGTCAGCGGGACGCACGCGGGCGCTCCCTCAGGAAGTCACCGTCTTGCTTGGAGAACCCTAAGGACCGTCAGCCGGCGAGCGCCTCGCGCAGCACGCCGGCGGTCTGCGCGCCGTATCCGCCGCCGAACAGGTTCACGTGGATCAGCAGGTACCACAGCTGGTAGACGGCGCGGCGCACGGGGTAGCCCGGCTGCAGCGGCCACGCCTCGCCATACGCCGCGTGAAAGCGGTCGCCGAAGCCGCCGAACAGCTCCGTCATCGCCAGGTCGGCCTCGCGGTGGCCGCGGTACACGGCCGGGTCGATGAGCGCGGGCCCGTCCGGCGCCGCGAGCACGTTGCCGCCCCACAGGTCGCCGTGCAGCAGCGAGGGCCCGTCCGCCTCCGCGGGCGCCAGCAGCGCGGGCAGCCGGTCCATCAGCCGGTCCCACTCCGCCGCCTTTCCCGGCAGCCGCCCGGCGCGCCGCGCCAACTCCAGCTGCGGCCGCAGCCGGCGCGTCCGCCAGAACTCCGCCCACGACGCGGCCGGCGCGTTGGCCTGCGGCAGCGGGCCGATGAAGTTGTCCTCCGTCCACCCCCACCCCTCCGTCCGCCCCGCGCGGTGCAGCGCCGCCACCCCGCGCCCCAGCCGCTCCGCGAAGTCCGGCCCCCGCGCGGACGGCTCCAGCCACTCAATGGCCAGCCACGCCGGGGCGCCGCCCTCCGCCTCCGCCCACGCCAGCGCGCGCGGGACCACCAGCCCGTCCGCCGCCGCGCGCAGCGCGTCCAGCCCCCGCGCCTCCGCCGCGAACAGGCCGGGGGGCGCGTCAGGGTTGTACTTCACGAACACCGGCCCGTCCGCCAGCTCCACCCGCATCCCGTGGTTGATGCACCCGCCGGACACCGGCGCCGCGCCGTGCACCGGCCCCAGCCTGGCCTCCACCGTCGCGCGGACGGCGTCCGGGATCATCCCGCCAGCCCGTGCTCGCGCACCACGTGCTCCAGGAACGCCGCGGACGCGCGCTCCACGATGTCGTGCACGTCGTCGAAGCCGCGGGGGCCGCCGTAGTACGGGTCCGGCACGTCGCCGTCGCCGGGCCGCGGGTCCCACTCGC
>DASUVG010000278.1:0-2901 GCA_036379135.1 Longimicrobium sp.
TGTCGCTGCCCAGCTTTCCGAGTGAGTTGCTCCAGCGCGGAGCTGAGCTTGGCCGGCTACTGCGGGCTCGCCCTCGGAAGCGAAGCTACCAACTCTCTGCCAACAAAGGTGTTAAGGCTCTAAGTTAGCGCCTATGGGGGCTGGGGGAGAGGGGGCGCTGTCGGGCGCCAGTTCGATGCACGTCGTCGAGCCCCGAGCCAGCGCTTCGGATAGGGTGGCGCGGGATGGTGGGCGGCCCCCTATCCCCGGCCCTTACCCCACAAACAGCGTGGGGGAAGGGTGACGCGGACCGAAACGTCGGAGCCTTTCGGGAGCAGACGCGCGACGCACCTTCCGGAGCGCGCTCGAATTCTCCCCTTTCTCCCGCGCAGCGGGGGAGAGGGGCCGGGGGAGAGGGGGCCCCGTCGGGCGCAGCTGGGTTCGTGTCGACGAGCCGGGATCCATCGGACTCCTCTCCCCCACGCAGTTTGGCGCAGTTTGTGGGGGAGAGGCGGGGAGAGGGGGGCGCCGTCGTACGCCGTCGGAACCCTTGGCGAAACGCAGTCGAAGTTGTGTTTTCCGTTGGGTGGAGGGGGTTGTTCCCGTCGGTGCGGCCTTGATCCAGCGTGCACGATCATTCCGACGCCACAAGACGAGGAGGGGAGGCGGACATGTCGGGTGAGCTGCAGGGCAGAACGGCGCTGGTGACCGGCGCCTCGCGGGGGATCGGGATGGCGGTGGCGCGCGAGCTGATCGGCGCGGGGGCGTGGGTGGCCATGGTCGCCCGCACCGCCGAGCCGCTGGCGCGCGCCGCCGAAAGCGTGGGCGGCCACGCCATCCCCGCCGACGTGTCCACCACCGAGGGCGTGCACACGCTGGCCACCTACGTGGGCGAGCTGCTGGGCGACGCGCCGGACCTGATCGTGAGCGCGGCGGGCGCGTTCTCGCTGGCGCGGCTGGACCAGGCCGCGCCCGAGGACTTCGACCGGCAGATCGACGCGAACCTGCGCGGCCCCTTTCTGCTCGTCCGCGCCTTTCTCCCCGCCATGCTGCGGCGCGGCGCCGGCCACTTCGTCACCGTGGGCTCCGTGGCGGGGCGGGCGGCGTTCCCGGAGAACGGCGGCTACGCGGCCAGCAAGTTCGGCGTGCGCGGGCTGCACGAGGTGCTGCGGGCCGAGGTGCGGGGCACCGGCGTGCGCGCCACCCTCATCGAGCCCGCGGCCACCGACACGCCGCTGTGGGACCCCATCGACCCCGACGCGCGCGCGGACCTGCCGTCGCGCGCGTCCATGCTGCGCCCTGAAGACGTGGCGCGCGCGGTGCTGTTCGCCGCGACGCAGCCCGCGGGCGTACAGATCTCGAGCATCGCCGTAGAGGCGGCAGGCTGAGGCCATGTTTCTGCTGAATGTAAAGGCCAGCTACGACTCCGCGCACTTTCTGCGCAACTACAAGGGCCGCTGCGAGAACCTGCACGGCCACCACTACGTGGTCGAGGCGGGGCTGGCCTTCGACGACGTGGGCGAGGGCGGCATGGCGTTCGACTTTACCGACGCCAAGCGCCACCTGCGCGCCATCGCCGGCGAGCTGGACCACCAGAACATCAACGACCTGGAGCCCTTCACCACCCTGGAGCCCAGCGCCGAGAACCAGGCGCGCTGGATCTTTCAGGAGATGCAGGGGCGGCTGGGCGGGATGGCGGAGCACCTGGTCTACGTGCGCGTGTGGGAGACGCCCAACCAGTGGGCGCAGTACTCGCTCCGGCCCACGTGGTGACCGGCGGATGTACATCCTGCTCACCGACGCCCTGACCTGCCCCCGCTGCGGACCCGACTTCGGGCTGCTGGTGCTGGCGGACCGCATGGAGGAGCGGCGGGTGATCGAAGGCGCGCTGGGCTGCGCCAACTGCCGCTCGTCCTACCCCATCCGCGCCGCCGCCGCCGACCTGCGCGTCGCTCCGTCCGTATCGACGGAATCGACAGGATCGGCGGAATCGACAGGATCCATGGAATCGGCGGAATCCACCGATCCCGGTCCGACGGAGGAGGGCGGGGAGGCGGCGGTGCGGCTGGCGGCGCTGATGGGGCTGGCGGGGGCGAGCGGCTTGGCGATGCTGGCGGGCCCCGGTGCGCGCCACGCGGCGGCCGTCAGCGCGCTGGTGCCGGAGCTGGAGGTGGTGGCGGTGACGGACCGCCCCGCGGCGCCGCCGGAGCGCGCGCCGGGGGTCAGCCGGCTGGCGGCGGGGGACGCGCTCCCCTTTCGCGGCGGGGCGCTGCGGGCCGCCGCGCTCACGGGCGGGGCGGGGGAGGCGCGGCTGCGCGAGGGGCTGCGGGTGCTGGCTCCGGGCGCGCGGCTGGTGGTGGACGGTGCGGACGCCGGGACGGCGGAGCGGCTGCGCGCCCTGGGGGCCGAGGTGCTGCTGGAGGAGGAGGGCGTGGTGGTGGCGCGGGCGCCGGGGCGGCCGGTGGCGCTGCGCTACAACGCGGTGCGGTGAGGCGATGATCATTTGGTTGCGCGCCACCGCCCCGCCAGCGTACCTTTGGTCGCTTCCGAGGGCGCTGCCGCGGCCCTCGCCCGCCGGCCATCGCCGCCGCCCGGGCGGCACCCCCAGGTTCAATCCCGCATCTCCCAAGTTGTGACCATGTCCTGGCTCACGAACCTGATTGGAGGCCGTTCCGACTCGCGCGAGCGAGAGCCGGACTACTACGAAGAGGGCGCCGCCCTCCTGATGCAGGAAAAGTATCACGAGGCGCTGACCTCGTTCCGGCTGGCACTGCGCGAAAGCCCCAACGACACCGACGTCCTGCAGCAGATCGCGGTGACCTACACCCGCATCGGCATGACGGACGAGGCCATGAAGACGTACCGCCGCGTGCTGGAGCTCAAGCCCCACGCCGCCGGCGCCCACTACGGGCTGGCCTTTCT
>DASUVG010000279.1:0-58425 GCA_036379135.1 Longimicrobium sp.
TTCGTGTGTGCCAGGCATGTCTTGACTCTGGGGTGAAAGTCCCCGAAGGACCGTAGCAGCCGGAACCGATAGCCGAAGGCAAGGGTGCCCGCCGTGAGGGGGATCTGAAGGAAGCTGGAGGCGAAGCGCGGACCCGACGAACAGGAAGCGGATAGAAGGCCGATCCAGCCTGGGTGACCCGGCACGATACGGGGAAGCCCGATAGCTGCTCAGAGGCGGATGGGTAGATCCGACGGGTAACGTGTGAAAGAGTCAAGGCTTACCCTGGGAGGCCTGCGTTGCTGTCCCGGAAGGGACTACCCGGTCAGCAATGGCAGGGGAGGGCGCGCAGGAGTCAGCAGAAGCCATAGTACCGCGTCGGGAAGAGCGGGAAGGGCTGAACTTCTTGGTGCAGGGAGATCAACAGACCGGACGACTCGAATGGACGTGGAGCAGCAGCAAGGCACGTATGACCAGCTTTCCCTGTTCGGGGGAGAGGCGGCGTTCGTGTGCTCCTTCGCAGGTGGAAAGGCCGGAAGCCGATCTGCGGCGGGAGGAGAGCGGCAAGCGTCCTCGGCGTCGGAGGGGAATCGAGCCCTGGCGACAGACGCGTTGATGGAGCAGGTGTGTGAGCGGGAGAACCTGAACCGGGCCTACAAGAAGGTGAAGTCGAACCGGGGAGCGCCGGGCGTGGACGGCATGAGCGTCGACGAACTGCTGCCCTGGCTCAAGGCTCACGGGGAGGAAGTAATCCGGGGTCTGCTGGAGGGAAGCCACCAGCCCCAGGCCGTTCGAGGGATCGAGATCCCGAAGCCCGGTGGCGGGGTGCGGCAGTTGGGCATCCCCACGGTGGTGGACCGGCTGGTCCAGCAGGCCATCCTCCAGGTACTGAACCCACTGTTCGATCCTACCTTTTCGGAGTCGAGCTACGGCTTCCGTCCTGGCCGCAGTGCTCACCAGGCATTGTGGAAGGCACAGGAGTACGTAGCCGAGGGGCGCACCATCGTTGTGGACGTAGACCTGGAAAAGTTCTTCGACCGGGTAGACCACGACGTACTGATGAGCCGCCTCGCACGGCGTGTATCAGACAAACGGCTGCTGCGGATCGTCCGGCGCTTCCTGGAAGCAGGAATGCTGAAGCACGGCGCGTTTGTCGATCGCGACGAGGGAACGCCGCAGGGTGGGCCGCTATCCCCTTTGCTTGGCAACCTGCTGCTGGATGAGTTGGACCAGGAGTTGGAGCGGCGGGGCCACCGATTCTGCCGGTACGCGGACGACTGCAACATCTACGTGCAGTCGCACGCGGCAGGCGAACGGGTGATGGCCTCCGTCACGCGCTTCCTCGAGGAGCGGCTCCGGCTGCGCGTGAACCCTGCCAAGAGCGCGGTGGCGCACGTGAGCGAACGAAAGTTCCTCGCGCACCGGCTGCTCCCGGGAGGCAGGCTCGGCATTGCACCGCAGAGCTTGAAGCGCGCCAAGGATCGGATCCGGGAGATCACGCGCCGAAACCGGGGTGTGAGCATCCGCCAGATGATCTCGGAACTGAACTCGTATCTGACGGGGTGGGTAACGTATTTCCGCTATGCCAGCGCGAAGACGCACCTGCAACGGCTGGACGAATGGATACGGAAGAAACTGCGCTGCATGCGGTTGAAACAGCGCAAACGGGGCCGCTCGATCACGAGCTTCCTGGTAAGCCTTGGCGTGCCGCGTAAGCGCGCTCGGAGCCTGGGAGGGAGTGGGCGAGGGTGGTGGCGCATGGCCGGAAGCCCTCAAGCCAATGAAGCCATGTGCCTGCAGTGGTTTGACACCCTTGGGCTAACATCTGTGACCGCAAGGTATCTGAAGCTGCAACACTGAGAGGAATCGCCGGATACGGACCCGTACGTCCGGTGGTGTGGGGGGACGGGGGGCGCGAGCCCCCCTCCCACCCGATCGTGAGCACGGTTCGTATCCGCACCAGAGGAACCTCCACAACCCGGCAAACTCATGATCCAAGGCAAGACCGCGCCACTTGCGTATACTTCCTTTGCACGGTAAAGTACTTCGCAAGTCTTACCGACGATGCCCGGTCGAAGGCGGGTCGTGATCGCCGATTGCCGGTTGGGATACATCTGACAGGGTGCCACCGTGGAACTGCACATTCGCAACGTATCCAAGAGCTATTCCAACGGCGTGCAGGCGCTGAAGGACGTGACCCTTACGATTCCGGCGGGGATGTACGGGCTTCTCGGTCCCAACGGGGCGGGGAAGTCCACGCTGATGCGCATCCTGGCCACGCTGCAGGAGCCGGACGCCGGCACCGTCCACCTTGGCGACCTGGACGTCGTGCGGCAGAAGGACGAGGTGCGGAAGACGCTGGGCTACCTGCCCCAGGAGTTCGGCGTCTACCCCAGGGTGAGCGCGGAGGAGCTGCTGAGCCACTTCGCGCTGCTCAAGGGGATCGGCGAGCGCCGGGCGCGCAAGGAGGTGGTGGAGGCGCTGCTCCGCCAGACCAACCTGTGGGAGGTGCGCAAGCAGAAGCTGGGCGGCTACTCGGGCGGCATGCGGCAGCGCTTCGGCGTGGCGGTGGCGCTGCTGGGCAACCCGAAGCTGCTGATCGTGGACGAGCCGACGGCGGGGCTGGACCCGGCGGAACGCGTGCGGTTCCTGAACCTGCTGAGCGAGCTGGGCGAGAACAGCGCGGTGATCCTCTCCACGCACATCGTGGAGGACGTCAGCGAGCTGTGCACGCGGATGGCGATCATAGACCGGGGCGAGATCCTGCTGGAGGCCGAGCCGTTCGGTGCGATGGAGGAGATGCGGGGAAGGATCTGGCGCAGCGTGATCGAGAAGAGCGCGCTGGCGGAGGTGGAGCGAACGCACCCGGTGATCTCGACGAAGATGCTGGGGGGCAGGACCGTGGTGCACGTGTACAGCGACACGGCGCCAGGCCCCGGCTTCGAGCCCGCCGAGCCGGACCTGGAAGACGTCTACTTCAGCACCATGGCGGGGCACATCGGCCGGCGCCGCGGACAGCCGGAGACGGCGGCGTGAAGGGCCGGGAGATCACCGCAGGCAGAAAAATCTCAGGAGGCAGCTGATGATCAAGAACATCGTACGACGCCTGACCGGCGTGGCGAAGAACGCGGTGGTGTGGGGCGCCACGTGGTCTGCTCTCGCCTTGGTGACCATCCTGGGGCTCCGCACGATCGGCGTCGTGGTTCCCGCGGAGATCGACGTGCTGGACGCGATCGGCATGGCCATACGCGTCGGCATCGCCGGCGGCCTGGCGGGGGGCGTCTTCGCCGGGGTGGTCAGCCTGGCCTATCGCGGGCGGCGGCTGTCCGAGATCAGCTGGACGCGCTTCGCGCTCGGCGGCGCGGTCGTGGCGGAGCTGTTCATGCTCGCGTTCTTCGCGATCCCCCGCCTGGCGTCGGGGGACGGGTTTCCGCCGCTCGGAGACATTCTCTCCGACCTGATCATCGCCGCGGCGTTCGGCGGGATCGCGGCGGGCGCGTCGATGTGGCTGGCCCAGCGCGCGGAGACCCGGTCCGTGGGCGGGCCGGATGAATACGATCTCCTGCACGCCGGCTCGGTGCCGGTGGGAGCGCAGGACGTTCGTCGCGCTCCCGTCCGGGTCCACCCGCAGGATCGCGCGACCTGACATGAAGCTCCTTGGGATCTTCCGCTTCGAGCTCGCCTACCAGGTCCGCCGCCTCTCCACCTGGCTTCCGTTCGCGGCTCTGGGCGTCGTCGCGTACCTGTTCATCCGGCAGAACGTCGTCGCCGACCAGCTCTACGCGGACTTCTATCTCAACTCCCCCTTCATCATCGCCGTCGTCACCGTCTTCTGCAGCCTGTTCTGGCTGCTGGTGGCCGCGGGCGTGGCCGGCGAGATCGCGGCGCGGGACGTGGAGACGGGGATGCACCCCCTCACCTGGACGGCCCCCGTTACCAGGGCCGAGTACCTGGGGGGACGGTTCCTCGCCGTCTTCGTCATCAACGCGCTGATCCTGCTGGCCGTGCCGCTGGGCGTGATGCTCGCCGTCTATGCGTCCGGCGTGGATCCCGAGATCATCGGCCCGTTCCGGCCGGCGGCCTACCTGACGGCCTACGGCTTTCTCGCGCTGCCCAACGCCCTGCTGGGCACTTCGGTCCAGTTCTCCTGGGCCACGCTGGGCCGCCGGGCCATCGGGAGCTACGTGGGGAGCGTGATGCTCTTCGGCGTGGTCTACGGCGGGATCTTCGCGGTGATGTACTTTCTGAACGAACAGGAGTACGCGGAGCTGCTGGATGCCTTCGCGCACCTGACCATCGTCGACCTGACCCTGAACTGGACGCCGATCGAGAAGAGCACGCGCCTGGTCACGCTGGAGGGCTCGCTGCTCCGCAGCCGCCTGCTGTGGTTCGGCATCGCCCTGGCGGCGCTCGCGCTCACCTATGCGCGCTTTCGCTTCGAGCACCTGACCGTCAGCCCCTGGTGGAGCCGCATCATCCGGCGGCGGGACGCGCACGCGCCGACGCCGGGGGGGAGCGGCATCGCCACGAGCCCGATCTCCGTCCCCCAGGTCCGGCAGACGTTCGGCTGGGCGACGCGCGCGCGCCAGACGCTGGACATCGCGTGGATGTCGTTCCGGGTGATCGCGAAGAGCCGCGGCGGGTTGATCGTGACGGCGCCCATCGCGCTCATCGCGGTGATGATCCTGCCGGAGCACATGGAGAACATGGGCACGCCGCTGCTGCCCAGGACGGAGTACGTGCTCACCTTTCTGACGGCGTCGCTGACCAATCCCATCACCGTATGGGTGATCATCCCCATGCTCACGCTGCTGTGGGCGGGGGAGCTGGTGTGGCGGGAACGGGGGGCCGGCCTGGGCGAGATCACCGACGCGGCGCCGGTGCCGGAATGGGTCCCCTTCCTGGGCAAGTTCCTGGGGCTGGGGCTGGTGCTGGCCGTGTGGATGGCGGTGCTGATGGTGATCGGCATCCTCATCCAGGTGACCATGGACTACCACAGGTTCGAGATCGGCCTGTACCTGAAGGTCCTGTTCGGGCTGCAGCTTCCCCAGTACCTGCTCTTCGCCGTGCTCGCCCTGGTGGTGCAGGGGCTGGTCAGCCAGAAGTACGTGGGCCACTTCGTGGCGCTGATCGTCTACGCGTTCATCCTCTTCGCCGCGCGGCTGGGGATCCAGCACAAGCTTCTGGTCTACGGGTCCGCGCCGGAGTGGTACTACACGGACATGCGCGGGTTCGGCCCGTCGCTGGGGCCGTGGCGGTGGTTCATGTTCTACTGGGCGGCGTGGGCGCTGCTGCTGGGGGTGGTGGCGCGGCTGCTCTGGCTGCGGGGGCTGGAGCGGAGCCCGCGGCTGCGGCTGCGGCTGGCGCGCGGCCGGTTGACGCGTCCCACGATCGCGGCCGCCGCGGTTGCGGCGGGTCTCGTCCTGGGCCTGGGCGGGTTCATCTTCTACAACACCAACGTGCTCAACTCGTACCGCAGCGGCTCCGACCTGATGGAGCTGCGCGCCGAGTACGAGCGCCGCTACGGCCGGTACGCGAAGGTCCCGCAGCCCCGCCTGGCGAAGGCCAGCCTGCGCGTGGAGATCCATCCCCGGCGGCGGACGGCGGAGATCCGCGGCACCTATCACCTGGTGAACAACACCGCGGCGCCGATCGACACCATCCACCTGGCCCCCGCCCCCAGCGTCCGGACCGAATCCGTCACTCTGGACCGGCCGGCCCGGCGCGTGAACGCGGACGATGGCCTGTGGCACCAGGTCTACGCGCTGGAGGCGCCGCTGCAGCCCGGCGACTCGGTGCGGCTGAGCTTTACGGTGCACCACGAGCCGCGCGGCTTTCGGAACAGCGCCTTCGATCCGGTGCTCAACGTGACGGCCAAGAGCACCTACTTCCGCAGCCAGGACGTGCTCCCCGACATCGGCTACCAGCCCGCGCGCGAGCTGCTGAAGCCCGGTGAACGGCGGGAGTACGCGCTCGCCGCGCGCCCCATCCTCCCGACGCTCGACGACGCGGAAGCAGGCCAGGACGTTACCGGCGCGGCGGGGATGTCCACGGCAGAGCGCATGGACTTCGAGGCGGTGGTGGGGACGGACGCGAACCAGGTGGCCGTGGCGCCGGGGGCGCTGCGCCGCACGTGGACGGAAAGGGGGCGCCGCTACTTCCACTACGCGACCGACGCCCGCATCGGGTCGTACGCCTTCTTCTCCGCCCCGTACGCGGTCCATGAAGAAGTCTGGACCCCTCCTGCGGGGAGCGGGCAGCCGGTCACCATCCAGGTCTACCACCACCCGGCGCACGCGGCCAACCTGGACCGCATGCTCCGCAGCGTGCGCGGCTCGCTGGACCATTACACCCGCGCCTTCGGCCCGTACCCGCACGGGCCCATCATCCGGCTCGTGGAGAACCCCGGCCGCGGCATCGGGGCGCACGCCGAGGCGAGCACCATCGACTACACGGAAGGGCTCTCCCGCTACAACCCGGCGGACGATCCGCGGGGCCTGGACATGCCGTTCGCCATCTTTGCGCACGAGATGGCGCACCAGTGGCAGGTTCCCCACGCCTTTGCCGAGGGAGCCCCCCTGCTCTCCGAGAGCTTCGCGTGGTACGCCGCGATGGGCGTAGTTGAAAAAGCCTACGGGCGCGAGCACCTGGAGCGGCTGCGGAGGTTCTTCCGGCAGCCGTCCCCCATCCCTCCCATCCGCCAGTCCGTCCCGCTGCTCCGGGCGCTGGACCCGTACGCGGCGTATCGCAAGGGCCCTTTCGCGCTGTTCGCCATGCGCGAGTACATGGGCGAGGAGCGGGTGAACCTGGCGTTCCGGCGGGTGATCGAGCCGCACCGTACGGCGGCGCTCCCCGGGGCGACCTCGATGGACCTGTACCGGCAGCTGCAGGCGGTCACGCCGGACTCGCTGCGCTACCTGCTGCACGACCTGTTCGCGGCCAACACCTTCTGGGAGCTGGAGACGGAGCGGGCCTCGGCGCGGCAGACCGCGACGGGTGTCTGGCAGGTGACGCTGCGCATCAAGGCGCGCAAGGTGACCGTGGACCCGGCGGGAAAGGAGACGGAGGTGGCGATGGACGAGTGGATCGACGTCGGCGTCTTCGCGCCGACCGCGAGGCAGGGCCCGGACTTCGGCGAGACGCTCTACCTGCGCAAGCACCGCATCCGCTCGGGCCCGCAGACGATCACGGTGACGGTGCCGAAGAAGCCGTCCGACGCCGGCATCGACCCCTACCTGCTGCTGATCGACCTGGAGCGGTTCGACAACGTGGAGGAGGTGGAGGTCGAGGGCTGAGGTCGAAAGCCGGGCGCTCGGGCGGGAACCAACCCGGCCAGCCTATCTCGTCGAAACGCTTGCGCGCCTGTCCGAATTCCGTCTTCTTGGACAGGAGTCAGGCTGAACCACCTTCCCGGAAGGCTACCATGATCACGCGACTTGATCCTGAGCCAGAGCCGGAGCCCTGCCCTGAGAGGGAGCCGCAGCCGTACGGCCAGCTGGTGCCCCCGCGACGCCTTCCCCCGACCGCGGTCGGGGTCGAAACGCCGGACCCGGAGCCTGAGCCGCACCCACGCCGGCGATTCGCTCGCCTCTGTGAACCCAGGCCTTCCATCCTGGGGGATTTGGCGCGACTGGCTATGATGCCGGTGGGAACGGTCCAGCGCGGCTGGAAATCGCTGCGGAGATCCTGGATGGGCTGGCAGGAGGGGTGGTGGTGGACAGCGTGGAGCTGATCTTCACCTTGTGGGTACGGCGGCGATGCTGCTGACACCCTCGTCCGCCCGCGGATCCGCGTACATGGACCGGCGATGGCTTCGTCGCGCATTGCAGACGACCTCGACCCGGAGGTGGTGTGGCTGCTGTGCCGCTGTGCCTCAGTCGCTGCCGGCTGAGCCACACAGGTAAATAGAAGAACGGAGGGACGTGCAGTAAGAGAGGGACACTTGCGAGAATGTACTTTGTAATGTAAAGTGCTTCGCGTGATTCGAAACGTCAGGCTTGCAAGTGGGGTGATCGTGGCTGATTTCGTCGATCGAGGCTCCATCGTGCGGCGGATCTGGGGAGATGGGGACATGGTGCTCCTGGTCTTCGGCGGTTCCGCCGCCGAGTTCGCGCTCAACCGTGCGGTCGACTGGCTGTTCTTTACCGGAAAGCTGCCCGCCGATCCCATCGGCCGGCTCTTCTCCACGGCCGGCTACGCGCAGGGGATCGTCTTCGCCGACGAAGCGACGGCCGCGCGCACGCTGGCGCGCATCCGCGCGGTTCACCAGGCGGTAGAGCGCGAGCGGGGCCAGCCGATCCCGGACTGGGCGCACCGCGACGTGCTCTACATGCTCATCGACTACTCCGAGCGTGCCCACGAGACGTTCGCGCGGCCGCTGACCCCCGACGAGCAGGACGAGCTCTACGACGTGTTCTACCGCGTGGGCACCGGCCTGGGCATCCCCGACCTCCCGCGGACGTACGCCGAATGGACGGCCGATCGCGAGCTTCACCTGCGGCGCGACCTGGTGCATGGCGAGGGTGCGAAAGCGCTGTACGCCACGTATCGAAAGCACCTTGGCCCCTGGCGGTACCACTTCCTGCTGCGGCTCCAGTCGATCCTTACGCCCGAGCACGTGCGAGGCCTGCTGGGGCTGAAGCCTGCAGCGTGGCTGCGCCCTCTGATTCGGTTCTATCCGATACTGGTCCGCGCCGGATTGCGCTCGATCATCCAGCGGCTGCTCATGCCATCCGCGTATCTCCCCGCCGTGCGGGCCCTGGATCACCCCGCGCCAGGCCCTCCGCAGCCGCGCAGCACCTCGGCACCCGACACTCGACGTACGATCGCAAGGTGGTGGTCTGCGGCGCGGACGTAGAAACCGTTGCGCTGATGGATGAATCTTCTTGGGCCAGGTCGTCCGGCAGGGGCAGCTTAAGTGTTTTCATCGCACCGAATCGATACCTTATCGGGCGATTATGAAGCTGCTCCTGGCGAGGAATGAGTTTTGGGCGATTGCATTGCGCCGTGGCGCGAAGCATGCGGAGTCGTCCCGCCGGTCCTGTCCGACGGTCGGGGAGGACCGCTGGCACACGCACCCGGGAGGGAACGATGACCCGCAAGCTCAGGCTGGACCCGGAGTCGCTGTCGATCGAGTCGTTCGAATCGGGGAACGCCGCCGACGCGCACGGGACGGTGCAGGCGCACGACGTGAAGGTGCCCTGCCCAATCTCGGCGCGCCCTGGATACTCGTGCCCGGACACGTGGGACTGCGGCGCGGCAGAGCCTCAGCCGGCCAAGGTCTGAGCGGCCTCGGCGGCGCGGCATCAGGCGCGCAGCCCCGCGTCACCGTCGTCGAGCGCACGCACGACCGCCGGTGGGAGGTGCGCGATCCGCAGGGCGAGCTGGTGTGCGTGACCGTCGACAAGTGCGGCGCGGTCGAGGTGGTACGCCGGCTGGCCGTCTGACCGAGAAAGGCCCGCGGCAGCCGTGGCGAAGCCCGGCTGCCGCAGATTGTGCGGGCGCAACCGTCTCGCCGGCGGGAGCTCGGCATGGACGTGTGTTGTCTGGAATTCGGGTGGGTCTCAGCTTTTGCTCCATACACTTCGCGCCTGGAACCCGCCGCGGCCGACTCGATCGCGCCCAGACGCTTGCGCATCACCCGGAATTCGGTCTACTTGGACAGTCGTTCGGCCTGCGCAACATGGCGCTGCCGAATGAATGTGTCGCGGGTTCCCATTGACGATCACATCCAGCAACGGAGCCTGACCATGCTTCTCGTGCGAGAGCTCATGTATTGCAAGCCGGGCAAAGTTCGGCCTCTGGTGGAGAAGTTCGTCGCCATGTCTGCGATGATGGAGAAGGCGGGCCAGCCAAAGATGCGCATCATGACGGATTTCGTGGCGGAGCGCTATTGGACCGTCGTATCGGAGTTCGAGGTCGAGAGCCTGGATGCTTTCGAAAAGATGATGTCGGGTCAGGACGCACCGATGGATGCAGAAACGATGAAGGAGATGGATGAATTGATGAAGGGATATCACGATCTCGTCGAATACGGCCGGCGCGAGATCTACAAGCTCGAGAATTAGCGGATCAGAGTACGAGCGCGGCGCGGACGAGGTGGTACGCCGGCTGGCGGCCTGACCGAAGGAGCCTGGATCGCAGCAGCCGTGGCGACCTCCGCCGCGGCTGCCGCGCCGTTCGCCGTCAACCTCCCACCCGGGCGCCGACCATCCAGCAAGCCGCCGTATAGCGGACGTCCTCGCCGTGCACGTAGGGATCGAACGCAGCGCGGACCGTTTCCATGACGCGGGTGCGCGTGGGCTCATCCGCCTCGCTCAGGGCCAGGGCGACGGGACCGAGCCGCGACAGGTAGCGGACCAGCTCCTTCTCCGACAGGGTGCAGGGAACATCGATCGGCTGGATGTCGATCGCGGTCCAGCCGCTTTCCTCCAGAATGTGGGTGACCCGGCTCGTGTCCGCGAAGGCGAACGGCCCCGGCGCGTCAGGCAGCCGGGCGGGAAGGTCGGGCAGGAGCGGCGCGGCGGCGCGCTCGGCCGTGGTCATGAACGGGTTCTCCTCGGCACTCCGCCAGCAGACGAACCGCAATCCGGCGCCGTCCTTCGCGGCGCGCCTCAGGTTGGCGAAGGCCTGGAGGGGGTCGGCGAAGAACATGACGCCGAAGCGGGAGATGATCATGTCGAAGCTCCCCTCCTCGAACGCGTAGACCTGCGCGTCCGCGCAGACGAAGCTCGCCGGCGCGCGCTCCCGTTCGGCGCGGGCACGGGCGGCGGCGATCATGGGCTCGGAGACGTCGATGCCCGTGCAGCGGCCGCTCCCGTCGAGCAGCCGCGCAACCGCGACCGCCATACTCCCCGTGCCGCAGCCCACGTCCAGCACCTGCCGTGCAGGTGATGCGCGGACCGCATCTACGAGCCGGTCCTGGAACGGCGCGAGGACCCGGTCCAGCAGCGCCTGCTCATCGACCCAGGCCTGTCCGGCGGTCCCGTTCCACAGCGTGATCTGCTCGTCGTTGTGGCGCTCCATCTCCATCTCCATCTCCATCTTCCACCTCCTCGTTTGCTTGACTTTGATACGCGACAGCCGCACGATGCAACCTCAATTCGACTTGAGGTCAAGAGGGGGGAGAGATGGACATCGGTGAGGTGGCGCAGCGCGCGGGCGTGCCCGTTTCCACGCTGCGGTTCTACGAGCAGAAGGGGCTGATCGCCTCCACCGGCCGGCGCGGCCTGCGCCGGCTGTTCGATGCCGACGTGCTGGACCGGCTGGCGCTGATCGCGGTGGGGCGCACGGCGGGGTTCTCGCTGGACGAGATCGCGCGGATGTTCGGGCCGGGCGGCCAGCCCTGCATCGACCGGCAGATGCTCGCCGACAAGGCAGAGGAGCTCGACCGGACCATCCGCCAGCTGAGCGCCATGCGCGACGGGCTCCGGCACGCCGCGGCCTGCCCGGCGCCGAGCCACATGGAGTGCCCCACCTTTCGCCTGTTCCTCGGCGCCGCCGCGTCCGGCGCCCCTGGAGCGCGCGAGCGGGTCGCGCCCCGGCGGACGCGGAACGAGCGCGCTACGGGCGTCTGAGCCGCCCGAAGCCCGTGGCATCGGTTCGGTCCGCCGAATCTCCGCAGGCGACGCGAACCGGCCGTTCGCCGTGCATGCGGCAGCGAGGCCGACCATCATTCACGCAAAGGAGGTCTCGATGGGCGCCCCGGTGGTGTCCCGCTGAACGGGTGATCGAGGTGCGACAGGGGATGAGCGCGCCCCCCGCGGAGGTGTGAGCCCGGGAACCACAAGCCGAGCATCGCGATCAGGCACGCCCCAGGAAAAACGTAATCTCACACGGGGTCAACGGGGTCAACGGTAAACAAAAAAACCGTTGACCCCGTGTGAGACATCTTTTCACGCGGATATGCGTGGCGGCGTCAGGATCGGCAGGGGGCCGGAGGCACGCTGGTTCAGGATCCGGAACAGGCCCGCGTTCATGTTCGCCGCGCCGAAGTTGGCCGGGATTCCTACCGGCAGGTCGAGGAGACGCAGATACGTGAGTACCTGCTTGTGATGGAGGGGGGCGAGCTTTTCCACGGACTTGAGCTCGACCACCACTCGCTCCTCCACGAGCAGGTCCACGCAGAACGCATTCTCGAAGCGCATCCCGTCGAACTCGAACGAAACCGGCCTCTGGCGTTCGACCTGAAGGCCGGCTCTACGGAGGGCACGCTCCAGCACGCTTTCGTAGACCTTTTCCATCAACCCGGGGCCCAGCTCGCTGTGCACCCGGTAAGCAAGCCTGGTGATGCGTCCCGTGATCTCGTTGATCTCGTCCATCAACGCTCCACTGTGAGGGTTCACGTCGGAGCCCGAATGTATACTCTGTCGCCTTTTGAGGGAAGCGGCACACCGGATCGGCTGTCGCGCCGTTACCGTGGGCCCCCTTTGGTACGTGGAACACAGAACGCACAAAAGGCGCGGGGGATGATCTCCCCTGCGCCCTGACTAATTCATATCGGTGTTGAACGCCAGCGGAGATCAGTATCCCTCCCCGCCGTGATCAAATTATAACATCCCCGGGGGCTTGCCGGAAGACGGGGGGCGGGTTGCAGAGTTGTCGGTCGAAAAAATCCTCGGCCGAGGGCTCGAACCGGTGGAAGGGGCGCTACGAAATGGGCAGCTACGTACTGGATTTCCAGGAGATCGGCCAGACGCAGGTCGCGGTCGTCGGTGGCAAGGGCGCGAACCTGGGGGAGCTTTCGCGGATCGAAGGCGTCCGCGTGCCGGCCGGCTTCTGCGTGACGACGGACGCTTTTCAGCGGATCATGGCGGAAGCACCGTCGATCGATGACCAGCTCGACCGGCTGTCGCGCGTGGAGCTGGACGACCGGGAGGCGATCCGCGCGCTCAGCACGGAGATCCGCGCGTCCATCGAAGGAATCACCATCCCCGGCGACCTAGCGGCGGCGATCATCCGCCCGCTTGCCCGGCTCGGCGAGCAGACCGCCTGCGCCGTCCGATCCAGCGCGACGGCGGAGGACCTGCCGACGGCCTCCTTCGCGGGGCAGCAGGACACCTACCTGAACATCGTGGGGCCGGAGGCGATTCTCCAGCACGTCAGCCGGTGCTGGGCCTCGCTCTTTACCGAACGCGCCGTGACCTACCGCCTGCGGAACGGCATCGACCACCGCAAGGTGCACATGGCCGTGGTGGTGCAGCGGATGGTCTTTCCGCGGGCGGCCGGCATCCTCTTCACAGCCGATCCCGTCACCGGCAACCGCAAGGTCGCCTCCGTGGAGGCCAGCTTTGGCCTGGGCGAGGCGCTGGTCTCCGGCCTGGTGAACGCGGACGTCTACAAGGTGCGGGACGGCGAGGTCGTCGCCCGGACGGTCGGCACCAAGCAGCTCGCCATCCTCGCGTCGCCGGCGGGAGGGACGCGGGAGCAGGCGATCGAGCCGGAGCGGCGGGAGCAGCCGGCGCTGACGGATGCGCAGGTGGTGCGGCTCGTGGAGCTGGGCCGGCGGATCGAGGCGCACTTCGGCCGCCCGCAGGACATCGAATGGTGCCTGGTGGACGATGACTTCCATGTCGTCCAGAGCCGGCCGATTACCACGCTGTTCCCCATCCCCAACGCCGGCGACGGGGAGAACCACGTCTACGTCTCCGTCGGCCATCAGCAGATGATGACCGACCCCTTCAAGCCGCTGGGACTCTCGTACTGGCAGATGACGACCCGTGCACCGATGGGCGAGGCCGGCGGCCGGCTGTTCGTCGACGTCACGAAGGGGCTCGCTTCAGCGGCGAGCCGCGACACCCTGGTGAACGCGCTGGGGAAGTCCGATCCGCTGATCGGAGACGCGCTCCGGACCATTCTCGACCGCGGCGACTTCGTTCCGTCGCTTCCGGACGCGGCACCCGGCTGGACCGTTCCCGGGAGCGGGCACGCCCCCCTCGAGACCGATCCGGCCATCCCCGCCGAGCTGATCGCGCGCGCGGAGGCTTCGATCGCGGCTTTGAAGCGCGAGATTCAGACGAAGTCGGGGCCGGCGCTGCTCGACTTCATCCGGGAAGACATCCAGGCGCTGAAGGAGTTCCAGTTCGATCCGCTGAGCATGCGGGTGATCCTCGCGGGGATGGAGGCCGCCTGGTGGCTAAACGACAAGCTGGAGGAGTGGCTGGGCGAGAAGAACGCCGCCGACACGCTCTCGCAGTCCGTGCCCAACAACGTCACGTCGGAGATGGGCCTGGCGCTCCTCGACGTCGCCGACGTCATCCGCCCGCATCCGGAAGTGGTGGCGTTTCTCCAGGACGTCGAGGACGACGGATTCCTGGACGAGCTGCCCAGGCTCGCGGGCGGGAGCGAAGTGCGGGCTGCCATGCGCGCCTGGCTGGACAGGTACGGCATGCGCGGCGCCGGCGAGATCGACATCACGCGGCCGCGGTGGAGCGAGCGCCCCTCCACGCTCGTGCCCCTGCTCCTCGGAAACGTCAGGAACTTCGAGCCGGGCGCCGGAGCGAGGCGCTTCGAGCAGGGGAGGCGGGAGGCGTGGGAGAAGGAGCAGGAGCTGCTGGAGCGCCTGCGGGCCCTGCCGGACGGGGAGGAGAAGGCCGCGGAGACGAAGCGGATGATCGACCGCGTCCGGACGTTCGCCGGATACCGGGAGTACCCGAAGTACGGCATGGTCAGCCGCAACTTCGTCTACAAGCAGGCCTTGATGCGAGAAGCCGAGCGCCTGGTGCAGGCCGGCGTGCTCGGGGAGACGGAAGACATCTTCTATCTCCGGTTCGAGGAGCTCGAAGACGTCGTGCGCACGGACACGGTGGATGCCGATCTCATCCGCCAGCGCAAGGACGAGTACCGGTCATACCAGGCGCTCACGCCGCCGCGAGTGCTCACGTCCGATGGCGAGATGATCACCGGCGCCTACCGGCGCGACGATCTGCCGGACGGCGCGCTGGTGGGCCTGGCGGTGTCCGCCGGCACCATCGAGGGGCGAGCCCGCGTCATCCTGGACATGGCGCAGGCCGATCTGGAACCGGGCGACATCCTGGTCACCGCTTTCACGGACCCCAGCTGGACCCCCCTGTTCGTCGCGATCGCGGGCCTGGTGACGGAGGTGGGCGGCCTGATGACCCACGGCGCGGTGATCGCGCGGGAGTACGGCCTGCCCGCCGTCGTCGGCGTGCAGCACGCCACCCGCCTGATCCGCGACGGGCAGCGCATCCGCGTGAATGGAACGGACGGGTACGTCGAGATCCTGCCGTAGCGGGATGAGGCAGGCTACTCTCCCGCGAAGAATAGTCGGCCAGCCTCGCACATGGACGACCCGAAAGCCGCCAGCTCGCCAAAGTTGCCGTACGTCGCCGTTCTCATTCAGCGGCAGTCGAGGGATGCGGAGGGCGCGGACGGTGTCGCCCGGTACCGCATGGACGACCTGCGCTACACCAGGTTTCGGGGCGGCTGAAGGGCCGGCTTGATGGACCCCCGGCGAGTTGCCTGAAGCACTTCGACGAACAGCCGGCGCCGCGGATGGCTTTCCGCGGCGCCGGTGGTCGTTCGTACGACCACGAACCGGCGCCCATCTCCACCGGGAGGTGCCGGTCGGGCCGCGCTTTCCCTCCTCGCAAGCAAAGCCCTTGACCCTCACGTAACGTGATCCCTTAGAGTGTGCATCGGCGTCCGGTGCACCGCGTCTTTCCAGGGAGCTTTGCGATGGCCTACACGGTCAAGGAAGTAGCGGGGATGTCGGGGATCAGCGTGCGCACGCTTCACTTCTACGACGAAACGGGCCTGCTGAAGCCTGCCTCGTACGGGGCGAACGGCTACCGCCACTACGAGGAGCCGCAACTGCTGACGCTGCAGCAGATCCTGTTCTATCGCGAGCTGGGGTTCGGGCTGAAGCAGATCAAGGAAATCCTGAGCCGCGCAGAATTCGAAACGGCTGACGCCCTGGAGTCGCACCGGAAGGTCCTGCAGAAGAACGTCGCGCGAACGCGCAGGTTGATCGACACGATCGACAAGACTCTCGAGCACCTGAAAGGGAAGGCGACCATGCAAAGCGAGGAGATGTTCGCCGGCTTCAACGTCGCGGCCGGCGAGGACCGTTTCGGTGAGCCCGTGATGCTCGGTGGCGAGCCGAACGACTGCAAGGTGTCGTCACGCGACACCGGCGGCGCCATGTGCATCTTCGAGTTCACCGGCAGCGGCGGGGGCCCGCGCCACCTGCACCACGACCAGGACGAGTGGATCTACGTGATGGCCGGTGAGATCGAGCTTCACGTCGGCGATCAGCAGCTTCGCCTTGGCCCGGGGGAAAGCGCCTTCGTTCCGCGCACGGTGCCCCACGTTTGGGCGTGCGTAAGTGGCGGGCCGTGCAGAATCGTGAACGTGTACCAGCCGGCCGGGGCGATCGAGGAGTTTTTCCGGGTGCTGGGCACCTACGTGGATACGCCCGTGCACGAGGCACTCTCGATCGACGGGCTTCGCGAGTTGTTCCAGTCGCACGGGATGAAGCTCGTGGGACCACCGCTCTACTGGGAGGAATACCTGGCAGGAAAATAGGCGCGTTCAGGGCATGTCAGGCCCTCACGCCGCCCCGGGTGCTCACCTCGGATGGCGAGGCCGTCGCCGGCGCGTAAAAGGACCGCTGGTGGGAGGTGCGCGGTCCGCAGGACGAGCTGGTGTGCGTGACGGTCTGCAAGCGCGGCGCGGTGGAGGTGGTGCGGCGGCTCGCGGCGTGACGGAGAAGCTCTCGACAGCAGCAATGGGAGGGCGCGGAGAGCCGGCCTGGCTCCGCGCCCTCGACGTTTTCCGCGTCAGACGACCCATCCCCGGGGAGGGCGCATCACGGCGCCGCGGCGGCGAGCTCCGCGGGCGGGCGCGAGGCGGCGGCGCGGAGCACCGGCTCCAGCACCGAGCTCAGCGTGACCGGGCCGCGCACCTCCAGCTCGTAGCGCACGCGGGTGCTGGGGACGGGGATGCGGACCAGCCGCCCCAGGTCCACCGGCGTGCCGATCGCCACCGCCTCTACGCCGCCCTGGGCCGCGCGCGCCAGCGTGGCCTCCAGGTCGCGCACCTGCGCCTGGCCGTAGCCCATGGCGGGGAGCAGCGCCCCGGCGTGCGGGTAGCGCGCGACGGTTTCCGCGATCTCTCCCACGGCAAACGGCCGGGGGGCCACGATCTCCGCCGGCGCGCGGATGTACGACAGCCTGGGGGCCGCCGGCGTGACGAGCCGCCTTACCCGGCGCGACGACGTGCGCGACGGGCGCTCCGAGCCCGACGACGAGCGGCGCATCGAGCGTGGCGCGGCCCTGTTCGACAGCCTCTACTCGGCCGCATCCTCTCCGGGCGGCGCAGGCTGATCTGACGAACCCGAGCGGTGCGTGCGCATGAAGGCAGAATTCCGCCAGCGACTCGCCCGCAAACCGATTGCCGCAGGCTGACGGCATCGCGCACCTGAGCTGCGTCCTACGTACAAGGTCGTCAAGCGCGAGAAGGACCGCTGCTGGAAGTGCGCGATCCGCGGGGCAGCTGGTGTGCGTGACGGTCTACAAGCGCCGCGCGGTTGAGGTGGCGCGCCGGCTCGCGGCGTGATCGAGGAGGAGTTGCGGCAGCCGGGGCGAAGGCGGAGGCGACCCCGGCTACGTGAACGTCTCAGTGCGGGAAGGTCGCCCTGCAAAACGGGTCGCGATACATGATGTTGCCTTCCGCGTCGTACAGGCAGGAGCAGTTCGGATCGATTTCCATGGATGCCTCCTTACATGGATGTCATGTCTCACGGGACGCAGAACAAACTAAGAGAGCGCTCCCCGAATGCAACTTATGTCCGAAACCACGCGCATAGAACGGCGGATTTCAGCGCTCTAGTCACGATGGCCAGGAAGCAGCAGGACAACGCGCCCGCACCCGCCGCGCAGCCCGCGTACAGGGTCGTCAAGCGCGAGAAGGACCGCTGGTGAGAGGTGCGCGATCCGCGGGGCGAGTTGGTGTGCGTGACGGTCTACAAGCGCGGCGCGGTGGAGGTGGTGCGGCGACTTGCGGCGTGACTCAGGATCAGGGCAGCAGCCGAGGTGATACTTACTGCGGCTGCTGCTCCAGTGTATCAAATCGTCAACTCCTCCACTAGGAAGGTCACTCGCAACGTGTAGCGCACGGATTCCGAGTGGACAAATCGCATATTGCTAATTACTACTTGGCAATCATCTTCGTACACAATCGGCAGGAATGTGAATGTGTAGCCGCTTGAACCATCAAGAGTGTCCATTACGCCACCCAGATAATCCACTAGAGTATACCCGGGCGCGAGTTGAGGCGCGTAGATGGTGAGATCTAGCCCGACCGGGCCGAACGTCCTCCGATTGCGAATAGACTGCCTGATGTCCTTGTAGGGTGGGTACCCCTCCACGGCAATCTCAAGCACCTCGCCCGCCGCCGGTGCAGGACGAGTCGGAAGCTGCCCGGGATCGTACGGCAGGACCGTCATCGGTATGATCTCCCCCCACTGTTGAGGATGCGAGTCACTGTTGCAGCGCTTGAGGGTCGGGGTCAAGAGGATCGGAGGTCACGATGGCCAGGAAGCAGCAGGACAACGCGCCCGCCCCCGCCGCGCAGCCCGCGTACAAGGTCGTCAAGCCCGAGAAGGACCGCTGGTGAGAGATGCGCGATCCGCGGGGCGAGCTGGTGTGCGTGACGGGCTACAAGCGCGCCGCGGTCCAGGTGGTGCGCCGGCTGGCGGCATGACGCGGGACATCGGCAGCAGCAGCCGTGGCGAAAGCTCGCCACGGCTGCTGTGTTGTTGGCGCCTGGAGCCCGCCGCCGGCACCCAGACGGGTGACCCGGATGCGCGCACGGATGCTACTGTCCCGGACTGCCGGCCTCCTGGGGCTGCGCGATGCTCAGCGGTGCGCGCGTGATGTCGAGCAGTTCCGCTCTGTGCTTTTCGTGGGCGTCACGCTTGAAGGTGCGGTGGATCTTGGGCGGGACGTAGGTGCCGTCGAGCGCGCTGCCCAGGGGACCGTAGACGCGGAACAGCAGGCTGAAGTGCCCCCTCGGGACGGGGAGCCAGTTGGCCGTGCTCGCTCGTTTGGGCGGGTCGGCCTGCACGTAGATCGTCACCGAACCGTCGTCCGCGATCTCCAGATCCGGCGTGTACGAGGCGACCACGTACTTGTCGTGGGCGTTGGGGACCAGCTCGATGTATTCCGGCGTGTAGGCCGTCAGCGACCAGAAGCGCTGGTACTGGGGCAGCTGGTCCTTGGTGAACTGGATGGTGTACGCGAAGCTGCCGCCGTCCAGCGGCAGCCCGCTCGCGTCGACGAACGCGTTGGCGTAGTAGGCGGCCGTGCGGTCGTTGCCCACCTGGATGTACTCGGTGAGCGCGGCGCGGTCCAGGTAGTTGGTCCCCCAGTGCCCGATGTTGTCGAAGTGGATCCAGTTGGTGGAGCCCCGGTGCGACTGCCAGCGGTTGATGATGGCCGCGTACGCGGCCTGCGCACCCCGGATGATCTCGGTGAGCGGGCCTGAATCGTAGTCCACCGCCTCCCTCGCGTCGGCGAACGCAGCGTCGAACCGCCGCATGAGCGCGCGGTCGTCACTGGTGACCGGCTGGGTCATCGGCGACGCCATCGCTTCCTGCACGGTCGCCAGGAAGGCCTCCGGCGCCTTTGCCAGCCCTTCGTCGGCCATGAGCTTTACCGACGGCGCGAAGAAGTAGAGCGGAAGCACCAGCGTCCGTCCGGATTCACCGCCGGGTTCGTATTTGCCGAGCGTCTGCAGGGAGAGCCTGGACCGGAACTCGTTGGCGGCGACCCTCAGGTCTTCGCCCGTGGACGAGTACTTGTCGGTCCGGATGGCGATGGTCGTGAAGGTATGCGGCATCTCGACCTTGACGGCGTTCTCCGGCAGCGTCCCGGAGTAGCCGTTCGCCACGAAGGCGTAGACGCCCCCGTTGGACGGCGGGGCGGAGGAGAGCGCCGTCGAGAAGATGTTGCCGTACACGTCCAGCTGCAGGACCGAGTACTTGTTCGGATACGCCGGGATGGTGAGGATCACGGGCTCGTCGGCCACGTCCAGGAACGCCTCGGCGTAGATGGTGTCGTCGTTGATGGCCACGACGACCTTGTATTCCGGCCCCATTCCCAGCGGGCCGGTCAGCCGGTTGGCGATCTTCTCCCCGGCCCCCTGCTGCTTGCTGTTCTCGCTGTTGATCTGGAACTGCATCCACGTGAAGTACCGCGGATAGAACCGGACCGTGTAGTCGTACGCCAGGCGGTAACCATCATGGTTGCTCATCGGTACGCTCTCCTCATCATGAAAGGGGGATACGGGGGGGCGTAAACCACGGGTACTGCGCAAGCCTGCTCACATGATATCGTGGCCGGGCTCCCCATCCAAGCGCATCCTTTTCGCGTGTTCACGGCGCCGCGTGGAGCGGCCGGCACCCGTTCAGAACGTCCCGGGACAGGGCGCTCAACGGCGACACGCAGGCGCGCCGGTGAACGCCGCCGTCTACACCTTCCGCAGCCGCCACATGGTGTGCGACCAGTACTCCGACGGCGTCACTCGCTGGCTGGTGGAGGGAACGCACGCCTGCTACATCAGTCGCGACGACGAGTGGGTCTGCGCCAGCGAGAACGACACTCGGATCACGGAGCTGGACCGCGAGTAGCGCCTCCCCGGGATCCTGCCGCCGCGTGCCCGCTCCTCGGCCGCAACCCGTGGAAGCCGTGTAACCGGTTCGCCGGCCAATGGATGAGCTTCAAGCCCCGGAAGTGCGTGCGCGCTTGCGGGGCCTGCCGGGTTCCAGCCTGTATGGGATCGCCAGCGTGGAACCACCGCGCCGCAGCGGCTCACGTCGTCGGCGGCACCCGGTCGTCGGGCGGGACGAAGCTGGAGAGAAAGTTGGTCTCCTGCGGCGTGAGCGATTTCAGCCCCTGCGCGCTGATCTTGTCGAGGAGGCGGTTGATCTCCTCGCGGTTCACCTCGTGCACCGACGCAAGATCGATGGCCTTGTAGCCGGCCACGCGCCGCACGGCGTCGGGCGAGGCGGCGGTGGCCAGGCGCTTGAACGCGGTGCGCTTGCGGTCCAGCCAGCGCAGGTACAGGAACGCGCCCAGGTAGCCCCCGAGGTGCCCGAAGTGCGCGATGCCGCCACCCACGCCGCCAAAGCCGCTCCACAGGGCGACCAGCGTGGTGACGATCACCAGGACGCGCGCCGGCACCGGCAGGACCCCCCAGATGAAGATCTTCTCGTCCGGCCAGAACCAGGCGAACGCCAGCATCACGCCGAACACGCCGCCCGAGGCGCCGATGATGGGCGAGCCGGGTGAGAAGATCGCCGACAGCAGCGCGCCGGTGATGCCGCTCAGAAAGTACAGGATCGCGAACGGGCGCGAGAGGATGCGTTCTTCCACGCGCGGCCCGAAGAAGTAGAGCGCGAGCATGTTGAACAGCAGGTGCATCAGGTCGCCGTGCAGGAACATGTACGTCACGACGGTCCACGGGCGCACGAGCGCCAGGGCCGGCACGAAGACGAAGGCGTTCGCCAGTTCCGGCAGCGTAGACTGCAGAACGAACGCGGCGACGTTGGCGATGAGCAGTGCGCGGACGATTGGTGTCACGGATGTGGTTTCCGGGGCATGGATTCTGGCTTTCGCACGGAAGATAGCCCGGCGGCGCGCCGCGGCGCGAGCTTGCCGCGATGGACGTTCTCTCGGATTGTGTGATGAAACGGATGGCGGGAAGGCTATTTAGCTACATTTCCGTATCACACACAAGACTTTTATGCGAAACGGGCCAGAGGTGGTGCGGCGCCTGGCCGCATGACACACGCGCCGGGGGATCGGCGTTCAATCGCGCGCGATCTTCGCTGCGACGGCTTCGACGATCGGCGCGCCACCGGCATTCGCAATCCGCGTCCTCGTACGACTACCCCCAGACGCGTTGAAGCTGATCTGCGCAGCCCGCGTACACCGTCGTCGAGCGCACGCAGGACCGCTGGTGGGGCATCCTTGATTCGAATTCCTTGCGCCAGGGGTGCGGCAGATTCAATGTAGTTGCGGGGTCCGACAATGCTTCCGCTGTTTCAAACTCAAACTTTTTCACAAGGGTACGACTCATGTCTGTCTTTCAGCTCTCCGTGCTCAGCCAGGACGATCCCCAGTGCCCCGTGGGGTCGAGCCTAAGCGTCGTGGTGGATCAGCCGGTCGGCGGAACGCTCGCGTCGAACTCGTTTCCCATCGGCACCGCCGTCGCCCTGCCGACGCCGCCGGGCACCTCCACCTACGGGCCCACGCCCACCTGGTTCCTGGACCTGAGCAACGGGATCGACGCGGCGAGCTTTACGCTCACCATCTCCGGTCCGTCGCCGCAGATCACCACGCCCATCACCATTCCCGGCGATCAGATGGCCGCGTGGGTGGCCCAGAACAACATCGAGGACACGAACCAGATCTGGCAGCCCGGGGAGTGCGGCATCTTTGGATACGCACAGTACAACGCCGACGCGGACCAGTGGATCTACACGGTGACCGCGGGCGTCTACTACCCGCAGGTGAATCCCCCCGTGTAACGCAGGACCGCAGGACGGACCCCAGTTGACCCTCTCTCCTCCGAGCCTCTTGAGTTTTCACGCACGTAAGCAGAGACAAGTCGAGGACGCAGAGAAGAAAGCCGCCGCGCGGCCCCGCGTACAGCGTCGTCGAGCGCTCGCACGATCCGTGGTGGGAGGTGCGCGATCCCCGGGGCGGGCCGGTGTGCGTGACGGGATAGGCGGCGGGTGGTACGCGGGCTCGGGGCGTGACGGAGGCATCCGGCAGCAGCCGCGGCGAAGTCAGCCGCGGCTGCTGCGCCGTTTGTGCCGCAAGCCAGGCGCGGCGGCGTGCAGTGGCGCAGGGTGAGCGTGCGCGCGCTACCGTCCCAGGCTCCTGAGCTCCTGGGCTCGCGCGCGGCTCACCGGCACGCGCGCGCCGTCCAGCAGCTCCGCTTCCAGGTTTCCGCGGGCGTCGCGCCGGAACGCGCGCACCTGGTCCAGGTTCACGATGTGCGTGCGGTGCACGCGCACGAAGCGCCGCGGGTCCAGGCGCGCCTCAAGGCGGCTCAGCGAAAGGTGGAGCAGGTGGCGGGCGTTCCCCGCGTGGGCGGTCACGTAGTCGCCGCTGGCCTCGAACCACGACACGCGCTCCACGGGGAGGGGAACGAGCGTTCCGCCCACCCGCACGAAGAGCCGGCTGATGGGCCCGCCCGCGAGCGCGCCGCTCAGCCGCTCGAACGCGTCGGCCGGCGCGGGCTCGCCCAGGGCGGAGCGCACGCGCTCCATGGCGGCGGCGAGGCGCGAAGGGCCGAACGGCTTCAGCAGGTAGTCCACGGCACCGAGCTCGAACGCGGTCACCGCGTGCTCGGAGAAGGCCGTGGTGAAGATGACGAACGGCGGCCGCTCCAGCCGGCGCAGCACGTCCGTCCCCAGCAGCCCCGGCATCTGCACGTCCAGAAAGACGAGCTCCGGCCGCAGCGCCTCGATCTCCTTCACCGCCGACTCCCCGTCGGCCGCCTCCCCCACGACGTGCACCCAGTCGAACTCACGCAGCATCGCGCGCAGCCCCGCGCGCGCCACCGGCTCGTCGTCGGCGACGAACGTCGTGACCTTCACCATTCCCTCCCATCGGACCGCGGCACCACGAGCACCGCCTGGAACCCGCCGTCCCCGGCCGGTCCGCACTCCAGCCTCGCCGCGCTGCCGTAGAGCACCGCCAGCCGCTCGCGCAGCCGCGCCAGCCCGGTCCCCGCGCCCGCCGCCGTGGCGGGGGCGGGCTTGCCGTCCCCCGAATTCCGCACCGAGAGCGTCAGCGCGGACGCGCTGCCGGCGGCGGTGACCACGATCTCCGTCGCGGCCACGCGCGGCGCGGCCCCGTGGCGCACCGCGTTCTCCACCAGCGTCTGCAGCGCGAAGGCGGGGACGGGTTCGTCCAGCAGGCCGTCGGGCATGTCCTCGCGCACGACCAGCCGGTCGCCGAAGCGGATCCGCTCCACGGCCAGGTAGCGCGAGACGAAGCTCCATTCGTCGCCGAGCGTCACCTCGTCGCGCTGCTCCTCCAGGGTGGCGCGCAGCAGGTCCGCCACGAGCTCCGCCGCCTCGGCCGCGCGCCGCGGTTCGATGGGGATCAGCTGCACGATGGTGTGCAGCGCGTTGAAGAGAAAGTGCGGATGCAGCTGCGCCCGCAGCGCCGCCAGCTGCGTGCGCGCGGCGATGGCCTCGGCACGCGCGGCGCGCACGCTCCCCTCCACGGCGTGGGCGACCCCGGCAACGATGGCGTAGAAGATGGTCCCGATGAGCAGGAACATCTCCACCCGGTCGGCCCCCTGCACGTCGGGTGTGACCCCGGCCAGGGTCTCGAGCGCGATCGCGGACACGAGCCACGCCATGGCGGCGGCCGGCGCGGCGGCCAGGTGCAGCGCCGCGAACCGCAGGCGGAACGGCCGCGGCCACGGCACCCGGCGGGCGAGGCGGTAGACGAGAAACGCGACCGCGGCCCCGGTGCTCAACCCGATCACGCCGGTCACCACCTCGTCCCGCGTCCACGTGTTCGTGGACGCCTGGAAGGTGGTCATGAGGGTCAGGGTCAGGTGCATCGGAACCAATTGCGCGTCGGTGGAGGAAGGGGTGTCGGTACTTCCCATGATGATACGAGCGCCCCGGGTGTGCAGGCGACCTCCCCAGGCCCCGTTCGACCGTCCCGATCTGCCGTTCGGCGAATGGCGGCTTCCGGGACTTCACGCGGCCTTCCAGTTTGCGTCAGCGAACCGGCCATTCCTCCCGTCCCGCACCCCGGCCCCCGGCGTCGAGACACGGCCCTTCGTATCCACCAGCGCCCTCACCCGCGAGACATCGATGCTGGACCTTCACGACGTAAGCCACGTCTACGCCAACGGGACGCGCGCCCTGGACCGCGTGACGCTCTCGATCCCACGCGGCATGTACGGCCTGCTGGGTCCCAACGGCGCCGGCAAGTCCACCCTGATGCGGACGATCGCGACGCTGCAGACGCCGACGGAGGGGACGATCCGCTTCGGTGAGGTGGACGTGATCGCCGAGCCGGAGAAGCTGCGGCGCACCCTGGGCTACCTCCCCCAGGACTTCGGCGTCTATCCGCGCGTCTCCGCCTACGAGATGCTGGACCACATGGCCGTGCTGAAGGGCGTCGCGTGCGCGGCCGATCGCAGGACCACGGTCGAATCCCTCCTGCACCAGGTGAACCTCTGGAGCGTCCGCAGAAAGATGCTGGCCGGCTTCTCCGGCGGCATGCGGCAGCGCTTCGGCATCGCCCAGGCGCTGATCGGCGGCCCGCAGCTGATCATCGTCGACGAGCCCACCGCCGGGCTGGATCCCGAGGAGCGGAACCGCTTTCTGAACCTGCTCGCCGAGATCGGCGAGAGCGTGGTGGTGATCCTCTCCACCCACATCGTGGAAGACGTGGCGGATCTCTGCCCCCGCATGGCCGTGCTGGCGGAGGGGAGGGTGCAGCTCGAAGGCGCGCCGCAGGAGCTCATCCACTCCACCCGCGGCAGGATCTGGATGAAGGCCGTGGATCGCGGCGAGCTGCCCTCCCACCGCGACCGGTACGAGGTCCTTTCCACGCGCCTCTTCGCCGGACGCACCATCGTCCACGTTCTCGCCGACCAGGATCCGGGCGACGGCTTCGCCCCGGTGGACGCCGGCCTGCAGGACGTCTACTTCTCCACGCTGGCGCAGTCGCGCCGCGCGGCCTGAGGCCCACGATGCTCACCGACATCGCCCGCTTCGAATTCCGCTACCTGCTGCGGAACCCGCTGCTGTGGGTCACGGCCGCGGCGACCTTCGCGCTGTTCTTCGTCGCGACCAGCGTAGGCTTCGGGCTCGCCGCCGAAGGCGGGCTGCTGGAGAACGCGGCCTTCGCCACGCTGCAGAAGTACCTGGTGGTCTCGGTCTTCTTCATGTTCGTGACGACGTCCTTCGTCGCCAACGCCGTCATCCGCGACGACGAGACCGGCTTCGGCCCGATCATCCGTTCCACGCGGATCAGCAAGCTCGAGTACCTGGTCGGCCGCTTTCTGGGCGCGTTCGCGGCCGCGGCGCTCTGCCTGCTGCTCGTGCCGCTCGGCATCTGGCTGGGGTCGCTGATGCCGTGGGCCGACGCCGCGGCCCTGGGACCGTTCCGGCTCGCCGACCACCTGTACGGCTACTTTCTGGTCGCGCTGCCCAACATCCTCATCCACTCCGCCGTCTTCTTTGCGCTGGCGACGGTCACGCGCTCGATGATGGCGTCCTACCTGGGCGTGATCGGCTTCGTCTCGGGCTTCTTCGTCCTGCAGGGAGCGTTCGAGGATCGGCCGGGGCTCGAGACGGCGGTCGCCATCGCCGAGCCGTTCGGCGCGCGCGCCCTGGGTGACGCCACGCGGTACTGGACGGTGGCCGAACGGAACGTCGCTCTCCCCGAGCTCACCGGGGCCCTGCTCTACAACCGGCTGCTCTGGATCGGCATCGCCATCCTCTGCCTGGCGCTGGCCCACGCCGCCTGGCGCTTCGCGGACCAGGGGATGTCGAAGCGCGAGCGGAAGAAGCAGAGGCTGGCCGAGCGCGCGTCCGCGGAAGCACCGCGCGCCGCGGAGACCACGGTGCTCCCCCGGCCGCGGCACGGTGCCGCGGCGCTGCGCACCCTGCTGTGGATGCGCACGCGGTTCGAGGTCAGGCAGGTGGTCCTGAGCCCGGCCTTCGCGGTGCTGATGGCGTGGGGGATGTACATCACCCTGCTCGTGCTGACCACCCAGCGCGACCCGGACGGCCGTCCCACCTACCCGACCACGCTCTCGATGATTCCCGAGATCGCGGAAGGGATGGGGATGACGCCGCTGATCGTGGCCATCTTCTATGCGGGCGAGCTCGTCTGGCGCGAACGCGACCGGAGGATGCACGAGCTCGTCGGCGCGTCGCCGATGCCCAGCTGGGTGTACGTGGTTTCCAAGACGCTTGCGATGGGGCTGGTGCTCATGGCCATGCTGCTGGCGAGCGTCGCCGCGTCCGTCGCCCTGCAGCTCTCGCTCGGATATACGGAGCTGGAGCTGGGCAAGTACCTGCTCTGGCACGTGCTGCCGGGCACGTGGGACATGCTGCTGCTGGCGGCGCTGGCGATCTTCGTCCAGGCGGTCAGCCCCCACAAGGCGGTGGGCTGGGGGATCATGGTGCTCTTTCTGGCGTGGCAGCAGCTGAACACCGTCATCGACCACAACCTGCTCCTGTACGGCGGTACGCCCTACACGCCGCTCAGCGACATGAACGGCGCCGGGTCGTTCTGGACCGGGGCATGGACGTTCCGCGTGTACTGGGGCGCGTTCGCCGTGCTGCTGCTGGTGGCCGCGCACCTGCTGTGGAGGCGCGGCACCGAGGTCCGGCTCAAGCCCAGGCTCGCGCATGCGCGGCGGCGTCTGGCGGGTGCGCCGGGATGGGTGGCCGGCGCGGCGCTGCTGGCGTTCACCGCGACGGGCGCCTACGGGTACTACAACACGGACGTCCTCAACGACTATCGGACGCAGGGCGCCAGCGAGGCCCACGCCGTCGCGTACGAGAAGAAGTACGGCAAGTACGCCGACCTGCCGCAGCCGCGGATGGTGGACGTGACGCTCGACGTCGCCCTCTACCCGGAGGAGCGGCGGGCCGTGACGAAGGGGAGTCTGCGCCTCCGCAACCTGACGGCGCAGGCGATTCCCGACATCCACGTCCGGGTGCTGGGCGATGACCTGGAGCTCACCCGCGCGACCCTCCCCGGGGCGCGGCTGATCAGCGACGACGCGCGGTTCGGCTACCGCATCTATCGCCTGGACCGGCCGCTGCAGCCGGGCGAGGAGCGGGTGATGGCGTTCGAGACGCGGCTCCGGCTGCGCGGCTTCCGCAACCAGCCGACGTTCACCCGGCTGGTGGAGAACGGCACGTTCCTCACCGAGGCCCACCTCATGCCCTTGATCGGCATGGCCGGCTTCGGAACGCTGCAGGACCCCGCGGCACGGCGCAGGTACGGCCTGCCGGAGGCGCCCGGGACCGCGAAGCTGGAAGACCTCGCCGCGACGGCCAACACCACGTACGGGCGTGGATGGGCGAAGGCGGACATCACCGTGTCCACGTCCGCGGACCAGGTGCCGCTCGCACCCGGCAACAGGGTCTCGGACGTGGTGCGCGGCGGCAGGCGCGTCGCGTGCTTCGTGTCGGCCGTGCCGGTCCATCCGCGCTTCTCCATCCAGTCCGCCCAATACGCGGAGAAGCACCGCCGGCACGCCGGCGTGGACCTGGCCGTCTACTACCATCCCGCGCACGCGTGGAACGTGGACCGCATGCTCGACGCGCTGGCGGCCGCGCTCGACTACTACCAGGCGAACTTCGGTCCGTATCCGTTCGACCACGCCCGGATCGTGGAGTTTCCGGGGTACCTGGACTTCGCGCAGGCGTTCCCCGGCACGATACCCTATTCGGAGGACGTGGGCTTCGCCTCCGATTTCAACGAGCCGGAGTCGATCGACTACGTGACGTACCTCACCGCGCACGAGCTGGCGCACCAGTACTGGGCGCACCAGGTCGTGGGCGCGGACATGGAGGGGCGGGAGCTGCTCTCCGAGACCCTGGCCCAGTATTCCGCGCAGATGGTGATGAAGAAGCTGCGCGGCGAAGACTACATGCGCCGCTACCTTCAGTTCGAGCTGGACCGCTACCTGGAGGGCCGGGCGTATTCAGCGGGGGAGGAGCCGACGCTCACGCGCGTGGCCGGGCAGGACCACGTCACCTACCGCAAGGGAGCGATGGCGATGTACCTGCTGCAGCAGCGGCTGGGCGAGGATGCGGTCAACCGGGCGCTGCGGACGCTGCTGAACCGGTACCGGTTTGCGGGCGCGCCCTTCCCCCGCTCGCTGGACCTGGTCGCGGCTCTGCGCGCCGAGGCGAAGACGCCGGAAGAGCAGGCGCTGATCACCGACCTCTTCGAGCGCATCACCCTGTACCACCTGCAAGTCGCCGAACCCACGGCGGTTCGCCGCCCCGACGGCAGGTGGGACGTGACGGTGCCGGTGGAGGCGAGGAAGTTCTACGCCGACGGCAAGGGTGCAGAGAGGGAGACGCCGCTCGCCGAGCGCATCGAGATCGGCCTGTTCACCGCCGAGCCCGGCCGCGACACCTTCGATCCATCGCACGTCGTGCTGCTGGAGCGCCGCCCCATCCGCTCCGGTCGCCAGGTGCTGCGCTTTGTGACAGACCGCAAGCCGACGCACGCCGGCATCGATCCCTACAACTTCTACATCGACCGCAACTCCGCGGACAACGTGATGGCGGTGAAGTAGATCGTCGGTCGGTGGTTATGCTCCGAGCGTCTCGCCCTCAACATCTGCTCGCGCGGAGCGGCTGCAGGAGGGCGTCGACCGCGGCAGCATGGAGCCATTGAACCCGGTGCTGATGACGGCGCTCTCTGGCGTTGGCTGACGGCGAACCAGGGAACGAGAGAGGCCGATAGCGGTCGTAGCGCTCGGCGGTCTGCTGACGGTCGTCGTGCTGAATGCCGGGGCCCGCGCTGTTCCTGCGCTACGGCGTGGAGCGGCCGGGCACCGCCGGTGCGGCCGCGCCTGGAGCCGGAGGCGGTGCTGGAAGGGTGGGGTGAGGTGGCATCAGCCGCGGCCTGACCGGTGGGGTGGTGTGCGCGTACGGTCTAGAAGCGCGGCGCATTCTACCGGCTTGCAGCGTGACCGAGGGTGATCCACCAACCGTGGCGAAGTCAGCCGCGGCTACTGCAAGCACGCGCCGCCTTGGGCGTGGTGCAGCCGATCTCAGACCGGGGGACATCCTGATAACCGCCTACACCGACCTCTAACTGGGCCCCTGCTCGTCGCGATCATGGACTTACTGACGGAAGTGGGGTGGCCTGATACCCCGCGGCGCCGTAATCGCGGGAGTACAGCCTGCCGGCCGTCTTAGGGATAGAGTATGCCACCGGCTGATTCGCGACGGCCAGCGGATGCCGCGTGCATTGCAGGGACGTCTACGTCGACATCCTGTCGAAGCCGGGGGCCGTGGCGCGCCAGCCGCGGCTCTTGTGTCGCTCGCTGCCTCTATTATCATGCTTAGCATGAAAACTTACACTCTACCAAATGGTACGATCAAGAGCCACCTGTGCAAATACTACGCATCGGGTGAATTTCTTATCGACACAATTGAGAATGCAAGGATGTGGTTTGCTGATCCATTGGGATTCAATGATCCTTACGACTGCAACTTGGACTATACAGTCACCCTGAAAGATGATTGGGTTCATGAACTTCAAGAAACGCGTCTAGACGCAGCTTTAGATGATGCCGTAAAACTACTAGTTGCTTCCTTAGAGAAGAACCCACAGGCGAGATCTGGGATTAGGCAAATACTCGAACGTATAGAGCATAGAAACATACAGAAGGAGATCGATGAGCGAGGGATAGCTTGTTTTAGTAGGAGTGAATACATTCTGTTGCTTTGGTCCCATTATGCTGGTAAACACACAGGAGTATGTCTAAAATTCGACATCTCGAAAGACGAAGAATTCTTCAATGCACCTTATTTAATCGACTATCCCGAGAGGATGCCTCGTTTCAACATGATTGACATTTTGCTCAAACGCCCCCACAGCGGCATTGTCCAGCACGCGTTGGCTACAAAATCGAAAGATTGGGAATACGAACAAGAGGTTAGAATTGTGAAGTGGTCGAGATTTGGGCCGTTTAGGGGACTCATCAATTTTAACCGAGACTCGTTGATTGAAGTGTGTTTCGGGTATCGAACAAGTTTGGAAGACAAGGAGAAGATAAGCAGCCTGCTGTATCGGAGCGGGTATCGCAATACAGAAGTATACGAGATGAAACTCAGGGTAGATGACTTTGGTCTTGCCAAACAACATTTTTCACCTGGCGGCAGCTAAAAGGACTCATTCGTCAGAACTAGTAAGTAGCCATCGCGAGAGCCCTATCAAGGCATCCGCTATTCTTTACACATTGATATAACCACGGCGAAGGAAAGTTCTAAGCCCGTCCCAGAAAGTTTGATGAGTGTGGATCGCGTTACTTGCAGCGGTGCGGACGCGGTTTGTGAAATTAGCAGGATCGTTCGAACTGCCCTCCAGAAGGGACAGGGCGAGCCGGATGTCATTCCCATGATGTTCCTCAACAGACGGTCTGTGCGCATCGAAGTATCTGTAGTCGGCACGAATTCCGTAGATCGACCGGATAGCGGTTTCAAACGGTACAAGAAAGTCCTGCGACACATCTTCCGTACCCGGACCCAAAGCAGCAAGAGCGTACTCTGTTATACCGTCATGCGTCACATCATAGAACCACTGCTCAGACTGAATTGTACTATCTAAGGGTGTAAATTCGTCCAATTCGCATCCGCAGGATACGATCAATGCATCAAGAAGATTGAGGTGAGACGGGGCACCTTGGAACGTGCCTGCCTCCTCAACAAGGTTCGGAAGCAACAATTGTCGGACTCTCTCGTCGGAACTGTTACCGATCGTAAGCGCAAGCCACTGCGGGAAGCGGTGAACGAAGTAGCGGTAGTTCAGCACAACCGCCCCAAGTTCCCACTCCTCGAGTCCGCTGAGCCACTCAGCGTCGATCCGGCTCATAAGTCTAAAAGGTCACGGGTGACAGCTGTTTTCTGATCCGGCGAGTAAAACGTAAGCCGGATCGGACCGTCAGCTGAAATCGCGATCGCCACCGCGCCAGGGGTACCAGCCGAGAACTCCTTCACAAACGACTCTGCGGTGCGCCGCTTTGTACCCCCGGCAATCTTTGCCGTGGCGCTTTCCGCGCGTCCGAAATTTAGCCTCGTAGCGAAGCTCCGCACAATGCCCCGTTCACCGGCAAACACAATCGCACCATCAAGCACGCTTGCACGGACCGCAAGGTGGGCAACCGCTTCGTTTAGACTACCATCTGGATTCAAGAGAGCTAGGCCCGTAATCCAATTTCTTTCACCATCCAACCGCTGTGGTTCAGCTGACACAAGTTGCTCAAACGAATCGCATGCATTCCATTTGGGATCGTCGTAAGGCAACGGTGAGTAAACTAGCAAACCGCCGTGAGAGCCTGGTCGAGCAACTGGGCTGATTTGCAGCGCTAACTCTCCTAATGCCTGAAGAATGTGTTGGTGCGTTTTCTCGGTGGGACCGAGCGCAGCAAAATACGTTGACTGCGGATCCGCATCGATCACTTCCTTCGGAGTACGGAGAATACCCCAACCTTTGCCGTCCCGGTAACTCACCAGCCGGCCCCCAGCAAATACTCTCATTTCGGAATGTGGTCCTACAACCGCGGCAACAGCCCACGGGTACCGACGCGTTGCGTAAACATAGGGAGCAAATTTGCTAATCCAATTTCCCGGCGATGGCGAAACCATTGCTTCTTGAAAATCCTTCAGATCGATAAGATAACCAGCAAGAGGGATGCTGTATCCAGCATGGCTTTGGAACGGAACGACCAAGCACCGCTCAGCTGGGTTCTCCAATAGATGAATCTGCTTAGAAACGTCAGGCGAGTAAAAGAATCGGCAGCGGTGGCCATCCTTGTGAGCGACTGGCACAGGCATCTCACCCGGCCAGAATTTCATCAGAAATGGATTACCCAGTACAATGCCGAACTGGAGGTCGGCACCCTCGAACCTCTCATCACAAAATAGCGCACATAGGCGAAGGAAGCTCTCAATTGTTTGTTTAAACAGGGCAGGATCATTGAAGTAGTCAAGCTTAGCCCTCCTTTCATTCTCGACGTGTGGTAGTAAGCGCTCCAGCACATTTACAACCTCATTGGGGATCTTGATGGAGCGATGCTCGCGGTCCGCGAATGTGAGCCCGCGATACGTTGTGAGGTTGTAGTAACCGTGGTCCGACGCATCCTCTCGCTCCTTGAGCCGGTCATTCTGAAGTTGGAGCGCTTCTAACACGGCCGCGAAATTAGCAGGTCGAATTGAGCGCCTGGTTATAGTCGTAACGCCCGTCGCAAACCCCAACGGATCGGCTTGTCTAAGCACAATCACATTTGTCTCGGAACCAAACACCGCCGCATATGTCCCCAGCTGATATATTGCCGCTAGAATTGAGCGGTACGCTAGAAACGAGGGTGGAATTCCGAGGTACGTACAAAGCCGGTGGGTGCCAGGAAGAAAGCCATTGTAAAACTTGGTCGTGAGATGCGACGGGTCACCCAAATTAGAGAAGAGTGATTCAGGTAGTCCGAGATCGTCTTGCGGAACATTCAAAATCTCCGTCACAGAAGAGGCCTGTACCCGCAGACTCCGAACATCCCATCCAATCAATGCATTCCTCGCCAACTCCTCTCCTGAATCACGGCCCGTAAAGACTTGAAGGGGCTCTGCAATACGTTTCGTCGGAGTTGACACAAACCGAATCTTTAGTACAATCGCAAGTCCATGGCTGGACGTAACTTCAAACGGGTATAGTGAATCGACAACGTGATTTACCGTGTGCAGACCGAGAGTTGCATTCCGGCGAAACACGGCTTCCGCAGTTTGTGGTTCTGAAGATACAAGCGCAACTGGTTGATGTTCGGACTGCAAAAAATGTCGAATATGATACCCCAAACAAAACTGGCTCTGACCGATTACTGCTCCAATGTCTGATCCTAGTACTTTACCTGTGTCTTGGAGTGAGCGAATTTTCGCAAACCCGCTAGGAGTGTTGGGATCCAACATCTTACGCGATTCAGAGTGAGTTGACATTGGTTAGGCCCGTTGAAGAAAGTTCCTTAACTGTGTACGGGAGACTCCGAACGGTGAGAACGTCGTGCGTAACAAAAAGAACGATACCTCCCCGAGAAAGAGCATTGCCAATTGCGGCAATGATTATAGATCGTCGCCCGATATCTATATTGGATGTCACCTCATCCAACAGCAAAATGGGTCGCTCCGCTGACAAGCCCCGCACGAGCGCTGCTCTCTGCTGCTCTCCGCCAGAGAGAGATAGGGGATACTTTGTGGCACTATCCTCGATCTCAACAAGAGCGAGCCACTCTTGGGCACGGCGGCGAGCCACCGTATCCGTCTCTCCGAGACAAAGTTTGCGTACGAGCATGATATTTTCTAAGACTGTCAGATGGCTCCACAAAGAGGGGGTCTGAGTCACAAAGGTAACCTTGTTAGATGGTTTGTGCGGATGCACATGGTGCTGCTTTGCTATGATCATCCCTTCATAAGGCAGTTCTCCCGCGATGGCGCGAAGGAGCGTCGTTTTGCCGCAACCGCTTGGGCCAAGTATCACAATGCATTCACCGGGTGGGACCTCAAGAGAGACGCCCCGGAACACGGGTTTTCCGCCAAGCGTAACACCGACATCAATGAGTTTGAGATCGAATTCAGCCGCCACGGAACCTCCGGTTAAGCTGGGCTTCGAGGATCTGAACACACACTGACGCGGGGATAATCAGCAGCAAGTATAGAACTGCTAACACCGAATAGAACTCAAGAGGCCTAAAGGTATCTTGAACAAGTGCTTGGTTCACATAGAACAACTCGGGAACGGAAATGAAAGACACCAAGGCCGAAAATTTTACAGTGTTTATCACTTGACCCAGCGTGGGCGGCAAGGAGCGCCAGAGAGCTTGCGGGATTATGATGTAGCGAGCAGTCTGGAGTGGAGAAAAGTTAAATGTCCGTGCAACATCGATTTCGCCACGTGGAATAGCTTCATATCCGGAACGTAGGATCTCGGCTTCTAAAGCAGAAAAATTTAGGGCTAGCCCTAAAACTCCGATCCAAAATGGAGAAAGGTGCAGCGCCGATTCGGTAACAAGTGGAAGGCAGTAGTACAACCACACCAGCAACACGAGTAGGGGGAGGCCTCTAAACAGTTCAATGTAAACCCTCGAAACGCCTCGAAGTATCCGAGATCGCGATGTCCGCGCACCAGCCACAAGAATGGCCACCAAGATTCCGAATAAAACACTATATAGCGTTAATTGTGCAGTAACGGCCAACCCTCCAATGAGTAGGTCGAGAGATTGCCACACCGGTTCGAATTGCCACGTATATTCCATCGTTATCAACGCTGCCGAACAGGCTCGAGATCTGGGATATCGTAGAGAAGCGGGGTAGACGCTTTTTGTTGAAATTCAGCGATTCGTCCCGTTGATTTCAGGTATGTGATGGACGCATCCAGGAAGTTGCGCAAATCGTCGTCACGAGTGCGAGTTGCCCAAGCAAGTGGTAGAACTTCAATACGAGCATCTCTTAGCACGGGAGTTACTTCAGGGTGAGCCGCTGCGTACGCTTCAACGGTTACTGAATTCATGAATCCTATGTCAGCCCGGCCTGAGGATACCGCTGCTAGTGGCGCAGTGAGGTCGCTACCTGACAACACCACCGGCTGAGCGGACCGGAAACTCCGCGCTACGAGTTCCTGAAGAGCTTGGCCTTGGAGAACCGCTACTTTGATTCCTGGCCGGTCAACCTCCTCGAACGAAGCCGGCCGAAAATCTGAATTCGTTCGGACCACGGCAGCATTTCCTACGTACGCAACAGGCTGCGTAAACGATACAACTGCAGCGCGAGGAATTGTGACAAACGTTGGACCAATCGAGAAGTCTATCTGGCCGGTGTTCAGCGCTGCCGAAAAATTCGCGAGTGTGACCTCCTGCCAAACCACACGCACCCGCAACGCATCAGCAAGTTGTTTGACCATATCGGGGAAGATTCCTCCGATCTCGCCAGTCCGCTGGTCGCGGGTGACAGCCGGTGGCCACACAAGATATCCCACGCGCATCTCACCGCGTTGGATGATTCGGTCCACCCCCGTTGGATTGGCTGCTGGCCTGGAAGGCGAATCACGTTGGTCGCAACCCAGCACCGCGAGCAGCAGGAGAAAGCACTGCAAACGCGCGAACAGTCCACGATCTCTGCGCTTGGTCATTATCTCCCCCTCAGCCCCTCCGTTAGTGATTGGCAAACTCACGCCTGGCGCTAGCTTTAGTGGCCCCGTCGCAAAATAGTTCCAGCCAAGTTCATCGTCCAGTCACTGTCCCGAGGTAAGTTCTTTCGCGAATCTCGTGAGTTCGCCTGCATGCTTTAAAGCAAGAGTTGAGAGCACCGCCTGCCAGCCCGTAGGCGGCGGCCGGTGCCCTGGCGCGGAGGGGTCCATCCGCGCCTGACGGATTGTCTGCACGGATACGCCTGCGGCTTCTGCTATTTCCGCATGGCTGATGCAGCCGGCGACGCGATCCGTCGCGGTCTTGAAATCCATAGTTTCAGTACACGCGAGCATTGACTTCGGCACGCTGGTATATTATCTTATTTACCAGCAGGGCGAAAAGCAAGGCTGCCGGACACCCTCAGCAAGTGTTCCCCGACAGCCTCACACGCGAACCGACCCGAAGGCCGCCCGCTCGCCAAAGTTGCCCTGCTGGACGGCCGGGGTCAAGAGGATTGGAGGTCACGATGGCCAGGAAGCAGCAGGACAACGCGCCCGCACCCGCCGCGCAACCCGCGTACAAGGTCGTCAAGCGCGAGAAGGACCGCTGGTGGGAGGTGCGCGATCCGCAGGACGAGCTGGTGTGCGTGACGGTCTACAAGCGCGGCGCGGTGGAGGTGGTGCGGCGGCTCGCGGCGTAGCCGAGGTGCGCACCGCGCCGGCGGCCTGATCCACACGGCGGGGCTCCGGTCGCGGAGCCCCGTTTTTGTCTCTCCGGACCTCGCGCCCTTGCGAGCGTGGGTGAGAGCGTCACCTTTGTGGCCGCGAAGGCACACCCGTCTCATGCGGACCACGAATCAAGAATGAGTATCGAACGCCGCTTCGAAGCGCTTCTCTGGAACAGCCGCCTCATCGTGCTGGTGGCCGTCGTGGCCAGCCTGGTCGTCGCGGGCGCGATGTTCTTCGTCGCCACCATCGACGTCATCGGGCTGGTGAGCCACCTGGGTGCCTACGCCGACTTCCACCTGGCCCCGGAGGCGCGCGCCGCGCTGCGGGCGTCGACGGTGATGCACGTGGTGGAGGTGGTGGACGGATACCTGCTCGCCGCGATCATGCTGATCTTTGCCCTGGGGCTGTACGAGCTGTTCGTGAGCCGCATCGAGGTGGCGGAGGGTTCTGAGTTCGCCGAGCGGCTGCTCCTCATCCGCAGCATGGACGACCTGAAGAGCCGCCTGGCCAAGGTGGTTCTGCTCATCCTGGTGGTAAAGTTCTTCGAGTACGCCCTGCAGATCGAGATCAACACCTCGCTCGACCTGCTTTACCTGGGGCTGGGAACGCTTGTGGTTTCCGGTGCGCTGTGGCTCAGCCACGGCAAGGAGGGGCCTCCGCACGCGCACGCGGACGAAACCGCCGAGTGACGTTCACCGAGCTTCCGCCCGAGATCCACGCGGTCACCGCCGCCCTGCGGGATCTCGACGCGCCGTGGGCGGTCGCCGGCGGGTGGGCGCTCGACCTGGCGCTCGGCCGCGTCACGCGTGCACACGCGGACGTCGATGTCGCGGTGTTTCGCGACGACCAGGACGCACTGCGCGCCGCGCTCCCGGGGTGGGACTTCGCGGCGGTCGTCGGCGGGCGGCTGGCACCCTGGGAACGCGGCGCGCGCCTGGAGCTGCCGGTGCACGAGGTGCACGCGCGCCCGCCCACCGGCGCGCCGCCCTTCGCGCTCGAGCTCCTGTTGAACGAACGCGACGGTGCGGACTGGGTGTACCGTCGCGACCCGGCCGTCCGCCTGCCGCTCGCGCGCGCCCTCCGGCCGGGTCCCGGGGGCGTGCGGGTGCTCGCGCCGGAGGTTGTGCTGCTGTACAAGTCGAAGGCGCCGCGGCCGGCGGACGAGGCAGACTTCATGGTCGCGCGGCCGCTCCTGGACGCGAAGGGCCGGGCGTGGCTCCGGGACGCACTGCTGCGCGCGCGGCCGGATCACCCCTGGGCCGCGGCCCTCGCGCCGGAGGGCTAACGGATCGCTGCAGCTGGCGGTTCGGTTCCGCGCCACCGCAGATGAACTCGCGTGTTCACCGCCCGCCTCTCAACGCCACGCTGGCGAGCGCCCGCGATATCCGGTATCAAGCCGCCGTAGTGGACGGGCAGCGGCTTCTGCTGCTCCGCCTTGCCCCTTGGGACGAGGCGCCATTCTGGGACGAGATCCTTCGGTCGCGCGCAAGCGGTTGAGTAACTTCAAGTTCCAGGGGCGCGCTCCCTCAGGAAAACAATACGCGGTTATCCCGAGAGACCAGATTCTTGAACACACTCTGAGAACAGGAGAGTGCCATGGCTGCCGAGGTCCGGCTGAAGTACCTGGAGACGCGGGCTCGCGGGCGCGACGGGTGGAACGATCTCCGTCGCGCCGGCCGCGAGGCCGCGGCGTGACCGGCCCGTCGGAGCGGTTCCTGGACGACTTCGAGCGCCACGGCTCGACGTTGGGGACGTGGGAAAAGTTCGTCGCGCTGGTGCGGGAGCATCCGGACGCGCTCCCGTCGCTCGTGGAGGGCGGGCTGCGGCGGCGGCTCTCCGGCGCCCGGTTTCTGGGTGACGCGGTCAGCTACCTCCCCGCCTCGGCCGTCGCCGCCCTGGCGGAGCTGGCCGTGCGGCTGCACGTCCCGGAGCAGAAGCGCTCGACGGGACGGGAGATGCGCTCGGCGTCGGAGGAGGTGCTCTGGCGCGTGGCCCTCCAGTTTCCCCGCCTCCTCCATCCGTGGCTCACGGAGCTGTTCGAGCAGGAGGTGGGCTTCGACGAGTATTACGGCGTCCATCCCTGGCGCGAGTCGGGGGAGCGCCACCACGCGTACCTGCTGAACGTGGTGCGCTCGAGCGGGAGCGGAAAGCGGGCCGCCCGCGCGCTGGAATGCCTGCTGGAGACGCGCACGCCCGCCGCGTTCCGGGCGGTGGAGCGCCACGAGCACCTGCTGATGCACGGCAACGCCCGTCTGCGGCACTGGGCACGGATCGAATGGCACCTGCCGGGGGTGGGCTACGAGCGTGCGCGGGGCCGGTCCGCCCGGGCGGGGTCCGGCTGGGCCCGGAGCGCGGCGGCCTCCCTGCTCGCGCGCCTGCCGCACCCGGGGAAGGAGCCGTGGCGGAGGCTGTACCCGGAGGCGTCGTACCACCTGGGCTTTCCCGAGGACTACCTGCCGCAGCACGGGGCCGGGTGGCGCGATCATCCCACCTTTCACCTGGACTCGGAGGGCGCGGTGCCCGCCCGGCTGGGCGGGGCGGGGGCGGCGGAGTGCGGTGTCTGCGGACGACGGGCGCATCACCTGCTCACGCTGGACCCGGTGCCGGCCGGGCTGGGGGTCACCTCCGTTCCGGCGCTGGCGCTGGAGACCTGCCTCCACTGCATCTGGGACAACAGCGAGCTGTGGTGGAAGCACGACCGGGCGGGGCGCCCGACGCCGCACCCGCGGCAGGACGGCGATCCCGACCACGGGATGGAGCGGGTCCCCCTGCGGGAGACGACGGTGCGGCTCGTCCCCACGCCGGCGCGCTGGTACTGGCAGGACGCCAGGAACGAGCGGGAGAACCTGACGCGGCTGGGCGGCTACCCGACGTGGATCCAGTCAGCCGGGTATCCGTCGTGCCCCGACTGTCAGAAGACGATGCCGTTCCTCTTTCAGCTCGACGCCGTGTGCCCCGGCGAAGGCGCGGGGACCTTTGGCGACGGGGGAGAGATCTTCGACGACCGCGGAGAACCCTTTGGCGGCGGCGGACAGACCTTCGGCGACGGCATCCTCTACACCTACTGGTGCGACGCCTGCCGGGTGAGCGTCAGCGTGCCCCAGGGGACGTGAGGCGCCGTGAACCCATCCGCTCCGGCGAGCCGACGATCACGGTGACGGTGCCGCTCGACGAGCCGACACGGGGGGCATCGACCGGTATCATCCGAAATTGGATCGATTCCAGCTGCTCCAGCCCCGGGTGAGGCCAGGGACCCGCTGCGGCCGGAGCCGTTTGCGGTCGAAACGCTTGCGCGCCTGTCGGAACCCGCTCTACTTGGACGGTGGTTCGCCGGCGACGATTGGAGCCGCACGGCCGGAGCGATGCAAGCCGTGGCTCGGACTCGCCATTCGTATCGGCCGGAAAAAGCATGATGCTGCCGTGAGATGCGCGGGGATCGCTCTCACGGGAGACCCCTGACCCCACCGCCAGTCATGAGGGGGGATCGGCAAAGTCGATGCACGACATCATCGAGAGGGCGAAGGAATACCGCGAGCTGGTGGCAACGAGGGCATTGGGCCACGAGAAATCGGCCGAGTGGCATCGTCACTGGGGCGAGGTTCTCGGAGTCGTTGCCACGGCGCTCTCGGCAATCGTGGGCTCGGCCATCTTTGTCGCGGTCGCGAACCAGCTCGGCCTGGGCGGACAGGGTGGCATCTCCCTGCCGGCCGGGCGCTGGGCCTGGCTGGGCTACTTTTTCTTCGGCCTGCTCCTGATTTCGGCACCCGTGCTGACCGGGATACAGACATACCTGAATCATCCAGAGCAGGCAGCGAGGCACAAGGCCTCCTGGGCCGGCTACTACCGGATTCAGCAGCGCCTCGACCTGTTTCTGCTTCGGCACGCGGAGCTGGATTGCGTGGCCCCGGAGAGGAGCGAGGCGCTGAACGAGCTCGAAGGGATCTCGAAAGAGATCGAAACAGTGGCAGAAAGCAGCCTTACGCTCACCGATCGTGCATACGCCGATGCCCGTAAAGCGCTGAGCGCGAGGGCCCCGGTTGAGGGGGCACGCCGGCTCGCATCGTGACCGAGGCGGGTCTTACCGGGAACCCGGGGCGGTAATCCAGCGAAGGGCGGATCTCAGCACGCCGAGGATCCCGCCTGGCCGGCGGCTGCCCCGGGCCGCTGCAGCATCTTGCTCGGCGTGGGCGCGGTCCGCGGCGGCGCGGACGGCGTCCAGCAGTTCCTGGCCCTGCTTCGGGGCCGCGTTGATCACGGCACCGCAGATCTCCTTCAGCCGCCTGGCCGCCGGACGGTCCAGGGGAATCCCGGCCGCGGTATCCTGCTTTCCGCCCTGCGGAGAGAGAACAAGCGTGCGCTGGAAGCTGTGCCGTCCCCGGATGGGCGGGCCGATCTCCCCGGGAGCGGGCTTCCAGAGCCGGAAGGTGAACTCGTCTACCGCGAGCCCGTCGAAGGCGGCGAGCGTCTCGCTGATGCGGCTGTGGAGCACGGACCGCGTGCTCGCCGCCTGACTGTTCGCCACGCCCGCGTCGCTCCACCCGCCGCCGCGGCGCAGCAGCAGGCGCCACCAGGCGCAGTGCAGGTCGCCAGGCCCCCACCCCTCGATGCCGACGTCCCGGTGGTCCAGCACGGCGAACGGCATTCCGTCCCGGTCGATGGCTACCAGCGGTAGATCGAACGGCTGCATGGCTTCCAGCAGCGTGTCCACGTCCTCGAGCGCCCACTCCAGGAACGCCTCCAGCCGCGCCAGCGCATCGCCGTTCTCCAGTGCGTCGAGCGCGTCCGACTTGCCCGGGTACGCTCCCAGCAGCTGCCCCGCCCCCGACACGTCTGCCTGCATCGAGCCCGCGCCGGGCTGATCGAGCACCGGCTCCAGCCGGATCACCAGCCGCCGCATGGGCCCGTACGGCGGCGGGACCTCGAACTCCCATCGGCGCGAGGGAAACGGACCCGCGTCGGGCGCGGGCGCGTCCAGGTCGCGCAGGACCCTCTGCAGGGCGTTCGCGGCGAGGGTGCGGCGGATGGCGGGATCCATGACTCGGCGGCAGCGGGGCGATCGTTCCGGCTGGACGGCGGATGCGGGCATCGGAAGAATCGCACACTCCCGCCGCATCCGTCCACGTCCCCATGCGGATCGACCTGGAGGCGGATGACAGCGTCGGGATGGTGAGGATGGAGAGCCGAGGGCGGGCGGCCTACCTCGCCGGCCCCCACGCGGCCGCGTCGGGGCGCGGGCCGGAGAGCGGGTGCCGCGCGACGACGCGCCGCGTCACCAGGTCCGCCATCGCGACGACGCGCTCGTCGAGGAGCAGGATGACGGCCGTGCGGTTGTCCGGCAGGATCTTCGCGACGCCGGCGCCCTCGAGCCCCGCGATGGGGCCGAGCACCCGGCGCGTGCGCACGTCGGCCACCTGCACGGTCTCACAGGCGAAGTCGGTGATCGCGAGGTAGCGGCCGTCGGCGCTCATCGCCAGCCGCTCGGGCATGTCGAATCCCCCGACGGTGTCCAGCACCGTCCCCGTGGGCCCGTCGACGACGACCAGCGCATCCATGTCGCCGAACCCCATCCACACCTCACGGCCGTCCGGCGTCGTCGCGATCCCTTCCGTTTCGCCCCGGCCGACGACGTGCCTGGACAGGAAGCGGCGGTTCGCCAGGTCGAGCCGCGACAGGGATCCCTCGGGCTGGTTCGCCGTAAAGGCGAGCCGCGCATCGGCGGTGACGGCAAGCGTGTGCGAGCCTTTTGCGCGCGTCTCCGTCGCACCCAGCACCCGCCCGGTGGTGACGTCGGCCTCCACCACGTGCCGCGTGGTCTGCGTCGTCACCGCCACGCGGGTGGGCGCGGTGAACACGACGTCGTGCGGGCCGCGGTACTGCCCCAGGCCGATGCGCCGGACCAGCCGCCCGGAGGGAAGCTCGTAGACCCCCAGCTCCGTGCCGCTGAACGCGTAGTCGCCCAGGTAGTCGCCAAAGTCGGCCGCCACCGCCCAGCGGCCGTCCGGCGACACCGCGAGCTCGTGCGGCTCGTTGATGCCGGAGCCGACGGAGCGCTGCCGGCCCGTCGCAAGATCGATGATCGTCAGGCGGTCGGCCCCCGCGACGGAGACGACGACGTTTCCCCGGAACGCGAGCGGGACGGCGGCCCGCTCGGCGGCGGTGACCGGACGGCCCGGGGGCGTCGGCCCGCGGACGGCGCAGGCGGCGGTATTCCCGGTGGCAGCCTCCCGGCGCGCAGCCGCGGCACCGAGCAGCGTGAGGGCGCCGAGCGTGGCGGCGGTGGAAAGGAGAAGAGTGCGCATCCTCATGATGGTCGCTGGTTTGGCCTCGAAGGTAGCCCGGTGGAATCATGCGGCCGGGTCATCCTGCCGGAACCAACCCCTCGCGGCGTCCGCCTCTCATACCAGGTCTGGGGGAAACACCGTCATACCAAATCCGGAAAAAGAGTGCATGGCTTCCTGAGAGGGTGTTGCTGAACCTCTGGACTTTTCAACACGAGCGTTGACTTCCTGAGGGAGGCGCTGCTCCATAACCTGCTGGTACGAAATGCCCTGGCGCCGACCGAAGGACCTCGTCAGCAGAACTGTGGGGCCGGATTCCATGCTCGGAAGCTGGCCCGCGCGAGGGGCGGACGAGGTCCTTCGGTCGCGCGCAAACGGTTGACTGAATTACAGTTCCAAGCGTGCGCTCCCTCAGGAAGTCAACGCCGCTGGTTGAGGTTTAGCAACACCTCCCTGAGGGAGGCGCCACGCCGAACCTTGCCTTGACCCGGAACCCCGGCGCGCCGACCGAAAGTCACATTCTTTTCCCGGATTCGGGATCATTCGTGGTGGTGTTCCGTCGAGGCGGCGGGTCGGACGGATGCGTATACGGCGAAGCTGACCGGTCGGGGCACGCGATCGTCGGCGCGCAGCCCGGCGGGGAGAAAGGTGATGGAGCCTCGGACCCCAACGCCGACGGAAGCCGCGCGGATGCGATGGCCGCGGAGATAGCCGGCCGCGAGCTGTGCCACCTGCAGCCGGCGCGAGTCGACGAGGTGCTCGTGAGATCCATCCGGATGCTCGATGATGGTGATCCTCGACTCCACCCGATCGGCAGCCTCGATGCGGCCGAACCAGGTGTGGGTCTCACCCCGGGAGAGCGAGCTCTCGAGCAGCGCCGCCCGCCGGGGAAGGGTGCCATCCGTCATGCGCGCCAGGGCCAGGGAGGTCGCCCACACGCCGCTCGCGCCCCTCCGGTGATGGTGCATGGCGGAGGCGGTCACGCTCCGGATGGTTCCTTCCGCGCCGGAGTGGTGGCCCGGGGCACCGGCGATGCGCCCCAGCGAGAGCTGCATGGACCAGGCGGGGGCGGGATTCAGGGAGAGCCGGCCGGCCCGCGACGTGAGCGGTCCCTGCTCGGGAAGGAGACGGTCGGGATCCGCCGCCGCTCCGTGAAAGACCGAGCCCTCCAGCTTCCAGCGCGCGGATCCCACTCCGGCCGTCAGCACCCCGCCGCTCGCGTGGGCTGGGCTCGTCTCGTGGTGCGAGATCGGAGCGATCGGGTCGGCGGCGGCGGAAAGGCGATGGAGGTAGGTCGGCGGTCCCAGCGCGGGCTCACCGGCCAGGGCCCCGTACACTTCGAGCCGGAGCGGACCGGAGAGCCGCTGCTCCAGGCGCCCCGCCAGCTCCATCAACGGGGGGTGGGGATGCTGGAACTCACGCTTGACGTGGGAGGGGCAGACGGGCCCGGTCCCCAGGAGCCCGGGGAGGCCGCACTCGCCCATCGTGATCGTCTCCAGGCTGCCCCCGCCCGTCAGGGTCAGGGTACCGCCGGGGATGGGGCGACTCGCGTGCGCCATCCCCCAGTTCACGCCGCCCAGCCGCGCTCCGCCCCTGCGCGTCTGGGCCTTCACATACGCCAGGGACACGTTTCCGTGTAGCATGAAGCGCCAGCCGCCCGCCGCTCCCTGCAGCGCGCGGACGGGCGTCTGGTCCGGCTGCCAGCTCGTCCCGGAGGCGTGCCGCACATCCTCGACGGTCGCCGGACCGTCCCCGGCCGCGGGTGCGGGTGCGGGGGGGATCCCCGCGGCCTGCCCGGAGAGCCCGGCCGCGGAGAGCAGCACGATCAGCCCGGCCGAGCAGACGCTCCCCACGGGGTGCTGGTGCATGGCGGCAGGATAGGATGTGGCCGGCGCCTCACGCTCCACCTGCATAGAAGCAATAAGGCTGGGGCCGGGCCGCGTCCAGTACTTCGGTGGGGGTCCGCAGGCGCGGCGAACCGCTCGCGGCCGACCCGGGACAGGGTCGCCGGATCCGGGAGCATCGGCGCGTCTCCGGACCGGCGCCCGGCCGTCTACGGCTTGCGTCTGCCGGCCATCGAGCGTTCGCCCTGGCTGAGCGTCGCGACTTCGGCGCGCCCGTTCTCGAGGGTGAAGGCGAGGAGGTACTCGAGCGCCTGGTCCGGCCGGAACTGGTGGTTCCCCTGGTAGAGAAGACGCCTGGGGCGCTGGCTTCCCGGCTGGCTCATGAGCTGCCCGTCCTGCACGAACACGCGCATCTCCTGCGACCGCTCCCCGGCCTGCAGAAGGTACGTGCCCTCGTACAGCGCCATCTGCTCCGGCGTCAGCGGCAGGTCGAGCGCCGCGTTCTCGGCCACCACGGGCGGGGGCGGGGCCGCGTCGCCCACCCTGCGGGCGCTCCGCTCCGTTCCCTCCATGTCCACCACCACCCCGGCCACCTGGCCGCCGCCGTCCCGGGTGAACCGCAGCCGCCAGGGCGTCCGCTTGAGAAAGAAGGTGGAGTCCGAATCGGCGTACATGCGAAAGCGCACGTTCCGCGGCATCTGCACCGTCAGGTGGCCCTCGTCCTCCAGCCGCACGAAGAGCGAACGGCCCGGCGCGACCTCGTACGCCCCGGCGTAGCGCCGCAGGTGGTCTGCGGAGACCGCCACCTCCGTGCGGGCGGGGCCGGCGCCGCGGCGAAGGAGGTCCAGGGCGACGTCGTCATCGAACTCGGCCGTGTTGGTGAGGAGCACCACGCCCACGCCGCGGGCCGGATCGAAGGCGATCTGCGTCTCGTACCCTGCGGTGGCGCCCCCGTGCATGATGAGCGTGCGGTCGCCCGCCTTGCGGATGAGCCAGTTCAGCCCGATCTCCGTGCCCTCGCCCGCGCTGGACCGCACCTCGTGGGCGCTGCGCATCACGCGCTCCAGCCGCGACGCGGGCGGGCCGGTGTTCGCCGCCAGAAAGCGCAGCAGGTCTTCGGCGTTGGAGCGCAGCGCCCCCATCCCCGGCAGCCCGGGCCAGCCCCGGTAGGGCGCCACCCTGCCGTCCTGGTAGTGGCCCTGCGTATTCCACTCCGCCATCTCGCCCGCGACCACGGTGCCGGTCATGCGCATCCCCAGCGGCTCCAGCACGCGCTCGCGCACCAGGTCGTCGTAGGTGCGGCCGGCCGCGCGCGCCAGCGCCTCGCCCAGCAGCGCCACCGCCATGTTGGAGTACTCGAACTCCGAGCCGATGTCGCGGCGAAGCTCGTGCTGCGCCAGAAAGGCGTACAGCTCCTCCATGGTGTACGGCGGATAGGGATTCGCCGCGTCCGTGGTCAGGTTCCCCGGCATGCGCGGGAGCGACGAGCGGTGCGTGGCCAGGTCCAGCAGGGTGATCTCCCGCCCGTTCCGCGACGGCACCCTCACCCCCGCGGGCAGGTACCGGGCAACCGGGTCCGAGAGGGAGACCTCGCCGCGCTCCACCATGTCGGCGAGCAGGACGCCCGTGAACGCCTTGGTGATGGAGCCGATCTCGAACACCGAGCGGGGGCCCACGGGGCGCGCGTCCGGGCCGCCGCTCCCCCAGGAGACGATGCGCGTGGAGCCGTCCGCCTCCAGCATGCCCAGCACGATGCCGGGCGTCTCGCCGTCCTCCACCAGGTAGCGAAGCATGGCCCGGACGTCGTCGTCCGGCGGAAAGTGCTGCGCGGTTGCGGCGGCCGGCGCCAGCAGCGCGAGGGCGAGTACGATGCGGCGTGACAGCCGCGTCTTGATGGGTCTCATGGCTCCTGCGTGTTGTCGGGATCGAGCGGAGGGCGAGGCGGCGGGAACAGGTGATTCCCGAGCCCGCCGTGCGCTACGCCGCTGGCCGTCCGCAGGTTTCAGCCGTGCCGCCGGCCGCGCTTGCGGGCGTGGCGGCCGGCTGCGTGAGATGGGGCAGGGGCGCTCCGGATCCTCTTGACCGCGCCGCCCGGCAGGGCAACGTTGGGAGCGGGCGGCCTTCGGGTCGTTCGTCCGCGAGGCCGGCAGGTTCTTCCGGGCGGGAGAGCGGCTTTCGCGCGGCTGTCTACGACAGGGTCGTCGGATGCAAAGGTGGCTCTGTCATTCCACCATCATCCCGGAGGCGTCAATGAAGAAGGTGCGTCACATCGTGATCTTTACGTACAAGGCGGCGGCGACCGCCGGGCAGATCCAGCAGGTGACGGATGCGCTCGCAGCCCTGACGACGAAGATCCCCGGCATCAGATCCTTCGAGCACGGCGTAAACAACAGCCCGGAAGGAAAGAACCTGGGCTTTACGCACATCTACCAGTTCACCCTCGAGAACGCAGCCGCGCGCGACAACTACCTGTCCCATCCCGAGCACAGGCAATTCCAGCAGTTCCTCGGCGAGCTGGGCATTCTCGACAACGTTTTCGTGGCGGACTACAGGGTTTCTTTCGCGGTGGACGCAGGCCAGGTTTGACAGAGCCGTGCGCCCCGGAGGCGTTTTCGGGGAGCAATGCACTGCTCGATCACGACGATCCCGAAGAGTTCGCCGACCCGGTGAACTACGACAGGGCCGATCCCGTGACACCGGTGTCGCCTCCTGTCGCGCGAGGCGGGACGCCATCTCGCGGCATGATCAATGAGCCCGCAGCAGCCGTGGTGCAGTCCGCCGCGGCTGCTGCGCCGTTGAAGCGCCGGGGGCGCCTTCCGCTGCGTGCCCCAGGGGAGCAGATTGTGTCGCTCGCCGCAGCCACCCCGCCCACTTCGCACCCCCGGACGCCAGGTCATGTCAGAGGCCCAACACCCTGCGTGGATGCAGGCACTGCTGCCGTACGTCGAACGCAGCGACTTCCGGGTCCCGCTCAAGGTCCCCATCCACATGCCCAGCGGCCGGATGATCGGCGACGTCGCGGGCGTGTACCTGCGCCTGCCGCGCTGGGAGGGCACCCCCTTCGCCGACGACTTCGGGAAGAAGGCTGCGGGGATGGTGGAGCTGGACGGCGAGCACACGTTCGCCGAGCTCGCGGTGCTGCGGCTGCTGGAGCGCGACGGGTGGAGCGGGCGGTGGGTGAACACCTGGAGCGCCAAGGGCGAGGTGTGGAAGTACCTCACCCGCTGGGACGACGTGCCCCGCGCCGAGCAGCGGAACCGGGTGATCGAGGACGAGGATCCGCGGGTGGTGCTCGCCGGGGTCGCGCGGCGGGCCAAGAAGCGCTACGCCGGGTGCTGGGACGTGTTCGCCTGGCGCGGCGACGACTTCGCCTTTCTGCAGACCAGACGCGGCGCGCCGACGGCGAAGGCGGAGCTGGGAGCGGCCCAGGCAGAGTGGCTGCACACGGCCCTGCTCTTTGGCGACCGCCGGATCACGCAGGCTTCCTTTGCCGTCGTGCACTGGGATTATCGCTGACCGGCCCCGTATCGACACTCCCGAGGCACGAAAGGACGACGCGATGAGCTCTGCCACCGAGGCGCGGCTCCTCCTGGAGCGGCTCGACAGCACCAGGCCCAACAACACCGAGATCCGCAACATCGCCAAAGAGCAGGGGAAGAGCCCGGAGCTCGCGGCTCACCTGTGGAGGAACGGCGGATTCAGCGCCAGGATGCTGTCGCTGCTCATCCTGGACCTCAAGGCGGTCGACGTTCCCCGCATCGAGGCGATGATCTCGGACATCGAAGCCGTCGCCGACCCAGGGGAGCAGTCGCAGCTGCTGGATTGGATGATCGCCAGCGTGATCATGAAGAAGGCGGCGCTGAAGAACGAGACGGCGAAGTGGCGCGACGATCCGTCGACGCTCAAGCGGCGGGTGTTCTGGTCGGTGCAGGCCCGGTCGGTCCGGGCGGAGAACCACGCGCTCAACGAGCAGCTGCTGGAGCACATCGAGCGGGAGCTGTCCACGGCGAGCGAGAAGGTCCAGTGGAACATGAACTGGTGCGCGGCGCAGATCGGCATCGCGGATGAACTCCTGCGCAGCCGGTGCGTCGCGCTGGGGGAGAGGCTGGGTCTCTACCGGGACTACCCCGTATCGAAAGGGTGCACTTCGCCCTTTCTGCCGAGCTGGATCGGAGCCGTGGTGGGAAAGCAGGCCCCAATCCGGAAAAAACTGAACTGAATTTGATCATTCTTTTTGGGGATTTGATATAAGGCCAGGAACTGAGGCGCGCACGACACGCGCACTCGAGTGAATGACCCTGATCCAGCCTGAGCGAAGCTACTCCGCGCGGGGGCAGGTGACGACTTCGATCCTGGAGATGCGGACGAGGGCGTCCCCATCACGCGGACGCCCTCGTTCTGCCGCACATCGCACCCCGTCGCTGCGCGAGGAGTCGTGCCGACTCCTCATCCTTGTTGACGGACTGGACCCACACCTCTGCTCAGCACGGAGGGCACGTACCGCATTTGGTCCAGCAGTCGGTCGGACAGGTCTCGCACGTCACACAGGTCTGGCACGGGTCTGAGTCGCAGCGAGATGGGCAGTGCGACACACACGTTGCCGGCGCGCAGTGCGTGGCCGGTGGCGTCTCGGCGCAGCATTCCGTTTGCAGCTCCGTGGGGCTGTCGAACGCCCACACGGTTCCCCTCGGGCCGAAACCCTCGGGATTCACATCGAAGGATTCCACGTGAAGCTCGTCCAGCATCAGCTTCTTCTTCATGGGGCGTGTCCTCCGGCTGAGAGTGAATGCGACGGACGCGCGGTGCGGGCTTTACAATCTTATGGCGCAATGTGTACTAGAACAAGGATAAATTTGGATCTGGGGATCGGGGGATTCATGACATCGCGCCACTTCTCGAGATGAGCTCCTGCGCCGCACGCCGCTGGACACATGGCTAGGGCGGAGGCCGTCGGGTCAGCAGGGGCCGGGTGGGGAGAACGCCAGCAGCCCGCCCTGATACACTTCGTGCACCTCGGCGATGGGCCGGTTGTCACGGCCCAGCAGGACGGCGCGGTGCTCGAACAGCGCGCCTGGAATGGCGAGCGGGCCGGAGCTCAGGCACGGCGGCACGGGATGGGGAGAACGCTCCCACCCCTCCGGCAGCGGAGACCAGAGGAGCCGGGCCGCGAACGTCTGGCGATAGGGCTCCAGCGGAGCCACCACGCGCCCGAAGGGCGTGTCGCTGGTTTCCAGCGCGCGATTCATGTCGGGCGTCAGCCGCCCGGGGAGATACCAGTTCTCGGCCTCCGAAAGGACCTGGTCGCCGCAGCGGAGGCGCACCCGGCGGTACCGCACCACCTCGCCGGAGTCCGCCCGCAGCCGCTGGCGCTGCTCCGCGGCGGGCGCGCGCGGCTCGCCGGCCAGCACCTCCGCCACCACCCGCGGCTCGCGCGCCAGGCCGTGGTCCCGGCACCACTTCTCCAGCGTGGCGGTCGCGCTGCGGCTGGCCAGGATCTCGGCGTTCAGCCCCTGGACCAGGGCCAGGGCCTGGGTCCGGGTAAGCAGCGCGTCGGGCCACGCGGGCGCGCGCTGGGCCTGCACGGGCGCCGCGAGGAGCACGGCGGCCACGGCCAGCGCCCGCCACACCGGCGAAACAGACCTGGGCAGATCGAAAGGGATGAGGCGCACGCGTTCAGCCGTCCGGTCGATCGAGGGAGATAAAAAGGACGGACGAAGAGTAGACCTTTCGAGCGGGCGAGGAAAGCAGGGCAGGGAAGCCGGAGGCCCCGCGGCCTGTGCCCGGCGCATCTCATCCGAGGGCGAACTCGACGATCGCGTCGAAGGCGGGCCGGTACCCGTCCGAGGTGTCCACCCGCAGGGTGGGGACGTCGAGCCGCGGCGGGTCGAAGCTCCCGGCCACCCGATCGCGCACCGGCCCCTTGGGATGGAACCGGGCACGCGCCGGGTCGCCCAGGTCCCGGGCGGCCTGGCGCGCGTGGGCGAGCTCCGGGCCGATCTCGCAGAGCACCACGCGCACGCGGGCGACCGCCCGCAGCGGCTCCAGCCGGGGCGCCCACACCCGGTCCTGGAACGCGGCCTCGGCGACGACGGTGACGCCGCGGCCGAGCAGGAGCGCCAGCGTGTCGAAGAACGCGTCGGTCGCGTGGCGCTGCAGGCCCGCGCCCGGCTCGCCGCCGTCGCCGGCCGTGCACACCAGCCCCTCCTTGATCTCGTCGCGGCAGACGGCGGGGCAGCGCACCGCCCGCGCGAGCGCGTGGGCGAGGGTCGTCTTGCCCGCGCCGGGCGGCCCGGCCACGACGATCAGCGCGGGCTGACGCATCCCGGAGGCCTCAGTCATTCGATCGGATTCTCTCAGGTGGTGCGGACGGCCTGCTCCCCCGCGTCGTGGAGATCATCCGGTGATCCGCATCCCTCCCCAAAACGCGGATGGCCCTCTGCCGCGCTTCCATCCCACTCCCGTTCCCGACGGCCCCAGGGATCGCGCCTCGTCGACGGGCGCTCACTACGGCCAGCCTTCCGACCGCGACAGCAGAGGAAACGGCACGAGAAAACTCCGCTAACTCCGCTAACTCTGCGTGAGGCCCCATCTTTTCGATGGATTCGGCAGAAGCCCCGTCCCGCACGCCGCGGAAGGGGCTTCACGGTCACGGACCTACTTGGAGGCGAGCTGGTGGGCGCCGTCCCACTCCGCCGGCGGAGGAACGGCGTCGTGCTGCCGGCAGCGCTCCAGGTACACCGCCGCGGGCCCGTCCTCCGGGTACCGCTCCAGGAGCGTCCGGAACGCCTCGAGCGCGTCGCCGTACCGGCGCTCGCGGTAGAGCGCCAGGGCCCCCGCGAACCCGTCCAGCAGCGCCGCCGTCTCCGCGTCCACACCGTCCTCGCGGGCGGCGACCAGCTCGTGCACGGGGACCACGCCGTCGCGCCCCGCCACCCGCACGCGGTCGATCTCCCGCCCGATGAAGTGCGCCTGCACCTCGCGCCAGGTGAACTCCGAGACCACGACCTCCGTGCCGTACACCTTGTTCAGCCCCTCCAGGCGCGAGGCGAGGTTCACGTGGTCGCCCATGCACGTGTAGTCCATCATCCGGTGGCTGCCCAGGTTGCCCACCAGCACCGCCCCGGTGTTGATGCCGGTGCGGGCGTGCAGGGCCGGCATCCCCCTGCCGCGCCACTCCCCGCGCAGGCGCCGCAGCTCGTCGCGCATCCGCAGCGCGGCCCGGCAGGCCTGCACCGCGTGGTCGTCCAGCGGCACCGGCACGCCGAACTCCGCCATCAGGCAGTCGCCGATGTACTTGTCGACGATGCCGCCGTGCTGCACCACCACGTCCGTCATGGCCGTCAGGTACTCGTTCAGCAGCGCCACCAGCGCGGCCGGCGGGAGCCGTTCCGCCACCGCGCTGAAGCCGCGCACGTCGGTGAACAGCACCGTGGCCACCCGCTCCTCGCCGCCCAGCGCCAGCAGCTCCGGCCGGCGGATGAGCTCGCGCACCACGGCCGGCGGCACGTACTGCTGGAACATCCCCCGGATGCGCGCCCGCTCCCGCGCCTCGGCCGCCCACAGCACCGCCGCCGATCCCCCGGACGCCAGCCCCACCGCCAGCAGGGGCGCCACCGTCCAGAGCCACGTTCCGCCCGTGAACAGCAACCCGGCCGCCGCGGGCGCAAGGACGGCCAGGGCGCCCGCCGCGGCCGCGCCCCGCCGGCCGCGCAGCCGCGCCAGCGCCAGGACCGCGGTCGCGGCCAGGAGGGCTGTCCAGGCATACTGCGCAGGGCGCGGCGCCGGGCGAACGTGCCGTCCGGCCAGCAGCGCCGCCGCGGCCTGCGCATGGATCTCCACCCCCGGCATGAGCACCGCCCCCGCCGTTCCGTCCGCGTCCCGGACGGGGGTGGGATGAAGGTCCTGGTGCTCGGGCACGGTGGTCCCCACCAGGACGATGCGGCCGCGGAAGACGCCGTCCCGCGCCAGGTCCTCGAACGAATCCAGGTCCCACTCGCCCAGGTCGGTGGCCGCGTCGTCCACCACCGTCACGTACGAGTGGATGGCGACGGAGCCGGCGGGCCCCAGCCAGTCCACCAGCACGCCCCCGCCCGGACCCGCGGGGACGGCCTGCCCGCCCATCCGCCACCCGCCCGGCGCCTGGCGCAGCGAGTCCGCCGGGAGCCCCAGGAACCGGAGCACCGCCTGCACGCCCAGCTGGGGCACGGCGCGACCCGGATACGCGTGGAGCACCGGGTACTCGCGCACCACGCCGTCCACCGCGTCGGGCCGCACGTCCACGATTCCCACCGGGGCGCCGCGCAGCACCCCGGCGGGCTCCTCCAGCCGGAACCCGCGCGCGCCGCGGCGCAGGACCACGTCCGTCTTGGCGCCCAGCACCGCGATCCCGGTCTGGTCGATGGCGGCGCGGAAGGCGGTGTCGGCCCGCGGAAACGCGTCGGCGAAGGTCAGGTCGAACGCCACCACCCGGGCGCCGGCCCGGTGCAGGTTGCGCAGCAGCCGCGCGTGCCACTCCCGCCCCCAGGGGTACCGCCCCAGCGACGCCTCGCTGTCGGTGTCGATCGCCACGATCACCACGTCCTGCGGCCGCGGCAGGGGCCCGCGCAGCGTGAACCAGCCGTCGTACACGCGCCGCTCCAGCGCGCGCCCCACCCGCGCCTCCGCGGCCGCCACCGCCAGCAGCGGCGCCAGCAGCGCGACCGCCGCGAGCAGCAGCGTGCGGCGCCGGCGAGGATCCAGGCGGGGGAGGGGATGCGGTCGGGGGATGCGGATGGGCGGCATCGTTCACGCCGAAAGGAACGGAGCCGGCGAAGGGAGAGGACTCCGCTCCCACTGCCGGTGCCGATGGATGGTGCCGAATCCGGAAGATGAGCTCTGATTTCCCCGAGCGGAAGCCGGTAGACCTGAACCCGCGAGGTTTACTTCCTGAGAGGGTGTTCCTGAATCCCCTGATTCACAACGAACGTGACTTCCTGAGAGCGTGTTCGAGGATCTCCCAGGAGCTTGATTTCCTGAGGGAGGCGCCGCTCCGAACCTGCTGCTACAATGGCACTCTGGCGCCGACCGAAGGATCTCGCCGGCAGCACCTGGAAGCTGGATCAGTGTCGCATGGCCAGCCCCGCGACGGCCGAGACGAGATCCTTCGGTCGCGCGCAAGCGTCTGGATAACTTCAAGTTACGGAGGTGCGCCCCCTCAGGGAATCAATACTCGGGTCATCCGAAAGGTCAGATTCTTAGACACCCGCCGAGGGTGCCGTCAGAAGGCGCGGCTCAGGCGCAGGCGCATCACCAGCTCGCGGGTGTCCAGCCCCGGCACGCGGCGGTCGGTGTAGTCCACCACGCCGGCCGTGAGGGTGACCAGCGCGTCCGGGCGCCACGCGAACTCGCCGCCGCCCAGCGCCTCCGTACGCGTGTACCGCGGGCCGGGCGCCGCCGCGGAGCCGGGGCTGCGCGCGGCGGTGATCCCGCCGTCCAGGCGCACGGCCCAGCGGTCGGTGAGCTGCCGCCGTCCGAACGCCGTCACCCGGTCGAACGTCGTGTTTCCGCCGGTGAGGCCTGGGAACTTGGAGCGGTTCTGCCCCGCCAGCAGGGAAAAGCTGGTGCCGCGCGATTCCGTCTCGCCCTGCACTCCGACCAGGAAGTAGAGGTCGCGCGTGTCGGCGACCGGATTGGCGGGATCGCTCCGCTCCACCCACGTTCCGTTCAGGCTCACCCGCGTGCGGAACGCCGCCAGCACCCCCACCGGCACCACCACCCCGCCCGACGCAGAAAGGGTGGACTGGTCCAGCGCGCCGGGCGTGCCCTGGGCCAGGCCGTTGCCGCGCGACGCCAGGCGCAGCGAGCCCGTGACCAGCAGGTCGCGCGGCGCCTGCCAGGTGAGCGAGGCGAATCCGCCGCGGCCGCGCCGGGTGGCCGGGGCGGAGCCGTCCAGGTTGTCGCGGTCCTGCTCGTACCCCGCCGTAACGAACAGTGCGTCGCCCAGCAGCGAGAACGAGTCCCGCACCCGCAGGCCGCGCCAGTCGCGCTGCAGGCCAGGGTGGCCCAGCGTGTAGTAGTCCATCCCCACCGAGCGCCACTCCGCGGAAAGCTGGTGCCCGCCCGCGCGCACGCTGGCCCGCGCCTGGTGCGCCGTGCTGGTGAGCCCGCGCGGGTCCAGCGGCAGCACCGTGGCGTTCAGGATGAAGAAGCGGTCCCAGCGCCCAGGGTCCAGCCCCGGCGGGTCCGCCCCCGCGGCCACGAAGAGGGAGTCCAGCTCCCGCTGCGTCCGCGGCCGGGTGGAGATGTCGCGGGCGAGGAGCGACGCCGCGTTCTCGTACTGCAGCACGACGCGCCCGCGCGCCAGGCGCAGCGAGGCGTCCAGCCCCGCCACCAGGTTGTCGCGCGGCGCGGGGCTGGCGGAGAAGGTGCCCGCGTCCGGGGCGGAGGGATCGGTGCGCAGCGCGGGGATTGAGCCCACGTCGTCGCGCACGCGCATCACCGTGAGCCCCAGGCGAAAGCCGCGCGCACCCAGCGACGGCCGCACCGCCAGCAGGTCCTGCCCGTGGGTGCCGCTCCGCACGATGCGGGTGGGGTCCGCCGGGTCCAGCGCGGCCGGGATCGCCCGCAGGCTGCGGCCCGCCACCACGGTGAGCGCGGCCGGGCCGGCGCGCAGGTCCACCTGGCCGCCGCGCACCCGGCGCCCGGCCAGTATCACGTCGTGCAGCACGGGGTTCACGTCGCCCAGGGCCAGCGACAGGGCGGGGGTGCGCAGCTCCGCGCGAAAGCGGTTCACCGGCTGGCGGCTCGCGCTCTCGTACCCGCTCAGGTGGCCGCGCACCGTGTACCGCCACCCCGGCCGCACCTGCCCGCCCGCGTTCACCCACATGCGCGGGGCAAAGTCCTCCTCGCGTCGAAAGGCGGCGCCGGGGCCGCTCGCCGCGCTGCCGCCCCCCTCCATCACCACGCTTCCGTGCGGCACCCCGGGCGACGGCCGCGGGCGCGGTGCGCCGGCCGGCCCTGCGACGCGCACCGGGGGAGCCACGGTGAAGGTCCACTCCAGCGGCGGCAGCGCGGCGCCGCCCGCGCGCCCCGCGGTGACGACCACGCGGTGCGGCCCGGGGGCAAGCGGCTCCCGCGGCCGCCAGGTGACCACGCCGCCCGAGCGCTCCGCCTGGCCCGTCACGTCGCGCGACCCCACGCGCACGGAGACGGCGAGCGAGTCCGCCGCGCGCGGCAGCGACACGGCCACAAGCACCTGGTCCGCGGGAACGCGCTCGCCCGGGTCCGGCGACAGGATCAGCGCCGCGGGCGCGGCCGGCTGCGCGGCGGCGCGGCCGGGGAGCGCCGCCGCCGCGAGGGCGGCGGCGGCCGCGTGGAGCAGGCGCATCTTCACGGCGCCCCCTGGACGCGGCCGCGCAGCGCCCCGGCGGGCACCTGGATCATCAGCGTCCGCACGCGCCCGGCGGGGTCCTGCAGCTGCACCTCGATCCACGTCCCTTCGCCGGCGGCGTCGCCATCCTCCCCACCCACCTCGCCCGCGCGGCGCAGCTCCTCCGGGGAGGCGGGCCGGGCTTCGGGCGCATCGGACTGCGACCCGGCGGACGCCTGCTCCCCGGCGGCGACGTCCGTCCGCCCCGCGGGGTTGAAGAACTCCACCACCCCCTCCAGGGTGACGACCGTGACGCCGCCCGCGGAGTCGACGCGCACCAGGAACTGCGTGCCCTTGACCGCCGCCACCCCGGCCGGGGTCTGGATGCGGAACTCGGTGCCCTGGCGGCGGTTCACGCGCGCCCACACCTCGCCGAACTCCAGCTCCAGCGTGCGCACCACCGCCCCGCGCTCGTCGCCGGTGGTGAGCCGCACCTGGGAGCCGGGGTTGATCCGCAGGATGGATCCGTCGTCGGTGAACCGCAGCGCCGCGCGGGTGTTCGCCGACGTGGCGACCACGTCCCGGTGCCGCAGCCGGTCGCCCAGCTGCGCCCGGCGCTCCGGGCCGCCGGCGGGGATGACCACCATCTGCCCGTCCTGCAGCAGCCGGTAGACGAGCGCCACGTCCGCCTGCTGCGCCCGCGCGCCCGCGGGAAGTGTCCCCAGCAGCCCCATCGCCGCCGCGGCGGCCCACATCACTCTGCGCATGGCGGGCCTCACTGGACGCGGACGGAAAGGATGGGGATCTCCCCTGCGGCGATGGCGGCCAGCAGCGCTTCCAGCTCCTGCAGCGGGATCACGCGGCCGTCCTGCAGCCGCGCGCCGACGGGGGTAAAGCCGTCCAGCTCGGGGGAAAGCCCCAGCGACCGGAGGAGGATGGCGAATCCGGGGTCGGCGGCCTCTCCCGCGGCGCCCGTGCCTTCGATCCGGAACCAGTAGACGGGGCTCTCGATCGGCTCGTCGCCCCCCGACGTGCCCAGCTCGCGCGTCACCTGCCAGGCGTAGGTGCCCCCCGGCTCCAGCCGCAGTGCCTGGGCGGAGGCGGGATAGAGGGCGGAGGTGGCCGGCGTGACCGTCTCCCAGACCGGAAAGCCGGCCTGCACGGCCTCCACCGCCGACCCTTCGCCGTCCACCCGCACCACGCGAAGCCGGTAGCGGGCCCCGGCGGATTCGCCGTCGGCGCTCCACAGAAAGCGCGGCGTGGGTCCGGGCACGCCCGGCGGCGGGCCCGCGTCCGCCTGAATGCCGGGCGAGAGCAGGTCCACGCGCGACGCGTAGGCCAGGGTGATGAGCAGCTCGTCGCTGTCCAGGACGGCGCCTTCCTGCGAGCGCAGGGTGACGGTGAACCGGTACGTCCCCGCCGGCAGCCGTCCGCTTCGCAGGCCGGCGTCCTCCAGCACGTCCTCGTTCACCGTGTGGCCGGTGATGGCGAACTCGCTTCCGTCCGTGGCCAGGTCGCGGCTGGTGAGGTGCCGCACGGGCTCCCGCACCACGAACGGGTCCGTGGTCCCCCGAAAGAGCTCCAGCGGGGACGGCTCCTCCCGTGCGACCTCGATCTCCATCACCACGGGGCGGGATGCGTCCTGGCTGACCAGGGTGATCCCCAGCAGGTCGGGGCGCAGCCCGGCGTCGCCGGGAAGGAGGTCGGCCAGGAAGATGGCCTCCACCGGGGCGAGCCGCCGGATGGAAACCTGCACCTGTGCGGACGCGGACGCGGGGGCCAGGCTCGCCCAGCCGGTCGCGAGCACCAGCGCGGCCAGGGCGCGGAAGAAAGCACGCATGAAGGATTTTCGGGGAGGGGGACGGCGAGAGCAGCGTGCACGGACCGGAACTGCTCCGCGGGCGCGTTGCAGTCTAGAATAGTCGCCACCGTGCCGGGAACCAAGGTTTTTCTCTTCTGCCGAGTCAGCAAAAAGGAATTGGCCTCACGCAGAGTCAGCGGAGTCAGCGGAGTTTTCGCGTGGCGTTTCCTCTACTCACGCGGTGTGGAGCCTGATTGTTCATGTGAGCGGGCATGGCGTGCCGGTCGACGAGGCACGATCCCTGGAGCCGTCGGGAACGGGGATGAAAGGTGGAATGCGGCAGGGGGCCATCCGCGTTTTTTTGGTTCAACGCGGATCTGGTTGCAAACTGCGGTCGCGCTCTCCAGGGGCGAGATGACCCGCGATGCAGTGGAAGGGTGTCAGGGCACGGCGGCGGGTGGGGGTTGCTCCACGCGTGTGTGGACGCGTCGGGAACGGCAGAGGGAGGGAAGCG
>DASUVG010000280.1:0-30460 GCA_036379135.1 Longimicrobium sp.
GACCTGGCCTTTCACGAGGCCATCCCCGGCCACATCTGGCAGGGCGAGTACACGCACGAGATGCCGCTGGTGCGCCAGATGCTGGCGTTCAACGCGTACTCCGAGGGCTGGGCGCTCTACGCCGAGCAGCTTGCCGACGAGCTGGGCGCGTACGACCAGGATCCCGTCGGCCGGCTGGGCTACCTGCAGTCGCTCGCGTTCCGGGCCTGCCGGCTGGTGGTGGACACCGGCCTGCACGCCAAGGGATGGACGCGCGAGCAGGGCGTGCGGTTCTTCGTGGAGGTGAACGGGTCCAACCCGCTGGAGGTGGCCAGCGAGGTGGATCGCTACTGCTCGTGGCCGGGGCAGGCGTGCGGCTACAAGGTGGGCCACAGCGAGATCAACCGGCAGCGCGAGCGGGCGCAGGCCGCGCTGGGCGCGGCGTACGACCTCAAGGCGTTCAACGACACCGTGGTGCTGGGCGGCAACGTGCCGCTGGACGTGCTCGCGAAGAACGTGGACGAGTATCTGCGGCGGTAGGCAGTCCGTGGCGGTATTCTGCCTCGTCAGAGAGGACGCGGAGGGGCTTGATGCCGTCTCCGCGTCCTCGTTCGTTCCCTGGCCTGGGGCAGCCTTCAATTCGCGTGGCTGGTCCGCGAACGCAGACGTGCTGCCGACTGCCCTGGTCACTGGCCGGCAGGCGGCTGCCAGAGCTCTACTTTGTTTCCTTCCGGATCGATGACCCAGGCAAACTTTCCGTACTCGGAATCATCGACCTTCTCGAGAACGTTGCAGCCTTCTTCGCGTAAGGCTTCAACCAGGGCGAGGAGATCCTCCACCCGGTAATTGACCATGAACGGCGCGGCGCTGGGCGCAAACTGGTCGCCTTGCTCCGAACCAATGGACCAGATGGTCGTTCCGGCAACCGGCTTACCGTCACCGTCGGTCCAGGTGAAAGCCGTGCCACCCCATTCCTGGACATCGATTCCGAGATGCCGCTTGTACCACGCCTGCAGTGCCGGAGCGTCTTTGGCTTTGAAGAAGATGCCGCCGATGCCAGTGACTCGCTTCATGGGACCTCCGGAGACGGGTGTTGGTGAGGGAGAGTGCGTTTTCTGCGGCCTGACGACACAGGGTCAGGGATGCGGAGCCGGCGCGCAAGGCTCTCGTCCGCCCCAAACCATGACGGCCCCGCATCCCCTGCAGCCGATGGTCAGGTTGCGGCTACCCCGCCGCCCGCGCTGCTTTCGCCGGGAGCCCCGAAGCCGGTGGGAGGCCGACCAGAGTAAGATCAGCATACGACAGCGGCCCGGCACGGAATTTTCGGTTGGTATTCGGTGATTCAGTTCCTCTTTCTGGAGGCATGTATGGCCAGTAAGCAGACGAGCAAAGCCGCGGCTTCAAAGGCTTCCGAGACGCTGTCCAGCAAGTCTACAAGCAAGACGTCGAAGTCCGCCGCGGGAAGTGCACTCACGCAGCGCGGCTCTCCAAAGGAGACGACGTCGAGCAATGCTGCGACCGCCGCGTCACAGACGCTCCGGAACGGCCAGACGAGCGCGACCTCCAAGTCTGCGGCGGGCAGCGCCCTCTCACAGAAGACGGGAAGCAAGGTGGGCAAGAAGAAGTAGCAGCGTTCTTGGCAGGGGGCAAACCCGCGCCACAGTTGATCGCAAGTTGACCTCAACGCCCTCATCCGCATAGGTTTAGTCCATACATGCAGGGCGGGGACGACCCCGTCTCTCCACTACGCACGTGGGGAGGGCCCCACACCAGACTCGCGGCGAGTCGTGGCGTGGGGCATTTTGCTTCTCGCTGGTCGGCTGGAGATCGTGTAGGCGGTGGGTATCAGGTACACCCAGGGTTCACCCGCGTCGTTCCGCACCATACCTCTTCTTGTCTGGAGGAAAGGATGGAGAAGCATCCATCTGGAATCAAACCGGAGTCGTGGCTCGTCTCGGCGGGACGCGCGTGCGAGCCCGGCGCTCCGCTGAACGTACCGCTGGTCCCCGCCTCGACCTTCATCATCGGCAGCGGGCGCAGCTACTCGCGCGATGACGGCACGCCAACGTGGGAGGCGCTCGAAGAGGTCGTCGGCGGGCTCGAGTCCGGCAGGGCGGTGGCGTTCGCCTCCGGGATGGCCGCCATGGCCTCGGTGTTCGATCAGCTTTCGGTGGGTGCCGTCGTGGTGCTGCCGGATGACTGCTACCAGGGCGTCGCGGGCCTGGTCGCCACGGGGGGCGAGAAAGGGCGCTGGTCGGTGCAGCGCCTGGCGCTGGACGATACGGCCGGCTGGATCCGCGCCTGCGGCGTCGCCGACCTGATCTGGCTGGAGTCGCCCTCGAACCCGCTGCTGACCGTGGCGGATCTGGAGGCGGTCTGCGCGGCACCACGCAAGCCCGGCGCGATCGTAGCCGTGGACAACACCTTCGCCACGCCTCTGAATCAGCAGCCGCTCGAGCTCGGCGCGACCGTGTCTCTGCAAGCGGCGACCAAGTTCATCGGCGGCCACTCCGACCTGCTGGCCGGGGTCGCCACGACCCGAGACGATGCGCTGTGGCACGCGCTCAAGCGGTCCCGCGAGCTGAATGGCGCGACACCTGGAGCACTCGAAGCCTGGCTTGCCGTTCGCGGCGCGAGAACGCTCGCGCTTCGCCTGCAGCGGGCCCAGCAGACGGCCCTGACGCTCGCGGAGCGGCTGGAGGCGCACCCGCTGGTGGCTCGCGTCCGGTACCCGGGGCTGCCCTCGCATCCCACGCATGCGACCGCCCGGCGCGTGCTCAAGGGCTTCGGGGCCATCATCTCGTTCGATCTGCGTGGCGGGGCCGAGTTCGCGGACGCGGTCTGCCGGAACGTCGGGCTCGTTCGCCATGCCACCAGTGTCGGAGCGGTGGAATCGACGATGGAACGAAGGGCGGTCATCCCGGGACAGGGCCACCTTCCACCCTCGCTCCTGCGACTGAGCGTCGGGATCGAGGATGCCGAAGACCTCTGGGCCGATCTGGACTCGGCAATCCGCTCTGCCGCACCATGATTCGCGGCGGCTGAAGAGGGTGAAATGAAAAGGGCCGAACCCCATCGCGGGGCTCGGCCCTTTCTCGTGCCGCGCCGATCAGCCGGCGCGCTCCGACGCGCGCGGGGCGGGTTCGGCCAGCACGCCGTCCAGCTGGCCCATCGCCGACCGCAGCCCCTCCTCCATCCCCATCTCCACCAGCTGCTGCATCGCCTCCAGGCTGGGGAAGGAGGTGACGCTCGTGACCCGCGAGCCGGTGGCGGTCGGCTCGAAGGTGAAGACCATCCGCATGCTCGGCATGGCGCCGTTCGGGGTGCCGTCCTCGTTCGCGAAGCCGTCCTCCACCTCAAACCCGCGCCCCGGCTCCACCGCCAGGAAGCGCCACCAGCCGCGCGACGTGTCCCCCTCCGGTCCGGTCATGGAGTACTCGGAGCGGCCTCCGACCGCCATGTCGTGGCGGGTGAAGGTGGCGGGATACGTCTCCGGGCCCCAGAACCGCTCCAGCTGCCGCGGGTCGGCGTACGCCTGCCACAGGCGCTCCACCGGCACGGGATAGTCGCCGACGACGGTGAGGGTGAGCGCGTTCGCGTCGGAGGTTACGGAGGTGATGGGCATCGCTTACTCCTGGAAAGGGGTTTCCGTGAAGAGGGCGTCGATCTGGCTGAATCGGGCCTTCCACAACGCCTCCAGCTGGCCGAGCAGCTCGCGCGCGCGCGCGAGCTGCTCCGGGTTGCCGCGGACGATCCGTTCGCGGCCCCGCGCCTGCTTGGTCACCAGCCCCGCTCCTTCCAGTACGGCGACGTGCTTCTGCACCGCCGCGAACGACATCTCATACCGGGCCGCGAGCGCGGAGATCGACGCCTGCTCGCCCGCAAGCACACGCGCGACGATGTCCCGCCTCGTCGTGTCGGCGAGGGCGTGGAAGACGCGGTCGATCTCCGCATCGCTGAGCGAGGGATGTGCAACCATATGGTTGTATGTAAGCCGCGGGTGCGCGGCGCGCAAGCGTCTCGCTTGGCGATACGCTTACGTGCTGAGAGATCATAATCGCGCACCACCATTGGTCACGGCGCACGCCGACCGGGTTATCGACCTGGCGCGGGCCACAACGGCGGCCGAATCGTCTTCGAGGGCACCCCGCCGACCTCGTCGCCGCCCGCTCCACCCGCACCGGCCAGCACCTGGCGGCGTACGTCGGGCGGCCATGCCCAGGCCCTCGCGCCGCGCCGAGCGAGTCTGGGCGGGGCGCGGGCTGGAATGTACGTCTCCAACCTGCGGGCCACGCGACCAAGGGCACGGGATCCCCAGGCTATTAGATATGTCTCGAAAGGATTGCGAACGAAAAGCAGAAAAGTTACTCTACGTGGCGTGACCGGGCCCGCTGCTCGCGCCAGAAGTTCCGGAGAATTCCGGAACAGGACGACGAAACTTTCATCAACACCAGGGTGACAATTCGATGACAGAGACACTCGAGAGCGTGGTGGGTACGTGGACCCTGTTCGTGCGCACCAGGCAGCATCAGGCCACCGCCACCTACACGGCAACCTTCGAGGCTTCGGGCACGGATGCGTCCCACGGCACCGTCACCGTGAGCGCAGGCGGAACCTCCGTTACCGGGTCGTGGCGGCAGGCCCCGGATATGTTCGACGAGGACCAGAACGTCCACTTCACCATCCCGGACCCGGCGGGGTCAGGCGAGGAGCTCCACTTCTCCGGGCACCTGGTGGGCAACGCGATGGGTGGAACCATCCGTCATGGGATCAACCCCTTCTTCGGCGCATGGTCCGCGTGCAGGAGCGGCGGATGAGCCGGAGATGCGCCGTGGGGTGACGGGCTGACGGGGTGAGGAAAGAGGGCTGGCGGGCCCCGGCACGATCATCCTCTCGCCCCACGTCACGACGCGAACGCCGCGAGAGCCTGGCTCTCGCGGCGTTCTTTCCTGCCCGGCCTGCCAGCCCGGCTTACCACACGGGGGGGAGACTTCGAATGCGCCCTTCCAGGTGACCTGTGTCGTCCAGATCGATGCACGGGGCGCGGCCGCGTTCGCACGCGACGATCTTGCGCAGGCAGCATCCGGCGTGCTTCCTTGTTGACTCCCGCCCGCAGCACATACACATCCTCTCCATCGACCCATCCATGCCCTCGCCCGCACGCGAACGCTTTTTCCCCCGCTGGACCCCCGTCGCCGGCGGGGTGATCGGCCCCGAGGAGCGCCTGCCGTGGGGGCAGACGCTGGTGGTGGGGCTGCAGCACGTGTTCGCCATGTTCGGCGCCACTCCTTCGACCCGTGTTCGAAAGCACCAGGCGACCTGAAGAGGACGCGGAGAGCGTAATGTCGTCTCCGCGTCCTCTTGTTGTCCCTTGGCCCGGAGCGACCTTCAGTTCGCGTGGCCGGCCACCTCCTCACGCGTCCACTTCTCGGCAGCTTCCGATGCCGCACGAAGGTCGTCCGCGAACTCCAAGACAGCTTCTGCGACCAGCCGGTCCATCGACAGCTCGTCTTCGGGGGCGTGGCGGGCGAGCTTGATCGATGCCATGGCGATGGCCTCGAAGGCGCCGAAGCGATCCGTCAGCATCTCCAGGAGTCGTCCGGGCGAGGCGAGGGAGCCGTTCGGCGATTCGGTTCTCATGGTGCGTCCTCCGATCCTCTTGACCCTAACCGCGCGGCCGGGCTAGCTTGGGCAAGCGGGCGGCCTTCGGGTCGTTTCGCGTGTGAGGCTGGTCGTGTCTTCTTGGTGGGAGAACGGCCAGTCTTGCGTTTTGTCCTGCGTGTCAAATCTACGTGACAGTTTACCTCATGTCAACACTATTTGACATAAGATGAAGATCTGGGGATTTGCAGATGCAACGGATCGGCTTGCGGTCCTGGGGATCTCTTTGGGAGATGTCGCCGAGTACTTCGGCGTGCGCAGAGAAACCGTGAGCAGGTGGCGGAGAGAGGGAGGCACGTTTCCACCGCCGGCCAACTGGCGAGAAATGCTGGCCGATCTAGCCGAATCAAGAGGCGCGCAACTCCATGAATATGTGCAGGAACTCCGGCGAAGCTCTTAAGTTGCGCCAAGCCGTTGACTATGTGTTGGTCGGATGGCCAAGATTACGCAGCCTTCCTCGCGAAAGGCTTGTGCTGTTCCGTGCCATTGTACACAAATTCCACCGCTCGTCGGCCAGCATGGAAGGTCGGGCGAACTCAATCGCTGTCCTCTTCTCGCTCGTTCTCCTTCGCACACTCCTCGCGGATTCTTGCGATAAACTCATTAAGGGTGAATTTGATTGGACGTTCTGCGCTCTCTGGTTCCTGCGGAATAGCAACGGTAATGTCCCAGTCCAACCAAACTTGGACGTCAGGTCGGGAGATTATAGCCGCAACGATCCGGCTTACAGCGTGATCATCCATAGCGCCTCGCCTGCCTGTTGATGGGTGTTCGGAGAAAATCAAGCAACTCAGCCACGGTTTCCTCGACCATCGTCGTATCCGCGATTATAGGCGTCCGCGTTCTTCTTCTGCTCTTTCCAACCTTCTGATCCGTCGTCGCGCGGAAGTTTGACGTTGCGAGGACGTCCCTCAAGACCATCTCGGTAGCCAAGATCGTAAGAAAGCTTTTCCATTGCACCTGACGTGACCGCTGCCTTTGCTATTTCATTAGCTACTTTTCCGAGGGTATCCCAGAATCCCATGATTTCATCTCCAGACGCGAGAGACAAGTATGATGATTCCAAAGGAAACGCGGGGGGGGCTTCGTGTCAACAAAACGTTCGTAGCGTCAGGGCTTCCGAGGATCCCGTCGGCCGACTGGGCTACCTGCAGTCGCTCGCGTTCCGCGCCTGCCGGCTGGTGGTGGACACCGGGCTGCACGCCAAGGGATGGACGCGCGAGCAGGGCGTGCGGTTCTTCGTGGAGGTGAACGGGTCGAACCCGCTGGAGGTGGCCAGCGAGGTGGATCGCTACTGCTCGTGGCCGGGGCAGGCGTGCGGCTACAAGGTGGGCCACAGCGAGATCAACCGGCAGCGCGAGCGGGCGCAGGCCGCGCTCGGCTCGCGCTACGACGTAAAGGCGTTCAACGACACCGTGGTGCGAGGCGGCAACGTGCCGCTCGACGTGCTGGCGAGGAACGTGGACGAGTACCTGCGGCGGTAGGTGGTTCGCGGGCGGCGGCGTCGCGTCAGGGTTGGCCTTGGGCCGTATGAACGCAAGCAGAGAGGACGCGAGAGCCCAGTGCTGTATCCGCCCTATCGTTGTTCCCTGGCTTGGGGTTAAGTAGTACTACTGTGACATCAAGTCCGTCATTCCAGCGAAGACGCCGCAAATTGGGCCAACGGCGTGTTTACGTAGCTGTTTTGTGCTATTGTGACACGGCGGTACTAGAGCGCAGTGGCTCAGGCAGCGATGTTAGTAACCTCGGAAGCGAATCCAGGTGCCGTGAACTTCAGCATCATAGGGAGCGGGGGCCTCAGCGTCGCCGACCAGCCTGTGTGACTCGGCGACCACCGCCTTGGGGACGCCGAATAGTTGCCCCACATGGGCAAGGCGATTTGGCCGCACGAAGAATCGTTTCCTAGCTCGAAGTAGGACTCGCACTTTGCGACGTCGTCTTGCTCCAGTCAGATATGCTCGAAGGTTGCCAAGCAGTTGCGGCAGAGAACTCATTGAGGCTGCACCCGATATGTCGGCCGCAGCCTGTGCCACATCATCCAGCATCCCTGTTAATGCTCGTGTCTCCTTGTAGAAACCCCTCTCATGATTACCCAGGAGGTTGCCAAGAGAGTGAATCTCGGCCGCTATTTTGACGCGCCGAGCTAGTGAAAGAGACTCGTCATTCATCTGGGTTTCGAGATCCGAGGCGGTTCGCCGGAAGCTCGCGTACTCATCCCGCAGTTGCAGGGCCACGGTGAGGAGGTCCGCTGGCTGGCGGGACTCATCAAGAATGATCGCCGCGATGGGGGTCGAAGGGAAAATGACGGGAGTTCCCAGCTCACTCAGCAGCGCGAGTTGCGCCTCGGCGCCGGCGTCCAGTCGATCTTTCAGGAACTGCAGCGCCCCTGTGCCGAGTTTCAGCTCGGCCTTCTCGGTCCAAGATATTGACGCGTGTTCCCACGGAGATAAGAAATACGGGATGTCAAGTTCACGTGCCAGTTCGCCCAGGTAGTATGGCTCCCCAAAGAGGGAGGCAAGTTGTCGACGGGCGCGCTCGCGTACCTGGTCGTCCCCCAAACGTGGCTCTGAGCGGCGAATTCGGGCCGCGATACCTTTGAGGGAAGCTCGTAAGCGATGTGATTGTGGCAGAAAGAGGTCGAGATACTCCATAGGCGATGGGAGGGATGCGTCGAGAAAGATTCCGTTTATCAGGATACCCTTCCTCTTCAATGTGCTCACGGTGGTATAATCGAGTTCCTCGAAGGTCCCAGTGGCGAAACAGGTGAACTCGGGTGCGCCGGGCGCGCGGGCTAACATGAGTCGATCATACAACACGACAAGTTCTAGAAATCGAAGGTGGCGACCCAGGGGCGCATGACAGAAAGACGGGGCAGGACCCGAAAAGTGAACGTCATTCAGTTGGGGCCCAGCCACTTCGGAGATAATGCAATCGCCTGGTTTCGCTTCGAGGGGGATGGTCGTCAGTGTTGGATGCTCGCCGACCGAGAGGTCTCCGTGTTTGTTGGTCCCCCGCTCTCTCGAACGTCTAGATCTTGACATTGGTCCTATGAGGCCTCGGAGTCATGCGAGAGCATAGCCTAACATAATAATAATAGTCTGCGCCTCGCAGCACGATAATACTCGGGTGCGCGAGAAGTTCGACGCGGACAGCCGCTTGAGCGAGGAACCGGGCTGCGCTTCCGTCGCCCGCCTGCTGGGCATCTGGGCGTATCGGCACCCGACCTGGAAACCGGAAGGCACCCAACCAAGGATGCCCTGGTCCAAGCGAGCGGGTATCCTGATAAAGGGCTCGCGACGAGCGGAGCGAAGGAAGCGCGTCAGGCGTTCACCCGTAGCGCTAACGCCTCTAATCGTCTCCCGGTAGAGGCTGGGTCCAACCCGCTGGAGGTGGCCAGCGAGGTGGACCGCTACTGCTCGTGGCCGGGGCAGGCGTGCGGATACAAGGTGGGCCACAGCGAGATCAACCGGCAGCGCGAGCGGGCGCAGGCCGCCCTTGGGGCGCGGTACGACCTCAAGGCGTTCAACGACACCGTGGTGCTCGGCGGCAACGTGCCGCTCGACGTGCTCGCGAGGAACGTGGACGAGTACCTGCGGCGGTAGGGGCAGTCCGCCGCGGTCCCCGGTCTCGCCTGCCGGCCTTCGCCGCCAGCCCGGAGGGACGATGATGACCGAGCCAGCCGATTCATCCCAGCCTGCTCACCGGTGGTACGCGCGCCCGGTCTTCTTCGTGGCGGACGTGAACCGTGCCCTCGGTTTCTACGTCGGCATGCTCGGCTTCGAGAAGAGCTGGCACACGGGCGACGGCACGGGAGGCGTGTGCCAGGTGAACCGCGGCGAATGCGAGATCATCCTCTGCGAGGACGGCGCGCGCCGGGACAAGGCCAGGCTGTTCATCGAGCTGACCCCCGCGGGTCTCGCGGAGCTTTGGAGGGAGCTGGACCAGCGCTCCGTTCCCGTCGCGGAAACCTGGTGGGGCTACGATTCCCTCCAGGTCTTCGATCCGGACGGAAACGAGCTGCTCTTTCCGATCTCTGATTGAACGATGACGCCCACCGGGTGCAGCGTTGATCCGGCACCCAGGTACATCGGCAACCGGGCGGCGAGACATCCGATTCTTTCAGCGCGGAACGATCGCCGCTGCATGGATTCGCTCATCGAATTCCGACACCCCACCGAAGCGACGGTCTTGCGCAGGCAGCCTCCGGTTGCTTGCTTGGTGCTTCCCGCCAGCAGCACATCCACATCCTCCCCATCGACCCATCCATGCCCTCGCCCGCACGCGAAAGCTTTTTCCCCCGCTGGACCCCCGTCGCCGGCGGGGTGATCGGCCCCGAGGAGCGCCTGCCGTGGGGGCAGACGCTGGTGGTGGGGCTGCAGCACGTGTTCGCCATGTTCGGCGCCACGGTGCTGGTGCCCATCCTCATGGGCTTCGATCCCAACACCTCCGTTTTCTTCTCCGGGATCGGGACGCTGCTCTTCTTCGTGGTCGTGGGCGGGCGGGTGCCCAGCTACCTGGGGAGCAGCTTCGCCTTCGTGGCCGTCACGCTGGCGGCCACGGGGTACGCCGGAAAGGGGCCCAACCCCAACCTTGGCGTGGCGCTGGGCGGGATCATCGCGGCGGGGGCGCTGTACGCCGTGATCGGCCTGATCGTGATGGGGACGGGGTACCGGTGGATCGAGCGGCTGATGCCTCCCGTCGTCACCGGCTCGGTGGTGGCGGTGATCGGGCTGAACCTGGCGCCGGTGGCGGTGCGCGCCATCAGCGGCAGCGGCTTCGACACGGCGGTCGGGCTGGCGACGGTGCTGGCGACCGGCGCGGTGGCCGTCTACGCGCCCGGGCTGCTGCGCCGCGTGCCGATCCTGCTGGGCGGGATCATCGGCTACCTGCTGTACCTGGTGCTGGCCAACGGGATGGGGATGGGGCCGGCGGTGAACTTTGCGCCGCTGCGCGAGGCGGCGTGGATCGGCCTGCCCAACTTCTCGCGTCCCGTCTTTCGCTGGGACGTGGCGCTGCTCTTTGCGCCGGCGGCGCTGGTGCTGGTGGCGGAGAACCTGGGGCACGTCAAGGCGGTGGGCGCCATGACGGGGCAGTCGCTGGACCGCTACCTGGGCCGCGCGTTCCTGGGCGACGGCATCGCGTGCATGGTGGCCGCGTCCGGCGGCGGCACGGGCGTTACGACCTACGCCGAGAACATCGGGGTGATGGCGGTGACGCGCATCTACTCCACGCTGATCTTCGTGGTGGCGGCGGTGGCGGCGATCGTGATGGGGATGTCGCCCAAGTTCGGGGCGCTGGTGGGGACGATCCCGGGCCCGGTGCTGGGCGGGCTGTCGGTGGTGCTCTTCGGGCTGATCGCGGCCACCGGCGGGCGCATCTGGGTGCAGAACCGGGTGGACTTCTCCAACAGCCGCAACCTGGTGACGGCCGCGGTGACGCTGACCATCGGGGCGGGGGACCTGGTGATAAAGATGGGCGGGTTCTCCGTCGGCGGCATCGGCACCGCGACGTTCGGCGCCATCATCCTCTACCAGCTGCTGCGCGAGCCGGCGGGGGAGCAGGACGCCCTTGCCACGGCCGATTCGGGTGTGGACCTGGAGACCGCGACGCGCGCCGCCGCCGTACACTGATTTTCCGCACGGCGGCGCCTGGTACGGCCTGCCGGACAACTCTCGATGGAGAATGGATCATGAGGCTTATTTCCAGGGCCGCGCGCGCGTTCGCTCTCTCAATGGCGCTGGTTGCGGCGAACGCCTGCGGCGGTGGCGAGCGCCTGGCGGCACAGGGCGGCCAGCCTGCGCGCGAGTACGACGCGGACGCGCGTATCGTTCGTACCGCCGCGGGCGACGATGCGATGAACGCGGCGATAGACCAGGCACGCGCCACGGTTCCGCAGTTCATCCAACGCCTGACCAACGCGCCACCAGGGCTGACCTATCTGGGCGTGAAAGTGCGGCTGGGTGATCCACGTGGGGAGGGGGAGTACATCTGGCTGTATGACGTGACGTACACGGACGGGAAGATCGCGGGGAAGCTGGTGGATGATGCGCAGATGTTTTCCGGCTTCCATGCCGGCGACGTGGTGCGCGTGGAGCCGCGGGAGATCAGCGACTGGATGACGGTAGAGAACGGCCGTGCCTGCGGCGGCTTTACGAGCCGCATTGTGGTCGCGGAGGTCCCCGCCAAAGTACGCGCTGCTTACATGGCGCAAATGGGTATTCCGCGCCTTCCCCCCGGCAACGCCATCTGCGACGACGGATCGGCCGGCACTCGCAGGTGAGCGAGGGCGCGCTGGTGGGGACGATCCCGGGGCCGGTGCTGGGCGGGCTGTCGGTGGTGCTGTTCGGGCTGATCGCGGCCACCGGCGGGCGCATCTGGGTGCAGAACCGGGTGGACTTCTCCAACAGCCGCAACCTGGTGACGGCCGCGGTCACGCTGACCATCGGGGCGGGGGACCTGGTGCTCAACCTGGGCGGGTTCTCCGTGGGCGGCATCGGCACCGCCACGTTCGGCGCCATCATCCTCTACCAGCTGCTGCGCGAGCCGGCGGATCGCCACGACGCCCTGGCCACCGCGGATTCCGGCGTAGACCTGGAGACCGCGCGGACGGCTGGCGTGCACTGAGGTGAGGCCACGGCTCGCCGTCACCGTACGACGGAAAGCCCGCGGGTGACGAAAGTCACTCGCGGGCTTCGGGTTTCACGCGAGACCGGTCGGTCAGACGCAGCAGACGTCGCCGCCCGAGGGGCAGGTGGGGCAGCTCCAGCACACCGAGACCACGCAGCTCTCGCAGCTGGGATGGCAGGTGTTGCACTCGGTGATCTTCGCGGTCACACAGGTGTTGTTCCACGACTCGAGACACGCCTTCAGGTCGAGCGTGTCGGGCGCGACCACGCTGGGTTCCACGCCGAGCGCCGCGCGGCCCACCACGGTTCCGTGAAGCCCGTGGACCCCGTGCGTGTCGAACGATTCCACCTGCAGGGCGTCCAGGTCCAGAGCAAGCTTGCGCATGGGCTTCTCCTCCGTGTGAGTGGGGGGGATCGGACGAAGGCTGACCAGGGGCCGAAGATCGTGTCGCGCCGTCCGTTTCACAACAGAATTCGTTCATCCCCGAAAAGCCCATCACCCCTCTCGCCGCTTGTAGACTCCCGGAAACAAGCATGCACAACACCATGCACCACCCCTCCGACGCGAAAAAGCTCTGCATCGCAAGACGATGCGGGGCACTTGCTTATTTTGGCCGAGAAGGCCGGAGTTGAGCCGGCGACTCCCTGAACCCCGCCAGGTTCGGGGCCCCGGATCCCGGGGCCGGTGCTGGGCGGGCTGTCGGTGGTGCTGTTCGGGCTGATCGCGGCCACCGGCAGGCGCGTCCGGGTGGATTTCTCCAACAGCCGCAACCTGGTGACGGCCGCGGTGACGCTGACCATCGGGGCGGGTGACCTGGTGATCGAGATGGGCGGGTTCTCCGTCGGCGGCATCGGCACCGCGACGTTTGGCGCGATCATCCTCATACCAGCGGCTGCGCGAGCCGGCGGAGCGCCACGACGCACTCGCAACGGCGGATTCGGGGGTGGATGCCGAGACGGTGCGGGCCGCGGGGCCGCACTGAGCTCCCGCGCGCCCATCACTGGAGCGCACGGGTGAGCGCGCGGGCGTCCGTGGCCCCCTTCGTCTGCCGTTCCCGCGCCGCGGCGACCTGGGCGTCCCTCATCGCCGCCTCCAGTTGCTGGAAGCGGCGCACGTCCTCCTCGCGCTCGAAGCGCAACTCGTTCCCCCCCATGTGGTGCACCCGCGGGTCGATGCGCACCAGGTGGCGGTGCATGTCCAGCAGCGCCTGCGCCAGCGGCAATTCGCCCGGCGACATGAGCACGTAGTCGCTCCGGTAGAACTGGCGGATCTCGCGGGCTGGGAGCCCCGACTCGCGCGACAGCGCCAGGATGCGCTCCTCCACCCACGCGCCCGCGGCCTTTTCGATCTCCACGATCGCCGCGGCACGGCCCTCCAGGTACCTCCCCACCTCGGGGTGGGCGCGCGCGTTCGCCTGGTATCGCCCCGTTACCCAGACCGCGGGCAGGCGATCGCTCTTGACGCCGTGCCGCTTCAGGATCTCCCGCCTCCACAAGTTGGCGTCCACACTGATCCGGCTGACCACCCAGATCCGCTTCGCCCGGACGGAGGTGGGGACCGGCCGGCTGGCGCTCTCGGGGACCGAGGCGTTGCCCGTGGTATCCTGCGCCCACACGGCCACCCTGAGCAGGTGCTCCCTTTCCCGCTCCACCTCCTCCTCTTCGGTGGCTTGCTGGGAGACCGTGTTGAAATGGCGGTACAGGAAGGTACCGATGAGCACGCACGCCGCTACCAGGACCGTCCATTCGGCGGCGGACCGCCACCAGGGGCGCGGAGGCGGCGGCGGCGGGCGGGGCGGCAGGGGTCGCTGCGCCACGACCGGGACGGGGGCCACGATGACGGCCCCGCAGTTCGGGCATGCGGGGCCGCCATCGGGCACGGCGGTGCCGCACTCGCGGCAGGTGGTGAGAGACATGGGAGGACGAGGGCGTGGGCGGGATCGGCAATGAACTCCAGACGATCAAGATAAGCGACTGCCGCCTCGTAGCGAACACTCATCGCCGGCTGCTCGTCCTGCGGCACTGCTTGCGAACCGCCTCTCAAGCATCCGCGGCGCGTTCGGGAGTGGCGAAGTCGTAGAAGACGCGGAGGAGGTTGCCGTCCAGATCCGTCGCGGTGAACTCGTGCAGGCCCCAGGGCTTAGACTCGGGCGCGGAGATCAACCGGGCGCCGCCGACGCTCCAGACTCGATGCAGCTCGTCAACTTCGTCCCTGCTTGCCAGGTTCAGCCAGGTCAGCGTGGGTCCAGCGTTGCCGTATCCCTCGCGATACTGCCGGCCCGCCAGGAACAACCGGCAACTTCGCGCGTGACGTGCGGGAAGTCCCGTTCCGGCATGAGGTTGCGGGTTCGCGCGGCTGCCGTTATCCTTGTACGTTCGGCCGCCGTTCCCCCACGCCGCGCGTGTCGCGCGTGTGCACGACGGACCCCGCCGATCGTTCTCCCCAGACAGACGCGCCCGCGCAGCGTCGGTTCGCCCCGCGAGCCTCGCTGCGCCCCGGCGCGCTGGTGTGCCCCATCGTTCGCCATGGACCGCGCGTGTGCGCCGCCCCGCGGCCGCACGCTCCTCCTCCGTCCACCTGCCCGGAAGTTCGCCCATCATGCGCAAGCTCCTGCTCTGCTCAGCATTTGCCCTGCTCGCCGCGGGGTGCAAGGACGGCGGCAGCACGCCGCCCGTCGCCACGTCGGTGTCGGTGTCGCCCGGAACCGTTTCGCTGAGCGCGATCGGCGCCACGCGGGTGGTGCGCGCCGCGGTGGTCGACCAGAAGGGCAACGCCATGCCCGGCGCGCCCGTCACCTGGTCGTCCAACTCCACGGCCGCCCTCATCGCGAGCACGGGCGCCGACAGCGCCGTGGTGGTGGCGATGGGCAACGGATCGGCCTCCATCACGGCCACCTCCGGCAGCGCCTCGGGCGCGGTGACGGTGCAGGTGTCGCAGGTGCCCACCAAGGTGCAGAAGGCCGCCGGCGACGGGCAGACGGCCGCCCGCTCCTCGGCGGTGCCCTCGGCGCCGCGGGTGCTGGTGGTGGACGCCCTCGACAACCCGGTCCCGGGCGTCTCGGTGCAGTTCGCCGTCACCTCCGGGGGCGGATCGGTGACGGGCGCCACGCAGACCACCGACGCCAACGGCACCGCGGCGGTCGCCAGCTGGCTGATGGGCGCCACGCTGGGCGCCAACACGCTGACCGCCACGGTCGCGGGGGTGGCGCCGGTGGAGTTCACGGCCACGGCGGCGGACGCGGCAACCATCGTCATCCAGACCGGCCATAACCAGGCGGCCATGGCGGGGACGGCGGTGCCCACGGCGCCGGTGGTGGTGGTGCGCGACGCCAGCGGCAACCCGATGGCGGGGATGCCGGTGACGTTCTCGGTGACGGCGGGCGGCGGCAGCGTGGGCACCGCTACGGTGACGACGAACGCGGCCGGCGTGGCGTCTCCGGGAAGCTGGACGCTGGGGCCGGAGGCCGGGCCCAACACGCTCCGGGCCAGCGTCTCGGGGATCACCGGCGCGCCGGCGACGTTCCGCGGCACCGGGTGCTCGGGCGGGGGCGGGGCGGGCTACGCGATGACCCTCTGCTTCACCTCGTCCATGACGGCGGGGCAGCGGGCGGCCTTCCAGAGCGCCGCCACCCGCTGGGCGGGGATCATCACCGCCGACCTGCCGGACATCCCGGGGAGCATTCCCACCGACGCCTGCGGCGACGGCTCGCCCAGCATGAGCCACAACTTCGACGACCTGCTGATCTTCGCCGGGGTGGAGGCCATCGACGGGCCGTCGGGGATCCTGGGCCAGGCGGGGTGGTGCTACCGCCGCACGGCGGGGCTCCCGGTGATCGGGGTGATGCGCTTCGACATGGCGGACATGAACAGCCTGGAGGCGGGCGGCGGGCTGAACTCGGTGATCCTGCACGAGATGGGTCACGTGCTGGGCATCGGCACGCTGTGGGCGCCCATGGGGCTGCTGCAGAACCCCTCGACGGCCAGCAGCACGCAGGACACGCACTTCACCGGCGCGCAGGCCATCATCGGCTTCGACGCCATCGGCGGAACGGCGTACGCGGGCGGGCAGAAGGTGCCGGTGGAGAACACGGGCGGCCCCGGCACGGCCAACGGGCACTGGCGCGAGTCGGTGCTGGGCCGCGAGCTGATGACGGGCTTTCTGAACAACGGCACCAACCCGCTCAGCGTGCTGACGGTGCGGTCGCTCACGGACCTGGGGTACACGGTGGACGTGAGCACGGCGGAGGCGTTCACGATCACCTTCGCCCTGCAGAACGCGGACGCGGCGACCAGCCGCCTGCGGATGGTGAACGACCTGTACACCGGCCCGCGCTTCACCATCGACCGGCTGGGCCGGCGCACCCGGCTGGGCAATTGAGGATGACGCGGACCGCGCTCCGCCCCGCGCTCGCCCTGGCGGCGGCGCTCGGGGTGGGGGCGTGGGCGGGCGAGTGCCCCCGCCGCGCCGCCGCGCCGGCGGCGGTGCCCTGCGCGCCCGCGGAGGGCGAGCTGGCGGCCGGGGCGCGCGCGGACGGGCTGGCGGGCGAGTTCCGGCTGACGCTGGCGGCCACGCGCGGCCCGCGCGCGGGGGGCTCGGCGACGGGAACGCTGCGGCTGCAGCCCTTCGGGGCGCGGCCGGCGCCCGTTCCCGCGGCGGCCGGGGTTCGCTACCCGCTGTTCGGGGGGACGGACGTGGACCTGGCCGCCGTCGGGGCCGTGGCGCCGGGGGCGGTGGACCGGGCGGACGCGGCGCGGCCCGGGGTGCTGGTGATGGAGTGGCCGCGCCCCAACGCGGCGGCGGGGTCGAACGAGATCATGCTCCGCCTGGGCGCGGACGCCAACCAGGGGGGCCAGCCGCGCTTCGACGGCGCGTTCACGGCGCTCACGGTCACCTCGCTCTCGGCGGGCCGCTTCGCGGGACGCTGGGAGAGCGGCGGCGAGCAGGCGTCCGCCGGCTACTTCTGCGCGGAGCGGGTCGGCGGCTGACGCCGATCGCGAGGGCGGCGGAAGCCGGAGCCCCGTGCCGGTCCCTCCGGTGCGGGGCTTCGTCGTATCCGGCCGCGGCGGAGGCTCGCATCTTGAGCCTGGATGGATGCCGCCGGATCCGTAAAAGAATAGGCCTCACGCAGAGTTAGCGGAGTTATACGATTTTCATTTAGTTCGTTCCTAATACATCTCGCAAATACGGGAAGTTGCAGATGCTGCTGATCCGTGTGGGGGTGATGCAGAGTGCCCGCCAAGCGGCCGTCGCCGCATCGAGGAGCGCTGCGTAGTTCTCGTAGATGCGGTTCGACCAGTGGTGGCTGCGCAGGAAGTGCCAGAGGTTCTCCATCGGGTTCAGCTCGGGCGAATACGGCGGCAGGTGGAGCAGCGTGACGTTCTTCGGTACGCGGAGTTCGTGACTGACGTGGTAGCCGGCCTGGTCCAGGATCAGGATCACGTGTACGCCGTCGGGGATCTGGGTCGCGAGCTCTTCGAAGAAGAGGTTGATTACCCCCGCGTTCAGCGTGGGCGTGAGGATCGCGGCCGCGGCGCCCGTAGCGGGACAGACCGCGCCGGTGAGATAGAGGGATTCGTACTGGGTCTGCTTGGGTGCGCGCGGCCGGGAGCCGCGACGCGCCCACACGCGCGTCAGCGAGCCCTTCTGCCCGAAGCGCGCCTCATCCTGCACCCAGATCTGGATCTCGGCGCCGGGATGCATGCGCGTCACGCTCCGCACCATCTCCCGGAGTGTTTTTTTCGAACTCCTCCTGCGCCGCCGGATCGGCGTCGGGATGCTGTGGCCGGGGCATCAGCGAGCTATACCCCAACCGGTGCAGCACCACGTACGCCCCGCTCAGGCTGTAGCGGGCACCGAACTCTTCCTCCAGGATCCGGCGAACGTCTTCCCCGCGCAGGGCGCACACTCCGTCCTGCACCTGCGCGCCGCCGTCCAGACGGCGGCGGACGTCGTCATCCCTCGCCGCCTCCAGATGACGAGGCCTTCCGCCGCGGGGCAGATCCTTCAGCCCTGCCAGGCCATTCTCGTTGTACCGGCGAATCCATTTCCGCACCACGCGATCGGTACAGCCGAGGCGCTGCGCGATCTGTACGCCAGTGTCACCTTCTCTCGCGTGAACGACCATGCGGACGCGGTCCCGCTCGTCCGCATCCGCCGTCCGACGCACCGCTGCCCGCAATCCCTCCAACGTGTCGTGCGCCACCACCTTCATGAGCTGCCTCCGCGCCACGGTTCCCACCGCTCCCGCAGGACAGCTTCAGTATAGCAGGAAACTATCTTAGGAACAAACTATTTAGAATGAGTATTAGCGGAGTTTTCTCGTGCCGTTTCCTCTGCTCTCCAGTTGGAAGCCTGGTCATGGTGAGCGGAGGCATGGCGCGCTGGTCGGCGAGGCACGATCCCTGGGGTTGTCGGGAACGGGGGAGGGATGGAAGCGCGGCAGGGGGCCATCCGCGTTTTTTGGGAGGGATGTGGATCGCCGAAGGATCTCCGCGACGCACGGGAGCCAGCCGTCTCCATCACCTGATGCGCGATCCCGAGAACCATCCGCCCACGCCAGAGTCGAGGTGAGCCAGAGCCGGGACGCACGCGGACCGTTGCGGCCACGGCAGCATGGATGTATCCTTTCGGAGCGGTCGGCGCCCATCGTCCCGGGCCTCTCCCGGCCGTCCTTCGCCGACACCCTGATCAGATACGGGATCGACCGGGACGCCCGCTCGCACCCCGAGCCGGCGCGTCCCGCATCCGCATGTCCCCATCCGCCCCACGCGCCACTGCCGGCGCCGCCCTCCCGTTCTCCCTTTGCAGGAGCTTCTCCCTCTTGATGCGCAAGTTGATCCTCTGCTCCGCCGCCCTGCTCGCCTGGGGGTGCAAGGACGGCGGCGGCGGCACGCCGCCGTCGGTGGCCACCGAGGTCTCCGCGGAGGCGGGCCACTGGAAGCAGAGGGTGTAGCCGTCCGGATCCTTCACGTACATCTGCTTCATCCCGTAGCTCTGGACGAACGGCGCCTCCGCGTCGACGCCGTGCGCGCGGAGGTGCGCGTACGCCGCGTCCACGTCCGGGGAGCCGAAGAAGAGGGCCGTGTCGCGATGGGCGGCCACGCGGGCCGGATCGGGCGACGGCGGCCGCCCGCCGCCGTCGTACGCGGTGTTGAGCATCAGCTCGGCGCCGCCGCGGCGGAGGAGCGCCCACCCGCAGTCGTCGCCCGGCGCGGAGGTGCTGACGAGCTCGAAGCCCAGCACGTCGCGGTAGAAGCGGACCGACGCCTTCATGTCGAACACGGCGAGCAGCGGGGCCAGGCCGCGGATCTCGATCGGCACGTCATCCTCCCTCGTCGACGGAAGCCCTTTACCGCGCGAAAAGCCCCGCTCCGGCCGGTCCGGTGGCGGGGCTTCGCCGTACGGGGAGCTACGGGTGGCCGGCGGGGGCGGCGGCGCGCGGAGCCACCTTCTGGACCAGGGCCTGGCCCAGCACGCCGGCCATCTCGCTGTCCACCGGGGTGGAGACCACGCGGGCGCCCTTGGCGGCGAACATCTCTTCCAGCCGCCGCGCGTCGTCGTGATCGATCAGCGCCACGTAGGCGGAGGTGCCCAGCGGCATGGCCTGGGCCACCTCCGCCAGGTCCGCGCGGGGAAGGATGCGCCCGGCCAGGTGCCCGGCGACGCCCCCCAGGAGTCCCCCGGCCACCAGCAGGAACGGCAGCGCGACCGGCCCCGCGAACATTGCCACGAAGCCGCCGGCGACGGCGCCCATCGCGCCGCCCAGCCCCGCGGCGCCAGGGTCGTGCACGTGGATCTTTCCCGTCGCCTCGTGCGAGACCAGCGCCTCCGCCAGCACGTGGCCCTGCTCCAGCTGGTGCTCCTCCTTCAGGTCCGTCAGTGCGTCACGGGCCGCGGTCACGCCGTCGAAGCTGAAGAGCAGGACCTCGTACTTCGCGAGGTGCCACTGCGCCTGTTCGTCCGCCATGCTGGCCTCCTCCCGTGTCGAAACGGGTCGCGGGTACGCGCGCGGGCGCCGGACCGCGGGCGAGCATCGCGCTCCCCCCGGGGCCCGGTGCGGGTGTGCCGGGGTACGTCGCTCTGCCCCGTCCCTCCATGGTACGCTCCGCGGGGCCGCGGGTCCACGGAACGTATGTCTACCGTCCCGCGACCAGGCGCAGGAACTCCGTGTAGACGCGGGCGAAGTCCGGGTGCGCGGGGACGTCGTTGTGCCCCGCGCCGGCCAGGACGTGGAGCCGCTTGAGCGAGTCGGGCGTGGCGGACTGCTGGTACAGCCGGCGCGAGAGCGGGGGCGGGGTCACGGAGTCCCGCTCGCCCACCAGCACCAGCAGGGGCGCGCGGATGCGCCGCACCCGCTCCAGGTTTCCCGCCCGGCGCATGCTCTCGCTGACCCGCACGCGCACGAAGGGGCGCGCGTACCACGGACGCGGGCTCACGTACCGCCGCCAATCGGCGGCCGTGGTTGCCGAGCTTTCCAGCACCAGCCCGCCCACGGGGCGCCGGTCGGCCACCTCGCCGGCCATGAAGGAGCCCAGCGACTGCCCGTGGACCACGATGCGCGCCCGGTCGATCCCCGGCAGCGCGGCCACGTAGTCGTACGCGGCGACGGCGTCCGCCTGCAGCTGCGAGATGGTGGTGGGCGTGCCGGTGCTCCGTCCGTATCCCCTGTGGTCCACCAGGACGACGTTCACGCCCAGCGGCAGAAGGATCCCGGCGGCGTGGCGGCCCGCCTGGCTGATGCGGAACCCGTTGCCGCCAAAGTACAGCACCGTCGCCGTCGCCCGCGGGTGGCGCAGGACGACGGCAAAGAGCTCCGCGCCGTCCGGCGCGCGGATGCGGTGCGGCTCGGCGCCGCTGGCGCGCAGGGTGGAATCCAGCGCGCTCACCGCCCGCGGGTTGTCCCGCACCGGCTGAAGGAGCGCGCGGTCCTCCATCCGCACCGTAGCGCACGCGCCGCAGAGCAGGGCGCAGAGGAGGACGGTCGGCGTTCGCATGGGGCGGATCCGGATGGAGGATGCGGCGGGCTCGGGGTGATGCGGAGCCCGCCGTGCTACTCGCCGTCCGCTTCGCCGCGCAGGTAGCGCCGCCGCAGCTCGGGTGGAAACTTCTCGATGGCGTAGCGCAGCATGGTCCGCGGCATGGTTCGGTGGTGGCGGACGAGGAACGCCTCTTCCGCGGCGCGGTCGCGGTTGCCCACCTCGCGCAGCATCCACCCCACGGCCTTGTGGATCAGGTCGTGCCGGTCGTCCACCAGCATCTCCGCGATCCGCAGCGTGGCCGCGAAGTCGCCGCGGCGAATGAAGTGCTGCGTGGCGAGGATGGCGATCCGCCGCTCCCACAGCACCTCCGACCGCGCCAGCCCGTCCAGCACGGACCGGTCGCCCGCCTCCAGGTGCGCGCCCACGATGTACGGCGCGGAAGAGTCCACCAGGTCCCAGTTGTCGACGCGCTCCAGGTTGGCCATGTAGAGGCGGTAGATGGCATCGCGCGTCTCCGCGCCGCCCCGCCCGTACGCATCCACCAGCAGAAGAAGGGCGAACAGCCGCGCCTCGTGCCAGGGCGAGCGCAGCAGCCCGGCGACGGCATCGAGCGATGCGCCGCGATGCTCGCGCACCAGCGCGCGGAGCGCGGGGATGCGGATGCCGAGAAAGCGGTCGCCGTGGCCGTACTCGCCCGGCCCGGTGCGAAAGTAGCCGGCCACGAAGCGCGCGTGCTCCGGATCGCCCATCCCGTGCAGGCGCGCCTCGATCTGCGCCGCGGACGGGGACTGCGCGGCGGTGGACGGCATCGGCGCCCCGGTCAGGACGCGGCGGGCGGGCCCGCCTCGCCGACGACGGAGCGAAAGACGGCCAGCCTGCCGTCGTCGGCAAAGGTGAACTGCTGCACCAGCAGCACCTCGTACCCCTGGCCGTCCACGAAGCGGCCGGACTCGCGCGCCATCACCATCACCGTGTCGCCCTGGGAGACAAGCGAGAGCGGCTGCGTGCGCTGCTCGGAAAGGGTGGCGAAGTTGCTGGCGATGGTGGCCGCGACCTCGTCCGCCCCGTGGGCGGCGCGGCCCCAGGGAACGAACGCGGGCGCCACCATCTCGTAGACGACGTCGGGGGCAAGCTGCTCGCGCAGCTCGTCGAACCGGCCCTGCGAGATGGCGTGCACCATCCGCCCGATCCGCTCCACGTTGCTCCGCTCCTGCGCCTTGCCGGCGGCGTCCGGGTCGCCGGCCATGAACACGGGCTCCAGCGCCTGCGGGACCTCGGCGAGTGACACCTGCGTCATCATCCACCTCCTCGGGATCGGGGACGCCCTCTCGTGCCCGACTACGTTGCTGCGCGCGGCCCCCGCGCGCCAGAGGGATGGTGCGGTGCGGCGGGAGCGCCCGGACGGGGTGCCCGATTCAAGGGCGCGTAAGGAGCCGATGTACCCACATCTTTTCAGACATCGGCACCGTTTGATTCATCACTTTCGTCTACGATATGGCGCCATCCGGGTGCCAAACAGGACGAAGTTTCCAGTGGTTCGCGATTTGCGCGCCGCGCGCGGGTTTATATCAGCAAGGAGAGCTGCGACTTGGATACGAAGCAGAAGCAGCGGGGATGGGCGCTCGCCACCATCGGGCTGGGCGTGGCGGTGGGGGTGCTGGTGCTGTTGGATGCGATCTGGTTCGTGGAGATCACCCCCCGCCAGTGGGTGGTGACGTTCGCCACCTGCTGCGCCACCGTCGGCGGCACGTGGGTGCTGCTTCAGCTGGGCTCCCTGCTGTGGCGCGGGTGGGATCCGCACTTCGTTCTCGTTCCCAGCATCGCCGTCGCCATCCTGCTGTCGGAATTCGTGTGGGTGGCCCCGGAGACGCGGCTGCTGGTGCTGGTGGTGTGGCCGGTGGTGCTGATCTTTCTCGCGGGCTACGCCGGCTTTCGCACCGCGCTCCTGCTGACGGCGCTGATGACGGCGGGGTACCTGGGCGCGGTGGCGCTGGCCCGGCCGGCGGGGGCGCGGCCGGAGGTGGAGGTCATCCTGGCCGCCGTCTTCTTTACCACCAACCTGTTCGCGGCCATCGTGCTGGGCCGCATCCGCCGCCAGCGGCTGGCGCTGGCCGAGGCGCGCGCGGAGCTGTCGCGGCTGGTGTACACCGATCCGCTCACCGGGCTGCCCAACCGCCGGCACTTCACGGAGCGGTTCGAGGCCGAGGTGGCGCGCGTGGTGCGGTACGGGGGCAGCTTTACGCTGGGCGTGCTGGACTGCGACCACTTCAAGGACTACAACGACCAGCACGGCCACCCCGCCGGCGACGACGCCCTGCGCGAGCTGGGCATGCTGCTGCGCGAGCAGCTGCGGGCGAGCGATTCCGTGGCGCGGCTGGGCGGGGAGGAGTTCGCCGTGCTGATGGTGGGGGCGGACCCGGCGATGGCGGGGATGGTGGCGGAGCGGCTGCGGGCCCGCATTGCCGGCCACGTGTTCGGCGCCACGGGCGATACGCTGACGGTGAGCATCGGCCTGGCCTCCGCGCCCGAGGACGCCAAGACGCCGGACCTGCTGTTCTGCCTGGCGGACCGGGCGCTCTACGCCGCCAAGGCCCAGGGCCGCAACCGCGTCGCCCTGGCGGCGGAGACGGCGGAGACAGTGCTGAGGTAGAGGCCGGAGGCGGATCTCCGGCATCGTCCGGGGCGGTTGAAACCGCGGCTAGAACGGCACAAAGTCCGCCTGCGCGGGCTCGGCGGCCCGGCGGTGTGCGGCGTCCCCCGCAGCGGCGCGTCCGCAGCCCAGGGTTGGCCCGGCGGTGTGCGGCGGTTGAGGCGCATGCGCGTCCGAGATCAGGAGCGTATCGCCGGCATCATCCGGGGCGGTTGAAACCGCGGCTAGAACAGCACAAAGTCCGCCTGCGCGGACTCGGCGGCCTGGCGGCATCGGGTGTCCCACGCAGCGGCGCGTCCGCAACCGGAAACACCACTCCGTGTCCGCCGAAGCGCCCCGCACCCGTGTGCGACGTTTATACCCTCTCCCGCTCGCGGGAGAGGGTGCGAGCCTAAGCGAGCGGGTGAGGGCCCCAGCGGGCGCAGCGTGATCTCGTCCCAACTCGCACTCCCGCACTCCCGCACTCCCGCACTCTCGCACTCCCGCACTCCCGCACTCCCGCACTCCCGCACTCTCGCACTCCCGCACTCCCGCACTCCCTGCCGCCCGCGTGGCACGCCCCGTGACACGTCCACCGTCTCCCGGCGCGCGATCCATCGTCGCGGCCCTCACGCGAAGGACGTGCGTCCCATGATTCCCTCCCACGCGGACCCGGCGGACCGGGTCACCGTCATCGGCTTTACCTGGTCGCCGCGCTCGCACGAGGTGCGCGACTTTCTGGCGCGCAGCCGCGTTCCGTACCTGTTTCGCGACTACGAGACCAACGACAGGGCGCGGGCGCGGGCCGACGAGCTGGGCGTGGGCGCGGACCGGCTGCCGCTGCTGATCTTTGGCGACGGGCGGTGGCTGGCGGAGCCTTCGGACGAGGCGCTGGCGGAGCACGTGGGGATGAGCACCGAGGCGGAGTCGCCGTACTACGACCTGATCATCATCGGCGCGGGGCCGGCGGGGCTGGCGGCGGCTGTGTACGGCGCCAGCGAGGGGCTGCGCACCGTGCTCATCGACAGGGACGCGCCGGGCGGGCAGGCGGGGATGAGCTCGGCCATCGAGAACTACCTGGGCTTTCCCGACGGCGTGAGCGGCAGCGAGCTTGCCGGGCGCGCGCTGCGGCAGGCGGAGCGGTTCGGGGCGGAGGTCGTGGTTGCGCGCGAAGCGGTGGCGCTGCGGGTGGAGGAGCCCAACCGCGTGGTGGTGCTGGACGACGGCGCCGAGCTGCGCACGCAGGCGGTGCTGCTGGCGCTGGGCGTCTCCTGGCGAATGCTCAAGGCCCCCGGCTGCGACCGGCTGATCGGCCGCGGGCTGTACTACGGCGCGGCGGCGGCGGCCGTACCCACCTGCCGCGACCGCGACGTGTACCTGCTGGGCGCCGGCAACTCCGCCGGCCAGGCGGCCATGTACCTGGCGCGCTACGCCAGGTCGGTGACCATGGTGGCGCCCGAGGCGGACTTCGCCGAGAAGATGTCGGAGTACCTGCTGGACCGCGTCAGGAAGAACCCCAACGTCCACCTGCGGCCGGGGGCGAAGGTGGTCGCCGTGGAGGGCGGCGACCTGCTGGAGACCATCACCATCGAGGACGTGGAGTCCGGCGCGCAGGAGACGGTGGAGACCAGCACCCTCTTCGTCTACATCGGCGCGGCGCCCACCACGGACTGGCTGGACGGCGTGCTGGTGCGCGACGAGAAGGGCTTCGTGCTGGCCGGCCCGGAGCTGCGGGACCGCGACGACGTCGCCTGGGGGCTGGAGCGCCCGCCGTACCTGCTGGAGACCAGCGTCTCCGGCGTGTTCGTGGCGGGCGACGTGCGCAGCGGGTCGGTAAAGCGGGTGGGCGCGGCGGTGGGGGAGGGGTCGATGGCCATCCAGTTCATCCACGAGCACCTGCGCGGCAGATGAGCTCCGGTAAACACGCGCCCGGTGACTTCCTGGAGAGGACGTCGCCGACCCTCGCGGCGCTGATTCGGGATCGGGAAGTCACCCGGGCCGTGGTTTGCGGGAGCGAACGCGGAGGAGCAGAGATCCATCCTCTGCTCCTCCGCTCTTCTGCCCACCCGGTTGTTCACGCAGTGGCGGCGGCCACGGCGGCGGGGGCGGTGGACGGGAACACCAGCGAGTAGAGCGCCTGCTGCTGCGCCTGCGCGGACGCGAACTCGCCGGGGTTCAGCTGCCAGACGGTGTAGATGGGGTAGCCGTAGTTGTCGGTATTGTCCGTGTAGGCACCCTGGGCCGTCTGGTCGCCGTTGACGAAGTTGGCCCCGTAGGCGAACAGGGACGAGTCGATGCCCAGCGCCGTGAAGTCGGACGGGAAGGTGAACCCGGAGTACAGCTGCAGGTTGATGAAGTCCACGTGGGCGTTCACGGCCGCGGCGTCCAGGTGGGTCGCCACGGCGGGGGAGAGGGTGAGGTAGTACTGCTCCCCGAACGCGGCGCCCACCGCGTCGACGAAGGTGGCGAACTGCTCCCGGGTGGTGTCGTCCGAGATGGGCGATTCCCAGTCCAGGTCCAGCCCGTTCAGCCCGTTGGCCTGCAGGAACGCCACCAGGTTGGAGGCAAAGGCGTCGGCGCTCTGCGAATCGGGGTGGGAGGGGTCGGGAAAGATCTTGGAGATGTTGGTCCCACTCCCGTACCCCAGCGTCGCGACGATCTGGATGTCGGGGTTGTTCTGGCGCGCGTCGGCGACGATCTGCTGCATGATGCCCGTCGCCTCGCTGCCCATCTGGATGGTGTACGTGCCGTCCGTCGTCGCGACGGTCGAGAAGAAGGCGAGAAAGAGGATGTCGACGGACTGGTAGACGTCGTTCTGGATGAGCGCCTGGTACGAGCTGGAGGGGTCGGAGTAGCCGACGCCCGGGGGATTGTCGCCGTCGATGAACAGCCAGGCGTTGACCATCGGGTTCGTGCTCATTGTGGACCTCCGCATGAAAGGGAAACGGGAATCATGAAAGCGGCCGGGTTCCTTCCGAACGGGGCGGCCCGCCCGGCCGTCGGGACGCCCCTGGTGTGCCGTCGGTCCCGCCCCGCGGGTCAGGCCGCCGTGGCGGCGGCAAAGACCAGCGCGTGAAGCGCCTTCTGCTGCGCCTGCTCGAAGGCGAAGTTGTCCGAGTTCAGCCGCCAGGCGGTGTAGACGGGGTAGTGGTAGTTGTGGGTGTTGTCCGTGTAGGCGCCCTCGGCCGTCTGGTAGCCGGACTCGAACTTGGCGCCGTAGGCCAGCAGGCCGGCGTGGATGCCCATCCCCGGGAAGTCGGCCGGGAAGGTAAAGCCGGAGTACAGCTGCAGGTTGATGAAGTCCACGTACTCGTTTACGGAGGCGGCGTCCAGGTTGGTCGCCACGGCGGGGGAAAGCGTGAGGTAGTACTTCTGCGGCTGCTTCCGGAACGCGGCGCCCACGGCGTTGATCAGGGTGGCGAACTGCGCCGACGTCGTGTCGTCGGAGATCGGAGACTCCCAGTCCAGGTCCAGCCCGTTCAGCCCGTTGGCCTTCAGGAACGCCACCAGGTTGGCGGCAAAGGCGTCGGCGCTCTTCGAATCGGGGTTGGAGGGGTCGGGAAAGATCTGCGAGATGCCGCTCCCGTTCCCGTAGCCCATGGTGAGGGCGATCTGGATGTCGGGGTTGTTCTTCCGCGCGTCGCGCACCACGTACTGCAGGTAGTCCTGGTTGGTCAGTCCGCCCGGGTGGGAGGCGTCGCCCATCTGCATGGTGTACGTGCCGTCCGCGGCGGGGACGACCGCTCCGAAGCAGATGAACAGGATGTCGACGGACTGGTAGACGTCGTTCCGGATGAGCGTCTGGTAGCAGCTGTCGGGGGAGTTGTAGCTGGTGCCGGCGGGTTCGTCCTCGTTCAGGAAGATCCATGCATTGACCATCTGCGTGCTGGTGCTCATTGTGGCCTCCGGAACAAATGAAAGAAGGGATCATTAAGCGGCCGGGTGGTCCTTCACGTCTCGGGCGGCCCGCCCGGCCATCGGGCCGCTCCAGGACCTTAAAATCGCTTTCGCGGTTCCGCAAGCTTTTTTTGAACGACGCGCCCCGAGCGGGTCGCGCCGGGTGAGGCCGTCACCCGCATCCTCGGCGTGCGCCGCGTAAGCGTTTTTGCGGATTCTGTAGAAGCAATCATACCAGATCCGGGAAAAGAATGTGACTTCCTGAGGGAGCGCATACGCAGATCCTGCCGGCTGCACCGACTCCGGCGCGCGACCGAAGGACCTCCTCCCGGCTGCGCAGGGGCCGGGATCAGGACGTGGAACCAGCCCCTTCGTTCTGCCGGTGAGGTCCTTCGGTCGGCGCGCCGGGTCCCGGTCAAAGCAAGGTTCAGCGCGGCGCCTCTCTCAGGCTCAGGAAGTCATGCACTCTGTTTCCGGACCTGGTAGGACATACGAGAAGACATCAGTCATGGCAAAAGGCGCGGAGAGGATCCATCCCTCTCCGCGCCTCTCGTTCCATTCGGAACCGTCGTTCCCGCGTCAGGCGGCGGAGACGATGCGGACGGCGGTGCCCCAGGGGTCGGTGGCCAGCCAGCCGCCGTCGATGCGCTCCGCCGCGTGCCCGGCGGCTTCCAGGCTGCGGACGGCGGCCTCGGCGTCGGCGGGGCGGGGAAGGACGATCTCCCAGTCCAGCAGCCGCGCGTCATTCTCGCCCGCGGGTAGGGCGCCGGGCCCGGCCCAGGTGTTCAGCCCCAGGTGGTGGTGGTAGCCGCCGGCGGACAGGAACAGCGCGCCCGGGTAGCTCCACACCACCTTGTCCAGCCCCAGCGCGGCGTGGTAGAACGCCGCCGCCCGCTCCGTGTCGCCCACGTGCAGGTGAACGTGGCCCATGACGGTGCCCGCGGGCATCCCCGTCCACGGCTCGCCGCCGGCGGCCTGGACCAGGCTGTTCAGGTCCAGCGGGCGCGTGTCCATGGCCAGCTGCCGCTGCGCGTCGAAGCGCCACGTATCGCGGGGGCGGTCGGCGTACACCTCGATCCCCAGGCCGTCGGGGTCGTTCAGGTACAGCGCCTCGCTCACCAGGTGGTCGCTGGCGCCCGCGCGCTCGCCGATGCCCGCCAGGTGCGCGACGAAGCGGCCCAGCGCGGCGCGGTCCGGCAGCAGGATGGCGAAGTGGTACAGCCCCAGCCGCCCCCGCGGCGGCGCGGGCGTGGCGCCGCGCTTCTCCCGCAGCACCACCAGCGGCGCGTCGCCGCCGTGCGCGCCGAGCGAGGCGCCGTCCGCCGAGCGCTGCAGAACGCGCAGGCCCAGCACGTCGCGGTACCAGGCCAGCGACCGCTCCAGGTCCGCCACCTGCAGGCGCACGCGCCCCAGACGCAGCTCGGCCGGCAGGCGGTATCCGTCCGGCGCGATTCCGTACTCTCCGGCCGCCGCCACCGTGTTCAGCTCGCTCATCGTCATCCATCCCCGTCCAGAGGTGAAATCCGCACCTCTTAATTTACTCGTTGCAACAGATATCGTCAACTGCAGAGATCCGCATCGATCCAACCCATTCGTGTCCATCGCCCCCCTTTGCGCCTGCGGGAGAACAGGCTCTGTCGATCGGGGCGGCGGTGCCCCAGCAGGCGTGGAGCGTGTGTCTCAGGCGGGGTGGGGTGAGGAGGGTACATGCGTTTCCTCCCGCTGTCCGCAAGCGCGCCAGACGCCGGGGCTTCCATCGCACCCGACCGGTTTGCGCCACCGGCGGCACCCCGCGTGCTCTCCGCCGCGCTGCCCACCGTGCCGCCGTCCGCGGCGCATCACACACCCGTCCGCCACCGCACACGCCCGGCCACGCCGGCGGACCCGCCCCTCCCATGGAGGATGCAACATGGCTTGCAACACCTGCGAGACCAGCTTCAAGGCAGCGACTTCCGTAGTGGTCTCCATCGTCAAGTCCGGCACCACCGCGCTGCTGTACGTGCAGAACCAGGGGCGCAACATCGTGCACCTGCGCCGCATCCTGCTGTGCACCACGTCGGGGAGCACGTTCTACCTTCGCCCGCCCCCGTCCGGCATCTCGTGGAGTGGGCCCGAGTACCTGGAGCCGGGGATGATGTCGCTGTACTACAGCTTCACGCCCCCGGCGGGCTCCGCGGTGCAGGCGCAGGCGGAGTACATCGAGATCGACGGGCGCAGCCGCAGCTGCGCTGAACAGTTCTAAACGGGAGACGACGCGATGAAGCACTACAAGGCCAGCTTCAAGGGCAGCAAGTCCGCCGACGAGATTCAGAACGCCGTGGGCCGTGGCGGCGGGCTGGTGACGCGGATCGACGCGGGCAAGGGCGAGACGCACGTGTACTTCAGCGGCGGCGAAGGCCACGGCAAGAACCTGGGTGCGCTCGGCGTGTCCGGCGAGCCCGGCGAGGTGAGCGAAGACGCCGCCGGAAAGCACGGCTGATACCCAATCCGGCAATGGAGTGCATGACTTCCTGAGGGAGGCGCCGCGCTGAACCTTTCCTTGACCGGCAACCCGGCGCGCCGACCGAAGGACCTCGCCAGCAGAACGAAGGGGCTGGTTCCGCGTCCTGATCCGGCCCCTGCGCAGCCGAGAGGAGGTCCTTCGGTCGCGCGCCGGAGTCAGTGCAGGCGGCAGGATCTGCGCGTGCGC
>DASUVG010000281.1:0-12944 GCA_036379135.1 Longimicrobium sp.
GAGCGCGGGTGCTGCTGTCGCAGTCGTGGCTGGCGGACGGGCTGCCCCAGGCGCGGCCGGAGACGCTCTGGATCGACCGGATGGCGGAGACGTTGTCGCGCGAGCCGGCGGAGCGGCCGGAGAGCGGGGTGGGGCCGGAGAACCTGGCGTACATCTACTACACCTCCGGCTCCACGGGGCGGCCGAAGGGGGTGCTGATGCACCACTACGGCCCCGTCAACTACTTCGCGTGGGCGCGGGAGGAGTACCTGTCGGCCGGAGGCTCCGGCGCGCCCGTGTTCTCGTCGATGGCGGTGGACCTGACGCTGGCCAACTTCGTCCCGCTGTTCGCGGGGCAGCCGGTGGAGCTGCTGGCCGAAGGCCCGGGCGTGGAGGCGCTGGCGGAGGCGGTGCGGCGGCGGCCGGGGTACGCGATGATCAAGATCACCCCCACGCACCTGTCGCTGCTGAACCAGGTCCTGTCGCCGAACGACGCGGCAGCCAGCGCGTCCACGCTGGTCATCGGCGCGGACAACCTGATGGCGGAGCCGACGCTGTTCTGGCGCGAGCACGCGCCGGCGGTGCGGCTGCTGAACGAGTACGGCCCCACCGAGACGGTCGTCGGCTGCTCGCTGTACGAGATTCCCCGCGACAGGCACGTCGAGGGGCGCATCCCCATCGGCAAGCCCATCCAGAACCTCACCCACTACGTGCTGGACGCGCGGATGCAGCCGGTGCCGGTGGGCGTGGCCGGCGAGCTGTACATCGGCGGCGTCGGCGTCGGGCGCGGGTACCTGGGACGGCCGGGGCTGACGGCGGAGAAGTTCGTGCCGGACCCGTTCGCGGCGCGGGCGGGAGCGCGCTTCTACCGCACGGGCGACCGGGCGCGCTGGCTGCCGGACGGCGAGCTGGAGTTCCTGGGGCGCATCGACTTCCAGGTGAAGGTGCGGGGCTACCGCATCGAGCTGGGGGAGATCGAGGAGCGGCTGAAGGAGCATCCCGGGGTGCGCCACGCGGCAGTGCTGATCCGCGAAGACGCGCCGGGGGATACGCGGCTGGTGGCGTACTGGACGGGCGACGGCCCGGCCGACGTCGAGAGCCTGCGGGCGCACCTGGGCGAGCGGCTGCCGGCGTACATGGTGCCGGCGGCGTACGTGCGGCTGGAGCAGCTGCCGCTGGGCCGTACCGGCAAGCTGGACCGCAAGGCGCTGCCGGCGCCGGAGGGCGACGCCTTCGCGCGGCAGGGCTACGAGCCGCCCATCGGGGAGGCGGAAGAGGCGCTGGCGGAGATCTGGGCCGAGGTGCTGGGGATCGAGCGGGTGGGGCGGTGGGACCACTTCTTCGAGCTGGGCGGGCACTCGCTGCTGGCGGTGCGGGTGATCTCGCGCGTGCGGCAGGTGCTGGGGGTGGAGATCGCGCTGGGCGAGGTGTTCGCCCGGCCCGTGCTCGGCGACTTCGCGCGCGAGGCGGAGATGGCGGCGCGGGCGGAGCTGCCGCCCATCGAGCGCGCGCCCCGCGAGGGCGCCATCCCGCTCTCGTTCGCCCAGCAGCGGCTCTGGTTCCTGGAGCAGCTGGGGAACCTGGGGAGCACGTACCACGTGCGCATGCGCCGGCGGCTGGCGGGCGAGCTGGACCGCGGGGCGCTGGCGCGCGCGCTGGACCGCATCGTCGCCCGCCACGAGGTGCTGCGGACGACGTTCGCGCAGGTGGCCGGCACCCCCGAGCAGCGGATCGCGCCGGCGGACGCCGGGTTCCACCTGGTGGAGCACGACCTGGGCGGACGGGCGGACGCGGACGCGGAGCTCGGCCGGGTGCTGGCCGAGGAGGCGGGTGTGCCCTTCGACCTGGAGCGGGGGCCGCTCATCCGCGGCCGGCTGGTGCGATTGGCCGCGGACGATCACCTGCTGCTCGTCACCATGCACCACATCGTCAGCGACGCCTGGTCCAGCGGGGTGCTGACCCGGGAGCTGGGCGTGCTGTACGAGGCGTTCCGGCGCGGTGCGCCGGACCCGCTCCCCGCGCTGGAGGTGCAGTACGCGGACTACGCGGTGTGGCAGCGGCAGTGGGTCGCGGGCAAGGTGCTGCAGGCGCAGGCGGACTACTGGACGCGGACGCTGGCGGGCGCGCCGGAGCTGCTGGAGCTGCCCACCGACCACCCGCGGCCGGCGCAGATGGACCATGGCGGGGCGCGGCTGGAGCTGGAGCTGGACGAGGCGCTCACGGCGGGGCTCAAGGCGCTTTCCCGGCGGCACGGGACCACGCTGTTCATGACGCTGCTGGCCGGGTGGGCCGTGGTGCTGAGCCGGCTTTCCGGCCAGGACGACGTGGTGGTCGGCACACCGGCGGCGGGGCGCGGGCGGCGGGAGATCGAGGGGCTGATCGGCTTCTTCGTGAACACGCTGGCGCTGCGCGTGGACCTTTCCGGCGCGCCCTCCGTCTCCGACGTGCTGCGGCGGGTCAAGGAGCGGGCGCTCCAGGCGCAGCAGCACCAGGACATCCCCTTCGAGCAGGTGGTGGAGCGGGTGGCCCCGGTGCGCAGCCTGTCGCACACCCCGCTCTTCCAGGTGATGTTCACCTGGCAGAACACGCCCTCGGGGAGCCTGCGGCTGCCGGGGCTGACCCTCGGCCGCGTGCAGGCGACGGAAGACCGCGGCACGGCCAAGCAGGACGTGGGGCTCACGCTGGGCGAGGCCGGCGGCCGGATCATGGGCAACGTGACGTACGCCACGTCGCTCTTCGACCACGACACCGTGGAGCGGTGGGTCGGCTATCTGCGGCGCGTGCTGGAGGAGATGGTGGCGGACGACCGCCAGTCCGTCGCGCTGCTGCCGATGCTGCCGGCGGAGGAGCGCGCCCGCGTGCTGGAGGAGTGGAACCGCACGGAGGCGGAGTACCCGAGCGAGTCGTGCGCGCACGAACTCTTCGAAGCCCAGGCCGCGCGAGTGCCCCACGCGCTGGCGCTGGCCTGCGGCGCCGTCCGTCTGAGCTACGGCGAGCTGAACGCGCGCGCCAACCGGCTGGCGCACCACCTCCGCTCGCGGGGCGTGGGTCCGGACGCGCGGGTCGCCATCTCCCTGGAGCGCGGCCCGGAGATGGTCGTCGCGCTGCTGGCGGTGCTCAAGGCGGGCGGTGCGTACGTACCGCTGGATCCCGACTACCCCGAGCAGCGGCTGCGCTGGATGCTGGAGGACAGCGCGCCCGCGCTGCTGCTGACGCGCGCCTCGCTGGCTGCGCGCTTCGCGGACGCGGGGGTGCCGCTGCTGGACCTGGCGGACGAGGCTGCCTGGGCCGGCGCGCCGTCGGCCGACCCGGAGCGCGGCGGTCTGAGGCCGGAGCACCCGGCGTACGTGATCTACACCTCCGGCTCCACCGGCCGCCCCAAGGGGGCCATGATCCAGCACCGCAACGTGTGCGGCATGGTGGCGGCGCAGGAGCGGTCGCTGCCGCTGGAGCCGGAGAGCCGCATCCTGCAGTTCGCCTCATTCAGCTTCGACGGCAGCGTGTACGAGGTGTTCCTGGCGCTGGCCCGGGGCGTGTCGCTGCACATGCCCGAGCAGCCGGGTCCGCTCGCGGGCGACGAGCTGGTCCGCACGGTCGCGGAAGCGGGGGTCACGCACGCCATCCTGCCGCCCGCCGTTCTGGCGGCGCTCCCGGACGACGAGCGCCTGCCGTCCATCCACACGCTGATCGTCTCCGGCGACGCGCCGCCCGTGGATCTGATGGCGCGCTGGTCGACCGGCCGCCGGCTGATCAACGGCTACGGCCCCACGGAAGCGACGGTCTGCACCACCCTGCACGACTATGTCCCCGGAAGCGGCGCGCCGCCGATCGGGCGGCCGGTGGCCAACGTGCGCGTCTACCTGCTGGACGCGGCGGGCCAGCCGGTGCCGCGCGGCACGGCGGGCGAGCTGCACATCGGCGGGGCGACGGTGGGGCGCGGCTACTGGCGCCGCGCCGCGCTGACGGCCGAGCGCTTCGTCCCGGATCCGTTCGGGGCGGAGCCGGGCGCGCGGCTCTACCGCACGGGCGACCTCGCGCGCTGGAACGCGGCGGGCGAGCTGGAGTTCGCCGGTCGCGTGGACGCGCAGGTCAAGGTGCGCGGCTTCCGCGTCGAGCTGGGGGAGATCGAGACGCGCCTGCTGGAGCACCCGGCTGTGGAGGAGGCCGTCGTGGTGGCGCGGGACGACGAGGGCGCGGCCGCCGCCGCCAAGCGCCTGGTGGCGTACTGGGTGGGCGGGGCGGTGGAGCCGGAGGCGCTGCGCGCGCACCTGCTGGAGCGTCTGCCCGACTACATGGTGCCGGCGGCGTACGTGCGCCTGGAGGCGCTGCCCCTGTCGCCCAACGGCAAGGTGGACCGCCGGGCGCTCCCCGCGCCCGAGGGCGACGCCTTCGCGCGGCGCGGCTACGAGGCGCCCGTGGGGGAGACGGAGACGGCGCTGGCGGAGATCTGGGCCGAGGTGCTGGGCATCGACCGGGTGGGCCGGAACGACGGCTTCTTCGAGCTGGGCGGGCACTCGCTGCTGGCGGTGACCCTGGTCGCGCGGATGCGGGCGCGGGGGCTGCACGCCGACGTGCGCGCCCTGTTCAGCACGCCCACGCTGGCGGCGCTCGCGGCCGCCGTGTCCGGCGAGTCCGCCGAGGTGGCGGTCCCGCAGAACCTGATTCCCGAGCGCGCCGCACGCGCGGTCGACCTGAACGCTGACGACGAGGTGGAGGTCTTGCTGTGATCACCATGGAGCCCATGACGCTCGACGCGCTCTTCGCCCGGATCGAGGCCGCCGGCATCCGGCTTCGCAACCGCGGAGGAGAGCTGGGCGTGGCGGGCAGTCGCGATCAGATGGACCCCGCGCTCCTGGCCGCCCTGCGCGAGCACAAGGCGGAGCTCCTGGCGCGGATGGGCGACGGCGGCGAGTGGTGGACGCCTCCCCTCATCCGTCCGGAGATGCTGCCGCTGGTGACGCTGACGCAGGCGGAGATCGACGGCATCGTGGCCACCGTGCCGGGCGGCGGTGCCAACGTGCAGGACATCTATCCGCTGGCGCCGCTGCAGGAAGGCTTTCTCTTTCACCACCTGGCCTCCACGGAGGGCGATCCCTACCTGCTGGGCACCCTCAGCCGCTTCGACAGCCGGGCGCGGCTGGACGCGTACCTGCGGGCGTTCGACGCGACCATCGCGCGGCACGACATCCTGCGCACGGCCATCGTGTGGGAGGGGCTGCCGGAGCCGGTGCAGGTGGTGTGGCGCCAGGCGGCGCTCCCCGTGGAGGAGGTGGAGCTGGATCCGGCCGCGGGCGACGTGGCCGAGCAGCTGTACCGCCGCTACGACCCGCGCCACCACCGCATCGACGTTCGCCGCGCGCCGCTGATGCGCTGCTACGTGGCGCGCGAGGCGGACGGCGAGCGCTGGGTGCTCCTGCTCCTTCTCCACCACCTGGCCGGCGACCACACGACGATCGCCGTGCTGCGGGAGGAGATCGACGCGCACCTGACGGGCCGCGTGGACTCGCTGCCCGCGCCGGTGCCGTTCCGCAACCTCGTGGCGCAGGTGCGGCTGGGCGTGAGCCCCGAGGAGCACCGCGCCTTCTTCACGGAGATGCTGGGCGACGTGGACGAGCCCACGGCGCCGTTCGGGCTGCTGGACGTGCGCGGCGACGGGGCGGAGATCGAGGCGGCGCGGCTGGACGTGGAGGACGGGCTGGGCGCGCGGCTGCGCGAGCGCGCGCGGGCGCTGGGGGTGAGCGCGGCCACGGTGTGCCACGTGGCGTGGGGCCAGGTGCTGGCGCGTGCGTCCGGGCGCGACGACGTGGTGTTCGGCACCGTCCTGTTCGGCCGCATGCAGGGCGGCGAGGGCGCCGAGCGGGTGATGGGCCCGTTCCTGAACACGCTCCCGCTCCGGGTGCACGTCGGCGACGTGCCGGCCGAGGCGGGCGTGCGGCAGACGCACGCGCTTCTCGCGAAGCTGCTGCGCCACGAGCACGCCTCGCTGGTGCTGGCCCAGCGCTGCAGCGCGGTGGACGCGTCCGCCCCCCTGTTCACGTCGCTGCTGAACTACCGGTACAGCAGGCGGCGCACGCCCGCGGCCGCAGCCCCGGCGCGCGGCGGCAGGACCAGCAAGGGCGGGGAGCGGACCAACTACCCGCTGAACCTGTCGGTGGACGACGTGGGCGACGGCTTCGCGCTCACCGTGCAGGCACCGGCGTCGGTGCAGCCGCTGCGGGTGTGCGAGATGATGCACGCCGCCCTGGAGTCGCTGGTGGCGGCGCTGGAGACCGCGCCCGGGGCCGCGCTGGGCCGGCTGGACGTGCTTCCCGAAGCGGAGCGCGCGCGGGTGGTGGACGAGTGGAACCGCACGGAGGCGGACTATCCGGCCGGTTCCAGCATCCACGGGCTGTTCGAGGCCGCGGTGGACCGCGCGCCGGACGCCGTGGCTGTGATCTTCGCGGGAGAGCGGCTCACCTTCGCGGAGCTGGACCGGCGGGCCAACCAGGTGGCGCACCACCTGCGCGCCCTGGGCGTGGGCCCGGAGGACCGCGTGGCGCTGTGCATGGAGCGCACGCTGGACCTGCTGCCCGCGTTCTTCGGCATCATGAAGGCGGGGGCGGCGTACGTGGCCATGGAGCCCACGCACCCGGCGGACCGCCTGGCGTACGTGCTGGAGGACAGCGGCGCGCGGCTGCTGCTGTCGCAGTCGTGGCTGGCGGACGGCCTGCCCGCGGCGCGGCCGGAGACGCTGTTCGTGGACCTCATGGCCGATGCGCTGGCGGCCCAGCCCACGGAGCGGCCGGAGAGCGGTGCGGGGCCGGAGAACCTGGCGTACATCTACTACACCTCCGGCTCCACGGGCCGCCCCAAGGGCGTGCTCATGCACCACTACGGCCCGGTGAACTACTTCGCCTGGGCGCGCGAGGCGTACCTGTCGGCCGGGGGCAGCGGCGCGCCCGTGTTCTCGTCCATGGCGGTGGACCTCACGCTGGCCAACTTCGTCCCGCTGTTCGCGGGGCAGCCGGTGGAGCTCCTGGCCGAGGGCCCGGGGGTGGAGGCGCTGGCGGAGGTGCTGCGCCGGGGGCCGGGGTACGCCATGATCAAGATCACCCCCACGCACCTGTCGCTGCTGAACCAGGTGCTTGCCCCCGGGGACGCCGCACGGGCGGCGTCCACGCTGGTGATCGGCGCCGACAACCTGATGGCGGAGCCCACCCTGTTCTGGCGCGAGCACGCGCCGGCCGTGCGGCTGCTGAACGAGTACGGCCCCACGGAGACGGTGGTGGGGTGCTCGCTGTACGAGCTCCCCGCCGACCGCCCCGCCCAGGGACGCATTCCCATCGGCAAGCCGATCCAGAACCTCACCCACTACGTGCTGGACGCGCGGATGCAGCCGGTGCCGGTGGGCGTCGTCGGCGAGCTGTACATCGGCGGCGTCGGCGTCGGGCGGGGATACCTGGGACGGGCGGGGCTCACGGCGGAGAAGTTCGTGCCGGACCCGTTCGCGGCCCAGCCGGGGGCGCGCTTCTACCGCACGGGCGACCGGGCGCGGTGGCTGGCGGACGGCAACCTGGAGTTCCTGGGGCGCATCGACTTCCAGGTCAAGGTGCGGGGCTACCGCATCGAGCTGGGCGAGATCGAGGAGCGGCTGCGGGAGCACCCCGGGGTGCGCCACGCGGCGGTGCTGATCCGCGAAGACACGCCGGGCGACACGCGCCTGGTGGCGTACTGGGTGGGCGACGGGCCGGTGGAGGTGGAGAGCCTGCGGGCGCACCTGGGCGAGCGGCTGCCGCAGTACATGGTGCCGGCGGCGTACGTGCGGCTGGAGCAGCTGCCGCTGGGACGCACCGGCAAGCTGGACCGCAAGGCGCTGCCGGCACCCGAGGGCGACGCCTTCGCGCGGCACGGCTACGAGGCTCCGGTGGGGGAGGCGGAGGAGGCGCTGGCGGAGATCTGGGCGGAGGTGCTGGGGATCGAGCGGGTGGGCCGGTGGGACCACTTCTTCGAGCTGGGCGGGCACTCGCTCCTGGCGGTGCGGGTGATCTCGCGCGTGCGGCAGGTGCTGGGGGTGGAGATCGCGCTGGGCGAGGTGTTCGCCCGGCCCGCGCTCGGCGATTTCGCGCGCGAGGTGGGGATGGCGGCGCGGGCGGAGCTTCCGCCGATCGAGCGCGCCCCCCGCGACGGCCTCATCCCGCTCTCGTTCGCCCAGCAGCGGCTCTGGTTCCTGGAGCAGATGGGCGACCTGGGGAGCACGTACCACGTGCGCATGCGCCGGCGGCTGGGGGGCGAGCTGGACCGCGAGGCGCTCGGGCGCGCGCTGGACCGGATCGTCGCCCGCCACGAGGCGCTGCGCACCACCTTCGTGCAGGTGGCCGACATCCCCGAGCAGCGGATCGCGCCGGCGGACGTCGGGTTCCACCTGGTGGAGAACGACCTGAGCGGGCGGACGGACGCGAACGCCGAGCTCGGCCGGCTGCTGGCCCAAGAGGCGGGCGTGCCGTTCGACCTGGAGCGGGGCCCGCTCATCCGCGGACGGCTGGTCCGGCTGGCCGCGGACGATCACCTGCTGCTGATCACCACGCACCACATCATCAGCGACGGCTGGTCCAGCGCGGTGCTCACCCGGGAGCTGGACGCGCTGTACGCGGCGTTCCGCCGCGGGGCGCCGGACCCGCTCCCCGCGCTGGAGGTGCAGTACGCGGACTACGCCGTGTGGCAGCGGCAGTGGGTGGCGGGCGAGGTCCTGCAGGCGCAGGCGGACTACTGGACGCAGACGCTGGCGGGCGCCCCGGAGCTGCTGGAGCTGCCCACCGACCATCCGCGGCCGGCGCAGATGGACCACGTGGGCGCGCTGGTCCGCATGGAGCTGGACGAGGCGGTCACCGCCGGGCTCAAGGCGCTCTCGCGGCGGCACGGAACCTCGCTGTTCATGACGCTGCTGGCGGGGTGGGCCGTGGTGCTCTCCCGGCTCTCGGGCCAGGACGACGTGGTGATCGGCTCGCCCGTGGCGAACCGCGGGCGGCGCGAGATCGAGGGGCTCATCGGCCTGTTCGTCAACACGCTGGCCCTGCGCGTGGACCTGTCCGGCGCGCCCTCCGTGGCCGAGGTGCTGCGGCGGGTCAAGGAGCGCACGCTGGGCGCCCAGCACCACCAGGACATCCCCTTCGAGCAGGTGGTGGAGCTGGTGGATCCCGAGCGCAGCCTGTCGCACACCCCGCTGTTCCAGGTGGTGTTCAGCTGGCAGAACGCGCTCGGCGGCGCCCCGGAGCAGCCCCGGCAGGCGCCGGCGCCGCGGGCGGCGGCAGGCGCCGCCGGCCAGGTGACGGCCAAGTTCGACCTCACGCTCGGCATGTCCGAGCAGGGCGGCCGGATCTCGGGCGCGATGGAGTACGCCACCGCGCTGTTCGAGCGGAGCACCATCGAGCGCTTCCTGGGCTACCTGCACCGGGCGCTGGAGGCCATGGCGGCGGACGAGAACCAGTCCGTGGACCGGCTGCCCCTGCTGCCGGAGGCGGAGCGCCGCCTGGTGGTGGAGGAGCTGAACGCCACGGACCGGCCGTACCCGCGTGGCGCGTGCGTCCACGAGATGTTCCGGGCGCAGGCCGCGCGGACGCCGGACGCCGCCGCGCTCGTGTGGCGCGGCGAGCGGCTGGCGTACGCGGAGCTGGAGGCACGCGCCAACCGGGTGTCCAGCGCGCTGCGGCGGCGCGGCGTGGGGCCGGAGGTGCGCGTGGGCATCTGCCTGCCGCGCACCCCGGACCTGGTCCCGGCCATGCTGGGCGTGCTGGGGGCGGGCGGCGCGTACGTGCCGCTGGACCCGGCGTACCCGCGCGAGCGGCTGGGCTACATGCTTGAGGACGCGGGGGTGACCCTCGTGATCACCGACGCCACGGTGGCGGACCGCCTGCCGGACGGCACGCCGACCCTGCTGCTGGATCGCGAGCGCGACGCCATCGCGGCGGAATCCGCGGATGCGCCGGAGAGCGGCGCGACGCCGGAAAACCTGTCGCACGTCATCTTCACCTCGGGGTCCACGGGCCGGCCCAAGGGGGTGATGATCCGCCACTCGTCCACGGTCGTCCTGCTGCACTGGCTGCGCGAGAACGTGACGGACGAGGAGCGCGCGTCGGTGCTGTTCTCCACGTCCATCAACTTCGACGTCTCCATCGCGGAGGTGTTCGGCACGCTGGCGTGGGGCGGCACGCTGGTGCTGGTGGAGAACGCGCTGGAGCTGGCGATGCTGGACGAGCCGGTCGTGCACGTGAGCATGGTGCCCAGCGCGGCGGCGGAGCTGCTGCGCAACGGCGGCATCCCGGCGTCCGTCCGGACGTTGAACCTGGGCGGCGAGCCGCTGCCGGCCGCGCTGGCGCAGGGGCTGTACGCGCTGCCGGACGTGGAGAAGGTCGGCAACTTCTACGGTCCCACGGAAGACACCACGTACTCCACCTACTCGCTCGTCCCGCGCGGGGCGGACCGCGTGCTGGTGGGCGCGCCGGTGGCCAACACGCAGGCGTACGTCCTGGACGCGCACCTGCAGCCCGTGCCCGTGGGCGCGGTGGGCGAGCTGTACCTGGCGGGTGACGGGCTGTCGCGCGGGTACGCCAACCGTCCGGGGATGACGGCGGAGCGCTTCGTCCCCTGTCCCTTCGACGCGCCGGGGAGCCGGATGTACCGGGTGATGGACCGCGTCCGCCGCCGCGCGGACGGGGAGATCGACTACCTGGGCCGCACGGACTTTCAGGTGAAGGTGCGCGGCTACCGCATCGAGCCGGGCGAGATCGAGGCGCGGCTGGCGGAGCACCCGGGGCTGCGGGCCCCGGTCGTGGTGGCCCGCGAGTACGCGCCCGGCGACAACCGCCTGGTGGCCTACTACCTGGCGGACGAGCCGATCCCGGTGGACGCGCTGAAGGCGCACCTGGCGGACCGCCTGCCGGGGTACATGGTGCCCCCGGCGTACGTGTGGATGGAGGCGTATCCGCAGACGCCCAACGGCAAGGTGGACCGCAAGGCGCTCCCCGCGCCCGAGGGCGAGGCGTTCACCGCCGGGGAGTACGAGGCCCCGGTGGGGGCGGTGGAGACGGCGCTCGCCGGGATCTGGACGGAGCTGCTGGGCATCGACCGGGTCGGGCGCCACGACGGCTTCTTCGAGCTGGGCGGGCACTCGCTGCTGGCGGTCACCCTGGCCGCGCGCATGCGGCGGGAAGGGCTGCACGCCGACGTGCGCACCGTGTTCACCGCGCCCACGCTGGCGGCGCTGGCGGCCGCCCTGAGCGGCGAGAACACCGAGGTGCAGGTGCCGCCCAACCGCATCCCGGAGGGCAGCCCGGTCATCACGCCGGAGATGCTTCCGCTGGTCGCGCTGGACCAGGCGGCGATCGACGCCGTCGTGGCCACCGTGCCGGGCGGCGCGGCCAACGTGCAGGACATCTACCCGCTGGCTCCGCTGCAGGAAGGCTTCCTGTTCCACCACCTGGCCACTGCGGAGGGCGATCCCTACCTGCTGCTGGGCAACGTCGCACGCTTCGCGACCCGGGAGCGGCTGGACGCCTACCTGGCGGCGCTGGGCGCGACCATCGCGCGGCACGACGTGCTGCGCACGGCCTTCGTGTGGGAGAACGTCCCCGAGCCGGTGCAGGTGGTCTGGCGCCAGGCCCCGCTCCCCGTCGAGGAGGTGGAGCCGGATCCGTCCGCGGGCGACGTGGCCGGGCAGCTGTACCGGCGCCTGGACCCGAGCCGGTACCGGATGGACATCCGCCGGGCGCCGCTGATGCGCGCCTGCGTCGCACCCGACACGGACGGGCGCTGGCTGCTCCTGCTGCTGCGCCACCATCTCACCGTGGACCACACGGCGTTCGACGTGCTGCGCGAAGAGATCCACGCGCACCTGAACGGCCGCGCGGACTCGCTGCCCGCGCCGCTGCCGTTCCGCAACTTCGTGGCGCAGGCGCGGCTGGGCGTGAGCCCGGAGGAGCACCGGGCCTTCTTCACGGAGATGCTCGGGGACGTGGACGAGCCGACGGCGCCGTTCGGGCTGCTGGACGCGCGGGGCGACGGTTCCGGGACCGAGCAAGTACGGCTGTACGTGGATGAGGGGCTCGCGGCGCGGCTGCGGGAGCGCGCGCGGGCGCTGGGGGTGAGCGCGGCCACGCTGTGCCACGTGGCCTGGGCGCAGGTGCTGGGCCGGGTGTCGGGGCGCGACGACGTGGTGTTCGGCACGGTGCTGTTCGGCCGGATGCAGGGCGGCGAGGGCGCCGAGCGGGTGATCGGACCCTTCATCAACACGCTCCCCCTCCGCGTTCGCCTGGGCGGCGCGGGGGTGGAGGCGAGTGTGCGGCAGACGCACGCGCTGCTGGTCAGGCTGCTGCGGCACGAGCACGCCTCGCTGGCGCTGGCGCAGCGCTGCAGCGGCGTGGAGGCGCCGGCGCCGCTGTTCACGGCGCTGCTCAACTACCGGCACAGCGTGCTCGCGGCCGCGCCCCCTCCGGCACGCAGCGGGACCACGAGCCAGCCCGGGGAGCGGACCAACTACCCGCTGATGATGTCGGTGGACGACCTGGGCGAAGCGCTGGCGCTCACGGCGCAGGCCAGGGCGCAGGTCGGGGCCGGGCGGGTGTGCGAGATGATGCACGCCGCGCTGGAGTCGCTGGTGGGTGCGCTGGAGACCGCGCCCGGGACCGCGCTGGACCGGCTGGACGTGCTCCCCGAAGCGGAGCGCGCGCGGGTGGTGGAGGAGTGGAACCGGACGGAGGCGGACTACCCGGCCGGGTCGTGCCTGCACGAGCTCTTCCAGGCCCAGGTGGAGCGGACGCCGGACGCGGTGGCGGTGGAGTTCGAAGGCGAGAACATCACCTACGCGGAGCTGAACCGGCGGGCCAACCGGCTGGCGCACCACCTCCGCTCGCTGGGCGTGGGCCCGGAGGTGCGGGTGGCGCTGTGCATGGAGCGCAGCCTGGAGATGGTCGTCTCCCTGCTGGCGGTGTCCA
>DASUVG010000282.1:0-18457 GCA_036379135.1 Longimicrobium sp.
GAACGCCAGGTCGAAGCGGGCGGTGTCGTACTCCACCTGCAGCGGCGCGATCTCGATCCCGGCCAGGCGCTCGGCCTCGGCGCGGGTGTTCTGCAGCATCAGCGAGACCTGGAACACCGGGTTGCGGCTCAGGTCGCGGGGAATGCGCAGCTCCTCGACAATGCGCTCGAAGGGCAGGTCCTGGTGGTCGAACGCGGCCAGCGTCGCCGCCTTTTCGCGCCGGACGAGCGCGCGAAAGGTGTCGTCCGCCAGCACGGGCCCGCGCAGCGGCAGCGTGTTGACGAAGAAGCCGATCAGCCCCTCCACCTCCGTGCGCCCGCGCCCCGCCACCGGCGCGCCGATCACCACGTCCTCCTGCCCGGACCAGCGCGCCAGCACGGCGCGCAGCCCCGCCAGGAGGACGGCGAAGGGCGTCGTTCCCTCCTCCTGCGCCAGCGCGCGGATCCGGGACGCCAGCGCCGGCTCGATGCGGTCGCGCCAGACGCGCCCGCGGTGGCGCTCGGACGGGGGGCGCGGGGCGTCCGTCGGCAGCTCCAGCGCGGGCGGGGCGCCCGCCAGCGCGGCGCGCCAGAACGCGCGCTGCTTCTCCAGCGTCTCCCCCGTCAGGTGCTCCCGCTGCCACTGCGCGTAGTCCGCGTACTGCACGGGGAGCGGGGGAAGCGGATCGGGCGCACCGGCCTGGAACGCGGCGTACAGCGCGCCCAGCTCGCGCGCCATGATCCCCAGGCTCCACCCGTCCGCGATCACGTGGTGGATCGCCAGCAGCAGCACGTGCTCGTCCGTCCGCAGGCGCAGAAGGCGCGCGCGAAAGAGCGGCCCCGCCACCAGGTCGAAGCCGGTGCCGGCGTCCGCGTGCACCCGTGCGCCCACCGCCGCCTCCCGCTCCTCCTCCGCCAGCGCGGACAGGTCCTCCACCGGCAGCGGCGTGGGGGCGAAGGGGTGGATCACCTGCACCGGCGCGCCGTCCGCGCCCTCGGCGAAGACGGTGCGCAGCGACTCGTGGCGCGCGCGCAGGGCGTCCAGGGCGCGCTCCAGGGCGGCCACGTCCAGCACGCCCGTCAGCCGCAGCGGGCGGTGCAGGTTGAAGGCGGTGCTCCCCGGGTCCAGCCGGTCCAGCACCCACAGCCGCTGCTGGCTGAAGGAGAGCGGCAGCGGCGCGCCGCCGCGGGGACGGGGCGCCAGCGCGGGGCCGGCGGCCTGCGCGCGCTGCAGCTGCATCCGCAGCTCCAGCAGGCGGCGCTTCTCGGGCGACAGGCCGGCCAGGCGGCCCTGCAGGTCCGTCATCGCGCGCCTCCCCCCACCGCCACGCCGCTCTCCGCCTCCAGCAGCGCGAGCACCTGCTCGTCCGAAAGCTCGTCCAGGTCGTCCAGCAGCGCCGCCATCTCCTCCAGCTGCACCGTCTCCACCGCCGCCGCCAGCTGCGCCAGCGTGGGCGCCTCGAAGATGCGGGCCAGCGGCAGCTCGATCCCCAGCGCCTCGCGCACCCGCGTCACCACCTGCGTGGCCAGAAGGGAGTGCCCGCCCAGGTCGAAGAAGTTGTCGTTGAGGTACACGCACTCCACCCGCAGCACCTCGGCCCACACCGCCGCCAGCGCGCGCTCCACCTCCGTGCGCGGCTCCGCGGGCGGCGCGTCGTCGCGGCGCACGGCGGGCGGGGGAAGGGCGCGGCGGTCCACCTTGCCGTTGGGCGTCAGCGGCAGCGCGTCCATCACCACCACGGCCGAGGGGAGCATGTAGGCGGGAAGCTGCTCCTGCAGGCAGCCGCGGATGGCCGACGCCAGCTCGTCCGCGTCCTCCTCCGCCGCCGCCGAAGGGACGATGTAGGCGGCCAGGCGCCGGTCGCCCGGCGTGTCCTCGCGCACCAGCACCACGCACGCCGCCACCGAGGGATCGCGCTGCAGCACCGCCTCGATCTCCCCCGGCTCGATGCGGTAGCCGCGGATCTTCACCTGCTGGTCCATGCGGCCCAGGAACTCCAGCGTGCCGTCCGGCCGCCAGCGCACCCGGTCGCCCGTGGCGTAGAGGCGCGCGCCCGGGGTGGCGGAGAAGGGATGGGGAACGTAGCGCACGGCGGTCAGCGCGGGCGCGTGCAGGTAGCCGCGCGCCAGCCCCTCGCCGCCCACGTACAGCTCGCCGGGCACGTCCACCGGCACGGGGCGCAGGTGCGCGTCCATCACGTACGCCGTGCTCCCGGCGATCGGCTGGCCGATGGGGATGGAGGCGCGCTCCGCGTCTTCCGCGTGGATGCGGTGGCAGCAGGAGAACGTGGTGTTCTCCGTCGGGCCGTAGCCGTTCACCAGGCGCAGGTGCGGATGCGCCTCCAGCACGCGGCGCACGTGGGGGACGGAAAGGACGTCGCCGCCGGCCAGCAGCTGCGTCAGCCCGCCCAGCGCGGCGAGGTTGGCGTCCACCATCTGGTGAAAGAGCCCCGCCGTCAGCCACGCGCCCGTCACCCCGTGGCGCGCGATGAAGCCGCCCAGCGCCTCCACCGTCGGCAGCTCGGGGGGAAAGATGGCCACGCGGCCGCCGTTCAGCAGCGGCGCCCACAGCTCCAGCGTGGACGCGTCGAAGGCCACGGGCGCCAGCTGCAGCCAGCTCTCCTCCGCGCCGAAGCGCGCGTAGTCGGCGCCGCGGACCAGCCGCAGCACCGCGCGGTGCGGCACGGCGACCCCCTTGGGACGGCCGGTGGACCCGGAGGTGTAGATGACGTACGCGGCGCCGTCCGGCCCCGTCTCCACCCGCGGGTCCTCGGCGGAGTGGGAGGCGGCCGCGTCCGGCGCCGCATCCACCACCACCGTCCGCATCCCCAGGTCCGCCGGGACGGAGCCGGCCAGCCGAGCCTGAACCACCACCACGCGCGCGCCGCAGTCCGCCAGCATCAGCTCCACCCGGCTGCGGGGGTACTGGGGATTCACGGGGACGTACGCGCCGCCGGCCTTGAGGATGGCGAGGATGGCGACCACCAGCTCCGTCGAGCGGTCCATCACCAGCGCCACGGGCTCGTCGGCCGCGACGCCGAGGGCGCGCAGGTGGTTGGCCAGCCGCGACGAGCGCGCGTGCAGCTCGCCGTACGTCATCGTCCCCCCGTCCCACGACAGCGCCACCCGCGACGGATCGCGCTCCGCCACCGCGGCGAAGGTGGCGTGGACCGTGGACCCGTGCGGATGGACGCGCGCGGCGCCGCTCCACCGCTCCGTCAGCGTCCGCCGCTCGGCCGCGTCCACCAGCTCGGCGCGCGAGGCGGGGCGGTCCGGATGCGCCGCCACGCCGTCCAGCAGGTGCAGGAACAGGCGCACCATCCGGTCCGCCGTCCCCGGCTCCCACAGGTCCGTGGCGTACTCCACGCGGCCGCGCAGCCGCTCGCCCTGCTCCTCCATCTCCAGGAACAGGTCGAACTTGCTGGTGCCGCTGTCCACCTCTTCCAGCCGCAGGGTGAGCCCGGGAAGCCGCACCGGCTCCACCGGCACGTTCTGCAGCGCGAAGGCGACCTGAAAGAGCGGGTTGTGGCTCAGCGTGCGGTCCGGCTGGATCGCCTCCACCACTCGCTCGAAGGGCAGGTCCTGGTGCGCGTACGCCTGCAGCGTGGTCTCGCGCACGCGGGCGATCAGCGCCCGGAAGGTGGGGTCGCCGGAAAGGTCCGTCCGCAGCGCCATGGTGTTGACGAAAAAGCCGATCATCCCCTCCACCTCGCCCCGCATCCGCCCCGCGATCGGCGAGCCGACCACCACGTCGTCGCGGCCGGAAAGGCGGTGGATCAGCAGGTCGAAGGCGGCCAGCAGCACCATGAACAGGGTGGAGTCGGTCTCGCGGGCCAGCGCGCGCAGGCGGGCGGCCAGCGCGGGGCGCACCTCGAAGGCGTGGCGCTCGCCGCGGTAGCTCTGCACGGCGGGGCGCGGGCGGTCGGTGGGCAGCTCCAGCACGGCGGGGGCGCCGGCCAGCCGCCCGCGCCAGTACGCCAGCTGCTCGTCCAGCGCGCCGCCGTTCATCCACTGCCGCTGCCACTCCGCGTAGTCCGCGTACTGCAGCGGCAGGTCGGCGAGCGGCGACGGCTCCCCCGCGCGAAAGGCGGCGTAGAGCGCGGAGATCTCGCGGAACAGGAGGTCGATGGACCACCCGTCGCCCGCCACGTGGTGCAGGTTCAGGACGAGGGTGTGCTCCGCCTCTCCCGCGCGGATGAGCAGCGCGCGCAGCATCAGCCCGCGGCGCAGGTCGAACGGGTGCTCGGCCTCGTCCGCCATCAGCCGCAGCTCCTCGCCGCGCGCCCACTCGCCCGGGAACGCGCGCAGGTCCGCGACGGCCAGGTCGAAGGTTTCGGGGGCGGGATGGATGACCTGCCACGACCCCGACGCATCGGCGCGAAAGGTGGTCCGCAGCACCTCGTGGCGGCGCACGACCTCCGCCAGCGCGCGGCGCAGCGCATCCACGTCCAGCGCGCCCTCCATCCGCACCGCGAAGGGAAGGTTGTAGAACGGGCTCTCCGGCTCCATCTGGTGCAGGAACCAGAGCCGCTGCTGCGCGAAGCTCAGCGGCTGCGGGCCGGAGCGCCGCGACGGGCGCAGCGGCGGGTGCGGCATGTGCACCGCCTCGCCGGCCGCCGCATCCACCGCCGCCGCCAGCGCCGTGACCGTGGGCGCGTCGAACAGCGCGCGGACGGGGAGCTCCACCCCCAGGCGCTGGCGGATGCGGGAGAGCACCTGCATGGCCAGCAGCGAGTGGCCGCCCAGCTCCCAGAAGTCCGCGTCGGCGCCCACGCGGGAAATGCCCAGCACCTCGCGCCACGCCTGCGCCACCTCGCGCTCCGTGTCGCCGCGCGGCTCCGCGAAGCCGGGAAGGGGCGGGTCCAGCTCCGCCGGCGCGGGAAGGGCGCGGCGGTCGATCTTTCCGTGCGCGCTCAGCGGCAGCGCGGGGAGAAGGACGAGCGCGGAGGGCACCAGGAACCCCGGCAGCCGCTCGCGCAGCCAGCGCCGCAGCGCCGCCTCGTCCGTCCCCTCCGCCGCCGGCACCGCGTACGCCACCAGGCGCACCCCCGCGCCCTCGAACTCGCGCGCCACCACGGCCGCCTGGGCCACGGCGGGGTGCTCCGCCAGCACCGCCTCCACCTCGCCCGGCTCCACGCGGAACCCCGCGATCTTCACCTGCTCGTCCACCCGGCCCAAGAACTCGATCTCGCCGTCCTGCCGCCAGCGCGCGCGGTCGCCCGTGCGGTACAGGCGGCTTCCGGGCGCGCCGAACGGGTCCGGGGCGAACCGCTCCGCCGTCAGCCCCGGCCGGCCCAGGTAGCCCCGCGCCACCCCGGCGCCGCCGATGCACAGCTCGCCCTCGGCCAGGGGGTGCAGCTCGTCGGAGAGGATGTACGTCCGCGCGTTGGGCATCGCCCGGCCGATCGGCACCTCGCCGTCCACGTCGTCGACCGCCTCGTAGACCGTCGCGGTGACGGCGGCTTCGGTGGGGCCGTAGCCGTTCATCCACCGGATCCCGCCACCCGCGATGCGGCGCCAGGCGCCCAGCACCGCCGGCTGCGCCTTCTCGCCGCCCACCACCACCAGCCGCAGCGCGGGGGGCAGCGCGTCGCCGGAGGCGGCCAGGTCGTGCACCCAGGCGTGCCAGAAGGCGGTGGGGATGTTCAGCACCGTCACCCCCGCGCGCGCCAGCCACGCCATGAACTCCGACCCGAACCCCGCCACACGCTCCGGCCGGAAGACGACCGCGCCCCCGGCGGCCCAGGTGGGAAAGATCTCCTCGACGGAGATGTCGAAGCCGATGGAGGTGAGCTGCGAGGCGCGGTCCGCCGCGGCCAGCCCGTAGCGCTCGACGACGGCCAGGTTGTGCGAGCCGAGCGCGCGGTGGCTCACCCCCACGCCCTTGGGCCGGCCGGTGGAGCCGGAGGTATGGATGACGTACGCCAGCGCGTCGGGATGAAGGTCCAGGTCCAGGTCGCGCGGGTCCTGGCGGCGCAGGAGGTCGCAGTCCAGCTCCACGGCCAGCGTCTCCGCGCCCGCGCCTTCGACGCGCGCCCGCGTGGCCGCGGTGCAGAGGACCAGCGAGGCCCCGGAGTCGCGGAGGACGTAGCGGATGCGCTCGGCGGGGTAGTCCGGGTCCACGGGAACGTAGGCGCCGCCGGCCTTGAGCACCGCCAGCAGCGCCACGGGCAGCCCCGGCCCGCGCTCCATCGCCACCGCCACGCGCGCGTCCGCGCCCACGCCGCGCCCGCGCAGCACGCGCGCCAGCCGGTTGGCCGCCGCGTTCAGCTCCCCGTACGACAGCGTCCCGTCGGCGAACACCGCCGCCGGCGCGCCGGGCGTGCGCCGCGCCGCCGACTCGAACAGGCGGTGGGCGAACGCCGGCCCGCGCTCCGCCTGCAGGGCGAAGCGCGCGCCGGCGGTGCCGCCCGGGGGTGCGTTCGATGAGATCCGCGTGGAGCTCGCGATCATCCGGTGCTGCGCGTGGGGCCCGGAGGCCCGGAACGGATCGCCGGGTGCACCGCCCGTGGATCAGGGGGAGGCGTGCGCCCGGCCAGAAAAACCATTTTGTGCCACGGGGAGAACGGACAGGAAACAAGCTGCCCGGAGCGGATACGGCACCTCCGCATCCACGCCCCGGGCCCACGGCCGCGTGCGGCCCGTCCCCTCCCGTCGTGCGGAGAATCTAATGCACTTGCAGCGGAAAATGTAGGGTTGCTGTGTCAGATGACTACAACATGTGCCAAGTGTTACGCCGCAAACACCTCAAAAAACTGAGCGATCATCAGGGATTATTGCACGATGGGGGCGCCGAGCGCGTACGGAGGTGGACGCACGCCGCGTCTGAAAATGGACGACACAACCGTGACGTGCTGATGACGATCCGGTGACACATGGCGGATGCGGAGCGCGCAAGAGCACGCCCCTCACACATCCACAGATCCGGGAGCAGGAGAAACGGCGATCCAGGAGAGGGATTTCCACGCACCCAATGCGACACTACTACGACACTGCAGCAAGGACGTGGTGCAGGTCGGCGGAAAGGGTGCGCAGAAGGAGGGGGCGGTCGTCCTGCAGAAAGAAGTGCCCGCCGGGGAACATGCGGATCACGAAGGGACCGCTGGTGTGCCGCGCCCACGCCTCCATCTGCTCGCGGCGCACCTTGGGATCGGCCAGCCCGCCGTACGCGGTGACGGGGCATTCCAGCGGCGCCTGCTCGGCGAACGCGTACGTCTCGTGGATGGCCACGTCGGCGCGCAGGGTGGGAAGCAGCAGCGACAGCAGCTCGCGGTGCTCCAGCAGCTCCGCCGGCAGCCCGCCCAGCTCCTGCAGGTCGGCCAGGAACTCGGCTTCGGGCAGGTGGTGGGTCACGCGGTCGGGCGGCAGGTCGGGCGCGCGGCGGCCGGAGGCGAAGAAGTGCACCGGCCCCGGCTGCCCCCGCGCGCGCAGCGTGCGGGCCAGCTCGAAGCCGATCAGGGCGCCGTTGCTGTGCCCGAAGAGCGCGAAGGGGAGGGAGAGAAACGGCTGCACGGCGTCGGCCAGCGCCTCCACCAGCGGCCCCACCCGCTCGAAGGGCGCTTCCATGATGCGGTTCTCGCGCCCCGGCAGCTGCACCGGGCACACCTCCACCTCCGGCGGCAGCGCGTCCGCCCACCCGCGGAACGCCGACGCCGCGCCCCCCGCGTGCGCGATGCAGAACAGCCGCAGCCGCGCCCGGGGCGACGGCCGCGGCCGCGTGATCCAGCGGTCGGTGGAGGGCGATGCGTTCACGAGATGGCTGCTTGCGGTGGAAAGAGGCGCGGAAGGTAACGAGAAAAGCCGGCAGGGTACAGGGGACAGCGTACAGACGGCGAAGGTCCGAGGGTAACGTGTCCCGCCGTCCGCCACCTGGTTTCGACCCATGCGGCCGTTCCGCACCATGGCTCATACCGCGCGTTCGCCATCCCGCGTCGAATCCACCGGACACGGGCCGCCTTGCCTGCCGGAGCGCGAGACACGAAGATGGGCGCGCAGCGACCACTCCATCCGCAGACCACAGGGACGGCCATGCCGCGCAACTGGCTGATGAAGAGCGAGCCGGGCGTGTTCTCCATCCACGACCTGCGCCGCGACGGGCGCACGGGGTGGGAGGGCGTGCGCAACTACCAGGCGCGCAACTTCCTTCGCGACGACGCCCAGCCCGGCGACCGCGTGCTCTTCTACCACAGCAACGCCGACCCGCCGGGCGTGGCCGGCCTGGCGCGCATCGCGCGCGCGGGCTACGCGGACCCCACCGCGCTGGACCCGGAGAGCGAGTACTACGATCCCAGGGCCAGCGAGGCGGACCCGCGCTGGTATACGGTCGACATCGAGTTCGAGGAGGCGTTCCCTGCCCTGGTCTCGCTGGACGACCTGCGCGCGACGCCCGGCCTGGAGAAGATGCTCGTCATCAACAAGAGCCGCCTCTCCGTCCAGCCCGTGACGGACGAGGAGTACGACATTGTGGTGAAGATGGGCCGCAGCGCCAAACCTGCCGAGTAACGGACCAACAGAAGAAAGGCCTCACGCAGAGTTAGCGGAGTCAGCGGAGTTGTTCCGTAGTGTCGCCCCGGGCGAAGCCGCGAGGGAACGGCACGAGAAAACTCCGCTAACTCTGCTAACTCTGCGTGAGGCCTGTCTCTTCGTTTCCTACGCGACGACCCGTGGACGCGAGACGAGCGGAGCGGCAGTAACGGGGCGCGTCTCGCGGGCCGGCCGGTCGGGCACGGCCCACTCCGGCAGCTCGGGCGGATCCCAGCGGAACAGCTTCTGGTCCTTGGTGCGCCCCCGAAAGCGTCCGCGCTCGCTGATCACGGCGAACGTCTCTTCCAGCGCGTACAGGTAGCGCCCGATCCCCCACTGCACCGCCGCGCGCTTCATGGCGCCGGAAAGGCCGCCCTTTACGCCCTCGACGTCGGTGTTCTCGGCGCCGTCCCACTTGGTGACCCACTCGTCGCCCACGCGGATGGAGAGCCCGCACATCACGCCGCCGTCGGGGCCGGGGCGAAACTCGTTGCGCCAGTTCTCGGGGCCCACCACCTCGTCCAGGCGCATCTGGATGGCCCGGTTGGTCACGTACGGCACCGTGATGGCCCACACGCGCCCGTTCTTTTCGCCGGCCTGCTGAATGCGCCACTCGATGGCGTCGGCCTCGAAAAAGTCCTGCAGCGCCTTGAAGTTGATCTCCGACATCGCGCCCTCCCCTGTCGCTTTGCCCACCGCGCGTGACACGCCTCCTCTTTCTTCGGTTTATATTCGGTATAATACCGGAACCTGTCAAGAGGCACGCACTTAGACCGCCCGCAAGTGGTCGGGTGTGGACAGGGCGAGTGCGAAAGTGCGAAAGTGCGAAAGTGCGAAAGTGCGAAAGTGCGGGAGTGACGAACCGCTCCGGGATTGTGGAGGTGGGATGGTGGGCCGCGGCGCGCCCCCTCCGCTCGCTCAGGCTCGCACCTCCCCCAAAAACCCCTGGGGGAGGTTGGGTGACCGGGAGGGCTGGGGCGTCTCCGGACGATGAGGTGCGAATGGCAGGCCGGCCCCGCGCGACAGCAGGTAGAAGCGGAATCGAATTCTCCCCCTCTCCCGCGCAGCCCCGCGCAGCGGGGGAGGGGGCCGGGGGGAGGGGGCCCCGTCGGGCGCAGCTCGATGCCCGTCGCCGATCCGGGATCCCTCGGCACCCCCAACCTCCCCCAGGTTTTTTTGGGGGAGGTGGGCGAGGTTTACGAGCCCGGAGGGGGCGCGCCCCTCGCGCCGAACCCCTCGAAGCGCAGTCGAAGTTCTCCTCTCCCCCCCTGCAGTTCGGGGGGGAGAGGCCGGGAGAGGGGGGCGCGTGCGGACGCAGTGCGATGCCGTTCGATGACGCCCGGATCCCACGGCTACGGCACGTTCCGCCGCAGCTCCTCCAGCCACACCGTCGCCTCGCTGTCGCTCGGCGCGCGCCAGTCGCCGCGGGGCGAGAGCGATCCTCCGGAGCCCACCTTGGGCCCGTTGGGCATCGCCGAGCGCTTGAACTGGCTGGTCTTGAAGAAGCGCCAGAGAAACACTTCCATCCACCGCTTGATGGTGGCCAGGTCGTACTCGTTGCGCTTCTCCGGCGGCAGCAGGTCGGTCCAGCGGCCGCGCGCGCGGTCGCCCCACGCGTTCCACGCCAGGTACGCCACCTTGCTGGGCCGGAATCCGAAGCGCGTCACGTAGTACAGCGTAAAATCCTGCAGCTCGTACGGCCCGATCTTCTCCTGCGTGCTCTGCGCGGGGGCCGACGCGTCGTCGCCCTCCTCGTGCGGCACCAGCTCGGGCGAGATCTCCGTGTCCAGGATGGACTGCAGCACCGCCCCGGCCTCGCCGCCGAACTCCCCGCCGTGGATCACCCAGCGGATCAGGTACTGGATGAGCGTCTTGGGCACCGATCCGTTCACGTTGTAGTGCGACATCTGGTCGCCCACCCCGTACGTGGCCCACCCCAGCGCCAGCTCGCTCAGGTCGCCCGTCCCCAGCACCAGCCCGTCGTGCAGGTTCGCCAGGCGGAACAGGTGGCTGGTCCGCTCCCCCGCCTGCACGTTCTCGAAGGTCACGTCGTACACCGGCTCGCCGTCGGCGAACGGATGGCCGATGTCGCGCAGCATCTGCAGGCAGCTGGGGCGGATGTCGATCTCCTCCGCCGTCACCCCCAGCGCGCGCATCAGCTTCCAGGCGTTGCCCTTCGTCCCCTCGCTGGTGGCGAAGCCGGGCATGGTGTAGGCGAGGATGTTCGTCCGCGGCAGCTTCAGCGCATCCATCGTCCGCGCCGCCACGATCAGCGCCTGCGTGCTGTCCAGCCCGCCGCTGACGCCGATGACGATCTTCTGGATCCCGGTGGACGACAGGCGCTTCATCAGCCCGTGTACCTGGATGTTGTACGCTTCGTAGCAGCGGGCGTCGCGCGCCGCCGGGTCGTCGGGCACGTAGGGAAAGCGCGCCACGTCGCGGATGAGGGGGATCTCGCCCTCCGGCACCCGGAACTCGAACGGGATGCGGCGGATGCCCTCGATGCGTTCGCGGTGGTCGGCGACGTTGTCGTGAAAGAAGGTCAGGCGCGAGCGGTCCTGCGCCAGCCGCTCCAGGTCCACGTCGGCCACGATCATGTGCGGCTCGGGGACGAAGCGGTCGCTTTCCGCCAGCAGGTCGTTGTTCTCGTAGATCAGCGCGTGCCCGTCCCACGCCAGGTCCGTGGTGCTCTCCCCCGGCCCCGCGGCGGAGTACAGGTACGCCGCCACGCAGCGCCCGGACTGCGACGCGCACAGGTTGCGCCGGTACTCCGCCTTTCCCACCGTGATGTTGCTGGCGGAAAGGTTGGCCAGCACCGTCGCGCCGGCCAGCGCCGCCCAGCTGCTGGGGGGGATGGGCGTCCACACGTCCTCGCAGACCTCCACGTGCAGGGCGAACCCCTCCACGTTCTCGGCCTCGAAGATCAGGTCGCTGCCGAACGGCACCAGCTGCCCCGCCACCTGCACCTCGGTGAACGGCGCCTCGGCCGCGCGGGTGAACCAGCGGCGCTCGTAGAACTCGCGGTAGTTGGGAAGATACGACTTGGGGACGATCCCCAGGATGCGCCCGCGGTAGACCACCACCGCGCAGTTGAAGATGTGCCCCCCCAGCCGCAGCGGCGCGCCGACGAGCAGCACGGGCGTCATCCCCACGCTCTCGCGCACCAGGGTGGCGAGCGCCTCCTTCACCGCGTCGAGGAGGGCGTCCTGCTGGAACAGGTCTTCGCAGGTGTAGGCGCTGATCCCCAGCTCCGGGAACAGCGCCACCGCCGCGTGCGCGCCGGACGCCTCGCGCGCCAGCCGCACCGTGTGCTCCAGGTTGAACGCGGGATCGGCCACGCGCACCGCCGGAATGCACACCGCCGCGCGAAGGTACCCGTGGGAGTAGATGGATTGAAACGGTGCGCGCATCGCCTCTCCGCTGGTCCGGTCGACTACACGAGATTCGCGTACACGATACGGACTGCCCCACGCGGATGCCATGCCGGGCGCGGGATCGCCCGGATTCCGCCACTGGATTCCGTGCCCCGCGGCCCCACGGGATTCCGTGCCCGCCGCCCCACGGGTTGAAGCCCGCGGCTAGAAAGGCCATAAGCCCCGCCCTGGGCGCGCGGAGCTCGCCCGGCGGGGCTTCACCTTCGCACGGTGCCGGCGCCGAAGTGCGGGCGCGGCCGCCGCGAGCAGGTGAAGCCCCGTTTTGCGAGGAACGAGCAAAGACGGGGCTTATGGCCGTCCTGGCCGTGGGCTTCAGCCCATGGCGTTCGCGGCGCCTACTGGTGCACCCATCCGCGCACCTGCGTGTACGTCGTCGCGTCCTGGTAGAAGTCGCTGTGGCCCAGGCAGGCCGTCTGCGTGTTCGTCGCGCCGACGAGCGGCGTGCTGTTGTCGGGCTCGATCACGGCGTCGCAGGCGGACCACCAGGTGGCGTAGCGGGGCGCGCCCGGCGTCTCGTCCGTCGCGTTCAGGTTCTTGAGAAAGGTGGATCCGGGGCGCATCTCCACGCACGATGTGGTGACGCAGCCGTACGCCCAGGTAGTGCCGTGGTTGGGCCCGCCCAGCGACACCCACGCATCGATCTTCGCATCCCCGCCCAGGTTCCTGGCATAGTAGCGCGACGACATCCCGCCCATGGAGTGGGTGATGATGTCGACCTTCGTGGCGCCGGTGGCCAGGAGGATGGAATCCACCCGGGTGCGGATCTGCTGCGCCGTGGTGGCGTTGCTCTGGGAGGTGTTGTAGCTCCAGTTCACCAGCTGCGCGTCCGTCCATCCGTCCGCCTTGAAGCTGGCGATCATGGTGGTCCACACGCTGCCGCTGGAGTTGAACCCGTGCACGAACAGGATGGGGTGCCGCTCCGGCGCGGCCACCGCGTTGCTTGCGCCGTCCGGCGCCAGGATTCCGGCGCGCTCGCAGCCCGCCAGGGTGAAAAGGGTGATCAGAACGGGGACGATGGACCTGCGCATGGAGATCGCTCCTTGGAGTGGGAGATGATGACGTGGATGCCCGGAAGCGGCACCCTCCGCCAAAAACACGCGTTTCCAGACGATACACACCATCCCCGCGTCACACTCCATCACTCCAACCGACGTTCACCCGTTCACCCGTTCACCCGTTCACCCGTTCACCCGTTCACCCGTTCACCCGTTCACCCGTTCACCCGTTCACCCGTTCACCCGAAACCCGGCAGCGAGCGAGGCGAAGGTGAGCAACGACGTGGATCCGCGCGCCGACGGCCTGCGCGGGGCGGAGCAGACGGCGGATCAGGTGCCGGGCGCAAACATGGCACCTTACGTGAGCTTCGGGCACACATCTCCGCCGGGAACGGGACGTGCAACGCCCGCCGGCGGGCGACGGAAGATCGGAACTCCAGCAGGAGCAACGCAGATGGCGCAGGACAACCGCAACGAGGGCTCCGAAGACGCCACCGAGGCGCGCGAGCACATGCGCAACGTGCGGGAGAACACCGAGGCCCTGGCCGCCGAGGCGCGGCGCGTGGACGCCACCGCCCCCGCGAGCACCGACCGTCCGGTGGAAGGGCTCCAGGTGGACGGCATGGGCGGCGAAGACACCCGCATGGCGGCCGAGAACCAGCGCAACGTGCACGAGAACACCGAGGCGCTGCGCGAGCAGGCCCGGCGCGTGGACGCCACCACCCCCGACGACGTGAACCGCACCGGCCCGCAGGACCGGTAGGCGCCGGGCGGAGGCAGGAACGGGGCGGGTCCGGGGGCGGGCCCGCCCCGTCTGGCGCTCGCCTTGCGGAAGACGCCGCGGGGGCGGGTCGGCGACGGCATCGGCACAGGAGACGCGAGATGCGCTGGCAGGGACGAGGCGGGAGCGGCAACATCGAGGATCGCCGCGGCATGGGCGGCGGCGGGATGGCGGCCGGTGGCGGGATCGGGGCGGTGGTGCTTGGGCTGATCTACTTTCTGCTCACGGGAGATCCTTCCGGCGTGCAGGTGCCCCAGCCGGGCGCCGCGGAGCAGCAGGGGCAGAGCGCGCCCGTCGACCCCGCGACGGACTCGCTGGGGCAGTTCGTCAGCACCGTGCTGAAAGATACCGAGGTCACCTGGGGCGAGCTCTTTCGTCAGCAGGGCGAAACGTATCAGGAACCGCGGCTGGTGCTCTTCACCAACCGCGTGCAGTCGGCGTGCGGCGGCGCCAGCACCGCCGTGGGGCCGTTCTACTGCCCCGGCGACCAGAAGGTGTACATCGACCTGGCGTTCTACGAGCAGATGCGCCGCCAGCTGGACGCCCCTGGCGACTTTGCGCAGGCCTACGTGATCGCGCACGAGGTGGGGCACCACGTGCAGACCATCACCGGCATCTCGCAGCAGGTGAACTCCGCCGGCCAGCGCGTGGGCGAGGCGGAGCGCAACCGGCTTTCGGTGATGCAGGAGCTGCAGGCCGACTGCTACGCCGGCGTCTGGGCGCACCACGCGGAGGCGCGGCAGCCGTGGATGGAGCCCGGCGACATCGACGAAGCCCTCACCGCCGCGAGCGCCATCGGCGACGACAACCTGCAGCGCAAGATGCAGGGCGAGGTGCAGCCGGAGACCTTTACGCACGGCACCAGCGCCCAGCGCGTGCGCTGGTTCCGCCGCGGCTTCGACACCGGCCAGGTGAACCAGTGCGACACCTTCAACGCCACCACGCTCTGAGGGAAGTGCGTGAGTGCGTGAGTGCGTGAGTGCGTGAGTGCGTGAGTGCGAAAGTACGAGAGTACGAGAGTACGGGAGGGTCGTTGGATGATGACGAAGCGGGGCGGCTCCGAAGGATTGGAGCCGCCTCGCTTCACGTTTGATATAGACGGTGTGGGTGTGAGCCGCCGGCGCCCCCCTCTCCCGGCCTCTCCCCCATAAACCCCATGGGGGAGAGGAGAATTCGGTTGCGCCACGAAAGCTTCGGCTCGCGTCACCCTTCCCCCACGCAGTTTGTGGGGGAAGGGCCGGGGATGGGGGGCGGCTCACCATCCCGCGCCATTCCATCCGCAGCTCACCGCCCCCGCAGTTTGGGGGAGGGGTCGCCAGCCGTCGCGAGGAACGAGCGAAAGGCCTGGCGGGGGAGAGGGCCCGCGGAATCAGGCCGCCGGCCCCGCCTCGGGCTCCCGCTCAGGCACGTCGCCGCCGAGCGCGCGGATGATCTCGTCCACCTCGGGGCTGCCGTCGATCACGAAGACGACGCCGGGAATCTCCATCACGTCCGGCAGCGGCGTGCCGGGCGCGGGCTCGCCCTGGAGCGTCAGCAGCCCCGCGTGGTCGGTGCCCAGCTCCAGCTCGTCGGCGGAGCCCAGCATCCCCTCGCTCACCTCGCCGCGCATCTTGCCGCGCTTGATCTTGGTCCCGTTCGGCAGCCGGACGCCGCTACGGATGACCGGATAGTACGCGCCGGTGCGCACGTTGTCGGCGCCCGTAACGATCTGCAGCGTCTGCTCCGTGCCGTCGTTCACCACGCAGACCTTCAGCCGGTCGGCGTTGGGGTGCTGCGCCACGGCTTCCACTTTCGCGACGACGACGGGGCGCAGCAGCTCCGCCAGCGGCTCGATGCGCGACACCTCGAAGCCGGCGCGGCGCAGCGCGTCCGCCACCTGCTCCGGATCGGCGGGAAGGTCAGGGATGCGGGACTTGAGAAAGGTCTGGCTGACGTTCACGTACCGGCTCCATCCATGGTTGGGGATCGATCAGAAGCGCCAAACCTACCACCGCCGCCCACGCCGCGGGAGCCCTGAACCGCAACCGCGGCGGCCGGCCGCATACGCGCACCTGCAGCACGACCCTGCACCTCCCCTGGTGCCGGGCTTCGTGCGTCCGTGAATGCGTCCCGCGCGTTTGCGCGCGCGCACGCCGGGCGGTAAGCTTGGGGCCCTGAACAGGGTCCAGATCGTCCGTGCTTTTCCGGAGAAAACGTGGTAGAGCAGTCCCAGAAGGAGCTGATCGAGCGGCAGCTGCACGCCGCCCGCAAGATCGTGCGCGACGCGGTCAACCAGGCGCAGACCCAGAAGCTGAACCCCGCCGCCGTGGCGCAGGCCCTCGGCGAGAGCGCGGTGATGCTCATGATCCGCAACTTCGGCCCCGACGCGGGAAAGCAGTACACCCAGAGCCTGGGGGAAGAAGCCGTGCGGATGGCGCACTTTTACGCCACGCAGCAGACCCGGCCCAAACCCGACTGAGCGGCCCACCCATGCTTTCCCCCGCCGATCCCCGACCCGACGCCCCCCGCCCCGCGGACCTGGTCCTGCGCGGCCGGCGCGTGGTCGCGGGCGGGCGGATGGAGCCCGCCGCGGTGCACGTGCGCGACGGCATCATCACCGCCGTCACGGCGTGGGACGACGTGCCGCCGGACGTGGAGCGGGTGGACGTGGGCGACGCGGTGCTGATGCCGGGGCTGGTGGACACGCACGTCCACATCAACGAGCCCGGGCGGACGGAGTGGGAGGGGTTCGAGACCGCCACGCGCGCGGCGGCCTCCGGCGGCGTCACCACGCTGGTGGAGATGCCGCTCAACAGCATTCCCGCCACCACCACCGTCGTCGCCCTGGCCGCCAAGCTGGCCGCGGCGCGCGATCGCCTGCACGTGGACGTGGGCTTCTGGGGCGGCGTGGTGCCGGAGAACCTGGAGCAGCTGGAGCCGCTGTGGGACGCCGGCGTCCTGGGCTTCAAGTGCTTCCTGTGCCCGTCCGGCGTGGACGAGTTCGCGCACGTGACGGAGACGGAGCTGCGCGCGGCGCTCCCGGAGCTGGCCCGGCTGGGCGCCCCGCTGCTGGCCCACGCGGAGCTCCCCGGGCCGCTGGCGCGCGCCGCGCTGGCCGTCGCCGAGCTGGACCCGCGCAGCTACGGCGTCTACCTCGCTTCCCGCCCGCGCGAGGCCGAGCAGCGGGCCATCGCCCTCCTCCTTCTGCTCTGCCGCGAGACGGGCGCACGCATTCACGTGGTGCACCTGGCGGACGCGGATTCGCTCCCCCTGCTGCGCGGGGCCCGCGCGGAGGGGCTGCCCGTCACCGTGGAGACCTGCCCGCACTACCTGCACTTTGCCGCGGAGGAGATCGCGGATGGCGCCACCGACCACAAGTGCGCCCCGCCGGTCCGCGAGGCGGAGAACCGCGAGCGGCTGTGGGACGCGCTCGGCGCGGGCGAAATCGACCTCGTCGTCACCGACCACTCCCCCTGCCCTCCCGCGATGAAGGGGCTGGACACCGGCGACTTTCTGCGCGCGTGGGGCGGCATCGCATCCCTGCAGCTCACCCTTCCGGTCACGTGGAAGGGCGCGCGGGAGCGGGGATACACGCCCGTGCAGCTGGCGGAGTGGATGTGCGCGGCGCCCGCGCGGCTGGCGGGGCTGGACGGACGCAAGGGCTGCATCGCCCCGGGCTGCGACGCGGACTTCGTCGTCTGGCACCCGGAAGCCGGGTTCACGGTGGACCCGGCGCGGCTGCACCACCGCCACCCGGTGACGCCCTATGCGGGCGCCGCCCTTCCGGGCGTGGTCCAGGCCACGTACCTTCGTGGCCGCAGGATCTACGACGGCGGACGGTTCCCTGGGGGACCGTCCGGTCGCACACTTTCCCGGCATACCCGATGACCCCGTTTCAAGACCTGGTTGACCTGGCGTCGGAACGCCTGGGCGGCGCCGTGCTGCTGGCCAACGACGAGTTCTTTGCCCCCAAGGAGGCGCTGCTCAAGCCCGGCGACCCGGAGTGGCGCGAGCACGAGTATACGGAGCGCGGCAAGTGGATGGACGGCTGGGAGACCCGCCGCCGCCGCGAGCCGGGCCACGACTGGTGCATCATCCGGCTCGGCCTGCCGGGCGTCATCCGCGGGCTGGTGGTGGATACCGCGTTCTTTCGCGGCAACTTTCCGGAAAGCTGCTCGGTGGAGGGGTGCGACGTCTCCGGCTGCCCCGATCCGCAGGAGATCGCGGACGGCGCGGAGTGGTTCGAGATCCTGCCCCAGTCGCCGCTGGAGGGGAACACCGAGAACCTGTTTCCCGTAACGGTGGACCGCCGCGTCACGCACCTGCGGCTGAACATCTTTCCCGACGGGGGCGTGGCGCGGCTGCGCGTGCACGGCTGGTCGCAGCCCAACTGGACGCAGTTCGCGCTGCAGGGGGGCGAGGTGGACCTGGCGGCGCTGGAGAACGGCGGATGGGTGCCGGGTTGCAGCGACATGTTCTTCGGCCACCGGCAGAACCTCATCCTTCCCGGCCGCTCGCGCTTCATGGGCGACGGATGGGAGACGCGCCGCCGCGGGCCCGGCCACGACTGGAGCATCATCCGCCTGGGTGCGCCGGGGCCGATCCACCGGATCGAGCTGGATACGGACTTCTTCATGGGGAACGCCCCCGGCCGCGCGTCGCTGGAGGGGATCCACGCCCCCGACGCCACGCTCGAGGAGCTGACCGGCGACGGGGCCGGGTGGATGCCGATGCTGGACGAGACGCGCCTGCAGCCGCACACGCGCC
>DASUVG010000283.1:0-2423 GCA_036379135.1 Longimicrobium sp.
TCTCGCTGTCGTCGTAGCCGATCCCGACGATCCGCTCGCGCGCGAGGACCGCGACGTTGGCGAACGCCTGCGTCGTGACCTCCCCGGCGACGACGACGAGCCCCGTGGTGACGAGGGTCTCGACCGCCACCCGGCTGCTGGGGTCCTGGGCCAGCAACGCGTCCAGGATCGAGTCGCTGATCTGGTCGGCGATCTTGTCGGGATGGCCCTCGGTGACGGACTCCGAGGTAAAGAGCTGGCGGCGTGCGGCCACGGGTCCAAGCCTGTTTTCAGGGGAATTCGATCGAAAGAAACGGGTCGTGCCGGCGGGGGCCAAGCTACGCCATCGCTACGCGCCGGACAAGCTGTGTCCGCCGTTGAACTTGCCCAGGTCGATCATCCTGCCCAGCCGCTCGGTGACCCCCATCGCCAGTTCGTCGGGGGTGGACGCCCGCAGGGCCTCGTCCACCGCCTCGCGCGCCGCCTCGTACGTCACCGAGCGAATCACCTTCTTGATCTCCGCCAGGCTGGACGGCGCCACGGAGAGCGAGGTGGCCTTCATCCCGATCAGCAGGAACGCGCCCACGGGGTTGGCCGCGAACTCGCCGCAGACGCTCACCTCGATCCCCGCCTCGTTTCCCGCCCGGGTGATCACGTCCAGCAGCCGCACCACGGCGGGGTGGAAGGGGTTGTACAGGCGCGCCAGCCGCGAGTTGCCGCGGTCCACGGCCAGCGTGTACTGCACCAGGTCGTTGGTGCCGATGGAGAAGAAGTCCACGTGCCGCGCCAGCTCCGGGGCCAGCATGGCGGCCGCGGGCGTCTCGATCATCGCCCCCAGCGTAAAGCGGTCCGGCACGTCGTACCCCTCCGCGCGCAGCTCGGCCAGGCACTGCTTCATCAGCGCCCGGCTGCGCTCCACCTCGCTGATCTCGTTCACCAGGGGGAGCATGATGCGGATGTCGCCGTGCCGCAGCGCACGCCCCAGGGCGCGCAGCTGGGTGCGGAAGATCTCCGGCTCGTCCAGGCACACGCGGATGGCGCGCCACCCCAGGAACGGGTTCTCCTCGCGCCCGATGTGCAGGAACGCCGGGAACTTGTCGCCCCCCAGGTCGAAGGTGCGGATGACCACGGGCTGCCCCGGGAACGCCTCCGCCACCTTGCGGTAGGCGGCGTACTGCTCCTCCTCCCCCGGCGGCGTGGCGCGGCCGACGACGAGGAACTCCGTCCGGTAGAGCCCCACGCCGTCCGCGCCGTGGTTGCGCGCGCTGTCGGCCTCGCCGGGAAGGTCGATGTTGGAGCGCAGCGCCACCTGCAGCCCGTCGCGGGTGACCGCGGGAAGGTGGGCGAGCAGGACCAGCTCCTGCTCCCACTCGCGCACCAGGTAGTCGCGCTGGCGGTACGCCTCCTTCTCCTCGTCCGTGGGCGCGATCACGATGCGCCCCTGCCGCCCGTCCAGGATCAGCTCGTCGCCGTCGCGCACCGTCTCGCTGACGTTGCCCAGCGAGACCACGCAGGGGATGTCGAGCGAGCGGGCCAGGATGGCGCTGTGCGAGGTGCGCGTCCCCAGGTCCGTGGCGATGCCGATCACGTGCCTGGGATCCAGCTGCACCGTCACGGAGGGCGTCAGCTCGTGGGCGATCAGGATCACCTTGTCGCCGTCCACGCGGGCGGCCAGGTCGGGGTCGGGCATCCCCATCAGCCGGCGCAGGACGCGGGCCTGGATGTCGGCCAGGTCGGCCAGCCGGTCGATGATCATGGGGTGCGACGAGTGCGAAAGGGCGCTCTCCCACTCCAGCACCCGCCACTCGAAGGCCCGCTCGGCCATCACGTGGTTCTCGCGGATGTAGCCGATGGTGCCCTGCACCAGGTCGGCGTCCTCCAGCATGAGCACCTGCGGGTCGAAGATGCGGGCCTCCACCTCGCCCACAGTGCGCGCGGTGCGCTCCTGCACCGCGCGGATGCGCTCCTGGGCGTAGGCGCAGGCGTCCAGAAAGCGCTGCACCTCGGCCTCCACGCCGTCCGGCGGCACGCTGGCGCCGTGGGGCACGCGCGGCACCTCCCAGCGCAGCACGCGCGCGGGGGCGATCACGATCCCCGGCGCCGCCGGGATGCCGTCGCGGACCACGCTCACGGCAGGCTACTCCTCGCCAAAGCGGTTGCGGACGAGCTGCACCAGCGCGTCCACCGCGCCGGCGGCGTCGTCGCCGGCGGCGCGGATGTGCACGGTGGAGCCGCACTCGGCGGCCAGCATCATCACCCCCATGATGCTCTTGCCGCTCACCTCCACGTCGTCCTTGCGGATGAACACCTCGCTCGCGAAGCGGTTGGCCAGCTTCACGAACTCGGCCGCGGGACGCGCGTGCAGGCCGTACTTGTTGACGATGGTCACTTCGCTCGCGTGTTCCATCCCATCCAGGTTCTTACGGGTTGTTCGCCAGCGCCAC
>DASUVG010000284.1:0-26754 GCA_036379135.1 Longimicrobium sp.
ATGTTCCTGCAGCACAGTCAAGCATCTGGTAAAATCCATGTACAACAACTTTTCGGCGAATCCAACGTTTTGATGAGGAAAACCCCAGCAACGACGCCAAGCCGCACTGCCGCATGTAGGCGCGACTGTCGAACGTCTACACGGAGTTAGCGGAGTCAACGGAGTTTTCTCCTGCCGGCTCCGCTGGCTCCGCGGGAGGCCCCTTCTTTTTGTGGATTTCAAGACGACGCCCGCCACAACACCCCCGTCGTCATTCCGAAGGAGCCCCGCCCGGCACCGTAATAATCCGGAAGACCCGGCGCGCGACTGATACCAGATTCGGGAAAAGAATGTGACTTCCTGAGGGAGCGCACGCGCAGATACTGCCGCCTGCACTGACTCCCGCGCGCGACCGAAGGACCTCCTCTCGGCTGCGCAGGGGCGGGATCAGGACGCGGAACCAGCCCTTCGTTCTGCTGACGAAGTCCTTCGGTCGGCGTGCCGGATTCCGGGTCAGGGCAAGGGTTCAGCGCGGCGCCTCCCTCAGCCCCAGGAAGTCATGCACTCTATTGCCGGATTCGGGATGAGCAATCTACTCGCTGCTGCTGCCAGCCGGTCGACCGCCGCAACGACGAGGCGGCCCCGTACCTGAGCCAGGTACGGGGCCGCTTCTCATCCGGATCATCCGACCGGCGAGTCCCCGCAGGCCGGTAGCCCGCGGGGACCGGTGGATGGGTGTTACGGGCAGTACACCGCCGCGTAGCACGGGTCCGTCGTCTCCTTGAACACGTAGAAGGCGGGCGACGTGACGCTGGAGCCGCCGGAGGTCACGATCACGCGCAGGTAGAAGGACCGGCCCAGGTTGCCCACGCTGCGGCTGTACGAGCTGCCGCCGGTGCCCACGTTGCTCCACGTGCTGCTGGTCTCCGCGCGGTACTGCCACTGGTAGGTGTACGTGCCGTTGCCGCCGGAGGCCGTGGCGTACCAGGTGTAGGTGCCCGCGCCGTAGATGTAGTCCGGCCCGCTGATGGACGCCGACAGCGGGGTGGGCGTGGGCGTGCCGCCGCCGCAGCCGCAGAAGATGGTGTACAGCAGGCGGTTGGGCGACCCGGCGCCCAGCCCCGTCAGGCGGTTGGTGGTGGCGCTGTTGATGATGGCGCTCCCCACCGTGGCCGGCGTGGCGGACGGGTTGCCCTGCAGGTACAGCGCGGCGGCGCCGGCCACGTGCGGGCTGGCCATGGAGGTGCCGTCGATGGTGTTGGTGCCGCCGTACAGCCAGGCGCTGGTGATCCCCTCGCCCGGGGCGTACAGGTCCACGCAGCTGCCCCAGTTGCTGAACCAGGTCTCCTGGTCGTACTGGTTGGTGGCCCCCACCGTCAGCGCCGACGGGGCGCGGGCCGGGGAGTAGTAGCAGGCGTTGTCCTTGTTGTTGGCGGCGGCCACGGCCACCGTCACGCCCGACGCGACCAGGTTGGCGATGGCGTCGTCCACCGACTGCATGGCGCCGCCGGCCAGCGACAGGTTGGCCACCGCGGGCCCGCTGCGGTAGTAGCGCACGTAGTCGATGCCGCCGATCACGCCGCTCCAGGTGCCGTAGCCGCCGCAGTCCAGCACGCGCACGGACGCCAGGCTCACGCCCTTGGCCACGCCGTAGTTGGCGCCGCCCACCGTGCCCGCCACGTGCGTGCCGTGGCCGTTGCAGTCCAGCCCGTTGCCGCCGAACGCGTCGTACCCCGCCCACGCGCGGCCGCCGAACTCCCAGTGCGAGGTCTCAATGCCCGTGTCGATCACGTACACGGTCACGCCGGCGCCCGTCGCCGAGTAGTTGTAGGTGCCGTTCAGGGGCAGGTCGCGCTGGTCGATGCGGTCCAGCCCCCAGCTCCCCACCTGCACCGCCTGCACCCGCTGGTCCTGCTCCACGTACTTCACGTTCGGGTTGCGCGCCAGCGCCGCGGCGGCGGCCGCGGGGAGGCGTACCGAGAAGCCCTTGATGGCGTGCTGGTACGTGTGGCCCACGGTGCCGCCGTGCGCCGCCGCCAGCTGCCGGGCCAGCCCCGGGGCGTCCTTCACGTCGTCCTTGAACACGACCACGTACTGGTCGGGGATCACCTGGCCGCCGCGGGCCGCCTGGGCGGTCGCCGGCACGTCGGCGGGCGCGAGCTCGGGCGCGCTGGGCATGTCGGAGCAGGCGGCGAGCCCCGCGGCCATCGCGACGGCCGCAAAGAGGTGCTTGGTGCTGAAATGCATACTCCCAGTCTCCATGTACTTCAGGGTTGGTTCACGCCGCCCGGCATCCGGGGCGCAGGGTGGCGCGGGAGAGGGACCTTGCGGACCTCTCCAGGGGGGAAACCATCCGTCCGTCGTGGAAACGCTGCCTCGAGGCACCCGTAACATCTACCGTCTCATTATGTGCCTACCAGTGTATGCGGGCACCGCGCGGCGCGCAAGGGTTTATTTCGGGAAACCTGCGCGTGCCCGGTGTAGCAAAAGGTGGCAGTTTATCCAACCCCTGCGCCAGAATCCGTCCACTTGCGTAAACTTCCCAGGTGCCAGCAAATATTTGCTTATTATCCATGTGGTCAGATTCAGGAGGATGGGATTTCCACGAAGTGCGCGGCCCGAAAAGCACGATACCCCACGCGTCTATCCCGCGGGTTGAGGACGGAGCCCGGCGCCTCGGTGCGGGGAATTCCGGCGGGCACGTCCCTCCATCACGGGCGGAAGGTGGATGCGGCGCGGCTCCGCATGGGTGGAAGCGGAGGCGACGCCTGGCGCGGAAACAAAAGACTGGCGGAACCGGCAGCAGACGCTATCATGCGGACAGTCGTTGCCGCCTCCACGGCCCATCCACCCGGGCCGGAACACCAGCCGTCCCTCACGGCTGTTCATCCCCCCGTACTCGTGGTGCCTTCATGAACACGATCCTTGATCCGTCCCGCCACGCCCGTACCGGCGTCCTCATCCTTCTGATGGCCGGCCTTGTCGGATGCGGCGCGCTGGGCCGCGACCTCGGCGGGCTGGGGACCGACATCGGGGCCGGCGCCGTGCGCGGCGCGCGTGGCCAGCTGAGCTCCGACAGCACGCAGGCGGCCATCCGGCTGCTCACCGGCGCGGCGACGTCCGGGCTGGCGTCCGGGATCACGGACAGGCTGCAGCCGGCCATCGACACCACGCTGGCCGGCGCGTTCGGCCGCACGCGCGCGTTCCTCGGCACCACGCAGGACAGCCTGGCGCTGTTCGTGGGGGGCCCGCTTTCCGCGTCCGTGGAGCGGCTGATCCGCGGCAACGTGCAGACGCTGGGCACCCAGCTGAACGGGCAGCTGGACCCGCTGGTGGCGCGGATGGGCCACGGGCTGCGCACGGAGCTGGCGCTCACGCTAGGCCAGGCCGGCACCGACGCGCGGCAGGTGCTCATCCCGCTGGTGGGCGAGGCGATCGACAGCGCGTCGGTGCGGCTGGCGGTAAACGCGCGCGGCCCGCTGCGCCAGGCCATCGACAGCATCGTGTCGTCGGCCGTGCAGAGCGGGGTAAAGGCCGCGGAGACCAGCAGCAAGCCCTTTCTCAACCGCATCACCGGCGCCCTGATGGGCGTTGTGGGGGCGGTCGTGCTGGGGCTGCTGGCGTGGATGCACATCGACCGCCGGCGCAGCAAGCAGGCGCTGTTCGCCATGGCCGAGGCCATCAAGACCACGGACGACGACCAGGCGCGCGAGACCATCAAGGACCGCGTAAAGGCCAGCGCGCGGCGGCACCAGGTGGACGGCTACCTGCACACCTTCCTGGAGAAGAACCAGCTGCTGCGCGGCTCCGAGCAGCCGGCGCGCGTGGCCGTGCCCCGCATCGTCCGCGGCGACGCGGCGGAGGCCCCGCCGACCGTCGGCGCGGGGGAGCCGCCGCGGATGTAGCGTCCGCGCACCCGAGCCGCCGGGAGACGCTGTCTCATACCGTATCCGCTAAAAGAATAAGCCTCACACAGAGTTAGCAGAGTCAACAGAGTTTTCTCGTGCCGCGCGATGTACTCCGCGATTCATCCGATCGCTGGTAAACGATCGATGCGGCACGAAGAGCGGTCATTTCGCCGAGGCTTCACTCTGTTAACTCCGTTGACTCTGTGCTGTGTGAGACCCAGTCTTTTTGCGGATTCGGTCTCACCCCTGGACGCGGAGGACGCGGAGAGAAGCGTCTCTCCGCGTCCTCCGCGTCTCCGCGTGCGACCATTCTTTTTCGAGGATTGGGATCAGCGCGCTCCCGGCGGCGTCCGCGCACCCGCAGTGACGTGGAAGGTGCCGGTGAGGCCGCCCACCATCACGTCGAACGTGCCCGGATCCAGCACCATCCGCCCGTCCCGCCCCACGTAGCGCAGGTCGTCCGCCGCCAGGGTAAAGGTGACGGTGCGCGACGCGCCGGGCTCCAGCCGCACCTTCTGGAATGCCCGCAGCCGGCGGGTGTACGGCGTCATCGCCGCGTAGTGCTGGCGCGTGTAGAGCAGCACTGTCTCCTCCCCCGCCCTGCCGCCCGTGTTCGCCACGGTAACCTGCACCGTCATGCGCCCGGCGGTGTCCATCCGCGCGGCGCCCAGGCGCAGGCCGCTGTAGGCGAAGGTGGTGTAGCTGAGCCCGTGCCCGAACGGCCACTGCGGCCGGTATCCCGCGCCCTCGAAGCGGGGGCTCAGCGTCTCCGTGAGCTTGTGGTCGTACGTCACGAGCTCGTTGGGGTGCCGCGGATAGGTGAAGGGCAGCTTTCCGCCGGGATTCGCTTCGCCGAACAGCACCTCCGCGATGGCCTCGCCGCCGTGCATCCCGGGCCAGTACGCCATCACCACGCCCCGCGCCGCGTCCGCCACGCGGCGGATGATGCGCGGACGCCCCTCCACCAGCACCAGCACCGTAGGCGTGCCCGTGGCCTGTATCGCTTCCACCAGCCTGAGCTGCGGCTCGGGGAGCGTAAGGTCGGCGATGTCGCCCACGCCCTCCGCGTACGCGTCCTCGCCGATGACCACCACCGCCACGTCCGCGTCCGCCGCCAGCCGCGCCGCCGCGTCCACGTCGCCGGACTGGGTAAAGCCGCTGCCGGCGAGGTAGCGAACGTCGCGGCCGCGGCGCAGCATGGCCTCCAGCACCGTGCGCGGCGCCTCGGGAAAGTGCGACGCGTCCGTCCCCTGCCAGGTGTGCGTCCATCCCCCGTTCAGCGCCGTCATGGACTGCGCGGCGGGGCCCGTGACCAGGATCCTGGCGTCGGGCCTGAGCGGAAGGATGCCGCCCTCGTTCTTGAGCAGGGTGATGGATTCGCGCGCCGCCTGCCGCGCCACCTGCGCCGACGCTTCCGTGGCGAAGCCGGCGCGCAGTGTGGCGTCGGGAAAGGGCCGGTCGAACAGCCCCAGCTCTTCCTTGAGCGTCAGGATGCGGCGGACGGACTGGTCGATGCGGCTCTCCGGGATCGCCCCTTCGCGCACCAGCTCGATGAGCGCGTCGGTAAAGCGGAAGTCGCTGGGCGTCATGCTCATGTCCACGCCCGCCTCGATCGCCATCCGCACCGCGTCCTTGATGGTCGGCGCCACGCGGTGGCGGGTGTGGAGGTAGTAGATGTCCTCCCAGTCGGTTACGACGACGCCGGCAAAGCCCAGCTCCGTCCGCAGCACGTCGGTAAGCCAGTAGCGGCTGGCGTGCACCGGCTCGCCATCGATCTCGCCGGAGTTCACCATGACGGTGCGGGCGCCGGCGCGCACGGCGGCGGCAAAGGGCGGCAGGTAGTTCTCGCGCACGCCGCGCGCGCTCAGCTCCACGGGCGTGCGGTCGTGGCCCGTGCGCGACGCGCTGTACGCCAAGTAGTGCTTGAGCGTGGCCGCCACGCGCCCGCCGCGCTGCATCCCCTCCACCGCCTGCACCCCCAGCGTCGACGCGACCAGCGGGTCCTCGCCGAACGTCTCGTAGAAGCGCGGCCAGACGGGGTTGCGCCCCACGTCCAGCACCGGCGCGAAGTTCCAGGGCAGGCCGCTGGCGACCGCCTCGTCCCCGGTGATCTCGGCCGCGTGGCGCGCCAGCGCGGGGTTGAAGGTGGCCGCCATTCCCAGGTTGTGGGGAAAGATGGTGCCGCCGCGCGTGTAGTTGGCCCCGTGCACGAAGTCGATGCCGTAGATCACGGGAATGCCCAGGCGCGTCTCGCGCATGGCCATCCCCTGGATCTGCCCAATCAGCGCGTGCCACCCCTCCACGGACAGCGAGCCGCCGACCACGTTCAGCAGCGACCCCACGTGCCGCCGCACCACGGCCTCGCGCAGCTTCGCGGGGTCGATGCGGATGCTGTCGCGCGCCGGCCCGCCCTCCGCCGCCACCGCCGCGATGGTGAGCTGCGTCATCTGCCCGGCCTTTTCCTCCAGCGTCATCGCCGCCAGCAGCCTTTCCACGCGCGGCGAGGCGGCCGTCCGCGCTGGCGGAAGCGGCTGCTGCGCGCCGGCGCTGCGCAGCGCGGGTCCGGCGGCCATCGCCGGCAGCGCGCCGGCGAGGAAGACGAGGGTCAGGATTCGCTTCATGGCTTCGGTCTCGGATTTCGATCGGGCGAGCCGCGGCTTCATCGCGACCCGCCGCGCCCCCATCCCTGGCCCTTCCCCCCCAAAAAACCCTGAGGGGAAGGGAGAATTCGATCCCGCAGAACAAAGATCGAGCCGCGGCCACCGGCAGTGGCACGGTGTCCAGGAAGATGGGTGCGCACGCCATAGCACGTTGTGCACCCGCCTGTCACGACGCAGGTAGCAGACGACGACGCGCCGGAGAACCCATGGTCCTCCGGCGCGGTTGTGTCGTCTTCCCTGACGTGACCAGTCTCTGCAGAGTCACCCCGTCACCGCAGCGAGGTTTGCGGCTCCTGCCGTGGCGTGGGGGCGGCGCAGCTCGCGGGAAAGCTCGAGCTCGGCCCGTCCAGCAAGGCAATCACCTTCCTCACGCCGCGTCGCTTCAGCCTGGCGAGGTTGGTCGCCGCGACGGAAGATCCGGCATCGGCGGCCCGCTTGAACCACGCCACCGCCTCGTCCCTATCGGCCGGCACGCCGAAGCCGTGCTGATACAGCAGGCCGAGGTTGGTCATCGCTTCGGCGGAGCCCGCACACGCGCCCTTGAAGTACCAGGCGTGCGCCTGGCCGAAGTCCGGGGGCGTCCCGATCCCTTCCTGATAGGCGCGGCCCAGCATGTTCATGCCGAGCGGTGATCCGGCTTCCGCGGCCGCGCCGTACAATCGGAGCGCCTGAGCGGGATTACGCTTGCCCCCACCGAGCCCCTCTTCGTGCATCCGTCCGATGTCGACCAGGGCCTCCGCGGAGCCCTCCCTGGCGGCCTTCTGGTACCAGTCCAGCGCAATCGAGTCGCTGCGGGCTACGCCGAGTCCCATGCGGTAGTGTCTACCCAGGTTGCGCATCGACTCCGCGAAGCCCTTTTCCGCGGCGTTCTCATACCATCGCCGGGCCCAGTAGTACCGCGCGTTCATCCGTTCATCGTTCTCATACAGGACTGCCAGCGCGTTCATACCACGCGGGTCGCGCTTCTCCTTCGCTCCCTGCTCCAGCCAATGTATGGCCAGAGCCGTGTCTGGCTTTGTTCCCGCCCCGCTCAGGTATGCAATTGCCAGGAACGACATCGCTTCAGGATCGTCCTCCCCCGCTGCTTCCTTGAAGTAGACGAAGGCAGAATCGTAATTTCCGGCACGGCAGAACGCCTTTGCCTGATCCAGGCTCGTCGCGGCCTGGGATGAGGTCGCCTGCTCCGCAGAAGCCACCACTGGAGACCGGGACAACGCGGCCGTGGATGCCGTCGCGCTCGTCGTGCAGTCGCCGAGACGCAGGGTGCCACTCGGCGGCGGCGGTAGTTTCTCCGGAGGGAGGAAGACACCTGCGGTGATAAGCGCGGCCGTAGCGATTGCTCCAGCCAGTGCAAAGCGACGAAAGCGGGACACCAGGACGATCTTCGCGGGATCGACCTCATCCCGGTGGAGAAGCTGCAGAATCTCCGCCTCGTCAGGATGCCCCAGCCTCAGCGCCATGCGTGCCCGCTCGAACGCATCCTGCACCGACCGGCCGCTCGCGATCGCGCTGTAGAACTTCGCGTTGAACTCGATCGAGGCGTCGTCCGAGATCCGGTCGTTTGCACCGATCGCACAGCCCACCACCTCCATGATCGCCTCCGCCTGCGGGAGGGAGTTGCAGGCGGTCAGGACCACCAGCTTGATGGCGCCGGGATCTTTCTGAAACAGCTCACGGAGCACCGCCGCGTCGACATAGCGCGGCTTGCCGTCCGCACCGGCCAGCACCAGCCCCCTGCTCCCGCCGTGACCGCTAAAGTGAACTATCTGCGGACGCGTCCCCTCCAGCTTCTGCTGCAGATCGCCAACGGTGGCGGCCGGCTGCCAGTCGAAGTCCAGCAGGTTGCCGAACACAGCGGAATTGACGCGCTTCTGGACTCGCCTGACCTCTTCATCCAGCAGCAGCCTGGGCGCACCGTTCGGCAACGTCGAGAGCGGGTCGGCGGCGAAGAACAGGACTTTGACTTTTCTCATGATCGTCTACGGGGACAAAGGCAGGTCTCGCAGGATATCAGTCGGACACACGTTCAAAAAGTCGCACGCGGGGTGGCGGTATTGGTGTTTCGTTGAGGCCTGGGGGCAATCGGCGGGGGCCAGCAGACATGAAAAAGCCCCAGACCGTGCTCTCGCATCGGCCTGGGGCCAGTTGCCCCCAGAGGATTCGAACCTCTACTAACGGTTCCAAAGACCGCTGTGCTGCCATTACACCAAGGGCAACGACGAGCGACCGCATGGTCAATCCGCCCCGTCCGCGGCTGCGATCTCCGCAATGAAATTTCGCAAAGCGCCCGCGGCTTCCTCAACATTCTGCGTGGGCAGACCCACCTCACGCGCCAAACGCGCGAACGGATCAGCCCAGTGCTCCGGAACCTGCAACTCGGGCGGCCACGGGTGCATTCCTCGGCGGAAGAAGACTTCCTCACACGCTTGGCGCAACAGCCACAAATCGGTTCCGAGCTCACGCAGAAGCCACAGATCAACAAGGTCCCGGTACCGGTCGTTCGGATGCCCGGCGCGCGGTGGTGACGTAACCGCGTGAATCTTCTGCGCAATCTGAAAACGGGCCGACAGACAGTGAATAAAGGCGGGACCATCAAGGCCGAGCTCTGACAAATCCGTCGCTGGAATTTGCTCAGCCTCGATGTCTTGCCCATCTCCACCAGAAACTTCCGTTTGCACCGTCGCCCAAGGCTTACCGCGGTACTGGACCCGAATCTCAATGCGTTTTGCCTTCCCGCCCAGTTCCATGATCTCTCCACGACGAGCAAAACTGAAATCTCCGTAAGGCTGTTCCAAGGCAGCATCTAACGTTTCGACCATTTCACCGAATTGTTCCCGGAACATCGTGTCAAAGTCCTTCGTTGCACGAGCCCGCAGACGGAGCCTGAGTTCGAGCGCTACACCGCCTTTCAATACGAAAGCAGTTGCGCCGGTGCCGTCGTGCACCCTCTCAAGGGCTCCGGCAAGGACCATAAAGGATATCCAATTCCGGATTCGTGCTTGGGGAATCTCATAATGTTTCGAGTACCGGCCTACCATCTGTTCAAGCGCAGACTTCGTCTGCGGGGTTGCCGGCCGGCGAAGTCGCTCTTGTCTCGTCACCGCAACAAGCCTCCCGGCAGGCATTCGGATGCCAGTCGTTCTGTTTGGTCTGCGCTAAATACACCCCGCCGGAGCCCATCTTCCAACGCTTGGCGGATCAGCGCAGGACCAAGGTGTGCCTTGCAACAGTCCTGAACGGTCCGGAACGGGGACGTAGCCGGAATTCCGTCTACATACTCCACTTCATCCGCGACCAAGTCCGCGTGGTGAACAACATACAGCGGCGGAACCTTTCGCATAATCCGATGGCTTCGAGGTACAGTGATGTGTATCTTCGCAGGATTAACGTCCGATAGGTCGTGCAGCACGAGAGCACTTTCGTGGGAAATCACTCCTTGCAAATGTCTAGGCCAGAGGCTTGCTTCCATAAATTGAGAGTGAGGCGATGGAGGGATCGCCGAGACACGGTATACTCCGTTACTCACGTGTTCCAATGTCCCACGACGGGTCATTGCGTGGAGCGTCTTGGGCGCGACCGACACGTCGCGCGCCTGCTCCACCGTCAGATAACCGTGATTGTCCACGGCGATTTCAAAAATCGCCGAGTATTTCTCTCCGGGCATGTTCAGGCTGCTGAGAGGTACAAGGAATCCGGAGTTCACCCTCTGTGCACAACATTCTACATTTTGTAGACTATCTTACAAACAGCATGTCACTAGCGGTAGTCGTCGCGCTCGGCTAAAGCCATCCGCTTAATAATATTATTGGGCGCAGGTATTCAGGATAAACAGTTTTGGGTCGCTCGGGCGCGGCAGCCGCCGGATTGTCAGCAGACGGCCAGCCTCGCCGGACAACAGTTCTCGAGTGGCCTGTTCGTGGGTGGTAAACAAAAGCCGCAAGGCTCTACAAAAGAGACCTTGCGGCAGATTGCCCCCAGAGGATTCGAACCTCTACTAACGGTTCCAAAGACCGCTGTGCTGCCATTACACCAGGGGGCAACGATACGCGGAGGCCGGGCCGGGACCTGACCTCCGCGCGCATCAAAGGTAATCCAGCCCGTCCGTTTCGGTCAACCCGATGCCGGACGACGAAATCCGGGCCAGCGGCACCATCCAGCGTGCCTGCGGATCACCTCGCGTGACGAGCGGCAAAACCGCGCCCGACGGGCGCCCCGGATGGCCATTTCGCCCTGTCACATCCCACCCGGTCGCACGTTCTGAGGGGCGTGGAAGCCAGCGCGAACGTCATTCCCGCTCGACCGGAGGCACGTCATGAGCCGCCCCATCCTTTTTGCCGTCCTGCTCTCCCTCGCCGCGGCGTGCGGCGGCGACCTGGGGCCCGAGCCCAACCTGACCGGCAACGAAGACCCGGACGCGACCGTCTTCCTGGCGGAGTCGGAGCTTCCGGCCGGCTACATGGACGCGCTCTTCCAGGGCCGCGTGGTCCGCGACGCGCAGGGGTGCCTGCGGCTGGAGAGCGCGCAGCCCGCGACCGTCATCTGGCCGGTGGGCTCCACCCTCGAGAGTCGCGACGGCGCGCTGTATGTGAAGGACGGCGCCGGGCGCGAGCTCGCGAAGATCGGCGCCGTCACGAGCTTTGGCGGGGGCTACGTGCCGTCGCACGACTACGCGAACCTCTCCGCCCGCGACCGTTCGCTGGCACAGACGCGCTGCCCCGGCGAATACTGGCTGGCCGGCCCGGCTCCGCGGTGAGCGCCATCGTGCCCGGCGAGCCGCCGCGGCCACCGCGCTGATCTCGAAGCCCCGCGCCGTGCGGGGCTTCCCGCTTTTCCAGCCGCGGATTCATCCGCCCGACGCGCACACCCGGCGCGATCGCCCGTCGCCGGGTCACTCCACCCGCACCGCCGGCTCCGCATCCAGGGTGCGCGCCCCCCACGCGCGCATCCGCAGCCCGCGCATCCGCTCCAGCGCCGCGTCGCGCGCCTCCTCCGCATCGAAGACGCCGAACACGCTGGACCCGCTCCCCGCCATCATCGCGATCCGCGCGCCGCCCTGCCGCAGCGCGGAGGTGGCCAGGTGGATGAACGGAATCTCCTCCGCCACCACCGCCTCGAAGTCGTTCTCCGCCAGCGCCGCCACGGAATCCCAGTCCCGCAGCTGGTCGATGCCGAGCGACCGCGCGTCCGGCGCATGTTCCCCGCCCCGCCGCTCCGCGATGCGCCGGAACGCCTCCGCCGTGGGCATCGCCACGCCGGGGTGGGCGACGATCGCGGGGCGCGGCGGCAGGGGCGGCAGGGCCAGCAGGCGCTCGCCGCGGCTCCACGCCAGCGCGAGCGCCGATCCGCTCAGGAAGAACGGGACGTCGCTCCCCAGCTCGATCGCCATCCGCAGCAGCGCCGCGCGGTCCAGCGGCTCGCCGTGCAGCGCGTTCAGCGCGCGGAGCGCCGCCGCCCCGTCCGACGAGCCGCCCCCCAGCCCCGCCGCCGAGGGAATCGTCTTGGTGAGATGGATGTCGATGGACGGCGCCTCGTCCACCACGGCGTAGAACCGCTCCGCCGCGCGTACGCAGAGGTTGCGCGCCGCGGGCCCCGTATCCACCCCGCCCTCCACGTGCAGCCGGACGCCGGGCGCGCCGCGCCGCACGCGCACTGTATCCGCCAGCGACAGCGCGCAGAACAGCGTCTCCAGCGCGTGGTAGCCGCCCTCCTCGCGCGCCAGGACGCGGAGAAAGAGGTTCACCTTCGCCGGCGCGGCGACCTCCGCGGCGTCAGGCAGGGCGCGCATCGGGACCCAGGTCCGTCTCCACCGCCTTCTCCACCGTCTGCTCCGCGCGTCCCAGGTCGCGCCAGCGCAGGTTCAGCTTCGCCGCGTAGTACGCACCACCCAGCGTCACCGTGAACCATCCACCGAGATGGAGCCCGATGGCGAAGGAGGCGGCGCGCGACGCATCCACCCCCCACAGCCCCAGCCCCCACACGCTCGCCGCCTCGAACGGCCCGAAGAAGCCGGGCCCGGCCGGCAGCGACACCGCCACCGCGATCACCGACTGCAGAAAGACGGCGCCCAGGAACCCCGGCTCCGTGATCCCGAACGCGCGGAACGCCAGGACGAACGACGTCGCCAGAAAGAGCCACTGAAAGAGCGCCCACGCCACGGAGACCGCCAGCAGCCGCGGGTTGCGCAGCACGTGCAGGCCGGCGATGAAGGCGTGCAGCGCGTCCACCACGGGGCGGCGGAAGGCGCGCGGCAGCACCGCGTTGGCCACCCGCTCCGCGATCCCCACCATCCGCCGGGGCTGGAACGCCATCAGCAGCAGCACCAGCAGCCCCACCGCCGTGATCGCCGTCACGATGCGGACGCCGGCCCGCACGTTGTCGCCGCTGGCCCCGATCTCCGGAAACGCCGGCATCGACATCGTCACGAGCAGAAAGACGATCATCACCATGCCGTCCAGCGCGCGCTCCAGCACCAGCGAGGCGAACGCGCCCGTCAGCGGCACCTTCGCCTCGCGCGCCAGCACCCAGGTGCGCGCGAACTCGCCCAGCCGCGCGGGGAACACGTTGTTCGCCGCGAAGCCGATGAAGACGCCGGCGATGCGCGGGCGGAAGGCGACCCCAGGCGCCACCGGCTCCAGCAGCGGCTTCCACCGCATCGCGCGGATGTGCATCCCCAGCGTGGAGACGATCACCGCCGCCGACAGCAGCAGCCAGTCGGCATTGCGCACGTGCGCCGCCACGTCGTTCCAGTCGACGTTGCGCAGCGCCAGCCAAAGAAAAAAGACGGTCGCCGCGATCCCGACGACCGCCTTCAGGGATGACTTCATCGCGAGAAGGGTAATGTCCTTGACGAAAAGATCAGGCGCGCCCGGCCAGCCCCAGCTCCACCAGGCCGAACAGCTCGTCCACCGCGTCGCCCAGCGGCGTGCCGCGGCCGCCCCCCAGCTGCTCGATGCGCCCGCGCAGCGCCAGCGCCTCGCGCAGCGCCTCGTCCGGCGCGTACAGCAGCGTCTCCACCGGCACCACGCCCTCCTCCTCCCCCCGCGGCTCCTCCGCGGGGGGCGCGGCGGCCTGGGCCTGCTCCGCCGTCTCCGCGACCGCGGACGGGGCCGCGGGCGCCGCCGCCGGCTGCGGCGGCGCGCCCGGCAGCGAATGGCGCAGCCCCAGCAGCGCGTCGCGCGCCTCTTCCGGCGAGCCGGCCGCGCGCAGCCGGTTCCCCGCCAGCTCCGCCGCCGTCGCCAGCGCCGCCACGCCGTACGTCCCCGCCAGCTCGCGCACGCTGGCGGCCAGCTCCGCCACCTCGCGCGCCACCTTGCCAAAGCGCCGCGGCCGAGCCGGCTGGCCCGCCAGCAGCCCTTCGGCGCGGTCCAGGAACCCCGTCGCCTCGATGCGCAGGAACGCCTCCACCTCCGGCGTCATCCCGTCCCCCGACGGCGCCGGCGCCATGGGCGACGAGACCAGGTGCGCCCCCGGCTCGTCCGAGAACAGCCGGCTCAGCGGCACCACCTCCGCGTCGTCGCCCGCGGCGGAGGCTTCCTCCACCCGGTCGCGCAGCTCGCGGAACGCCGTCAGCTCCGCCGACTCCCCCGGCGCCCGGCCGCCCTCCAGCGACGCCGCCGCCGCGCGCAGCCCCGCCGCCCCCGCGGCCAGCAGGTCCAGCTCCGCGGGGGTCACCGCCGAGGTGCGGCCCAGGACCTCGTGCGCCGTGTCCTCGATCCCCTCCAGCACCTCCAGCACCGGCGCCAGCGTCTCCATCCCCGCCACCCCGCGCACGGGCCGCATCCGCCGCAGCACCACGCGCAGCGGCTCGCGGCCTTCCGGCGCCGCCACCAGGTCGGCCAGGGCCCGGTCCATCTCCGCCACCACCCCGCCGATCTCTCGGCGCACGAAGTCGAACAGCGCGTCGCCGTCGCCCGGGCCGTCGCTGCGGCGCCGGCCGCCGCGCACGTCCGACCAGCGTTCCGCCGCCACCGCCGCGCGCTCGTCCTCCGCCGTGGTCCAGCTGCCGTGCGCCTCCACCAGCGTCCGCAGGTCGTCCGCCGTGCGGCGGGCGCGGTCGCGGACCTCCGGCGTCCACTGCAGCAGCCCGTCGCGGATGGCGCGCGCCCCGTCCTCCAGCCGCTCCGCCACCTCGGCGATCGGCGCCGCCCCCGCCAGCTGCGCGCTGCCGCGAACGCCGCGCGCCAGGCGAAAGAAGCGCACCGGGTCCGGCCGGTCGCTGCCGGCCAGCAGCGCGTCCATCTGGTCCAGGTACTCGCCGGCTTCCAGCGTGAAGTATTCGCTGAGCGGTTGGGCCATGGAGACGGGTCCGGGTGGGGGGTTCAGCGGCGGGCGCGGCGCAGGATGTCCGCCATCTCGCGGACGGCGCGCTCCAGGCCGGTAAAGACGGCGCGGCTCACGATGGAGTGGCCGATGTTCACCTCCTCGATCTCCTCCACCGCCGCCACCGGCGTCACGTTCTCGTACGTGAGCCCGTGCCCGGCGTGGACGGCCAGCCCCAGGGAGCGGCCCAGCGCCGCGGCACGACGGAGTCGGCCCAGCTGCGCGTCCCGCTCGGCGCCGCGCGTGTTGGCGTACTCGCCCGTGTGCAGCTCGATCGCGTCCGCGCCCAGGTCCAGCGAGGCGCGCACGCTCTCCGGGTCGGGGTCGATGAAGAGCGAGGTGCGGATGCCGGCGTCCTTCAGCCGGCGCGTCGCCTCCGCCAGCCCCGCGCGCGTCGCGTCGCCAAAGGTCAGGCCGCCCTCCGTGGTCACCTCTTCGCGCCGCTCGGGCACCAGCGTGGCCTGGTGCGGGCGCCACTCCTCCGCCAGCGCCAGCACGTCGGACGCCGCCGCCAGCTCCAGGTTCACCACGGTGCGCGCCGTCTCCATCAGCAGGCGCACGTCGCGGTCCTGGATGTGGCGGCGGTCCTCGCGCAGGTGCACGGTGATGCCGTCCGCGCCCCCCAGCTCCGCCAGGACGGCCGCCCGCACGGGGTCCGGCTCGTCGGTGCCGCGCGCCTGGCGCACGGTGGCCACGTGGTCGATGTTGACGTAGAGCCTCAACTCCCCTCCCCCAGCAGTGCTCCCATTCGCTCCGCCGCCGCGTCGTCCAGCCCCGCCCGGCGCGCCAGCCGAAGGGCCTCGCGGCCGAGCAGGGAATATAGCGCCCGCTCGTCCGCCGACAACCGGCCCAGGTGCAGCGCCACCGTCTCCACGTCGCCGCGGACGACGGGCCCCGTGAGCGCCGCCGCCGGCCCGCGCGCGCCCACGTTCTCCACCGCGCCCGCGGCCAGCGCCGCCAGCGCGGGGCGCGCGTCCGCCGCGTCCACCCCCGCCTGCTCCATCAACCGCTCCGCCACGGAAAGAAGCGCCACCGCGTAGTTGCTGGCGAACACCGCCGCCGCGTGGTACGCCGGCTTGCCCCCCGGCGCGATCTGCAGCGCGTGCCCGCCGCACGCGTGGACGATGCGCTCCGCCAGCGCCCGCGCCGCGCCGTCCCCCTCCACCCCCCACGTGGCCCCCGCCAGCCGGTCCGCCCCGGAGACCGGTTCCGCGATCGCCGCCAGCGGATGCGCCGAGCCCGTCGGATGCCCACGATCCGCGAGCGGCTGCAGGATGTCGGTGGACCGGCTGCCGCTGGTGTGCAGGATGGGGATGGATGAGGGGAGGTCGATGGATGCGAGCCGACCCGCCACCTCCGCGATGGCCGCGTCGGGCACGGCGATGACGATGGCGTCGGCATCAGCGGGCGCGTCCTCGATGGACGACCGGTACTCCGCCGCCGGCGGATCGCCGCCGAAGAGCGGATTGTCGCGGGGATGCTCGCGGCGGCCCGTCATCGTCAGCCGCCCGAACGCGTGCGCGCGGTGCAGCCGCAGCCCCAGCGCGAGCCCCGTCCGCCCCGCCCCCACGATCCACAGGTGCGCGGCGACTTGAGCCGGCGCCGAAGTTGGTATAGGTATACTTGACCTTTCTTGATCTCTGGCCTAAGGTGCAGCTATGGACTATCACGACCGCATCACCATCGAGCCAGGGAAGCGCGGCGGAAAGCCGTGCATTCGCGGCATGCGCATCACTGTCTACGACGTCCTCGACTATCTCGCGTCGGGAATGACGGAGGCGGAGATCATCGACGATTTCCCGGAGCTCCAGCCCGAGGACATCCGAGCCTCTCTCGCCTTCGCGGCAGACATTCCGCGTAAGGTGATGGGCGTCGCAGGGCTGTGAGGCTTCTCTTCGACCAGAATCTCTCGTTCAAGCTGGTCCGGCGGCTCGCGGATGTGTATCCGGGCTCGGATCATGTACGCCGGCTCGGGCTTGACCAGACAGACGATCAAGAGATCTGGAAGTTCGCGGCTCGTGAAGGATTCGCCATCGTCTCGAAGGACGCAGACTTTCAGCAGCTCGCAATGCTGCTCGGTCCGCCCCCCAAACTCATCTGGATCCGCCTCGGGAACTGCCAGGCAGACGCTGTTGAAGCACTCCTTCGTCAGGGACTTCCCGCGGTTGCCGAGTTCCTGGCGGACCCGGCCCTCGCCGTGCTCGCCCTGCCGGTTCAGCTCATTCCATAATTCTCATCCGCCGCCGTAGACCTTCACGCCGCGGCTGCGCAGGCGGCCCAGGGCCGCGTTGGGCAGGCGGGCGCGCAGGTGGATCTCGGAGCCCTTGTCCTCGCGCTCCAGCACCTCGCCCTCGCGGTAGATCTCCGCCAGCAGCCCGCCCTGCGACGACGACAGCGTGAGCTCCACGTCCGGGCGGATCTTGCGCACCTCGTCGTGCAGCAGCACGCGCAGCGGCTCCAGCCCACCCTCTTCGATGGTGTTGACGAAGATGGATGGCTCCGGGAAGGTGCGCTCGCGCAGCGCCTGCTCCTCGTCGTGCGTCAGGCGGTCCGTCTTGTTGAAGACGAGCACCGTCGGACGGTCGCGCAGCTTCAGGTCCGCCAGCACCTCGCGGACCACGTCCATCTGCTCCTCCCACGCGTGGTGCGAGGCATCGATCACGTGCAGCAGCAGGTCCGCCTCCGCCGCCTCTTCCAGCGTGGCGCGGAACGAGGCCACCAGGTGGTGGGGGAGCTTGCGGATGAACCCCACCGTGTCCGTCAGCAGCACCTCGGAGCCCTCGCCCACGTCGATGGCGCGCGTGGTGGGGTCCAGCGTGGCGAACAGCCGGTCCTCCACGAACACCTCCGTCCCGCTCAGCTTGCGCAGGATGGACGACTTGCCCGCGTTGGTGTAGCCGACCAGCGACGCGCGCATCTGCCCCTTGCGGCCCTTGCGCTGCGTCTGCCGCTGCCGGGCGATGTGCTCCAGCTCGTCCTTGAGCCGCGCGATACGGTGGTCGATCAGCCGGCGGTCCGTCTCCAGCTGCGTTTCGCCGGGGCCGCGCATGCCGGGGCCGCTGCGGCTGCGGGAAAGGTGGCTCCACATGCGCGTCAGGCGCGGCCGCATGTACTGCAGCTGCGCCAGCTCCACCTGCGCGCGGGCCTCGCTGCTGCGCGCGCGCGTGGCGAAGATGTCCAGGATGAGCTCCGCGCGGTCCATGATGCGCGTGCCCACGATGCGCTCCAGGTTGCGCCCCTGGGCCGGCGAAAGCTCGTCGTCGAACAGGATGAGCGTGGCGCCCTCCGACTCCACGAACTCCTTGAGCTCCCCGGCCTTTCCTTCGCCGATGAAGAACTTGTGGTGCGGATGGTCCAGGCGCTGGACGAACGAGTCCAGCACGTCCACCCCTGCCGTGTCGGCCAGGCGCTCCAGCTCCTGAAGGTGCTCCTCGGTGACCTCCGCCGCCTGCGACTTCAGCGGCGCGCCCACCAGGATGGCCTTCTCCCTGGGCTCCGCCAGCTCGATCAGTTCTCGCGAGTTGATAACCGTTCCTCCGGCAAATTCTCTGGCGCGGAGTCATTCCCCGTCGCCAGCCCGATGACTTCGCTCAATTCGTCAGCACCCCGCTCGCAACCCGAGTTCGGGAGCGGCTCGCCATGCACCCGCCGGTCTTCGATCACGTCCTCCGCAAGCCGCCGCACAACCGCTATCGCATCCTCAGGAGACGAGCCGTAGACGATTGCACCGGGGATCGCAGGCACTTCCGCAATCCAGCGCCCATCTAACTCACGATCCACCGCGACCGGCAGCTCACGCGGGTTCACAGGAACCCCTCAAGCGTACATCAGCTTGCGGCCCTTGGGCTCCGGGATGGGATCGCCAAATTCCTGAGCAACCGCCAGCCAGCCCTGGATCGCATCCTCAGCCATGGCAAGTGCTTCTTCGCGGGTGTCGCCGTGCGTCATGCATCCGGGCAGCTCCGGGACCTCCGCGATGAACGCATCGTCCGCAGCGCTCCAGTAGATGATGATTTCGTACTTGGTGCTCACCAGAGCGTATCCTCCACCCAATCTACACGCCTGCAAGCTCCTCGCCTCGCGCGGGGTCGGCGCTGGCGGCGTAGAGCGCGGGGTCGCCCAGCGCCGCCTCGATCTCGCCGATCCGCGCCGGGCGAGACGGAACTGTGTTGCCCGCAGCATCTCGTCCAGCACGGGACGAATCTCCAGCAGCAGTCCCCGGGCTTTCGCCTCCACCAGCACACCGGCAGCCCCCATCACGCGAAAACCCATCCAGATGGCGACGTTGCGGCCATGTCGCTCGTCTACCAGTACGAGGTCTGCCTGCACCACGGCCGCAAGCGCGAATGCTTCCGCCTCGCCATCGTCCAGATCCGTCTGCAGCGCCATCAGCAACGAGTTCTGAGCAACCGGAACCGTTCGGACCCATGGCGCGGAGACAATATCCTGCACTCCGGGCCGCTCGTCCTGCATCACCTCCTCCCACACCGCGGGAGGAATGAGCACTTCGCCGTACAGGGCGTGGAGCAGGTGGAGGTGTCCGACACCGGCGAGCGTGATGAGCGGAGACGCGTCGCTTACGACGATCACCGCGCGGCGAGGCTTCGCGCCGTAACAAGATCCTGCTTCAGTTCCGCCATCCCGTAATGCATGGGAATGTCGCGATCGGCGAGAAGCTCGTTGAACTCGAACTTCTTCATCCCGGCGAGCTGGGCGGCACGGCCCAGGGACAGCTTTTCGCGCTGATACAGCACGATCGCCAGCTCCCTCCGCACTTCGGTCTCGGAGAGGCGCGGAGCGCCGTTCAGTCCGGAATTCAGCGTGAGTTCCATGTCAGTCCACAGCGGCCTGGACCTGGAAGTGCCGCGGATCTACGTGGATGTCGCGGCTCGCGAGCAGGTGTGCGAACTGGCGGCGCCCCATCCGGGCTACCTCCGCGGCTGCTTGGAGCGGCATCCCGCCCTTATGATACATGATGACGGCGAGCTCGGTCGCCATCTCCGGCTCCGTCATTCGTGCGGCGAAGAGAACTTCGTCCGGAATCGTGATCGTCATCGTCCCTCCCCTGTCCAGAGCGTCACGCCGAGCAATCTACACGCCTGCAAGCTCCTCGCCTACCCTCTCCCACGTGGCGTAGGCCTCGGACAGCTCGGCGGTCAGGGTGTCGCGCTCGGCGGCGAGGGCTGCGGGGCGGGCGGGGTCGGCGCCGGCGGCGTAGAGCGCGGGGTCGCCCAGCGCCGCCTCGATCTCGCCGATCCGCGTCTCGATCTGCTCGATGCGCGCCTCCAGCGCCTGCTGCTCGCGCTCGCGGCGACGGATCTCGTTCTTGGACAGGTTCGACGTCCTGGGCTGGGCCGACGGGGCGGAGCCCGGCTTCGGCTCGGCGGTGCGGGCCAGGACGGCGGTGGCGGCGGATTCGGCCTTGCGCCGCGCGCTCCAGTCCAGCCAGTCGTCGAAGCCGCCGGGATAATCCACGAACCGCCCGTCCTCGTACGCCCATACGCGGGTGGAAAGGGCGGAGAGGGTGGCGCGGTCGTGGGAGATGAGGATCACCGTCCCCTCGTAGCCGTCCAGCGCCTCCTCCAGCACCTCGCGGCTCTCGATGTCCAGGTGGTTGGTGGGCTCGTCCAGCAGCAGCAGGTTGGCCTTCTGCAGCGTGATCTTGGCCAGCGCCACGCGCGCCTGCTCGCCGCCGGAAAGGTCGCCCACGCGCGCCTCCTGCTCGTCGCCCGTGAACAGAAAGCGGCCCAGGTGGCTGCGCAGCTCCGGAAAGGTGAGCGAGGGCGCCGCCTCCGCCACCTCCTCGCGGATCTTCTTGTCCGGGTCCAGGTGCGTAAAGTCCTGGCGGTAGTACGCCGGCCGCACCCCCGTCCCCATCGTCACCGAGCCGCGCTCCGGCTGCGCGACGCCCGCCAGCACCCGCATGAGCGTCGACTTGCCGCAGCCGTTGGGGCCCACGACCGCGATCCGCTCCGCGCGCGACACCTCCGCGCTGAACGGGGAGAACAGCACGCGCTCGCCGTACGCGCACTGCACGCCGTCCACCCGCATCACCACCCCGCCGCTGCGCCCGCCGGACGCGAACTGCAGCCCCATCGCCTTCTCGTCGCGCCCCACCGCGGAGACGCGCTCCAGGCGGTTGAGCAGCGTGCGGCGGCTCTTGGCCTGCTTGGTCCGGGTGCCGGCGATGAACTTCTGGATGAAGGCCTCGGTGCGGGCGATGTGCGCCTGCTGCTGCTCGTACTGCTTGCGCTGCAGCTCGCGCCGGGCCTCGCGCTGGTCCAGAAAGCTGTCGTAGCCGCCGGTGTACGCGTACGCCGTCCCCTCTTCCAGGTGCAGCACGTGGTCCGCCAGCCGCTCCAGGAACACGCGGTCGTGGCTCACGACCAGGACGGTTCCCGGATAGCCGCGCAGGAACTCCTCCAGCCACTCGGTGGAGCGAAGGTCCAGGTGGTTGGTGGGCTCGTCCAGCAGCAGCACGTCGGGCTGGGCCAGCAGCGTCTGCGCCAGCCGCAGGCGGCCCAGCTCGCCGCCCGAGAGCGCGCGGATCGGCTTTTCCCACGTCTCCGGCGGAAAGCCCAGGCCTTCCAGCGTGGCATCGGCGCGGGAGCGCATCTCGTAGCCGCCGCGGCGCCGGAATTCCTCCACGTGCCTGTCGTACGACTTCAGCAGGCGCTCGGCGTCCTTCGGCTCCCCGACCGTGCCCAGCTCCTCCAGCTCCGCGTTGATGCGCGCTTCCATCGCGATGAGATCCGCGAACGGCTCCAGCGAAGCCTCGTGAACCGTGGCCGCGCCCTGCTCGCCGCGGTTCTGGCGCAGCAGGGTGAAGCGCAGGCCGGGGTGGCGCCAGATCTCGCCCTCCGTCGGCTCATCCTCACCCGTGATGGCCTTGAAGAGCGTGGTCTTGCCCACCCCGTTGCGTCCGACGATCCCCCACCGCTCCCGCGCGCCCACGGTGAACGAGACGTTGCGGAAGACCCAGCGGTCGCCGTACTGCTTTCCCGCGTTCTGCAGCCGGACGATGGTCATCTGCCCAGCATCACGTTCCCGGTCTTGCTGAACGGCACCGTGCGCGACGAGCCGGCCGCGCGCACCCGCACCGTCCCCGTGGCGCGGTAGTCCAGCCGCCCGCTGCGCATCACGGACGATGCCGCCGGTCCCAGCTGCGACAGCCGGAACTCCACCGGCACCTGCACCGTGCGCGTCTCGCGGGCGCCGATCACGATCTCCTCGTCGTACGTGCCCTCCGCCAGCCGCTCCCACTGCGGCGAGCTCGCGTCACTGTTGGGCGCGCGCAGAAAGAGCTCGTAGCGCAGGTCGTCCGCGCGAAAGCCGAGCGAGTTGGGGTTCTCCACCCGCAGGTTCACCAGCAGCGTGCCGCCGCTCAGCCCCACGCTCCCCAGCGAGATCCCTTCCAGCTCGATCGTCGGCTTCTTGAAGCCGGTGCAGGCGGAGGCGAGCGTCATCAGGGCCAGGACGGCCGTCAACGTAGTGCGTTTGATCATGTCCGTTGCTCCTCGTGGTGCAGAACTGCTATGGAACTGCACGGTTTGGGCGTGTCCCCCGCGAGCGGGGGCCGGGCTGCGCGCGCACCAGGGCACGATACGACTGTGCCCAGGTGCGTCGAGCCCCCGGCGCGCCAGGGTTCGAATCGTTTCCTCGGGGCCGGTGCACGGCGCGCCGGTGTCTCGCCCCTGCGGGCGCGCATCCCTCACGCGACTTCGGGCCCGCGGCGTTCGGGATCGGCCTGCCTCACCTGCTCGACCGCCGGCCGCTCCGCCGGTACCTCCAGGCGCCCGCGTTCGTCGCCGACGAGCATGGCGGCGGGTTCCGCGCGCCGCCGCAGCAGGCGTATGGAGGCGGCCGCCGCCGCGTACGCCGCGGCGGCGACCATCACCGCGCCGGAGATACCGATCGCCTCGACGGTCGCGACCAGCCGCGGATCCTGCGCGTACAGCCACCGCGATCCGAGGACCGCGGCCGTCACACCGCCCACGATCATCACGGGGTACACGACGCCCCGGCGAAGTGCAGGATTCCTTCAGCAGATCGACGGCCTTCTTCATCCGATTTCGATCGATGGGGCCCGGCGCCACGCTTCCCATTCCGCGCCCTCCAGCATCTTCCAGCGCCCGCCAGGGCCCAGCAGGAGCCCGCGCCCGCACCATCCGCCCACGAACTCCAGGTCGTGGCTGCTGATCAGCAACGCGGCGCCCTCTGCCCGCCGCGCATCCAGCTCCGCGACCAGCCGTTCGGCGCTGGTGCGGTCCAGGCCGTTCAGCGCCTCGTCCAGCAGAAGCACGCGCGGACGGTGCAGCAGCGCGGCGCTGATGGACGTCTTGCGCCCCATCCCCTGCGAAAGCTCGCGGCAGAGCGTGCCCTCCGCCCCGTGAAGCCCCAGCAGGTCCAGCAGCCGCGCGCACTCCGCCCGAGCCGCGGACGCGTCCATCCGCCGCGCCGCCGCGACGAACTGCAGGAACTCGCCGACGGTCAGCTCGCCGTACAGAAACGGCTGCTCGGGGACGAAGCCGATACACCCCGCCGCGGCGGTCGGGTCCTTGAAGGGATCGTGCCCGCACAGCCGCACCTGGCCGCCGTCCGGCAGCCTGTCACCCGTCACGCAGCCCAGCAGCGTGCTCTTTCCCGCGCCGTTGGAGCCCAGCAGCGCCACCGCTTCGCCCGGCCGCAGCGCAAAGGAGACGCCGTCCAGCACCACGCCCCGCCGATACTTCTTCCGCAGCCCCTCCACCGCCAGCGGCGGCGCTTCGTCCGTCCGCATCGTCATCGTCCCGCCGCGGCCAGGGAGGCGGCGGATGCGACCAGCGCGCTCGCCGCCGCCGCCGCGATCCACATCCACGCGTCGCCGGCGCCCAGCACCAGCGCCCAGGTGATCCCGACGGGGACCACCAGCGCCAGCGCCATCCCGAACGCCGCCGCCCAGCGTCCCAGCAGCCGGTCCGCGGGTGCGAGCCCGGCGGCGCGGTCCAGCCAGCGCCGCCCCTCGCGCTCCATCCGCCCCAGGCCGATGACCGCCGTCGCCTGCATGGCCAGCACCACCGCGCCCGCGCCGGCCACCCACCCCTGCACCGCCGGGCGCTCGCCCGCGCGCAGGATGGCGAGCACGCACACCACCGCGACCGGCCATGCCACGCGCCCGGCCCAGCGGAACCGGCGCGCCACCACCGCCGCGTCGCGCGCGCGGACGGCCCCGGCGCGGGCAGGCAGGACGCGCGCCAGCCCCCGCCCGATCACCAGCCCCGCATCTCCCGCGTCCGGCGCCGGCGCGTACGCCATCTCCCCGGCCTGCGGCGAGAACCGCGGCGCCGCGCGCTCGAACCGCCGCGCGCCCCGCATCGCCAGCGCCGCCGCGAGCGCCGCGAACGCCGCCGCCCACGCCACCGGCGGCATCGCGCCCACCAGCGCCAGCCGCGCGGCGAACGCGCCGAAGATCACCGCCGGCAGCGGCGCCCACACCAGCGGCCCGGCGCGCACCAGCTCCGGATCCGGCCCCATCATCATCGACGTCAGCTCCAGCTTTCGCCCCGGGTTCGCGATCGTCTCCGCCGCGCCGGTGAGCGACGAAAGCGCCATCCCCCACGCCACCAGCGCGGCGGTCACCGCAACGGCGACCGGCCGCGCGCCCAGCGTGCCGGTCGCGACGTAGGGAATCATCAGCAGCAGCACGATCAGCAGCGCCAGCGCCGCCAATCGCACCGCGCGCAGCCAGTACGACGCGCGCGCCGGGATGCCCAGGCGCCGCAGCAGTGCGTCATCCGCGGGGCGAAAGAGGATGGGGTATGCCCAGAACGCGATCGGCGCCGCGACCAGCAGCCCCAGCGCGATCGCGCCGTCTCCGTCGCGCAGGTCGGGGCGCACGGATTCCGCGCCCAGCCACAGCGCCGCGATCCCCAGCAGCGCCGGCAGCCCCACGCCGATCCACGCCCCCGGCCGCGGCTGCCGGAACGGATCCGCCAGCCGCCGCGCTTCGAGGTTCAGGAGGAGACGGAGGGGGCTCGGAGTCACGGACAAAGTGTTGAGGCGATCTGGCCGTAGTCAGGGCGCGGAATATGAGCCCGATGGAGAGGCGCGGCAACGCCAAGCCTTGACGCTCCGAATCTCTGCACTCAAATTTCGTGCAAACCTCGTGGAGGAACGATGCCGACCGCCGAAATTCTTTCGTCATCTGGCCCGCGGAACCGTACCCGCACATCCAAGCGGACGGACGCGCTCTCGACGACGCTGGCGTCGGGAGCGTTGGCGCGCGTGGTCATCGACTTCGCCGTTCACCCGGACGATGCGCCGCACGGGCGTGAGATCCAGCGGCGCACCGGCCTCACTCCGCGCTCACTTCAGACGGAGCTTGCGCGCCTGGAGAGGCTGGGCGTGGTGCGCCGCCGCCCGGAAGGCCGCCTGGTCCGCTACGAGCTGGTCGAGAGCAATCCGCGCTGGCGTGCGCTGCGCGCCCTGATCCGGGAGCTTGCCGACCCCGTTGACGTGGTTCGCAACGCGCTGGCCGACGTTCCCGGGATCGGCGCCGCGTTCGTGTTTGGCTCCTTCGCGCGGGGTGACACGCGCGAAGACAGCGACGTCGACGTGTTCGTGATCGACGAAGGAATCCCGGAGAATCGGCTAGCCCGCCGGACGATCGACGCGGAAATCCTGTTGGGGCGCGAAGTCAGCGTGGTGCAGATGACGCGCGATGAGTTAGCCGGCCGGATCGAATCGGGCAGTTCATTCATCGACAACGTCTTCCGCAGGCCCAAGCTGTGGCTCATTGGGACCGAGGCCGACGTTCAGCTGGCCGTGGAGAGCGCGCCATGAGCATACCCGGACGAATTCAGCAGTTCCTGGAGGGGCGGCATCTCGAGGAGTTGTCCACTCCGGATGCGAATGTTGCCGCGCTGTGGCAAAAAGCCCTCGCGTCTGCTCGCGATGCCCGGCACGGCACGACATCGCTCGACAACCAGTACGTGCTGGGATACCAGGCCCTGCTGCAGATGGGGACGGCCGTGCTGGCGTGCGCCGGGTACCGAACGCGAGGCGCACGGGCATCACGCCACGACGTTCTACGCGGTGGCGGCGCTCGGCGTTCACGGGTTGGAGGAGATCGACATCCGCACCGACCGCATTCGCAAGCTGCGGAAGGTGTCGGCGTACGAGCCGGGCTCACCGACTGCCGAGCAGATCTCCGGCCTGAACACCCTTCTGGATGAGTTGATGCCGCACGCGCAACGCTGGCTCGCGGCACAGCGGCCGGGTGCGGTGTTCCCGGATTACAGCCGTTAGGGGACGGCAATAAGACTCACCCCGGATCGCCGCGCTCGCGCATGCGGGCGGCGATCTTGAGCTCGTAGCCGCGGTCGGTGGGCTCGTAGAAGCGCGCGTCCTGAATCACGTCGGGCAGCGTCTGCAGGGGCGTGTAGCCGCCTTCGTAGTCGTGCGCATACTTGTAGCCCTCGCCGAAGCCCCACTCCTTCATCAGCGACGTCGTCGGATTCCGCAGGGCCAGCGGCACGGGCGCGTTGGCGTGCTCCGTGGCCGCCTGCGACGCGGCGCCACCCGCCATGTACGCCCGATTCGATTTCGGCGCGTTGGCCACGTACAGGATCGCGTTGTAGAGCGGCAGCAGCCCCTCCGGCAGCCCCAGCCGCTCGAAGGCGAGCATCGCGTTCACGCAGACGATGCCGGCCTGCGGATCCGCCAGCCCCACGTCCTCGTACGCCGCCGCGATCAGCCGGCGAAAGACGGTCTTGGCGTCCTCGCCGGACTGGATCATCCGCATGGCCCAGTACAGCGCGCCGCTGCCGGAGCTGGCCCGCAGCGACTTGTGGAACGCCGACAGCATCTCGTACATCAGCGAGGTGTCGTAGCGCGCCGTGGGCTGCTGC
>DASUVG010000285.1:0-35564 GCA_036379135.1 Longimicrobium sp.
GTGACGCCGGAGTCCAACCCCAACGGCAGCGCCCGCAACATCGCGGGGATCGTCAGCCCGGCCGGGAACGTGCTGGGAATGATGCCGCACCCGGAGCGCGTGGTCGACCCCGTGCTGGGAAGCACGGACGGGCTGGGATTGTTCCAGTCGGTGGCGGATTTTCTGGTCGGGAGTGTGTGAGGGGAAGAAGTACCGAGTACCGAGTACCGAGCACGAGTACCAAGTACCGAGTACCGAGTACCGAGTAGACGGCACCACTAGGCACTTGGCACTAGGCACTTGGCACTAGGCACTTGGTCTCCGACCCGCGGACTGATCTCCTTCTTACCCGGAGGTGCCCGATGAAGAAGTCGATGCTGCTGGCCGGCGCGGCGCTGCTGCTCACCGCCGCGACGCCGGCCCTGGCGCAGGTCACTATCGCGCCGGGGATGACGACGACGCAGGTGCGCGAGCGCTTCGGCGCGCCCGTGACCACGCGCGCCCAGGGCGACTGGACGTACTGGTACTACCTGAACGGCTGCCCCGTGCGCTGCGGATCGGACGACGTGGTGTTCTTCCAGAACGACCGCGTGGTGGCCGCCGTCCTTCGCACCGCGCGCCGCCGCTTCGCCGGCCCCGCCGCGGACGACGCGCTGGGCGCCGCGGCCGACGCGGACGAGCGTGGCGGGCGGGTGGACGCACCGGCGGACGAGCCCCCGGCGGAGGTCGAGGGCCGGGCGCGGGTGGGCGGGGTGCGGGTGGAAGGCGCGACGCCGCCTGCCGACGTGGTCACCACGCCCGCGCCGCGGATGGACGCGCCCGTCCCCGTCAACGCGCCGCGCGAGGGGCAGCCCGGGGAGCCGTCCACCATCGTCATCACCCAGCCTGACCCGCCGCCGGCCGACGGCGCGGTGCCGCCCGTACCCGTGAACCAGGCGCGCGAGGGCCGGCCGGGCGAGCCGTCGACCATCATCATCTCCACCCCGCCGCCGGACACGAACCCCGCGCCGGCGGCCGGCACCAACCCGCCGGACGTGGACGGCCCGCTGCCGCAGACCGGCGCGCCCGGCGACCCTGCGGAGAACACCGAGGCCGCCGACACGCGCGGCGAGACCTCCGTGGACCGGAAGAACCGCCGCGTGCGGCAGGACCGCGCCAACGAGCCCACCGCCACCGAGCGGGCCCGGCGCAACGACGCAAAGAATCCGTGAAAAGAAAGTACCTGGTGCCTAGTACCGAGTGCCGGGTGCGAGTTCGCGCGCTCGGCACTTGGTACTAGGTACTCGGCACTTTCGTACTTTCGCACTTTCGCACTCTCGCACTCATGCCCGTCCAGCCCCGTCCCGGCGACCCGCCGATCACCCCCGAGCTCGTGGCCGACCACGGGATCAGCGAGCACGAATACTCGCTCATCCTGGGTATCCTGGGCCGCGAGCCCACCTACACCGAGCTGGGCGTGTTCAGCGCCATGTGGAGCGAGCACTGCGGCTACAAGAACAGCAAGCCGCTGCTGCGAAAGCTCCCGACGGCCGCCCCGTGGGTGCTGCAGGGGCCGGGCGAGAACGCCGGCGTGATCGACGTGGGCGACGGGCTGGCGGTCGCCTTCAAGATCGAGTCGCACAACCACCCGTCCGCGGTGGAGCCGTACCAGGGCGCCGCCACCGGCGTGGGCGGCATCCTGCGCGACGTCTTTACCATGGGCGCGCGGCCCATCGCCTGCCTGAACTCCCTGCGCTTCGGCGAGATCGACGGCGACGACGCGGACCGGGTGCGCTACCTGTTCGCCGGCGTGGTGAAGGGGATCGGCGACTACGGCAACTGCGTGGGCATCCCCACCGTCGCGGGCGAGGTGTACTTCGACGCCGCGTACGAGGGGAACCCGCTGGTCAACGCCATGGCCATCGGGCTGATGAAGAAGGAGGAGCTCATCCGCGGCGTGGCCTCCGGCGTGGGCAACCCGATCATGGCCGTCGGATCGAAGACGGGGCGCGACGGCATCCACGGCGCCACCTTCGCCAGCGCGGAGCTCAGCGAGGAGAGCGAGGCCAAGCGGCCCATGGTGCAGGTGGGCGACCCCTTCACCGAGAAGCTGCTCCTGGAAGCGTCGCTGGAGCTCATCCGCAGCGGCCACATCGTGGGCATCCAGGACATGGGCGCGGCGGGGCTGGTCTCCTCGTCCACCGAGATGGCGGCGCGCGGCGGCACGGGCGTGGACATCGAGATCACCCTGGTCCCCGTCCGCGAAAAGGGGATGACGCCGTACGAGATCCTGCTCAGCGAGACGCAGGAGCGGATGCTGGTCGTCGCGAAGGAGGGGCGCGAGGAGGACGTGCGCGCCATCCTGGGCCGCTGGGACCTGGACGCCGAGACCATCGGCCGGGTGACGGACACGGGGACGTACGTGGTCCGTGAGAACGGCGTGGTGGTGGTGGAGATCCCCGGCGAGCCGCTGGTGGACGCCTGCCCCACCTACACGCGCGAAGGCGTGGAGTCGGCGGAGATCGCGGCGCTGCGGGCGGCGGACCTCTCCACGCTCCAGCCGAAAGCGGAGGAGGCGGACCCGACGTGGACGCTGCTGAAGCTGCTGGATTCGCCCACCATCGCCTCCAAGCGCTGGGTGTACGAGCAGTACGACAGCACCGTGCGGACGAACACCGTCGTGGGCCCCGGCAGCGACGCCGCGGTCATCCGGCTGCGGGGGACGCGCAAGGCCATCGCGGCCACGGTGGACTGCAACGCCCGCTACGTCTACCTGAACCCCTACCGCGGCGGCCAGATCGCCGTGGCCGAGGCGGCGCGCAACCTAGCGTGCTCGGGGGCGCTTCCGCGGGCCGTGACCGACAACCTCAACTTCGGCAACCCGCTCAAGCCGGAGGTCTACTACCAGATCGCGGAGTCGCTGCGGGGCATCGGCGAGGCGTGCGCGGCGCTGGAAACGCCGGTGACGGGCGGCAACGTAAGCCTGTACAACGAGAACCCGCGCGGCGCCATCTATCCCACCCCCACCATCGGGATGGTGGGGGTGATCGAGGACGTGGCGCACGTCACCACCTCGGCCTTTCGCGAGAGCGGCGACGCGATCGTCCTGCTGGGAACGAACACGGACGAGATCGGCGGAAGCGAGTACCTGAAGGTGGTCCACGGCCGCGTGGCCGGCGACGCGCCCGCGATCGACCTGCAGGGCGAGGTGCGGCTGCAGACGGCTCTTCTGTCGATGATCCACTCCGGCTGGGTGCAGTCCGCGCACGACACGGCGGAGGGGGGGCTGGCCGTGGCGCTGGCGGAGAGCGCCATCGCCGACCCCGCGGCGCCGTTCGGGGTCGAGGTGGAGCTGAATGACGACCTGCCGCCGCACGCGCTGCTCTTTGGCGAGGCGCAGGGGCGCGTGGTCGTCAGCTGCGCGGACGGCGACGTGGACGACGTGCTGGCGGCGGCGGCGCGGCACGGCGTGCCGGCGAAGCGCATCGGCACGGTGGGGGCGCCGTTCGCCACCTTCGTGGTGCGCACCCACGGCGGCGCCATCGAGGCCCCCGCGTCGGAGCTGGCGCACGTGTACGAGGGCGCCATCCCCCGCCGCATGGAGGGGAGCGTGGCCGACGTGGAGACCTCGCTGGAATCCACCGTGCAGCACGGCCAGGAGTAGCGCCCATCCCCCTCGCCGCGGGCCGACGCCCGCGGCTGGAAAGCCCGGAAGCCCCGTCCCGGCGCCGTTTACGCGTCGCCGAACGGGGCTTCGCGCATCCAGCGGGAGAGGGCCGCGCACCTCCCATCTGTATTCCGAAGGAGGCGCCGCGGAGCAACAGAATGTGACTTCCTGAGGGAGCGCACGCGCAGATCCTGCCGCCTGCACTCACTCCGGCGCGCGACCGAAGGACCTCCTCTCGGCTGCGCAGGGGCCGGATCAGGACGTGGAACCAGCCCCTCCGTTCTGCTGGCGAGGTCCTTCGGTCGGCGCGCCGGGTTCCCGGTAAATGGCAAGGATCAGCGCGGCGCCTCTTTCAGAGGATGTTGCTAAACCTCTGGACTTTCCAACAAGAGCGTTGACTTCCTGAGGGAGGCGCTGCTCCATAACCTGCTGGTACGAGATGCCTTGGCGCCGACTGAAGGACCTCGTCAGCGGAACGGTGGGGCCGGATTCCATGCTCGGAAGCTAGTTCGCGCGAGGGGCGGACGAGGTCCTTCGGTCGCGCCGCAAGCTGTTGTATGGGTTCAGGTTACGCGTGGCGCTCCCTAAGGAAGTCAACGCCGCTGGTCGAGGTTTGGCAACACCCTCTCAGGAAGTCATGCGCTCGATTTGCCGAATTTGGTGTAACCTGGCGCCGATTGCCCGGTCGGCGCCGGAGTGTAGGCACAAGCCGGATCCGTTCTGCGCCTCCTTCCCGAATGACGGGAGGGAACGCACGGCATCTTTCTCGATCCGAACAGGCCTTCCTGACGCCTGAGCGCTCCCGAGGGATCACCCGGAGTCAACGCCGGTGAATCTGATACAGTAGCTCGGCGCAAAAGTCTTGACCCGGGAGCACGCCGCGCGCATCATGCGGGGCATCGCGAACGTGGGGTGAATCCCCGCACTCCACCCCGCCGTTCCCGGCCGTCCCCGCCCTCCCCTGGAGCCGCGGACACGCCGCGTCCTTCCCCCCCGCCGCAGGTGAAATCGACCTGATCCGCATGCACGCCCCTGGCGGCCCGGCCGCCGCGCGCAGCACACACCGCTCCGTGTTCGTGGTTCTACCGCAGTCGCCACACCGCAGCCCGCTCCTTCCGACAAACGCACCCCGGTCGCGAGGCCGGTCCGCAAAGCCAGGGATCTCCCGGCTCCCCGCCGATGGAGACCGCCCGGTTGCCGAAGAAGGTCTTCTCCGCTTCTGCGGAGAGAACTTCCTTCAAAGTCGAGGAACAATGAACCACACCACCGCTCGTCTGCTCACCGTCCTTGCCGCGGCCACCGCCGGCCTCGCGGCCTGCGGCGACGTCACCCCCGACACACCGCTGGCATCCACCCGCTCCGCCCCGTCGCTCTCGACGGCGGCCATCGACGGCAACTACCTGGTCCGCTTTACCAGCAACCGCGTTCCCGCCGGGTTCGCCGAGCGCGTGGCCGCCATGGGCGGCACCGTGATCTTTGCGCACGCGGGCGCCGGAGTGGCCGCCGTCAGCGGCCTGTCGCCCGAAGAGGCCGGGCTGCTGGGCTCCGGCGGCGGCGTGAACGCCGTGGTGGACGACAACATGACGGTGCTCTCGCCCATCATGCACGAGGTGGAGGCGGCCGACGTCGCGTCCGAGGCGGTGGCCAGCCCCACCGCGCCGCAGACGGCGTTTTTCTTCCCCCGCCAGTGGCATCTGCGCGCCATCCAGGCCAACAACGCCTGGGCCGCCGGGCGCCTGGGCTCGTCCACCGTAAAGGTGGGCATCCTGGACACGGGGCTGGGCTACACGCACGCGGACCTGGCCGGCCGGGTGGACCTGGCGAACTCCGTCTCGTTCGTGCCCTCCGACGACGCGCTGGTGCCCACGGGCGTGCACAAGATCGCCGACCTGCACTACCACGGGACGCACGTGGGCGCCACGGTCAGCAGCAACGCCCTGGCGGCCGCGGGGGTCACCTCGCGGGTCACGCTGGTGGGCGTAAAGGTGTGCAACGTGAACGGCCAGTGCCCCACCAGCGGCACGCTGGCGGGGCTGCTGTACGCGGCCGACCTGGGGGTTGACGTCATCAACCTGAGCGTGGGCGGCAACTTCGTGCGCCACCAGACGAGCGGCGCAGGCGGCAACGGGCCGGCCTTCATCGCCATCATCAACCAGGTGTACAACTACGTGCACCGCCAGGGCACCACCGTGGTGGTTTCGGCCGGCAATTCGGGGATCGACCTGGACCACGACGGCAACGGCGCCCACGCGTACTGCAGCGCGGCGACGGTGATCTGCGTGAGCGCCACGGGCCCCATCGCCTCGGCCAGCGTGAACGGGCCGTTCGTGGGCGTTGACTCGCTGGCGGGCTACAGCAACTTCGGGCGCTCGGCCATCAGCGTGGCGGCGCCGGGCGGCAACCAGCGCCCGGTGTGGGCGGCGTGCTCGCCCTTCAGCCTGGTGCTGCCGATCTGCGGCACGGGCACCTTCATCGTGGGGCTGAGCGGCACCAGCATGGCGGCGCCGCACACCACGGGCACCGCGGCGCTCATCGTGGAGGACGTGGGCCACAGCCCGGCGCAGGTGCGCGCGCGGCTGCAGCAGTCCGCGGACGACCTGGGCCTGGAGGGAACGGACCCCAAGTACGGCAAGGGCCGCATCAACACGGCGCGCGCGGTCGGCGTGATCTGATCGCGCTGTAGCGGAAGATCGATCCAGGGGCGGGGCGCCGGTCGCGGCGCCCCGCCCTTTCGCGTGGCCCAGGATTTACGGAATCGGCCTCGCACGGAGTCAACGGAGTCAACGGAGTCAACGGAGTCAACGGGGTCAACGGGGTCGTGCCTCCGATGATTGCGGTGTGACATCCGCATCGGGGAATAGACACGAGTCTCACGCGGAGACGCGGAAGCGCGGAGAGGAAGCATCTCCCTGCGTCTCCGCCGCTCCGCGTGAGGCTTTTCTGCTGATGCCGTGGGACGATCGAAGGTCCGGAGAACGGATGAGTTGTGACAGGCACCGCTCCATCGTACAAATCAATCCCAAGGGAGCGATGATTTTTCCTCAGGAGACATGTATCCTCGCATCCGTTGCTGACAAGACCCATGTAAAGAAAGTGGTTGCCGCGAAACAGAAAGCTTGCTGAAGGGAAGATGTATACCATATGTTCCGGCGGGAAAGAGCATTGCCGGTGAGGCCGCTTGGCGGTGCATCGGGGATGCGCCTTTCCCGCACGCCGGCAGCGCTTCCGCCTCCGGGAGAGCCCGCCGCGGAACCCACTCCTCACCCGAACGCAGGGGTACGAATGAATCGCTCTACGACTCGCCTGATGGTGCTGCTGGCGGCCGCCGGTCTTGTAGGCTGCGCGGACGCGGACGCCCCCCTGGCCCCCGCGGCGGCAGGCCCGCGCCCCGCGGCGGCCCTGGCCGAGGTGGACGGCAACTACCTGGTGCGCTTCAACGGCGACGTGCCCGCCGGGTTCCGGGAGCGCGTGGCGGCGCTGGGCGGGTCGGTGATCTTCGTGCACGGCGGCGCGGGCATCGGCGCGGTGGCGGGGCTTTCGCCGCAGGCCGCGGCCGAGCTGGGCGCGCTCCCCGGCGTGAGCGCCGTAGCCCCCAACGACGCCACCGCGCTCGACATGGCCGCGCCCGCGGAGCTGGTGGCGCCGGCGGAGCTGGCCAGCGCCGCGAACCCGGCGTCGGCGCAGTTCTTCGGGATGCAGTGGAACCTGCACGCGGTGGGTGCGCCCCGGGCGTGGGCGGCGGGGCGCCTGGGCTCGCCCGCGGTGCGGGTGGCCATCCTGGATACCGGGCTGGACTACCGGCACCCGGACCTGGCCGGCCGCGTGGACCTGGCCGCCTCGCGCTCGTTCGTCCCGTCGCAGGACGCGCTGCTGGAGGCCAGCTTTCCCGGCGCGCACCCCGTGGCCGACATCCACTACCACGGCACCATGGTGGGCGCCACGGTGTCCAGCAACGGCATCCTGGCGGCGGGGGTGACCTCGGGCGTGACCCTGGTGGGCCTCAAGGTGTGCAACCTGAACGGCCTGTGCCCGGTGAGCGGCGTGCTGGCCGCCGTGACGCACGCCGCCGACCTGGGCGTGGACGTGGCCAACCTGAGCCTGGGCAGCTTCGTGCTGCGGCGGGACAGCAGCGCGGCGGGACGGGTGGACGGCCCCGCGTTCGTGGCCATCGTCAACAGCGCCTTTACCTACGCCCATCGCAAGGGCACCACGGTGGTGGCAGCGGCCACCAACCGCGCCACGAACATGGACCACGACGGCAGCGCGTTCCGCACCTACTGCAGCGCGCCCAACGTGATCTGCGTCTCCGCCACCGGCCCCACGGCCGCGGCGGGGCCCTACGGCCCGTATGTGAACGTGGACGCGCCCGCGCCGTACTCCAACTACGGACGCTCGCTGATCAGCGTGGCGGCGCCGGGGGGCGCGGCGGCGCGCGTGTCGGCCGCCTGCTCCACCTTCAGCCTGCTGTTTCCCGGCTGCCGCGGCGGCACGGGGCTACTGAGCGCCTCGGGCACCAGCCTGTCGGCCCCGCACGTGGCCGGCGCCGCGGCGCTGGTGGCGGAGGACGTGGGCCGCGACCCGTCGCGCATTCGCACCCGCCTGGAGCAGACCGCCGACGACCTGGGCCACCCCGGCACGGACCCCTTCTACGGCAGGGGACGCCTGAACGTGGCGCGCGCGGTCGGCGCGAACTGATCGGGCGGCCGCGGCGTCCGGTCCCGTCGACCGGACGGCAGGCCTGGTCGCCTCCCGCGGGATCCTGAGACAGAACGGCCTCACGCGAAGAAGCGGAGGGCGCGGAGAGAAGCGTCTCTCCGCGCTCTCCGCGTCTGCGCGTGAGACGCGTCTCCGGGCGGATGGGGCATCGGGGCGGCCGGCGGATGGACGGAGCGCCCTCGTCGTTGCTCCGTGGGCGGCGGGTGAGGCGTGCTTCGTGTTGTCCGCCGGATTCGGTGGATGTGAGCCGGATGCGACCCGTTCCGTTGCCGCGGGGTATGCAGGGGCTCTAGATTTCATCCCCTCGCTCCGCCCGGCGGAGCGGCGGTGGGCCACCTGCAACGGCGGTGCATTTCTCGTGTGTGGAATCGTCGCGGTCTCCGGAAACCTCGAGGCCGCCCAGCTGGCCTACCTGGGCCTGTACTCCCTGCAGCACCGCGGGCAGGAGGCGGCCGGCATCGCCAGCTTCGACACCGTGACGGGCGAAAGCCACCGCGTGCGGCGCGCCGGCCTGGTGTCGGAGGCGCTGCAGCCGGCGCAGATCGCCGAGCTTCCCGGCGACGTGGCGGTGGGGCACATCCGCTACTCCACGGCCGGCGGCGCGGGGCTCAAGAACGCGCAGCCGATCCGCGAGACCTTTCGCGCGGGGCAGCTGGCGCTGGTGCACAACGGCAACCTCACCAACGCCAACCTGCTGCGCGAGCGCCTGCTGAACGAGGGCGCCCTCTTCCAGAGCAGCATCGACAGCGAGGTGATCGTCCACCTGATCGCCCGCTCGCGCGCCGAGACGGCCGACGAGCAGATCATGGACGCGCTGACGCAGCTGGAGGGCGCGTACTGCGTGCTCATCACCATGGGCGACACGCTGTTCGCCGCGCGCGACCCGTACGGCTACCGCCCGCTGGTGATCGGCTCGCTCCCCACGGGCGGGCTGGTGGTGGCCAGCGAGACCTGCGCGCTGGACATCGTGCACGCCCGCTACGTGCGCGACGTGGAGCCGGGCGAGCTCATCCGCATCCGCAGCGGCGAGATCGAGCAGGTGCGGCGCCTGCCGCGCTTTGTCCCCGAGCCGCAGCCGTGCGTGTTCGAGCTGGTGTACTTCGCCCGCCCCGACACCAAGCTGTGGGGATACACGGTGGACCGCGCGCGCCGCGCCTTTGGCCGCAAGCTGGCCGAGGAGCAGCCGGCGCCGGGCGACATCGTGATCTCCGTTCCCGACAGCGCCAACAGCGCCGCGGTGGGCTACGCCGAGCGCTCCGGCATCCCCTTCGAGCTGGGGCTGATCCGCAACCACTACGTGGGCCGCACCTTCATCACCCCCACGCAGGTGGGGCGTGACTTCAAGGTGCGGATGAAGTTCAGCCCCGTGCGCGAGGTGCTGGAGGGCAAGCGCGTGGTGGTGGTGGACGATTCGCTCGTCCGCGGCACCACCAGCCGCGCGCTGGTGCACATGCTGCGAGAGGCGGGGGCCAGGGAGGTGCACCTGCGCCTGGCCTCGCCGCCGGTGCGCTGGCCCTGCTTCTACGGCATCGACATGCCCACGCGCCAGGAGCTGATCGCCTCGGACAAGACGGTGGAGGAGATCCGCGACTACCTGGGGGTGGAGTCGCTGGGGTACCTGTCGCCGGACGGGATGATCGACTGCGTGCGCGACGGCGGAGAGACGTACTGCACCGCCTGCTTTACCGGCGACTACCGCGCCCCGCTGGTGGACGCGCAGGAAGGGCTCGCGATGAGCTCGCACTGCTGATCCGGCCCGCGGGCGGCCGCCTCCGCCGCCCGCGCTGATCGACCCGCGTCGCTTCCGCGGTCTCGCGCCGTCCCGATGCTTCCGCCCCCGGTGCAGAAACACATGCGTTTCCGCACATGGTGCAGTTCGGTAGCAGGCCTTTGCCGACATCCTTGCGTCTGGCAGAAACTGGCGATAAAGTTTCGGCGGCGGCGCGTCTCTCCATGCCCGGTCTCGCCCTGTCCCGGGCCGTTCCAACCCCATTCCGGCAAACTCCGCCATCCGTGCAGAACTCCCCAACCTCCTCCGTCCGGTGGATGGTTCCACGCAGCCCTGGACCGACCATGCGCGCCCGTGCCCTGAAGGCCCTGCTCGTCGCGAGCGCGTGCACAATCACCCTGACCGGCTGTCCTCCGCCGGAGGATGAGCGCGTAGCGGAGGCGTCGCGAAAGCTGGCCGAACAGCTGGCGCAGGCGGACTCGGGCGCGACCGGAAGCACGCCCGCGCCGCCGAAGGGTGCGGCGGGCGGCGAGACGCGGCTGTACGTGGACGCCTCGCGGTCCATGGCCGGTTTCGTAGGGTGCAGGACCACCGAGACTGAGTTCGACCAGGTGCTCGACCGGATAGCCACCGCCCTAGAAATTACGGAGGTGCAGCTGTTCGGTACGACGTCACCCGGTGTGCCGCTGATGGAAGAGCGAAAGCTGGATCACTCCGTCCACTGCCCGGACACCTTCCGGCGGCTGCAGAACCCCGACCGCGAGTTGTACGCGATGATGGAGGCCGATTCTACGGCCCGCATACATCTGTACTTCTCCGACGGAGTGCAGTCCGACGCGCGCGCCGCCAACCCGTCTGCCTCGGTCCGTGAGCTGCAGCGATGGCTGGCGAACGGGCGCGCGCTCGCAATCCTGGCCTTCCGCGGGCGATTTTCCGGCGAGGCGTGGTCGGAGCAGCGGGGCGCCTGGATGGGCCCGGTGGACGTGCCGGACCGCCCGTTCTACGTGTTCGTGCTGGCCCCGAGCGAGAAGGACGTGGACGAGACGCTCGCCAAGCTCTCCCCGTCGCTGCGGCCGGAGGCCACGCTCCGATTTCCGTCGGCCCCGTTTTCCTGCAGCATCCGACGCAGGGTCGCGGCGCAGCGGGAAACGTCTTCTCCCCCCTGGGCGCTAGTGCCGCCGTCGGTGCACCGGCAGATGGCGGAAAATCCGGCTCACGTGGCCGACTATGCATGTACCATCCGGGATGGGTACCCGGTGCGCGCGGTGGAAGCCGCACTCGCGGCAAACTACCGCCGGTGGGACGGGCAGGACTTCGGCGCCGAAGGGGCGGTCCCTGAGTCCGCGATGTTCACCCTGGGAAAGCCGGCGCAGGTCGCAACCGGGGCCGTAACGCCACTGCACGGCACCGTGCCACACGACCAGCCGGGTACGCTCTTCGGGTTCTACCACCTGCGGCTCACCCCGCGCCGCGGAGTGTTCACGCCGGAACTGGAATCTCTTTCCACCGACTCGGATGCCGACAAGGCGCAGTTCAACCGCACCTACCGCTTTTCATGGTTGGTGGAGCACCTGGTCAGAAGCCAGTTCATGCGGAATCCGCGTTCCGCGTCGCTCTTTCTTACGATCCAGGACGGAGGCTGAATGATGAAGAAATTATTCTGGTTCATGGCCGGGGTGGGGCTGCTGGCAGCGCTGCTCGGAAATTTCGTGTTCTCCGCCCCGATCATTCCGGATGTCCTGGGTGAACGCCTGGATGAGTGGTACGGAGAACTCCTGGCGACCATGATCGTCCTGGGCGGCCTGGCGGGTGGCGGAGGGGCGGCATTGGCGCAGAGACGGCTTCGGCATCTGCCGAATGAAGGGGCATACAATTTCTTGTCACGCGTGGCCACCTTCGGCGTGTGGACGATGGTGTGGACGGTGGTGCTCGCGATCGCCCTCTTCTTCTACCGATCGGCCACGGCGACCTTTATACCGCTCGCTATTTTCAATCGCTTTGTGGCGTTGGCGGACCTCGGGAAATTGGGCGGGGTGCTGGGCGCCGCCGCGGCCGCCGCGGCAGCCGGGTACGCGACGGTGACCCGCATTGTAAACTGGGGCGGACGCTACGCCCTGCTTCCTCCCCCGTCTGCCCCCGGAAGGAGCGTGAAGCATGGCGGCGCGTAACTTCGTGATCGCGTTCGGCGGCACGGGCGTGCGCTGCGCCGAAGCGCTGGCGTACCTCTGCGCCTCGCGCAGCATCCGCGAGCCCGTGCACGTGCTGCTGGTGGACCCCGACGCCTCCAACGGCAACGTGGACCTGGCCCACGCGCAGCTGCAGCGATACTACGCCCTGCAGGCGCAGGTCAGGCCCGACCCCGCGGGGCGTGCCTTCTTCTCCACCACGCTGAACGAGAAGGAGGGGCCCGAGTCGTTCCTGTGGGAGTATCCCAACCAGCATCAGCAGTTCAGCACGCTCATCGACTACACCAGCCAGCAACCCGGCCACCAGCAGCTGCTGCAGCTGCTGTACGACCAGGACGACCTGGACCTCTCGTTCGAGAAGGGCTACATCGGCCGGGCGCACATCGGCTCGTTGGACCTGCTGCGCACGCTGCGCCGGGCGCTGGAGACCGCTGCGGCGGAAAAGGAGGGCGAGGAAGCGAACAACGCCGACCCGCTGCGCGTCTTTTTCCGGGCGCTGCGGGCGTCCGCGCAGGGCAAGGACGAGACGAGACTGCTGGTGTACGGCTCCGTGTTCGGCGGCACGGGCGCCTCGGGGCTCCCCACCGTGCCCCCGCTGATCCAGCAGGTGCTCCCCAAGCTGCACGACAAGATCCGCATGGGGTGCGTGCAGGTGGCGCCGTACTTCTCCTTTCCCGAAGGGCAGAGCCGCGACCCCGACAGCGCGCTGCACCCGCTGGCCACGCAGGCCGCGCTGTACCACTACGCCTTTGCCAGCTCCGGCTACCACCGCATCTACCTGGTGGGCGCGCCCGACCGGGTAGAGACCAACACCGAGAACCGCCCGGGCGGCATAGACCAGCGCAACCAGGCCCACTACGTGGAGCTGGGGGCGGCGCTGGCGGGCACCCACTTCTTTCAGACGCCCCCTGGAAAGGTCCCCACGGCCGAGGTGTTCGCCACCGGCGCGCGCGAGGCCGGGTGGGCGACGCTGCCGCACGGGCACGAGGCGGCGGTGCGCCGCAACCTGGTGTCGTTCGCCACCTTCTGCATGCTGCACACCCACTTTCTGTACGACGACCTGCGCGCGGGTAAGCACCAGGGTGCCAAGTGGACGTACGACCTGGCCTCCGTGGCCGGGCGGTCGCTGGGCGGGCAGGAGCCGGAGCTGGAGCAGCTGCGCGACTTTGCGCGCCGCTTCCTTCAGTGGGCCGACCAGGTGCAGCACACCGCCGACGAGCGCCTGTTCAACCTTCCCGAGCGGCCGTCGGCCGGCCACCTGGCCGAGCTGTCGGGCGGCGGGCGGGTGGACGCCGACGCCTACCACCGCGTCATCGCCAGGCTGAACAGCCTGGAGCGGGTGGATCAGCCCACGGCGACCGGGTGGTACATCGACGCGCTTTCACGCTCGGTCGACGATTTCTGCAAAGACAACTACGCGAGCTGGTGGAGGGAGCAATGAACGGCAACGCCACGGCGCATCCGCGCTTTCTTCCCCAGCTGGACCCCACCAAGTCGCCGCCGGCGGCCAGCAGCGCCAACGCCGGCTGGACGGAGCACGGCAACGGCGTGATCACCCTGGCCAAGTACTCCTCGGCGCTGGTGGTCGCGGGGCGCGATACCCCGCCCGAGCGGCTCAAGAGCATTCCCTCGCCCTGGTCGCGGCTGCTGCTCTTCGAGCAGGCGCTCTTTCAGCGGGAGCACCCCGCGCACGCGCAGGTGCTGGCGGAATGGCGGGGGCTGCTGGGCTGCCTGGGGCTGTCGGACTACCTGAACCTGCAGATGGCGGCCACGCCCGTCGACTTCGACGGGGCCGCCGGGCCCATGCAGGTGCTTCGGTCCATGGTTCCCTCCGGCGATGCCGCGGCGCTGTGGGACCACCACGTCCTCCTCTCCATTGGCGGGCGTCTGATGGGCGGCACCTCGCCGCGCACGCTGGTGTTCACCGGCATCCGCGCGTCCGCGCCGCCCAGCGTTCCGTTCCAGCGCAACAGCCGGCTCGCCGATCCCACGGCGCACTACAGCGAGGCGCAGGACGGCGAGACGCTGCTGGTCATCGAGCGCTGGCTGGCGCGGCTGGGAGACTGGCTCAAGGAGGCCGAAGGGCCCCTGAACGGCTTTTTGGGCCTGCAGCCGGCCGCGGCGAGTTCGGAGCCCGTGTCGCGCGCGGAACTGGTGAAGAAGCTGCTGTCCGAGTGGCACGCCGACACGCTGAAGGCGCTGGACGCGGCCGGACCAGTGGCGGCCCCGGACGTTTCGTTCGGCAAGTCACGACTGATCTCCAACGCCTTTCCCGACCGCCACCCCGCGCGCGAGATCTTCGGGGCGCTGCGGTTTGCGCGCGTGAGCCACCCCGAGCCCCGGCGCTCCGACCTGCGCCTGCGCGACGGAGAGAAGGTGTTCAACCCCGGCCTGCGGGGCGTGCTGCTGCGCGACGACAACCCATACACGGGGCAGATCCAGCTTCCCGCCGGCCAGCACGGCAGCGTAAAGGCGGGCCGGTTCCAACTCGCCCTGAGCAGCGAGCAGCTGGGCGATCCCAACGCGCCGGACCTGGGAACCTTCTTCGAGCCCAAGCTGATCGAGGTCACGGGCGACGCTGGGGAGCAGGTCAACGTGCTGCAGGTGGATGGAAAGAGGTACCTGTACCCGTTCCGCGCCGACATCTTGGCGCACCTGCACCCCGACGCCGTGGTGTCGTACACGCGTGCGGCGGGTGACCAGGCCACCGGGATCCGGGTGAGGCTCGACATCCCGCTCCACAACGACCTCGTCCTTCGCTACGAGCGGGACTACCTGACGCAGGACATCGTCAGCGGCATCACCCTTCCCAACCTGGCCGTGTGGCCTAACTTCCGCGCCAGGGGCTGGACGCATCACTTCTGGTTCACGCAGGCACTGCAGCGGCGGGACTTGGCCGTTATGCCGCTGGGCGACGGACTGGAGCCGCCCCGGACCAGCAGCGACGGCTCCATGGTGTGGGGGCGGCTTGCGGAGCCCGTGCAGGCCTGGAGAGGACGCACGGGCGACGCCGAGGGCCTGCTGCTGGCGCTCCCCCTCCCCTCCGTCGACGCGAAGGGAGACCTGTGGGACGTGGCGGTGGATTTCGGCAGCACCCACACGCGCGTGTTTCGAGCGACGGAGCAGGTCGCCGGAAAGTCGAAGCCCGCGGTCGTGGACTTGCGGCCGCGGAGCGTGATGCTGCTGGGGACCTCGGCCAGCGTCGCGGACAGTTTCTTCCCTGCCCTTCCGGGAAGTGGCGCCGTGGGTGGCATGCTGGGATCGACGCAGGAGCCGCGGAGCCTGATCCGGCTGCCGATGGGAGCGGCCGGTGTGAACGCCCAGGGACCGTGGCTCCCTCCCGACGGGGTGATCTACTGGGGTTCGCTCCTGCATGAGCAGCCGAGCGGGCTGCGCGCCAATCTCAAGTGGCACCGCAACGACTCAACGGACCTGCCGGCGTTCCACAGCTACATTTCGCAACTGTACCTGGGGATTGCCGCCGAAGCCGCGGCCGCGGGAGCTTCGGTACGCTCCGTCGTGACGGCGTATCCCACCGTGTTCCCGGAGCCGTTGCGCCACACTCACGAGCAGCAGTGGCTCACGCTGCGCAAGCGGTTCGAGGTCGAGGTGAAGCCGCCGGTGTCCGAGGCGGTGGCACTGGCCTCGTACCTGGTCGACGAACGCGATGCCACCGCCGGCACCAACCTGCTCGCCGTCGACATCGGCGGCAGCACGTCCGACCTGGCGGTGTGGTCCGGCGGCAACCGGTCGATGGGCGAATCCGTGCGCTTGGCGGGCGACGTCCTGAGCCGGCTGCTGGCGGTGGATTCACTCGCGCGCGAGGCGATCAGCGACGCGGCGGCGGCGGAGCCGATCCTGACGCAGCTGCCCTGGCGGGAGGACGGCGGACTGGAGAACGGGCTCATCTTCAACGCCTTGCTTCGCGAGGTGGCACAGAAGGATCCCGCTCACTCCACGCTGATCCTCGCGAAGAACATGTATCACGAGGATTCGCCGGGGGAGCGGGTAATTGCGCACGCCGCATACCTGTATGCCGCCGTGAGCTTCCTGCTGGGGCTGATGGTACGGCGGCAGGGCGCCACGGACCGCTACGAGATCCACTTTGCGGGCCACGGCTCGGAGTTCCTGCGATGGCTGGACCTGATGGAGGACAACGCGTCCACCGAGCTTCCTGCCGTGTTCTTCTGCGCCGGCCTGGGCTGCGCGCGGCAGGACGTGGATGTGGACGTCCGCCTTCCCGGAGCGGACGTAAAGCAGGAGGTCGGCCGCGGGTTGCTGGCACCGCGCGTGGGGCCCACCACGGCACCCCGCCACCGCGTCACCTTCGTGGGTGAATCAGGGTACTTTGGCGACGGCGACGACAGTTGGAACACCGAGTTAGGGGTCCAGGCGCTCAAGGCGTTCCAGCCGCCCAGCCAGCCGCTGCCCTTCGAGCGGCTTCAGCACATCACGCGCTTCGTGGAGGTCTTCTCGACGGCGTCCGTGGCCGCCAGTTTCGGGCGCGCGCTGGGAATCACTCCCGAGCGGCTGGATCTCAAGCTGCGCGACCGCATCCATGACCGCCTGTTCGGGCCGCAGAGCGCCTGGTGGGCGGCCCGGGCGGGCGGCGGAAGTGACCACTCCATGCTGGAACCCTTCTTTGTCGTGGAGGCAAAGGCGCTGCTGGAGCACGTGACGGGAAACACCTCACTGTTCAGCCTCTGAGTCCCGGGATGAACCAGGCTACCCAGATCGCGCTGCCCTTGATCTTCGTCGTGCTGCTCGCGGTCGCGATCGCCAGAATTCTGCATGTGCTCGATCAACTGGACAGCTCGCTGCGCGAGCTGAACGCCTACAAAGAAGGAATGAAGTCCGCGGTGACGCACGTGAAGGAAGAAGCTAAGAAGCTGGTGAACGCCACGAATGAGGCGCATCGCTTGGCGCGCGAGGAGGGCGAGGCGAATCCGGGAGACCGGCCGCCTCCTTTGCCCCCTCCGGCACCTCCCACAACGCCGGTCCCTCCCCGACCGGAGGACCTCGATCCGCCGCCGCTCGACACCCGGGAGGAGAGTGCCAGGATTCCGGCTCCTCCCCGGCTGGGCGCCCTGCACGAACGCGCACGGCAGATCTACCGGCAATGGTGCACCGACGGGCGGCGTCCGGTGGCGGACGGCATGGAGATCGGCTACCTGAGGTACGCGGGTGACGACCGCACGAGCGAGCTCAGCCTGCCCAATCACGTGTTCCGCGACGATCAGGATCAGGGTGAGTTCGTCCGCTTCTCGCTTCCGGGCGCGGAGACCGGCGTCGCCCTTCCGAACCCGGACGCGTACTTCAGCGCGAAGGTCCACCGCATCCTGTTCCCCAATCTGAGTCCCGAGACCTTCAACAATCACGCGGAGTTGGCATCGCTCCCGCCCGCCGACATTCAGAGAAACGCTGACGGGCACTGGCAGAAATCGGCCTCATGAGCGAATCCTCGCCGATCACCACCAACTACGCGCAGTTCTACGCGCGGCAGAGCCGGCCGGTGGGCGACCTGGGCCGGCTTGCGCTTGCGGCGCCGGCGCTGCTCCTGTTCGTCCTTGTCGTCATCCTGGTTTTTCTGCGCTCGCCCTGGTACGTCTGGGTCTACATCGTGCTGCTTTGGCTCGTCGCGGTGTGGGGCTTTCAGCGGCTGCGCACGGCGCTGGCGGTGACCTCGGCGGCGGTGACGCACCTGGAGCTGACGGCCAGCCACCTGGGCGGCCAGCCCACGCGCGACCAGTTCATCGAGTTCCTTCGCGACAAGTCGTCGCCCGACGACCTGTCCAACGTCCCCGAGGCCATCCTCAGCCTGTCTTCGGGGCAGATGAGCGGCGAAAGCATCCGCGTCGCCGCAAACACCTCGTTCACCCACCCCACCAGCGAGCTCAACTTCGCCGCGTACGTTCGCAACGCCATGGTGCTGGGCGGACTGTTCGGCACGGTGCTGTTCTTTGCGCTGGAACTGGGCGGCACGGCGTTCCAGGAGGGCAACCTGGGCGAGCTGCTGCCGGGGCTGCGGGGCGCGCTGGCGTCCACCCTCACCGGCATCCTGGGCTCGCTCTCGCTGGGCTTGGTCGCCACCCGCATCGAGCACCACCTGGCGCAGCTGGTGTGGGAGACGGAGGCCTTCATCAGCGGTCCCGTGGCCGCGGCGCTGGCCGCCACCCCACAGAAGCGTTCGCTGCGCACCGAGGTGGACCTGTGGGAGTCGCTGCGCGAAGAGGTGGCGAAGATGGCCGACGGCACCGCGCAGGCGTACGGCCGCCTGGGCGACGACATCCACGGCCACGCTAGGGCGCTCGGGGAGTTGAGCCGGCAGATCGGGGACCTGCCGGCGGTGCAGCTGCCCCCGGAGCTGGCGCGGCTGGGCACCGCCATCGACCAGTTCACCCACGGCACCGACGTACTGGCGAAGACGTCGCGCGTGCTGGTGGAGGCCGTCGCCGCGCTGGGGGTGTTCGCCCCTGCCAGGCTGCTGACCGACGTGGAGCAGCTGGCCACGGCCTCCGCGCAGCGCAACACCGTCCTGGCCGACGGGATGACGACGCTGGCCGCGCGGGTGTCGGCGCTGGGAAGCCGCGTGGACGACATCCACCAGCAGGTGGGCGTTCCGGACCGCCTGTGGGAGAGCCTGTCCGCCCTGGACGCGGCCACCCGCCGCAACGGCGAGCAGATCGCCCGGCTGGCGGAGGAGGTGCGGGCAAAGCAGGACGTGGGCGCCGTAACCGGGGCCGTGCAGCAGGCCGTGGCCTCCGTGCAGAGCTTGGAGGGCGGCCTGGCCACCTTTCAGGGCCGGATCTCCACCGAGGTGGACCGCCTGGCGAGCGCTTCGTCGGCGCTGGACGGCTCGGCGGTGGAGGTGCGGGGCGCCGTGGACCAGCTTTCCAGGGTCTCGGCCACGGTGGCCAAGGCCGCACCGGAGCTGCAGAAGCAGGCCGCCCGCCTGGCCGAAGCCATCGACCGGACGCAGCAGCAGGAAAAGACGCTGCAGCGGATGGAATCGCGGCTGCGTGCGCTGGACGGCGTATACGCGTGGCACGAGCGGGCCGTGCGCGCGCCGCTGATGCGACTGCTCACCTCGCCGCTGTGGCGCGCTTGGCGCCGGGAGCCCGAGCCCCCGGTGCGCATCGTGCGCCGCGAGGCACCGGCCTCCGCCCCGGCGGTCGCGGCCGACCACCAGCTGGGCCCGGCCGCGGGGCCGGCACCGGCCGCGTCGCTGGACGTGGCGCCGCAGCTGTACCGCCGCTGGTGCCTGGACGGCACCCCGCCGCGGATCCCGGAGTCGCTGGAGACGTCGTTTCTGCGGTACGCGGGCGACGAGCGAACGAGCGAACTCACCCCGCCCATGCACCTGTTCATGGACGATCCCCAGGTGGGCGAGTTCGTGCGATTCTCTCCGCGCGGCGCGGGCCTGGGGGTGGCGTTCCCCAACCCTGCGGCGTACTTCAACGAGCGCGTGCACCGCATCCTCCATCCCGACCTGACCGCCGCGGCCTACCAGGATCCCCAGCAGCTTGCCTCCCTCCGCCCCGTCCCCATCCAGCGGCGGCCGGACGGCAAGTGGGAAAAGGCGTAGCGCCATGGCCCGCCACAGCGACGAATCCACCGTCTGGATTGGCTACGCGGACTTTCTGACCACCATCGCGGTGCTGTTCTTCATCCTCGCCGCGGCGATGGCGGGAAAGATCCCCAACCTGCGGCCGGGATACGTGCGCGGCGTGGTGACCGACAGCGCGTCGGGAAGGGCGCTGGGCGAGTGCGCGGCGGTGGTGGGCCCCCGGCGGCTCCCCGCTACCCCCGCCAGCGGCGTGTTCGTGGTGCGGGTGGATTCCATCCTGCGGCAGGCGCGCGTGGACGTGACGGTAGAGTGCGCCGGGTACGAGACGTTCACGCAGTTTCTGCGCGTGGCATCGGGCGACACCACCCAGGTGGCGGCCCGGCTGCGGCCCAGCATGCGGACGGAGTGGGCGCCGATCACCCTGGAGGGTGACGCGCTGTTCGACCCCCTGCAGCACCGGCTCAAGCCCGAGGGCCTTCAGCTCATCATCCGGGAGGGGAAGCGGCTCAAGGCGGAGCTGCAGCCGGGGCAGACCATCGTGGTCCAGGGGCACACCGACGACCTGCCCATCATCTCCGCCCCCAAGGACAACTGGATGCTCAGCGGGGAGCGCGCGGCCGCCGCGGCCCTGGTGCTCACCGATCCGCGCTTCCAGGTGGGGATCCCGGAGTGCCAGGTGACCATCATGGGCTTTGGCCCCTCGCGGCCGCGCGTGGCGCTGGCCCCCGGCGACACGCCCGCCCAGCGGGCCGAGAAGCGCGCGCTCAACCGGCGCCTGGAGTTCCGGCGGCTTTCCGGAACGGACCTGATCGGCGGAAAGTGCGGCTCGTGACCCCCCTGCGCGCGCGGCTGCACCGCATCGAGACGGTGGACGTCGCGGGGCTGGTGGCCCCCGCGCTGAACACCATCCTGCGCGCCGCCGGTGCGGGCGAGGCGGACGAGGCTGCCCGGCAGACGGAGTGGTGGGAGGCCGCCCTGGGCGGGCCCGTGGACGAGATTGCCCGGCAGATCGACGTGCTGCGCGGCTCCGCCGGATACCGGTCGGCCATGCTGGCCTTCGCCGCCGCGCAGCAGTGGCGCACAGCCGGCCTGCGGCACCTTCACCTGGCGATCGTGGACGGCTCGGAGCGGCGGTACCGCCGCTGGCGCTGGAGCGCGCGGGCCTACGTGGGCACCGTGCGGCGCTTTGTGGCCGAGCAGGCGCGCCTTACCGGGGCGGCGGCGACCCGCCCGCGGCTCGAGGCGGAGGCCTCCGGTTCCACCCTGCGGCGCCACCCCGTGCACGAGTCGCACTTTGCCGCGCTACGGGAGCGGTTCGACGCCGCCGGGGGGCGAACCGGCGCTGAGCAGGAGCACGCCGTAGAGCGCGCGCGCGACCTGCTCCGGGAGGTGAAGCGGGCCGAGGAAGAGCGTTCGGTGCTGGTCCAGCGGCGCAATGCGGTGCGTCAGGCGGCACGCGCCGCCGGGGCCACCGGCGATCCCGCGGCGGGCGCGACGACCGTGCGGGAACAGGTCCGCGCGTACGAGGGCGCACTGCGCTCCCGCGAGTTCGCCACGGAGCGTGCGAACGCGGCCGCTGCCGGCGAAGCGCTCGCCGCACGGCTGCGGGAGGCGTTCGCTACCCAGACGAGCGACGCGTTCGCCGGGTATGGTGGCGAGCCCGCGCTTCTCCTTCGGCTGGCCAGCGCGCTTCCCCGCGATGCCCCGCACACGCGAGAAGCGGATCCGGAGGAGCCGACGGGTACCCCGGGAGAGAGTGTCGACTGACCGCCCCGGATCAGGAACTGGGATTTAGATCGGATTGTTCAACAACAGTGAAAGTCGCTTCGAGCGGTTCAGCGGGAGGATAGCAGAACTCGCCCTTTTCATTGACAATCTTGAAGTACGCGGTGTAAGTGTTTGCATCCTGTGGCGCGGTTAGTCGGACCGTAACCACCGTCCTTTTTCCTCTTGGCGTCACAAGAATCGGGATCCGAGCCTCAGACCGGAGATCACTCGGGTTGTCGTGCTGACCCCACCTTTGTAGATAGCGATTCCTCCACTCCACTGAACCCGTGTTCTGCAGGACGAAATCTACCGTTACCTTGTGTCCGGGCATCACATTCAATTCGTCCTTGTGTTTTCCAATGCCGACAAACGTTTGCTCCTCTCCCGGACAGGCAGTAGTCAGCGGACCAACCCACCCTGAACTCGGCCCCGTCCCGGCGGTCGAATCTGTGTCCGCGCCATGAACGGGAGGGCGTGTAGCGCCTTGGGCCGTGACTTTGCTTTGAATAGAATAAAGAATATAACTGTTCAGCAGAATCAAACACACCATTGCTGCAAAGGTGAGGACTCTGAGGGAATTCGGATGCAAATGCAACAATCGCCGTCCACCGGCGATGACCGCGTAAACAACACAGATCGCAATAGCGATTGGAATTCCGAATCCCAGAATAATCCTGACTGTCTTGTCCAACCACGGAAACCGTTCCATACTATCTGATACATCAACGGTTGCCCCGAGCAAAGCAAAGAGGAATAAGAGCAAAGGATTGATTAGTAAACTATTGACCTTTGGCGATACTGGTTCGGGTCTCGCGGAATCCGCTTTCCCGGAAGAGTCGTATGCCTGTTCCTGCTTCTTGTAAGGGACGAGGGAGAAAGCCATAGACATGGAATGCAGAAAAGGTGTTCTCCCAGGAGGGAGACGGCCACACCGGCGTGGCAGACATTATAGCAACCGTTAACTTCCATGCTTCTGTCGCAGAATGTATGTTTTCTCTCAGCGACCGCAAGCCTTTTCACATGCGTTTGCGCCGGAGCTCAGGTGTTGAGCACATTGCATAGCGGTCCGACGGCGAGGCAGGGCGGCGCGCCAGGCGGTGGAGGAGCGGCGCCACGCCCACGGCGGCAAGGACGCCCACCAGCTGCAGGACGTAGAGCAGAAAGCGGCCGTCCCAGTCGGCAAAGGGTGGTCGCGATGATGGCGCCGTGGGCGACGATGATGGCCAGCAGCAGCAGCGCCAGCGGGTGCCGGCTTACCCGTGCCAGCCCAAGCACGGCAAAGGCGTACAGCGGCAGCAGCACGACAAGCACCGCCGCGTTGTGGGCGGGGGAGTAGAAGGTGCGCGTGTGCACCATCTCCATCCCCAGCCGCTGCGACGCCAGCCGCGTGGTGGCCAGGGGGTGGCGCAGGGCGTACCCCGCCATCTGGGCCAAGCCGCCCTCGGTGTCGGGCGCGGCCTCGCGCGGCATGGGGAGCCGGCTGGGGTCGTGCCCCCAGATCACGGTGCCGCGGCGCAGCTCCTTGTACGCGCCCACGTCCTGCACCGACTTCATGGCAGGGGCCAGCAGCACCAGCGGCGCGGCGGCCGCGGCGAACACGGCGGCCGCCAGCGCCACCTTTACGCCGGCGGGGCGGCGGGTGGGCGCGATCCAGTACGCCGCGGCCACGGGAACCAGCACCCAGCCGTTCGGCCGCACCAGGGCGGCGCAGGCCACGGCGGCCGCGCCCAGCGCGTACGCCCCCCCGCCCCGCTCCGCCGCACGGTGCACCGCCCACGCCGCCAGCGCCACCAGCGAGGCGTAGAGCGAGTCGGTAAGGATCACGACGTGCCAGCGGGCGAAGTCCGGGTTGGCGCCAAAGAAGGCGGCCGCCAGGAACCCGGCGATGGGTCCGCCCAGCCGCCGCCCCACGTCGTACAGCGCCGCGGTGGCCAAGGCGGAAAGAGGATCTGCACCGCGACGGCCCCCGCCAGTCCCGCCCCGCCGCCTGGGAAAGGGCCACCAGGGCGGCGTAGCCGGCAAAACGTCGGCTCGCGGCCCTGCAGCGGCTCGCCGGCCAGCAGGTGCGCCGCGGCGTCCAGGTAGCGGCCGCTGTCACCGCCCAGGCGCACGCCGTACCGCATCAGCACGGCGGCGTTCACCGCCACGAACAGCGCGGCCAGCAGCAGAAGCGGCAGGTGGCGGCGCAGGCGAGCCCGGGCGTCCGCGCGGGGCGGTGCCGCTGCGGGAGCGGCGGCGGCGAGGGTGGGCGAGGCTGGCGGCATGTGCGCGCGGAAACGGGGGATTGGCGGCGTGGCGCGGGGCAAGCTAGGCGCCGGGCGCCGCGTCTATCCAGTGCGGCCGCGTCCCGGTTCCGCGGAGCGGACGGAGGGTCCGGAACGCGCCCCAGGAGGATGCCCCACGCGCCGTACGGCATTGCCCGACTTGCCCTCGCGGCGTTTTGGATGCAATCTGCGTTGTTCGCCGGACGATGACCGTCATCCTTCGGACAGCGGCGTTCCTCAATCGCGACCTGATCTCGCGCCCGATTCCAGGAGTGGCTCGATGAAGTACCGTACCTATCCCGGCACCGACATCCGCGCTTCGGAAGTCGGATTTGGCCTGTGGACGCTCGCCGCCGGCTGGTGGGGGGACTTTACGGACGACGAGGCCGTCGCGCTGCTGCACCGCGCGTACGACCTGGGCATCACCCTGTACGACTCGGGCGACACGTACGGCAACGGGCGCGCGGACGAGCTGCTGCGCCGGGCGTTCGGCGACCGGCGCGACCGCATCACCATCACCACCAAGGTGGGCTACGACTTCTACGCCCACCCCGACGCGCGGCGCGGCCAGCAGGAGATTCCGCACAACGCCGATCCCGCGTTCATCCGCATGGCGGTGGAAAAGTCGCTGGAGCGGATGGGGACGGACGTGCTGGACATCGTCAGCTACCACAACGCGCACGAGGAGCACGTCCCCAACGACGAGATATGGGAGACGCTGCAGCGGCTGCAGGACGAGGGAAAGATCCGCGCGTGGGGCGGCGCGCTGGGGCCCAGCAACGGCTACCTGTTCGAGGGGCTGGACCTGATCCGCAACTACCGCGTGCGCAACCTGCAGCTGATCAACAACATCCTGGAGCCGTTCCCCGGGCAGATCCTGACGGAGGCGGCCGAGCAGGGCGGGCAGACGGGCGTCCAGGTGCGCGTGACGCACTCGTCGGGGATGCTGGAGGGCCGGTACACGGCGGACACCGAGTTCGCCAAGAACGACCACCGCCGCCACCGGCCGCGCAGCTGGCTGATCAACGGGCTGCAGAAGCTGGAGGCGCTGCGCTGGCTGCACGAGGGGCGCGGGATGACCATCGGCCAGGCGGCGCTCAAGTGGCTGCTCGCCAGCCCGGTGGTGATGACCACGCTCCCCAACATCTACAACGTGGAGCAGCTGGAGGAGTTCGCCGCCGCCAGCGACCTGCCGGACCTGACGGCGGATGACCTGGAGCGCATCACCGAGCTGCAGCGCACCAACTTCGGCGTGCACGAGGACCACATGCGCTACAAGGGGACCATGGTGCGCGACGGCGAGCCGCTGGGCCCCGTCTACCGCTACGCCGGCGACGGCTTTCCCGACGCCCCGCAGGCGGTGGAGTCGGCCGCGGCGGACTGAGCGGAACGAAGCGGACCCGAGGCAAGTTGCTCCGGGTCCGCTTCGTTCTGTGTCAGGCGGGCCGGCTCTGACGCAACAGGCGGATCTTGTCCACGTAGCCGCGAAGGCTCGCGTCGGCGGGGTACTGATTCGCCAATCCGGCCAGTTGCAGATATGCCAGTTCCGCCTTCCCGACATCGTCGCGCATCACCGCGTCAATCCAGATTGCGTGGGCGCTTTCACCCACGAATTCGCGAAGGCTTGCGTTTTCCGGGTCCGTAGCGACGGCGCTGGCAGCATCACGGTATAACCTCCACCCGGTCTCGGCGTCCCATCCGGCGTCGGATGTAACGAGGATGTTCCTGGCCGTGCGGACTCTCTGTTCGCGGAGGTGAGTGTCGTCTGGATGGCGCTCCGTCCACTCAACGAGTTCCTCGTAGAACCGCAATGCGTCCTGGAGCCGGCCCAGCGACGAAAGCCGTGTTGCGAGGTTAGAGGCCGACAGCGCAGCCTGCATCCGCAAATCCGGTTCGGTTGGGTGTGACTGCGCGAGCGTCCGCGACTGCACACACAGTTCCTGGGCTGCTTCGAGTCTTTCGTACAGTTGCAGGCTACTCAGGTTGAACATGAGCTTGCCGAGGCTGGACCTGATCCCGGCCGAGAGTGGCACACGCGCTGACAGCGCAAGCAGTTCACAATAGAGGGTATACATCTCATCCGCCGCGCGGGCGGCATGCAGCCCTACACTCAGATTATATGCAGTCAAAGCGAACTGCTCCTGAACGAACACGTCGGTGGGGAACTGCCCCGCCAGCACCTGCAATTCACAGAAAATCTCGTTTACCTTCTCAAATTCATCGCGCTGTGCGTGATGGATCGCCTGGGTGGAGAGAGCGTCGGCGAGCAGATCGCCCAATGACTCTTCATCGGGATTTTCCGCACAAAGGGCACGCAGATCGTCGATAAATTCGTCCGCCTCATCCAGGTCCCCGTTACGGCCATGGAAATGCGCCATCGCGACGGCACTTCTGGCCAGCGTGTCCCGCAAGGGGGATTCAGTTGAGAACCGCATGTACGTATCGCAGATGGAGCCGTAGAAGCGGTCGGCCATCGCCAGATCACCGGCGTTGCCGTAGATCTGGATGCTCCCCAGCATCGCCTCGCAAGTGCGGGCACGGTCTTCGTCGGTGGCGGTAGGATTACTCATGAAGGTTTACTCCTGGTGATAAGTGGTTTACTCCGGCAAGAGTGGGGTGGCGACCAGAAAGAGCAACGTGTATCAAGTATGCGTTCCCGTTTCCTGGAAGCAATCTTCTTGGCGAACCCGTGAGCCCCGTCTACCGCTACGCCGGCGACGGCTTTCCCGGTGCTCCGCAGGCGGTGGAGTCGGCCGCGGTGGACCGAAACCGGTGCGAGTGCGTGAAGTGCGAGCCCCCGGAGAGCCAATCTCCGGGGGCTTCATTTGTTCGTCTTGACCCGGGGCGCGCAGGCCCGACATTGCGGGTACGCGACGGGAATCGATCGCGCCGTCCCCATCCACCTCTCCGCAGGAGGACTCCCCATGACCAGGCTGATCCTGAACGTCGAGGCGCTCAAGGTGGAGTCGTTCGCCACCGCGTCGGCCGAATTCCTGGCCGTGCGGCCGACGACCACGCAGACGGGGATGAACACCAACGAGCCCGGCTGCACCCTTCCCGAGCTCTGCGGCACCACCGTGATGGCCTGATCCTGATTGTCGGCGTCCAGGAACACCAGGTCCGCCAGCCAGCCCGCCTCCACCGTCCCCAGCGAGTCCTCCATCACCAGGTACCGCGCCGGGAGAGGGGAGAATTCGATCGGGCGTCGGATGGGCGGTGGTGCGCGCGGCGGGCGCCCCCCATCCCCGGCCCTTCCCCCACAAACAGCGTGGGGGAAGGGAGAATTCGATCGCGCTTCGACACACTCCGAGCCGTCGGCGCGCGTCACCTCTCCCCCAGGGGTTTTTGGGGGAGAGGCCGGGAGAGGGGGCGCCTCGCGGACGCAGCTCGATGTCTTTTTCGCGCGCCTTGCCTCTCCCCCACGGGTTTTTGGGGGAGAGGCCGGGAGAGGGGGTGCCTCGCGGACGTCAGCTCGATGTTCGTCGAATCGGTAATCCCCCGCCCCTACGGCCGCCGGTCGAGGCCCTCGCCGGCGCGGTGGTGCGGGGGGAGCGAGACGGGGAGACGGCCGGTGATGGGGATGGCGCCCAGCAGCGCCCGCGCGGCGGCGGTCTCGGCGGCGGCGCTGGTGTCCCAGGCCAGCAGGTAGGCGGGGACGGAGGGGAACGCGTCCAGCAGGTACGGGCTGCCCAGCGACACGGCGACCACCGGCTTGCCCGACGCGGAGAGCGCCTCCACGAACCCCGGCAGCCCGCCGCCGATCCCCAGCGAGCGGTACTGGAACGGGGCAATGGCGATGGACGCGACCACCACGTCCGCCGCGGCGGCGCGCTCCCGCAGCGACGCGAATGTGGCGGCGGGGGTGGACGGGCCCACGCGCACGTGCTCCGCCGTCACGCCGCCGGCGGAAAGCTCGCCCTGCAGCACCGCGCCCCCGGAGCCGCGCCCGTTGTCCGTGTACGTCACGTGCAGCACGCGGGCGCCGGCGCGCAGCGGCACCGCGCCGTCGCGGTCGCGCGCCAGGGTGATGGAGCGCGCCGCCACCTGGCGCGCCAGCTCGCGGTGCGCCTCCGTCCCCACGGCGCCCTCGACGGCGGCGGCATCCACGCGGGCCGCGCGGTGCACGCCGGCCGCGGCCTTGGCCGTCAGCACCCGCCGCGCCGCCTCGTCGATGCGGGCGCGGGGGATGCGGCCGGACTCCACCGCGGCCACGATCCCGTCGATCACGGCCGGGTGCCCGGGCGGCTGCAGGAGCGCATCCGCCCCCGCGAGCAGCGCCAGGATGCTCGCCTCGGTGACGGAGTAGCGGCGCGTCACCCCGCCCATGTTCAACGCGTCGGTGAACACGATCCCGCGAAACTGCATCGGCCCCCGCAGCATCCCGACGATCCGCGGCGACAGCGAGGCGGGCGGCGCGCCGGGGCCCTCGATCCCCACGGCGGCGATGTGGCCCACGAGCACGCCGTCCATCCCCGCCCGCATCGCCCCCGCGAACGCCGCCAGCTCCACCCGCGCCAGCCGGGCCGAGTCGCCGCTGATCTGCGCCAGGCCCACGTGCGAGTCCACGTGCGTGTCGCCGTGCCCCGGGAAGTGCTTGCCGACGGAGAGAAGGCCCGTTTCGCGCGCGCCCTGCAGCCACGCCGCCCCCAGCCGCGCCACCCGCTCCGGCGACTCGCCGAACGAACGGACGTTGATGATGGGGTTCGCCGGGTTGGAGTTGACGTCCAGCACCGGGCCCAGCGTGAGGTGGATGCCCACGGCGCGCGCCTCGGCGCCCGTGGCGCGGCCGGCCTGCCGCGCCAGCGCCGTGTCGTCCGCCGCGCCGAAGGCCATCGCCGGCGGCATGCGCGTGCCGCCGGGGGACAGGCGCATCCCCGGCCCCGTCTCCAGGTCGCTGACGATGAGCAGCGGCACGCCGGCCCGCGTCTGCGCCGCGTTCAGCTTGCCCGCCAGCGCCGCAGGGGTCCCGGTGGAGACGATCAGCCCCCCGACCTGGTCCCGCGCCACCCACTCCAGCATCTGCCGCTGCTCCTCGGGATCGGCGGAGGACGAGCGGCCGCTGATCCACGGAAACACCAGCTGCGCCACCCGCTGCCGCAGCGTGAGCGTCGCCAGCGTGCGCTCCACCCACGCCTGGCCGGCGGTGTCCGTGCGCAGCGGCGGAATGGCCGGCGCCTCCACGACGGCGGGCGCCGCCTTCGCCGCCGCGGGCTCGTCCGCGCGGTCGGGGGCGGAGCAGGCGGCCAGCGAAAGGCACATCGCCCAAAGCGGGCGCAGGAACAGCGTCTGGATCATCACCGGGGAGGCATGGGGCTCGTCTGAATCCAAATTGGGCTGCGTCTCGTCTTGCAAGCACGCGGCCCGCGGGTCGGATCGTACGCGAATCGGGCGGGAACGTTCGTCCGCACTCCGACGACGCGAGCGAGCCCGTCGGACGAAATCCCGCGACGCGGCCGGACCCGCGGTGGCGAATCCATCCGCCACGTCCCGCCGGCGCCTGCCCGGACGGCGGCCTCCCGGGCGACGGCGGTGAGAAAAGGACGGAGCGGGACCGACAGAAGATCCGCGGCAACGCCGGGCCCATCACCCACGGAAATTCGAGATGCAGAAACGCGCGCGCCGCGACGCCGGCCGCTCCTCGCAGGACGTTGATCGCCCGGGGCCGGGTGTTACGCGCACCCGTGTCACACCGCGCCGCATCCTCTTGCGGACGGCGGGGGGGCTACGGGAGATGGCGCGCGATCCGCGGGGCGCGAGGTGAGGCCGTCGATGGAGGGTGGGGATGTCCCGCATCCGCGGGCGAGGGTTGGATCCCACGGGGCGCACGGAGTCACAAGAAAAGAGGGATCGAGAAAAACGGAGAGGACGCAGAGGCGAATCGATCCGCCTCTGCGTCCTCTTTTTGCCTCTGCGGCCTCTGCGTGAGACTGCTTTTCCTGCCGCCGGCTACTTCCCTTCGCCGGCGGGGAAGAGCGTGAGCACGGGCTGAACGTTGCCGCGCTCGGGGATCAGGCGGAAGGGCTCGATGCGGACGCGCACGTCGCCGCCCTCCACCGGCTCCATCACCACCAGGATGCCGCGGCTGACGCCCATGGGGCCGGCGGCGAAGTACTTGACGCCCACGTGGTACGCGCCGGGCACCACCCGGTCCGTGCGCATCACCTCCGGGCCGAAGCCCTGGGTGATGTCCTGCAGCAGCTGGATGCCGCTCTGCGCCTGCTTGTGCGAGTAGTACACGTGCTCGCCCGGCGGATCGACCAGGTGCAGGTCCACGTCGTTGCCGTCCGTATCCCACGTCATGGTGATGCGCAGCCGGTCGGTGCGCTCCAGGTCCACGTCGTGGCGCCCGGCGCGGCGGCGGATCTCTTCGGCGCGGCCCGGCTCGGCGCGCAGCCAGGCGCGGTAGACGTAGCCCAGCTCGTCGCGAACGACCTGCGCGGCGTTGCCGTACCAGCCGTCGATCGGCATCCCCAGCGCGCGCTCCAGCACGTCGGCCGCCTCTTCCATCCGCCCCGCCTGCCAGAGCAGGAGGGCCAGCGTGCGATACGGGTTGGGCAGGTCCGGCCGCATCTCCACGGCGCGGCGGGCGGGCGCCTCCCACGCGTCGCGGGCGCCCACGCGCCAGAGCAGGAGCGCGGCGCGCTGCAGCATCTCCGGCTTGCCGGGCGCCACCTCCACCAGTGAGCCGGTGGCGCGGAACGCCTCATCGCGGCGGCCCAAGTGGTGGCTGGCGAGGGCCAGGCTCTCGTAGACCTGCGGATTGTCCGGGTCCATGGGCTGCCAGCGGAACGCTACGTCGCGCAGCTCACTCCACCGCTCCGCCTCGGCCAGCGCTTCGCTGAGCTCGTTGTAGACCACGCGGTCGCGCGGGTTGGCGCGCAGCCGCAGCAGCAGGCTGTCCGCCTCGCCCGGGCGAAAGCGGCGCGCGCCCACCCACGCCGGCAGCTCGGGGCGCGGCGGCGTGACGGGGGCGACCTGCGCGGCGGTCACGCCCTGGACCACGGCCTGTGTACCCTGCGACACCGCGGCACCCGCGTCGATCCTCGCCTCGTCCGTCGCCACGCTCAGGGGAGGCGGCGGGGGTGGCGGCGGAGGGGGTGGGGGCGGGGGCGGCGCGGGAGGCGGCGGCACACCGCCATCGACCTCCGGGGCCGAAACGGAGGCTGCGTCCTGCCCGGCGCCGGCGACCACGACCTCGGCGAGGTCCGGTTCGGACGCCTGCCGCCGGTTGAGTCGTGCGCCTTCCGCGCCCGCTTCCTCGTCTTCGTCCTCATCCCCCGGCTCCGACGGGATGGGATCGTCATCATCATCGACCGGAGCGGCGGCGGTGTCGGCCAGGGCCAGGCGCGGGTCGCGGTCCAGGCGCTCGATGCCGCGCGGACCCACGGTGAGGATCTGCGCCAGCGCGGTGCGGTCGATCTCGAAGCGGTCGTAGTCGGCCTCCGTCTCCAGCACCAGCATGGTCGTGCGCGGCACCATCACCCGGTGGCGGATGCTGAGCGCCACCTGCTCCCGGGCGAGCCGGCGGCGGGCCTCGTCGCCGTCGGCGTGGCGCTCATCCTCCTGCAGCCGCTCCAGGTGCGCGCGATAGAACTCGCGCACCAGCAGCGGCCCGAAGCGGTCCTCGTCCAGCGGCAGCGCGGTGCCCGTGCGCACGCCATCCACCGCCACCCGCGTATCCTCCCCCGCGCGCAGGCGGCCCAGGACCAGCACCTCGCCGCCGGGCTGCACGTCCTCGGCGCCGGTGGCGTGGAAGGCCTCGGCCGCGGCGTCGCGCACCTCCACCGTGCGGCCGGGGGCCAGCGCCAGGCGCGCGGCGGCCTCGCGGGCGCGGTCGTCCATCCGGTCGGTAAAGGGGACGCGGACGATGCGGCCACGCCCCTGCGTGATCTGCCGCAGCGCGGCGGCATCCTCCCGCGCGCCGAGGACCAGCGCGCTGAGCTGCGCGTTCGCCGGCATGCGGTCCAGCGGGCGAAAGAGTTCGGTGGGCGAGATCTGGCCCACGGTGGCGGCGCCGTCGCTCACCAGGACGAAGCGGGTGGCGGGCTCGCGGGCGGCGCGCGCCTGGATGTCGGCCAGCGCGGCGTGCAGGTCGGTGCCGCCCAGGAAGCCGCGGGCGCGGACGAGCGCTTCCACGCGGGCGGCCGCCTCGCGCGGGGTGAAGGTGCCCAGCGGGACGACGGCCTGGTCGAAGGCGACCAGCTCCACGCGGCTCCCCGGGAGCGCGGCCAGCACGCTCCGAAGTGCCGCGATCCGGTGGTCCATCCCCTCCGCGGCGCTGGCGCTGGTGTCGAGCAGGAACACCCAGCGGGTGCCGGGGCCGGCGGGCGGCGTGGGGCGCACGTCCGGCCGCACGCCGGCGATGTAGTACTGCCCGGCGCGCAGCAGGTACTCGCGCGGGGCGTCGGGCCGCGGGCTCCAGCGGATCTCCAGGTCCTCGGTGGGCGTGGCGCTCTCGGCCTCCCACTCCACCTTGCCCGCCTGGGTGACGCGGGTGCCCAGCGGCCCGGTGACGCCGGCGCCCAGCTGCTGCTCGTGCGGAAGCGGCTGAAAGGTGCCGTTCACGCGCAGCATTCCGATGCGTGGCAGCCCGCGCAGGGGCACGCGATACGCGCGCACGCCGCCCTCCAGCGGCAGCAGGCGCGTGTAGCCCAGGACCACGCGGACGGTGGCGCCCGCCTCGATGGGAAAGATGCGCGCGCTGAAGCGGTTGCCCTGGTCCTGCTCCAGCAGCGCCGGGTCGCGCATCTGGTGCAGGATCTCGGCGTAGACGCGGTTGGCGCGCAGCCGCTCCACCACCTCACCCTCCATCAGCCGGCCATTCACCTCCTTGGCGAAGCGGCTCACGGTGGCGCCTTCCGGCAGCACGGCGGTGAAGCGGCCCTCCATCCGCCGCCCGTGCGGGTTGCGGAAGACGATCTCCATCTCCGTGAGCGAGAACACCCCGTGCACCGCCGCGCGCACGTTCAGCTCCTGGATGACGAGTTCCTGCCCGTCCGGATCCGAGAGCGCGATCGGCGCCGGCGTCTCCTGCTGCGCGCCCAGCGGTACCACCGCGAAGACGGCCAGCAGGGCCAGTTGGATGCGAACGGCGAGGCTGCGCATGGTGGTGTGTGGGATCATCAGGGGAGTGGCGGATGGATGCTGGCGGATTTGGGATCGATGACGCGGGCCGGCAGCATGGACGCGGAGAGTAACGATGGTGCCGCTCCGCTTCTGTCGGCCTTGGAAGGTGCGACTGGGCGCGATCGATCCGCAATGGCACACCTGTCCACGAGAGAACGTTCCGAATCGTGCGGACCGCAGGTATCATCAGCCTGTCGCGAACGGGTGCGCTCGGTCGTTCTGTGTGGTCGCGGAGGCGCGACGGCGGATCATCTCCACGCAAGGGAGCCACAATGCCAACACTCATGTTCGGACGGGCGCGGGCGGTCGTGATGGGGATGCTGGTGCTCGCGGCGGCGGCGCCGGCGGCGCAGGGGCAGTCGCATCCGCGGTGGCAGGTGGAGGCCTCGCTGCACCAGACGGGGGCCACCAGCATGCACGGCGTGATTGCCGACGGCCCCTCGTCCTCGTACGACGTCAGGCAGGTGGAGACGGTGCGGTACTCGGTGGGAGCGTCGGCCCTGGCGCGCGTGGCGCCGCGGAGCTCGCTGCGGTTCGGCCTGTCGCTGAGCAACAAGGGGTTCGCGGAACGGTCCACCGTCTCGTCCCCCACCGGCGACCAGACGACCGTCAACCAGGTGGACCTGCTGTACCTGGGCGCGCCGCTCACGCTGGGCTACAACCTGGTCAACCCGCGCAGGGGCCTGGTCCCCGTCGCGGAGGCGGGCGTGGTGGCCGAGGTGCTGCTGCGGGAGGACGAGAGCGTGTTCGACTACGACCTGCGCGACACGGGCCTCAGCTACCTGTTCAACGCGGGCGTCAAGTACACGCTGGCCGACGGCCGCGCGCTGGTGCTGGCGCCGGAGCTGCGCATCGCCGCGCACCCGTATTCGCGCGACGCGCCCGGCGCGCGGGAGTTCCGGCCCGTCACCGTGGGGCTCAAGCTGGCCGTGCAGTTCTGAGCGGAGCGCGCGGGAGACCGCCGCGCTGCAATGACGGGGGATGAAGAGGCCCCGGCGAGCGGATCGTCGAGGCCTCTCGCGTCTCCGCTTCCGGAACGCGGAGTACGGGTGGACCGGCATCTACGATCCCCGTCTGCGCTCAGCAGGATGCTGCTGGACGCGCTTGCCCGCGTTGATATCGAGAGGGAGCGCCCCGCGAAATCTCAATCCACACAACCGCTTGCGCGCGACCAACGGATCTCGCCAGCCCCGCGCAGGGCTGACATTCGAGCGCAGGAGCCAGCCCCGCAGTGGGGCAACCGAGATCCTTCGGTCGGCGCCAAGGTGCATCGTATCAGCAGATTACAGGGCGGCGCCTCCCTCAGGAAGTCAACGCTTGTGGACGGTTTGGCAACACTATCTCTGGGCGGCGTGGCGGTCCGGCCGGTCCGTCCGGATGGGCACGCGGACGGTCGACGTCCTGGGCCGCGGGGATCAACAGGTCAGCGGCGGTGCTACGGGCGTGGCGAAGAACGTGCGTTTTGCTTGTGCGATCCACCCGGTTCCGCCCTATAATCGGGGTTCCTTGCGGACGCGGCGCAGATGGCGCTCCGCCGGTCCGCCGCGCACCGCCAGATCCGATGCCCGCGATGACCACGCTCGCACCCGCCGCACCGGCTTCGTCCACCACCGCCAATCCCGATGTCGACCGTGCCGCCGCCTTTCTGCGGCGGCTGTTCCCCGAACCGCGCCCGTTCCACGTGCGCCTGTGGGAGGGCACCGTGCTGCCGGCGGACGGGCCGGCCGCCATCACGCTGGCGGTGCACACCCCGGGCGCGCTGCGGCGAATGTTCCGGCTGCCGCTGGAGGTGCGGCTGGGCGAGGCGTACCTGCGCGGCGACTTTGACCTGGAGGGCGACCTGTGGGAGATCGGGCCCGCGCTGCAGGCGGCGCGCCGGGCCGCCTCCACGCCGGCGGAACTGCTGGCGCTGGCGCGGCTGTGGCGCGCCCTTCCGCGCGACGGCGGGGCCGGGCGCGCCACGCCCGAGGCCGCGCGGCTGCGCGCCCGGGAGCACAGCCGCGCCTGGGACCGCGAGGGAATCCGCTACCACTACGACGCCGGGAACGACTTCTACGCGCTATTCCTGGACGAGCGGATGGTGTACTCCTGCGCCTACTTCGCCGCCGCGGACGAGGACATCCACACGGCGCAGGCGCGCAAGCTGGAGCACATCTGCCGCAAGCTGCGGCTCAAGCCGGGGGAGCGGCTGCTGGACATCGGCTGCGGGTGGGGCGGGCTGGTGATCCACGCGGCGCGCGAGCACGGGGTGCACGCGGTGGGCGTCACGCTCAGCGAGCGGCAGGCGGAGCTGGCGGGGCAGCGCGTGCGGGATGCGGGGCTGCAGGACCGCGTGCGCATCGAGCTGGGCGACTACCGCGACCTGGCCGACGCCTCGTTCGACAAGGTGAGCAGCGTGGGGATGTTCGAGCACGTGGGGCCGGCGCGGCTGCCGGAGTACTTTACCCACGTGCACCGGGTGATCAAACCGGGCGGGCTGTTCATGAACCACGGCATCGGCAACCGGCCGGCGCCGCCGGCGTCCGCGGCGCGGCGGATGGCGCGCCGGGCGGTGCGGCGCTGGGTGCTGGGGACGGGCCACTAC
>DASUVG010000286.1:0-11472 GCA_036379135.1 Longimicrobium sp.
TCCGAGTGAGTTGCTCCAGCGCGGAGCTGAGCTTGGCCGGCTACTGCGGGCTCGCCCTCGGAAGCGAAGCTACCAACTCTCTGCCAACAAAGGTGTTAAGGCTCTAAGTTAGCGCCTATGGGGGCCGGGGGAGAGGGGGCGCTGTCGGGCGCCGTGCGATCCCGTTCGCCGAGCCTCCGATCCAGCGCTGCGGACAAGCTGGTGCGGGATGGTGGGCGGCCCCCCATCCCCGGCCCTTCCCCCACAAACTGCGTGGGAAGGGTGACGCGAGCCGGATCGTCGGAGCGCTTCGGGAGCGGACGCGCAGCGAACGGTCCGGAGCGGGATCGAATTCTCCCCTTTCTCCCGCGCAGCGGGGGAGAGGGGCCGGGGGAGAGGGGGCGCTGTCGGCGCCAGCTCGATGCACATCGCCGAGCCCCCGCGCCAGCGGCTCGCACGCGCGACAAAGCCCGTAGAAGCGGGATCGAATTCGGCGACGCATCCACAGACACACATCTCCAGCTGGAGTAACGGTTTGAACGTAGCGCGGCTGCTGCTGCCCGCGATCCGCTGGGACGCGGAGAGCGGCTTCGAGGGATACCGGGAGACGATCGAGCGGGGGCTGGAGCTGGGCGTCGGAGGATTCATCCTGTTTGGCGGCGAGGCCAGCGCGGTGCGCGCGCTCACCGACGAGCTGCGCCGCCGCTCGCCGCACCCGCTGCTCATCGGCAGCGACCTGGAGCGCGGGGCAGGGCAGCAGTTCCGCGGCGCCACGCCGCTTCCCCCCGCGGCGGCGCTCGGCTGGCTGGACGACCAGGCGCTGACGGAGCGCGCGGGCGAGCTGACGGCGCGCGAAGCGCGCGCGCTGGGGGTGAACTGGATCTACGCGCCCGTGGCGGACGTGGACCTGGAGCCGGAGAACCCCATCATCGGCGTGCGCGCGTTCGGGTCGGACCCGGACGGCGTGGCGCGGCACGTGGCGGCGTGGGTGCGCGGATGCGCCCGCGGCGGCGCGCTCTCGTGCGCCAAGCACTTTCCCGGGCACGGCCGCACGGTGGGCGACTCGCACATCGAGCGCCCCGCCGTCCGCGCCTCGCGAGAGGAGCTGGAGGAGGACCTGGCGCCCTTCCGCGCCGGGATCGCCGCCGGCGTGGATTCGCTGATGACGGCGCACGTGGTCTATCCCGCGCTGGACGGAGACGGCCCCGCCACCCTCTCCGTGCCGATCCTGGAGGGGCTGCTGCGCGGGGAGATGGGCTTCGGCGGGCTGGTGGTGACGGACGCCATCATCATGGAGGGGATGACCGAGGGCGGAAGCGAGGCCGCGGCGTCCGTGCAGGCGCTGGCCGCCGGCTGCGACCTGCTGCTGTATCCCGACGACAACGACGCCGTGATCCGCGAGGTGCAGGCGGCGGTGGAGGACGGCCGGGTGCCGCGGGCCCGGATCGCCGAGGCGCTGGGGCGGATCGCGGCGGCGGCGGAGCGGGTGGCGGGGCCGGTGGACGCGGCGTGGGGCGCGGCGGAGGACCGGCGCTGGGCGCTGGAGATCGCCGTACGCAGCCTGCGCGTCTGCCGGGGCACGCCGCGGCTGCCGGCTGGCCGCGTGCGCATCGAGGAGATCGAGGACGACGCGGGGGGGCCGTGGCCGCCGTATCCGCGCCTGGCCTTTCCCGCGGCCCTGCGCGCGGCCGGGGTGGAGGTTGCGGACGACGGCGAGCTGATCGTGGCGCTCTACTCCGACATCCGCGCCTGGAAGGGGCGCCCCGGCATCAGCGCCGCGGCGCAGGAGCGCGTCCGCGCGATCACGGCGGAGCACCCGGACGCCACCGTCATCCTCTTCAGCCATCCCCGCCTGGCCGCCGACATCCCCACGGCGAGCAACCTGCTGGCCGGCTGGGGCGGCGAGGCGATCATGCAGGAGGCGGCGGTGGCGTGGCTGACGGGGCGGCAGGGCGGCATGGTTGGGCTGGCGAGCGGGCTGGACCGGTAGGGAATTAGGGAATAGGGAATAGGGAATAGGGAATAGCCAGCAACGGGTGGGCAGGCACGGCAGGATACCTGTCATTCTGAGGCCCGGCCACACCCATCCTCCCGTTCGCGCCGCGCGTTGCAGGGCCGAAGAATCCAGCCTCCGCCTGGCATGGCGATCTGCCGTCCCCATCCAGGGGCGAATGAATTCGCGGCTGGAAGGACGCAACGTCCGCCTGCGCGGACAGTGGCCGCCGGCGAGTGGCGCGGCGATGGATCACCAGGATTCAGACGGTAGATTCCTCGGTCGCGCCCTGACTGTGGTGAGGGCGGAAGGGGCGCGCGGCGCTCGCTCGGAATGACAGGGTGTTGATCGCGGCGAAGGCGCCTGGTACCGCATCCGGCAATAGAGTGCATGACTTCCTGAGGGAGGCGCCGCGCTGAACCTTGCCCTGACCGGGAACCCGGCGCGCCGACCGAAGGACCTCGCCAGCAGAACGAAGGGGCTGGTTCCGCGTCCTGATCCGGCCCCTGCACAGCCGAGAGGAGGTCCTTCGGTCGCGCGCCGGAGTCGGTGCAGCCGGCAGGATCTGTGCGTGCGCTCCCTCAGGAAGTCACATTCTTTTCCCGGCGCCGGTATGAGGGGCGCCTTCGCTGCGTTGGGCCGGCGCCTCGACTGAATCCCCATCCTGCTATTCCCTATTCCCTGTTCCCTAGTCCCTGCCGTTTCCCCGCAGTTGGCGTCCAACTTGCGCACGGCGGGGCCGCAGTTCCCGGGTTCCACATCCCCACGCCGCGACCTCGCGAGGAAACCCTTGAACGAGCACCGATCCACGTCCATCCTGCGCGTCTTCGGGCAGCCGAAGATGGCGGCACTGCTGTTCCTGGGCTTTTCGTCGGGCCTGCCGCTGTTCCTTACCAGCAGCACGCTGCAGGCATGGATGACGGTGGAGAAGGTGGACCTCACCACCGTGGGCATGGTGAGCCTGCTCAGCCTTCCCTACTCCCTCAAGTTCCTCATCGCGCCGGTGATGGACCGCTACATCCCGCCGTTCCTGGGACGGCGGCGCGGGTGGCTGGTCATCACGCAGGTGGCGCTGCTCATCTGCATCGCGGCCATGTCGGTGCACGACCCGCGGCGCGGGCTGCAGCTGCTGGCCATCAACGCCCTGCTGATCGCCTTTTTCAGCGCGGCGCAGGACGTGGTGGTGGACGCGTACAGCATCGACGTGCTGGAAGAGCGCGAGATGGGCGCGGGCGCGTCGCTCAAGGTAATGGGCTACCGCCTGGCGCTGATCGTCACCGGCGGGCTGGCGCTGATCCTGGCGGACCAGATGTCGTGGCCCACCGTGTACCTGCTGATGGCGGTGCTGATGCTGGTGGGGATCGCGGCGTCGGTGCTGGCCCCCGAGCCGGTGCTGCGCGAAGGGCCGCCGTCCACGCTGTTCAATGCGGTGGTGCTTCCGTTCAGGGACTTTATCACCCGCGCGGGATTCGGGATCGCGCTGCTGCTGCTGCTGTTCGTGGTGCTGTACAGCCTGTCGGACCGCATGGTGCAGAACATGACCGTGCCGTTCCTCCTGGCGCAGGGCTACACGCAGACGGACATCGGCGCCATCCGCGGCGTGGTGGGGCTGATCGCCACCATCGTGGGCGTGCTGGCGGGCGGGGCCGTGGTGGCCAAGCTGGGTATCAACCGCTCGCTGTGGGTGCTGGCGGCCATCCAGATGGGGAGCAACCTGGCGTACTACTGGCTTTCCGTCACCGAGCCCAGCCGCGGCTCGCTGACGGCCGCCATCATCATCGAGAACTTTGCGGGCGGGCTGGTGACGGCGGGCTTCGTGGCGTTCCTGATGTCGCTGTGCAGCAAGCAGTTCTCGGCCACGCAGTACGCGCTGCTCAGCAGCTTCATGGCGTTCGCGCGCGACGTGCTGGTGGCGCCGTCCGGCAGCATCGCGGAGCGGACGGGGTGGCCGCAGTTCTTTCTGATCACCATCGCCGCCGGCATCCCCATCCTGCTGCTGCTCCCCGTCATCGCCCCGTGGAACCGCGAGAACCCGCGCGGCGCGGCCCCGCACAGCGGCGAGGTGACGCACGCGGGGCAGGCGGTGGATCCGGTGTGATGGTGAACGGGTGAACGGGTGAACGGGTGAACGGGTGAACGGGTGAACGGGTGAACGGGTGAACGGGTGAACGGGTGAACGGGTGAACGGGTGAACGGGTGAACGGGTGAACGGGATGAAGTTGATGACGATGCGATTTCGCCCGGCCGCGTTCGTCGTGCTGGCGCTGCTGGCGGCCTGCAGGGCGAATCCCGGCACGGCGCCCGCTCCCGCGCCGCCGCCCCCGGGCCCCCCGCAGGCCGTGCCGATGACGAATCCCGGTGTCGATCCGCCGATCCGCAACGAGCTGCCGCCGGTGCCGCCCCGCCACGGCGCGCTGCGCATCGAGGTGATGTATCCCGGCGAGAACGCCGCGCTGACGACGGCGGACAGCAACTTCATCTTCGGAAACGTCGGGACCGGCGCCGCGGCGTTGACCATCAACGGCGCCCGGGTGGAGGTGGCGGCGAACGGCGCGTTCCTCGGCTTTCTCCCCGTGCCGCGCGACGGCGTCTACCGGCTGAGCGCCATGTCGCTCGGGCGCCCGACCCAGGACGCGGGCCCGCAGACGGCGGAGCTGGTGCGGCGCGTCCGGGTGCCGGCGCAGGGCGGGGCCGCGGTGACGGGCATCGCCGCGGGGTCTCTCTCGCCGCGGGGGACGATGACGGGCTATCCGGGCGAACGGGTGACGGTGCGGTTCCGCGGCGCGCCGGGCGCCCGCGCGCAGGTGCGGATGCCGGACGGCAGCACGTATCCGCTGGCGGAGACGCGGGTGATGGAGCGCGCCGAGGGCTTCATGCAGGACCAGGCGGTCGCGGCGCGCGAGGTGTCGGAGTACGCGGGCACCTTTCCCATCGCCGCCCCCCTGCGCGTTCCCGGCGACTCGCTGCGGCCCACGCTGGTGGCGCAGGAGGCGGCGGGGCCGGCGACCATCGAGTTCACCGCGGGGGCGGAGACCACCCGCACGCCGCTGCCGCTGAACGTGGGCGTGCTGCGCGAGGGGGATACGCGGCTGGCGGTCGCATCCGCCACGCGGCCGGGGTCGATGGCGATCGGGACGGCGATCCCGGGGTCGGGAACGCCGTACCACTGGTTCTTTCCCAACGGCACGAAGCTGACGGTCACCGGCGAGCGCGAGGGCGCGTACCGCGTCCGGCTGACGAGCGACCTGTCCGTGTGGGTTGCCGCGGGCGACGTGCGTCTGATGCCGGAGGGCGCGCCCCCCGCCGCGGGGACGGTGGGGACGGTGCGGGTGGACCCGGAGCCCGGCCACGTGGACGTGCGGCTGGTGACCAGCGACCGGCTGCCGTTCGAGGTGCGCGCGGGGGAGCGGTCGATCGAGATTCGCGTGTACGGCGCGGAGTCGCGCGCCAACTGGCTGCACTACGGCACGGAAGACCCGCTGGTGCGCCGCGTGGAGTGGCAGCAGGAGCGCGACGACCTGTTCGTGGTGCGGATGGAGCTGGCGGAGCCGGTGTGGGGATACCGCGCGTTCTGGGACGAGCGGGGAAGCCTGGTCGTCCGCGTCCGCCGGCCGCCGCGGATGGATGGCGCGCGGCCCATGCAGGGGCTGCGGATCGCGGTGGATGCGGGGCATCCGCCCGGCGGCGCCATCGGGCCTACGGGATTGACCGAGGCGGAGGCGAACCTGGCCATCAGCAAGCAGCTGGTGCGCATGCTGCGCGATGCCGGCGCCGAGGTGCTGGAGACGCGGCCCGACACCCAGGCGGTTGACCTGGGGATTCGCCCCCAGCGCGCGACGGAGTGGGACGCGCACCTGCTGGTCTCCGTGCACAACAACGCCTTTCCCGACGGCGTGAACCCGTGGGAGAACAACGGTACCAGCGTGTTCTACAACCAGCCGCAGTCGCTGGGCCTCGCGCGGCACATGCAGCGCGAGATCCTGCGGGAGATCGGGCTGCGCGACCTGGGGATCGCGCGCGCGGACCTGGCGCTGGTGCGGCCCACGTGGATGCCGTCGGTGCTCACGGAAACCATGTTCCTGATGGTGCCGCAGCAGGAGGCCGCGCTCCGCGACCCCGCCGTGCACGAGCGCATCGCCCGCGCGCACTTCCGCGCGATCGAGGGGTTCCTGCGCGAGCGGATGGAGGCGGGGACAGGCGGGGACCCGGCGGGGGCGGATAGGTAGCGGCGAGTCCGGCGCGACCCGCGGCGCCCCCTCCGGGCTCGTAAACCTCGCCCACCTCCCCCAAAAAACCCTGGGGGAGGTTGGGGTGGGGCAGGGATCCAGTCGGTTCGACGGATCCCGATCTGCGCCCGACGCGGCCCCCCTCTCCCGGCCTCTCCCCCGCAAACTGCGCGGGGGAGAGGTGACGCGCACCGAACGTTCCGGAGCGCAACGGAAGAGCCGACGCGACCGAAGGCCTGCGAAAACGCGATCGAATTCTCCCCTTTCTCCCGCGCAGCGGGGGAGAGGGGCCGGGGGAGAGGGGGCCCTGTCGGGCGCCAGTGCGATGCTCTTCGTCGAGCCGCTTACCGGGCGGCCGCGACCCCGCCTCTCCGCATGGAACGAGCGGGGAGGGGCCGGGGGAGGGCCCCCGTCGGGATCCATCCATCCATCGAGATCCACATCCAATGACCCGAGCGCGGGCCTTTCTTTTCGCCCTGACCCTGCTGTGCGCCGCGACGCTCGCGCCCTCGCATTCGGGCGCGCAGGTGGCGCCGGACGCGCGGTGGTACACGTTCGACACGCCGCACTTTCAGGTGCACTACCAGGACGGGCTGGAGGCGCTGGCGCGGCGCGCGGCGGCGCGGGCGGAGGCGGCGCGCGTGGCGCTGGGCACGGCGCTGGTGGAGCCGCCGCGCGGCCTCGTGCACCTGGTGATCGCCGACAACCTGGACTACGCCAACGGGCTGGCCAACCTCTTTCCCCGCAACCGCATCGTGGTCTACGCGCACGCGCCGGTGGAGGAGCCGTCGCTGGCGTACTCGTACGACTGGATGGACCTGGTGGTGAGCCACGAGCTGGCCCACATCCACCACCTGGACCACGCCAGCCCCCTCATCCGCGCCGCGCGCCGCGTGCTGGGCCGCAGCCAGGCGCTGTTCCCCAACGCCAGCGTGCCGCAGTGGACCACCGAGGGGCTGGCCACCTACCTGGAGTCGCGCCTCACCGGTGCCGGGCGCGTGCACGGCAGCTTTCACGAGATGGTGCTGCGCACGGCCATCCTGGAGGACCGCTTCTTCTCCCTCGACCGCGTGACGGGGCGGCCCACCGCCTGGCCGTCGGGAAACTCGGCGTACGTGTACGGGTCGATGTTCGCGGACTACCTGGCGGAGCGGTACGGGGCGGACCGCGCGGGCGAGTTCGTGCGCGTGGTGGGGCGTCGGTGGGTGCCGTACCTGGTGGACGACGCGGCGGACGTGGCGTACGGCGTCACCTTTTCCCGCGCGTGGGGCGAGTGGCGGGACTCGCTGCGGACGGCGTACGGCCGGCAGGCGGACTCGCTGCGGGCGGCGGGGATCACGGAGCCGGAGCAGCTGACCCGCGACGGGCGGATCACGCAGTTCCCCCGCTGGTCGCCCGACGGGACGCGGCTCGCGTTCGCGCAGTCCACCGGGCGCGACGACGCGGTGACGCGCATCCTGCACCCGGACGGGCGCATCGAGACGATCGCGGCGCGAAAGACGGTGGGGCCGCTGGCGTGGCTGCCGGACGGGAGCGGGGTGGTGACGTCGCAGCTGGACGCGGTGGATCCGCACCGCATCTACTCCGACCTGTACCGCGTGCCGCTGAGCGGCGACACCCGCCGGCTGACGCGCGCGGAGCGGCTGTCGGAGCCGGACGTGGCGGGCGACGGGCGCATCGTCGCGGTGCGGGGCGGGGGCGAGGCGAACGCGATCGTGGTGGCGGATGCGGACGGAGGCGCGGCGCGGACGCTGGTGCCCGCGCAGCCGGACGTCTGGTGGTCGGCGCCGCGCTGGTCGCCGCGGGGGGACCGGATCGCGGTCTCGCGGCAGCGGACGGGCGGATGGTACGACGTGGTGGTGCTGGACGGCGCCGGACGCGTGGTCCGCGAGCTGACGGAGGACCGCGCGCTGGACATGAACCCCGCGTGGTCGCCGGACGGGCGGTACGTCCTGTTCTCCTCGGACCGCACCGGCATCCCCAACCTGTTCGCGTACGACCTTACGGCCGGCCGCCTGCTGCAGGTGACGAACGTGCTCACCGGCGCGTATCAGCCGGACGCGTCGCCCGACGGGCGGTGGATCGCGTTCGCGTGGTACCGCGCGGACGGCTACCACGTCGCCCGCATCCCGTACGATCCGGAGACCTGGCGTCCGGCGCCGGCGCCGCGGGAGGACGCCGCGCGGCCGGGGGCGGACCCCGCGCGCCACCAGGCGGCGGCGGGCGGGCCGCCGCGCCGCTACTCGCCGTGGCGCACGCTGCCGCCCACCACGTGGACTCCCCTGCTCGTCCGGGGTGACACGGTGCTGGGGACGTCGTTCGGCATCGGCATCAAGGGGAACGACGTGCTGAACCGCCACAGCTACGGCGCCTCGGCCTTGGTGCGCGACCGCGAGAGCCGAGCGGAGGGGTTCGCGGGGTACGCCTACCGCGGGCTGGGCGTGCCGGTGATCGGGGCGTCGGCGTTCCAGGACTGGGACGTGGCGCGCGGCGCGAGCTTCTTTACGCGCCCCGGCGGCGGCGACACCATCCGCACGGCGCTGCTGGAGCGCGAGCGCTCCGTCTCGCTGGTCGCCACCTTTCCGCGGCCGCGCTTTCGCTCCTTCAGCTGGCTGAGCGTGGGGCTGAACCTGCGCCAGCGCCGCTTCAGCTGGGACGATCCGGGGGCGGCGGAGGGGGTGGCGGTGCCGGAGCTGGCGCCGGACCTGGGCGCGGTGCTCACGGTGGGGCGGTCCACCGCGCGGGCGTACGAGTTCTCCATCAGCCAGGAAGAGGGGTGGACCAGCAGCCTGACGGTGGAGGGCCGCCGCTACACCCGCGCGCTGGGCGACCAGACGGAGCCGCCCGGCTACATCCGCGTGGGCGGCCGCTCGCAGCGGTACGACACCTTTGGCCGCGGGGGATGGTTCGCCCGGCCGGTGCTGGCGATGCGGGTGATGGCGGCGGCCGACGTGGGCTCGCGCAGCCCCGGCTTCAGCGTGGGCGGGCTGACGGGTGGAAACGTGGGGGTGCCGCTGGGGACGGGGCTGGGGATCGGGGGGGAGATGGACTTTCCCGTGCGCGGGTACGGCGAGGGCGCGCAGTACGGCGACCGTGCGGTGGCGGGGAGCGTGGAGTACCGCCAGCCGATCGCGCTGGTGGAGCGCGGGTACCGGCTGGTGCCGGCGTTCCTGGACCGGCTGTACGCCGCCGCGTTCGTGGACGGCGGCACGGCGTGGTGCCTGGACGACTGCCCGCGCCCCCTCTCGTCCGGCCGCGAGGCGCGGCCGATCTTTTCCGTGGGCGCGGAGCTGGCGGCGGACCTGACCCTCTTCTTCTACGGCGACCTGACGCTGGTGGGCGGCCTGGCCGTCCCGCTGAGCGCGGTGCAGATCGGCGACGCGCTCACCCGGCCCAACCCGGCGGGGTACATCCGGCTGGGGCGGGCGTTCTAGGCGGAGATGCGCGGGAGACGCATCCGACGCGCGGGTCCTGGCCGCGGGTTGCCGGAATCAAACCCGGGTTGAAACCCGGAGCCGGAAATGCCGGATCCGAGGTGAGCCGACGTGCTTCCTCGTTACGAACCCGCGGCCCTGCGCCGGCCACACCCGTTCACCCGTTCACCCGTTCACCCGTTCACCTGCACGCCCCGGCACGGAACCTGAATCAACCGGCCGCCCAAAGCAGTCAGGCGACCCGCAGACCAGGAGATCGCGATCATGGGTGGCAAGCGACCCGACCAGCACAACATCGACCCGCGCGAAGCCGGCGCGACGGACTACAAGAACCTGCCGCAGACGGGGCAGGGCAACAGCAGCCTGGACGACACGGTGGAGAAGGACCGTGAAAAGGTGGCGGAGTCCATGGCCGCCGCCAACGTGCCCTTCAACCCGGGCAAGCCGGCTCCCTCCGTGCACGCGCGCGCGGGGCAGGCGGCCGATGACGGCGGCGGCGACGAGGGCAGGGCCCGCGAGGCCCGCGGCAACACCGACCCGCGCGACGAAGGGGTGGGCGCATGACGGCGGAGCGGGCCGCCGGCCCCGGGCCGCGCAAGGAGGTCGGCGGCGCGGCGTCGTCGCAGGTGCACCCGCCGCACGTGACGGAGAACGACGAGGGGGCGCAGGTGCAGGAGAGCACGCAGGCGCCCAACACGGTGCCCGTGTCCCCCGCAAACGCGCACGGCAAGGACCTGGTGGAGGCCGACAAGCAGGTGCGGGAGATCGACGACGAGTCGATGTACGGCAGCCGTCCCGGTGAGGACAAGGACCGGCGCAAGACGGATAGCACCTGACGCTCCGCACGCGCCTTCCGCCGCCGTCCTCGGGCGGCGCGGGTGTGGCGTTGGCCTCTTTGGCGCGGCCCCTGATGCCGGGGGCCGCGCCTCGTTATGTTAGGCGCCCCCGAGGGAAGAGGGAGTGGAGACCGGGGGAGAGGGGATGATGAACGCCGGCGTCCGCGAGCGTCCCCTCCGGGCTCGTAAGCCTCGCCAACTTCCCTCAAAAAACCTGGGGGAGGTTGGGATGCACCGCCGGAGCCGGTAGGTCGCGTCACCTCTCCCCCACGCAGTTTGTGGGGGAGAGGCCGGGAGAGGGGAGCGCCCCCTCCACGCAACGCGCTTTCCGCCCTGCGCCTGCAGTTCTCCCCCTCTCCGCGAGGAACGAGCGGGGAGGGGGCCGGGGGGAGGGGCCCCCGCGGACGCGGCTCGATGCCCAATCGTCGAGCCTCCCGTCCGCAGCCCTCGACCACCCATCCACCTCTCGCGCCAACCTGGCGGTCCCGCCGCCGGGGCCGATCGAACGCCCGTCCACCTTCGCCGCGTCCTGCCCGTCCGCTCCACGCTCGCCCGCCCTCGCCGCGCCTGGACAATCGCTCCAAACAGATGGCGCGGTGTATCAACGGCATGCACGTTGCGAGTGCGCACAGAAGCCTTGACCACTATATGTAGGGGTCTTACCTTGCTCGTCCGCTAGATGTGGTGCACGGATTCGCGGGTCCCCCGGCCCGGTCCGCAGCCGAAAGGTGTTGCAGCACATCTGTTTTCGTCGTTCGCGCGTCGCTCGAAACCGCCAGCACCAGGAGTTTCCCAGAATGAACCCTCCTTCCACCGCCTCCACGGCCCCCGTACCCGGCGTGAACCTGCCCCGCGCCGAGCTCAGCGACAACGCCCGCATCGTCCTGGCCAAGCGCTACCTGCGCAAGGACGAGAACGGCAAGCCGGTGGAGGAGCCGGAGGAGATGTTCTGGCGCGTGGCGCTCACCATCGCGCGCGCGGACGCCAAGTACGGCGCCGGCGAG
>DASUVG010000287.1:0-22985 GCA_036379135.1 Longimicrobium sp.
AGCCTGGTGCAGCTGGGCGTGCTGCTGCCGTGGGTCAGCGGCGTGCTCACCCTCACCGTGCTGCGCGACTCTCCCCTGCGCGACTCGACGCCGCTCACCTTTGGCCTGGCCAACCTGCTGGTGGCGTGGGGGCTGTTCCGCACCCGGCTCTTCGACGTGGTTCCGGTGGCGCGCCACGCCGTGGTGGAGAGCATGGGCGACGCGGTGTACGTGCTGGACGCCGCCGGCCGCGTGGTGGACCTGAACCCCGCCGCCCGGTCCGCGCTGGGCGTGGATGCGGACGGCGCGATCGGCCGGGACGCCGCGCAGGTGCTGCCGCTGCCGCCGGGCTCGCTTCCCGCGGACGGGGACCGCGGGGAGGTGGCGGTGGGCGCCGGGGCGGAGCGGCGGCACGCTGAGGTGAGCGTATACCCGCTCCCCGGTCCACGGGGGGAGCCGGCCGGCCGCGTTGTGGTGGTGCGCGACATCACGGAGCGCAGGCAGGTAGAAGAGGCGCTGCGCGAGAGCCGGGTGCGCTTCGACCGCATCGTGGCCAACGTCCCCGGGATCGTCTACCAGTTCCGCCTGGAGCCGGACGGCACCCCCGTCGTCCCCTGGATCAGCGACGCCGTCGGCCCGATCCTGGGGGTGGAGCCCGCGGAGGTGATGGCGGACGCGGAGGCGTTTCTGGGCACCGTCCACCCCGACGACGCCGGGCCGTTCCGGGACTCCATCGCCCGTTCCGCCGCGGAGCTGGCGCCCTGGTCGTGGCGCGGGCGGGTGACGCGCCGCGACGGCGAGCTTCGCTGGCTGCACGCCCTGTCGCAGCCGCGCAGGCTGGAGGACGGGTCCGTGCTCTGGGACGGCGTGGCGGTGGACGTGACCGAGGCGGCGCAGACCGCCGAGGCGCTGCGCGAGGCGCGCGACGGGCTGGAGCTTCGCGTCCGCGAGCGCACGCGCGAGCTGGAGGCCGCCAACGCCGCCCTCCGCGCCGAGGTGGAGCACCGCGCGCACGCCCAGGCGGAGCTGCGCGAGGGCGAGGAGCGCTTCCGCGCGATGGTGGAGAGCCTGAGCGAGGCCATCCTGGTCAGCGACGCGGACGGTATCGTCCAGTACGCGTCGCCGCGCATCGAGGAGGTGACGGGGTACGCGCCGGCGGAGATGCTGGGCCGGCGCGCCAGCAGCCTGCTGGTCTCGGGTGCCGAGCTGGACGCCGCCGACGAGCGGCTGGCGGCGCGCCGCCGCGGCGAGTCGGGGCGCGGGGAGGTCTCCATCACCCGCCGGGACGGGACCCGGGCGTGGGTGGAGGTGATCGGGACCGCGCTCCGCGACGCGGACGGCCGCCCGGTCGGCGGGCTGGACGCGCTGACCGACGTCACCGAGCGGCGCCGCGCCGCGGACGAGCTGCGCGCGGTGCAGGAGCGCTTTCGCATGCTGGTGGAGGCCGTGCGCGACTACGCCATCGTGGCGCTGGATCCCGAGGGGTACGTGGTGAGCTGGAACGCCGGAGCCGAGCGGATCACCGGCTACCGCGCGGAGCAGATCCTGGGGCGGCACGTCTCCGTCTTCTATCCCCCCGAAGAGGTGGAGGCGGGGCGGGTGCGGCAGACGCAGGAGGAGACGCTGCGCGAGGGCCGCTGCGAGATGGAGGGATGGCGCCTGCGCAGCGACGGCTCGCGCTACTGGGCCAACACCGTGCTCACCCGTCTGCTGGACGAGGAGGGGCGGCCGGCGGGGTTCGCCGCCATCACCCGCGACCTCACCGACCGCCGCGAGGCCGAGGCGGCGCTGCGCCGCGCCGAGGAGCAGCTGCGGCACTCGCAGAAGATGGAGGCCGTGGGGCGGCTGGCGGGGGGGATCGCCCACGACTTCAACAACCTGCTGATGGCCATTGGCGGAAACGCGCAGCTCCTGCTGCGCCGCGCCGCCCCGGACGATCCGTCGCGGCCCGGGCTGGAGGAGGTGAAGAAGGCCACCGACCGGGCGGCCGACCTCACGAAGCAGCTGCTGGCCTTCAGCCGCCGGCAGGTGCTGGCGCCCCGCGTGGTGGACCTGGCCGGCGCGGTGACGGAGATGCAGCGGATGCTGGAGCGGCTGCTGGGACCCGGCACGGGGCTGGCCCTGCGCCTGGCCGCCGACACCCCCCGCGTCCGCGCCGACGCCAGCCAGGTGGAGCAGGTGGTGATGAACCTGGTGGTGAACGCGCGCGACGCCATGCCCGGCGGCGGGGTGATCCGCGTGGAGACCGGCGTGGCGGTGCTCACGGCGGACGACGTGCGCCGCCGCCCCTTTCTGCGCCCCGGCCGCTACGCCGAGCTGGTGGTGTCGGACGACGGGTGCGGGATGGACGAGCACACGCTGGAGCGCATCTTCGAGCCCTTCTTCACCACCAAGGAGGTGGGGAGCGGGACGGGGCTGGGCCTCTCCACCGTCTACGGGATCGTGAAGCAGAGCGGCGGCTTCGTGGTGGCCGAGAGCGCGCCCGGCGCGGGCTCCGTCTTCCGCGTCTACCTTCCCCCCATCGAGGAGCCGGCCGCCGCCCCACCGCGCCCCTCCGGCGGGCCCACGCCGCGGGGGTGGGAGACGGTGCTTCTGGTGGAGGACGAGGACGCGGTGCGCGGCGTGGTGCGCGAGACCCTGCGGCTTTCCGGCTACGAGGTGCTGGAGGCCCGCGGCGGGGCGGAGGCGGTGGAGGTGGCCGAGGGGCGGGCGTCCCCCATCCACCTGGTCCTCACGGACGTGATGATGCCGGGACCCGGTGGGCCGGAGACGGCGCGAAGGGTTCTCGCGCTGCACCCGGAGGCGCGGGTGCTCTACCTCTCCGGCCAGCCGATGGAAGACGGGCACGCCGGTCCGCACGGCGACCTGCTGCAGAAGCCGGTGTCGCCGGACGCCTTGGCTCGGCGGGTGCGCGAGGTGCTGGACCGTCCGGCGGGAGCGGCGCGGTGAGCGCCCCCGCCGCGCGCGTGCTGGTGGTGGAGGACCAGGCGCTGGTACGCGACCTGGTGGTGCAGGTGCTGCGCGAGGAGGGGCACGCCGTCGACGCGGTGGAGACGGGCGAGGAGGCGCTCCGCCGGCTGGAGCGCGAGCTGTACGACGTGGTGCTGCTGGACCTGGCGCTCCCGGGGATCGGGGGGATGGAGGTGCTCTCCGCCGCGCGGACGCTGCAGACCGACGCGCAGTTCGTGATGATGACGGGGCACGGCTCGGTGGCCTCGGCGGTGGAGGCGGTGCGGCTGGGCGCCTTCGACTACCTGTCCAAGCCGGTGGACGTGGACGAGCTGGCGCTGGCGGTGGAGCGCGCCCTGCGCGAGACCGGGCTGCGCCGCGAGCTTGCGAGGCTGCGCGCCGGTGCCGGCGAGGGAGCGCGGGCCCGCATCGTGGGCCGCTCGGCGCCCATGCGGCGGCTGTTCGAGCTGATCGAGCGGGTGGCGCCCACCCGCGCCACCGTGCTGGTGACGGGGGAGACGGGGACGGGAAAGGAGCTGGTCGCCCGCGCGGTGCACGACCTTTCCGACCGCGCGCGGCGGCCCTTCGTGGCCGTCAACTGCTCGGCGCTCCCGGAGACGCTGCTGGAGTCGGAGCTGTTCGGCCACGTGAAGGGCGCCTTCACGGGGGCGGTGGCGGCGCGCCGCGGATTGTTCGAGGAGGCGGCCGGGGGCACGCTCTTTCTGGACGAGATCGCCACCGTCTCGCCGGCCATCCAGGTGAAGCTGCTGCGGGTGCTGCAGGAGCGCAGGGTGCAGCGGGTGGGCGGCGGCTCGGCGCTGAGCGTGGACTTCCGGCTGGTCGCCGCCTGCAACGTGTCGCTGGAGGACGAGGTGGAGGCCGGGCGGTTTCGCGAGGACCTGTTCTACCGGCTGAACGTCTTTCCCGTGCACGTACCGCCCCTGCGCGAGCGCGGGGGCGACATCCCGCTGCTGGCGGACCACTTTCTCCGCCGCGTGGCGCGCGAGCACGGCGTGGAGCCCCCCGCGCTCTCCCCCCAGGCGCTGGCGCGGATGACGGAGTACGCCTGGCCCGGCAACGTGCGCGAGCTGGAGAACTTCGTGGAGCGCGCGGCCATCCTGCACGCGGGCGCCGCGACGCTCCCCTTCGACCCGCCGCGGGGGTCGCGCCCGGAGCCGGAGCGCGAGCTGGCGGGGCGCGCCCGGCGGGAGCGGTGGACGCTGGAGCGGCTGGAGCGCGAGCACATCCTTCAGGTGCTGGAAGACACGGCCGGCAACCAGGTGCGCGCCGCGGAGGTGCTCGGGATCGACCGGCGCACCCTGCACCGCAAGCTCAAGGAGTACCGCGGCTCCGCGGCGCCGGACCCGGCCTGAGCCCGTCCGCAAAAAGCAGGGCCTCACGCAGAGTCAGCGGAGTTAGCGGAGTTTTCTCGTGCCGCGCGACGTGCTTGCGGGATCGGGCGAGACCGCAGTGTCGGTGGGCTGTGCAGGTGAGGAGCGTCGCGAACTTCTCGAGAGGCCGCGGGAACGGTAGAGGGATGGAAGCGCGGCAGGGGGCCATCCGCGTTTTTTTGGGAGGGATGCGGATCGGCAGGGGAGCTTCGCAGCCCACGAGAACCAGTCGATCGAACCACCTGATGCGCGATCTGGAGAACCATCCTCCCACTCCGGGATCGGGGTGGGCGGCACGCTTCCCTGACGCGGCTCTCTTTCCGGGTCCGGTACGCGCCGTCTTCCGTGACCCATCCGTTACATCCATCGCGTATGGTTCGCCTCACCGCAGACCCGTCCCGCCTGCTGCACCTCATCATCATGCCGTTTTCGATCTCGACCGGCGACGGAGTCATGCGGATCGTCTTCTCCGGCACTCTGACCCCCGAAGAGCTGGGCCGCGTGGCGGATGCGATCGGCGATGCCGAGGACGCGGCCGACGTGTGCCCCCACCGGGTGACCGACATGACCGCCCTCACCCGCTTCGAGGTCGGGTTCGACGACATGTTCCAGCTGGCGCGGCGGCGGCGCGAAAGGTCGCCGGCCAACCCCATCCGGTCGGCGATCGTGGCCTCCACCCCGGTGCAGCTCGGCTTCGCGCGGATGTTCCAGACGCTCAACGACCATCCGCAGGTCACCCTGCGGATCTTTCCCGACGTGGACGGCGCCCTGGCCTGGCTGGCGGAAGAGCCGCCCGCTCCCTGCGCCTGACGCTTCGCGCCCGGGCACAGCTGCCGGATCACCGGAGCGCCCGACCGGCATCATCATCATGCCGGCTTCTGCAAAACGGCTGGAGTACAGAGGGACAGGCAAAAGCCAGAGATACAGAGGAAAATCGGGTTCCTCTGTATCTCTGGCTGTTCTCTGTTCCTCTGTACCCCCATCTTTTTGAGGATGAGATAAAGTAAGCTTTCCCCCGACGCGCCGATGCTCCCCGCGTCGGTGCTTTTGCGTTTTCCGCAAGCCTGCCCCCGCACGATCGCCCCACCTCTGGGACAAATCGTCCCGCCCCTCCGCCGTCATCTGTTCACTTATCTGCCCGCAAGTTGTTGCCTTCCAACGGCATGAGCTGCGTTTCTCCGTTCATCGGCCGAGTGGTACGGAACGGGCCTTATCCGGACGGCGAAGACCGACACCCATACCGCCGCATCCGAGCGCAAACGGAGAGATGACTCCACCCCCCGCACCCGACGCCACGCCGCGCAGGAAAATCCTGCTCGTGGACGATTCCGCGACCACCCACATGTGGATCCGGATGATCCTGAACAAGAGCGAATACGACATGGTGTCCGCGCGCGACGGACAGGAAGGGGTGGACGTGGCCCTGGCCGAGCTCCCCGACCTGATCCTGATGGACGTGGTGATGCCGCGCATGGACGGCTTCGAGGCGTGCCGGGTCCTGCGCGGCCACCGCACGACGCGCGACATCCCCATCGTGATGGTCACCACCCGCTCCGAGGCCCGCAGCGTGGAGAGCGGCTTCATGAGCGGCTGCAGCGACTACGTGACGAAACCCATCGATGGCCTGGAGCTGCTCTCCAAGGTCAGGAGCTTTCTGGGCGAATGAGATACGAAACCCTTTCGCGGCGGACCGACGAGGAGGTGCGCGCGGCGTCCCTGTACGTCCACGCCCTCCGGATCCTGCCGCGCCCGCCGGCTGACGAGGCCCCGAAGCGGCGCCTGGTCGCCGTGGGCTCCAGGAGCGGCCGCGGCGGCTGCGTCGCCCGATCCATCCACGGGCCGGAGCCGCGCTCCACGGCCGGGAGCGTCCGGGACGCATGAAGCACGACACCGAGGGGCGCCCGACGGCCGCCCAGACGAACGAGTCCGCCCGCGACCGGCTGGACCGCTGCCAGGCCGAGGTGGTGCGCCTGCGCCGCCGCGCCGACGCCGCCGAGGCCGCCAACCACCGCATGGCCGCCGAGCACGCCGAGATGGCCGAGGGGCTGTCGGTGCTCACCCGCCTGTGGGTGGCCGCCTCCGCGCTGCACGAGGCCGCCGACGAGGACGCCGCCCTGCGCGCGCTGGAGGAGGTGATGATCAACCTGGCCGGCACCGAGGAGTTCGGCGTGTTCGAGGTGGAGGGGGGCGTGCTGGTGCCGGTGCACGCCTTCGGCGTGGCGGACGGACGCCTGCGCCCCCACGCGCCGGCCGGGGTGGTGGCGCGCGTGGTGGAGAGCGGCGACGCCTGGCGGACGGACTCGCCGCACCCGGACCCGTCAGCCGAGCCGGACGAGGCGTGCGCGCCGGTCGCCTGCATCCCGCTGCGCATGGGCGGGCGGGTGGCGGGCGTGGTGGTGGTGTGGAGCTTTCTCCCCCAGAAGATGGCCTTCGAGCCGTTCGACGTGGAGCTCTACGCGCTGCTCGCCAATCGTGCCGCCCCGGCGCTGCGCGCGTCGAGGCTGCTGGGAGCGGCGGCGTGAGCGCGTCCCCCGCGGCGCAGGCGGCCCCGGCCGCCACCCTCTACCTGCACCCCGGCGCCCTGGCGGCGTCGGCCCGGCCGCTGGCGGTCAGCACCATCCTGGGCTCGTGCGTGGGCGTGTGCCTGTTCGACGCCGCGCGCGGGGTGGGCGGGATGAACCACTTCCTCCTTCCCGACTCCGCGGGGAACGCGCGCCCCACCGCCCGCTTTGGCGACATCGCCATGGAGCAGCTGCTGGCGGAGGTGCTGCAGGCCGGCGCCCGCCGCGCGGGGCTGGCGGCGCGCGTGTACGGCGGCGCCTGCGTCCTGGCCGCCTTTCGCGGCCCGGGCGACCACCTGGGGGACCGCAACGTGTCGGCGGCGCTCCGCTTTCTGGAGGGCGAGCGGATCCCGGTGCTGGAGCGCGACACCGGCGGACGGCACGGGCGCCGGGTCGTCTTCCACACCTGGGACGGCGCCGCCGAGGCGCGGAGGATCTGATCCATGGAAATCGACATGGCCGCCATCCTCCCCGTGTTCCTGGCGGAGGCGGAGGAAAACCTGGCGCAGGTGGAAGACGCGCTCCTGGCGCTGGAAGCGTCGCCCGGCGACGTGGAGGCGCTGAACACCGTCTTTCGCGCCGCGCACACCCTCAAGGGGAACGCCGCCAACCTGGGCCTGGCCCCGGTGGCGGAGTTCGCCCACGGGGTGGAGGACGTGCTGGACCGGCTGCGCGAGGGCGCCATCGTCCTCACCGCCCCGCTGGCCGGGCTGCTGCTGCGCGCCGTCGATGCCCTGCGCGCGCTGGTTCCCGCCGCCGTGGCGGGGCTGGACGAGCTCCCCGAGGGCGACCGCGCGCTGCTGGAGCGCATCGGCGACTGCGCCGGGGGGCGCGGCTGCGGGGAGGACCACGAGGAGGGGCCGCCGGCCGCCGCCGCGCACCCCGCCGCGACCGTCGAGGCGCGGCGCCCCACGCTGCGGGTGCGGGTGGACAGCCTGGACCACGCGCTGGACCTGGTGGGCGAGATCGCCATCGCCCGCGGGCGGCTGGCGCAGCTGCTGTCCGACGGCGCGCCCCGCGAGACGCTGGCCGAGGCCCACGGCGACGCCGACCGGCTGCACCAGGAGCTGCAGGAGAGCGTGATGCGCCTGCGGATGGTGCCGCTGGGCCCGGTCTTTCGTCCCTACCTGCGCACCGTGCGCGACCTGGCCTTCGCCAACGGCAAGCTCTGCCGGGTGGTGGTGGAGGGGGAGGACGTGGAGGTGGACACCAGCGTGGTGGAGCACCTGCGCGACCCGCTCACCCACCTGGTGCGCAACGCGGTGGACCACGGCATCGAGCTCCCGGATGCGCGCCGCCGCGCCGGCAAGGACCCGTGCGGCACGGTGACGCTCACCGCGCGCCACGAGGGAAGCAGCATCGTGGTCCGCATGAGCGACGACGGCGCGGGGCTGGACCGGGCCCGCATCGCCGCCCGCGCGCGTGCGCTGGACCTCGCGTCCGAGCCCGAGCGGATGAGCGACGCCGAGCTCTTTCGCCTGATCCTGGAGCCCGGCTTCTCCACCGCGGAGACGGTGACGGACCTCTCCGGCCGCGGGGTGGGGCTGGACGTGGTGCGCCGCAGCGTGGAGGCGCTGCGCGGCTCCCTCTCCATCGAGAGCCGTCCGGGCCAGGGGACCGCGTTCACCCTGCGCCTGCCGCTCACCCTGGCGCTGGTGGAAGGCTTCGCCTTCGCGGCGGGGGGAGAGACGTTCATCGTCCCCCTGGAGGCGGTGGTGGAGTGCATGGAGCTTCCCCGCGTGCGCCACGAGGGTGTGGGCGAAGGGGTGGTGGGCCTGCGCGGCGCGCCGCTCCCCTACCTGCGCCTGCGCGACGCCCTGGGGCTGCCCGGAGAGCCGCCCCGGCGCGAGAGCATGGTGGTGGTGCGCCACGAGAGCGGCAACGCCGGGCTGGTGGTCGACACCCTGCTGGGCGCCACCCAGAGCGTGGTCAAGCCGCTGGGCACCGCCTTCGACGGCGTCTCCGGCTTCTCCGGCTCCACCATTCTCGGCAGCGGCCGGGTGGGGCTGATCCTGGACGTCCCCGTGCTCGTCCGCCGCGCGCTGGACCGCGCCGCCTCCCCCGCGGCGCATCCCGACCGATCCCACGAACCCGCACCCGACGCACATCCATGAACCCGTCTTCGCTCCGCGCCGCGCTCGTGCTCGCGGTCCTCGCGCTCGCCGCCGGGGCACGCCCCGCATCCGCCGCGGAAAGCACCGCCCCCGCCGACACCTTCAAGCTGCGGGTGAGCGGGCGGGTGCAGAGCCTCTACCAGTACAGCGCCCCCGACGGCGACGCCGACGCGAAGCTCACCGGCGGCGCGACGGGCACGCGCCCGCAGGCGCAGGCCACCAGCCTGCTGCGCATCCGCCGCGGCCGGCTGGTGATGGAAGGCTTCGCGTACGATCCGCGCCTCGAGTACAACGTGCAGCTGGAGCTGGCCGGCTCGTCCGTCTCCCTCAAGCGCGCCTTCGTCAACTGGCGGCTGCACGGGGCGGATGCGCAGCTGCGCGCGGGCAAGTTCAAGGTGCCCTTCGGCCGCCAGCAGCTCACCTCCTCCTTTCAGCAGCAGCTCGCCGACCGTTCGCTGGTGTCGGACGAGTTCGCGAAGGGGGACGACGACGGGGTGATGGTCTGGGGCCTCCCGGCCGGCGGCCGGCTGGAATACTACGCCGGCGTGTTCAACGGCGAGGGGAACAACCGCAACAGCCAGCAGGATGCCTTCAACCAGCTCGCCGCGCGGGTGGCGGTGTCGCCGCTGGGCGCGGTGCCCTACGCCGGGCCCGCGCTGGAGGGATCGCGCCGCCTCACCTTCTCGCTGGGGGTGAACGCGAACCTGAACGGCGGCTGGCTGCACGAGGTGAACGGCGTGGCGGGGATGCAGCCGCCGTCGCGCACCTGCACCGCGCAGGGATGCATCGAGGAGGCCGGCGACGACGCGCGGATCGTCCACCGAGGCGCGGACGCGGCGCTGCGCTGGCGCGGCGTGTCGGCCAGCGCGGAGCTCTTCGGCCGCACGGTGGACCCGCGGCAGGACGGGCTGGCCCGGCGCGAGGCCCGCGGCTGGTACGCGCAGGCGGGCGCCTTCGCCATCCCCCGGCGGCTGGAGGGCGGCGTGCGCGTGGGGCGGCTGGACCCGGATATCGACCGGACGATGGACCGGGTGCGTGAGCTGGCGGCGTTCGCCAACGGCTACGTGCACGGACACGACCTGAAGGTGCAGGTGGACTACACCTTCCTTTCCACCGAGACGGCCGACGCGCGGGTGGGCGGCACCCGCGCCACCTGGCTGGACGAGGGCCGGCTGCGCGTGCAGCTGCAGCTGCAGTTTCAGCCGCCGCGCTGACGACGGGCTCCCTGCGGAATCCGCAGAAGAATGGGCCTCACACGGAGCCAGCGGAGTCAACAGAGTTTTCTCGTGCCGCGCGACGTGCTCCGGAGTGCTTTGCCTGTCGGGCGCAACCGCAGTGTCGCTCCGCTGTTCCGGCGGGGAACAGCCGGACTTCCCGAGAGGCTGCGGCAACGAGAAGGAAGATGGAAGCGCGGCAGAGGGCCATGAGAATTTTTTCGAGGGGGATGGGGTTCTCCGGATCATCTCCGTAAGAACACGGGAGCAGGCCGCCCGGACCCCATGATGCGCGATCCCGAGAAGCGTCCGCGCGGCCCACGGCCGGCGCAAACGGCGGATCGGGCCCAGGGAAACCGGGATTCTTTCTCGGCTCCAGCAACGTCGACCGCGTGAGGACAGGGCGGGGCGCGATTCCGCGCCCCGCCAGGGAGGATGCGTCCGCATCCCGCCCCCGCGCCGCCGAACCAACGACGCCCCAGGAGGGGACGAAATGCTCGCGAATCTGAAGATCGGAGCCCGGCTGTTCGGGCTGGTGGGGCTGGTCGCGCTGCTGGTGGGGGCCTACGCCGCCCTCAGCGTGCGCTCGCTCAAGGACGGGATGGAGCAAAGCCGCGAGGCGCTGGCATCGGCGCGGCTGGTGCGCGAGTCGGTGGACGGGGCCCGCAGCGCCCAGGTGGGGTTCAAGGTGCAGGTGCAGGAGTGGAAGAACATCCTGCTGCGCGGCGACGACCCGGCGGAGCGCGCGAAGTACACGGAGGGGTTCGACACGCAGGAGAAGGAGGTGCAGGCCGGGCTGGACTCGCTGCGCCAGATGCTGACCCGGCAGGGGCTGCCGAGCGCGGACGTGACGGAGCTCGCCGCCAGCCACGCCGAGCTGGGGCGGCGCTACCACGCGGCGCTGGACCGCTTCGACGGCAGCGCGGCCTCGGCCGCGGTGGTGGACAGCCTGGTGCGCGGCATCGACCGCGACCCCACCGCCCGCTTCGACGCCATCGTGGCGCGGGTGCAGCAGCACGCCGACGCCACCGCCGACTCGCTCAACGCGCAGGCGCTGGCCGACTACCAGAAGGCCCGCAACCTGGGGGTGGCGCTCACCCTGGTGCTGGTGGCGGCCACCCTGGCCGGCTCGGCGGTCATCATCCGCAGCATCACCCGTCCTCTTGGCCACGCGGTGCACGTGGTGGAGCGCATTGCCCAGGGCGACACCGGGGTGCAGATCGACGGCGCCACCCGTGACGAGACGGGGCGCCTGCTGGCCGCCATGCACGAGATGGCCGCTTCGCAGCGCGACATGGCCCAGGCGGCGGAGCGCATCGCCGCGGGCGACGTGTCGGTGCAGGTGACGCCGCGCTCGCAGGCCGACACGCTGGGCAACGCCTTCGGGGAGATGGTGCGGTCGCAGCGGATGATCGCCACGGCGGCCGAGCAGATCGCCGGGGGAGACCTGACGGTGCGGATGGCGCCGCGCGGCGACCGCGACGTGCTGGGCACCGCCTTCGCCGAGATGGTGCGCCGCCTGTCGCACACCATCGCCGAGGTGCGGGCGGGGGCCAGCGCGCTCTCCGCGGCGTCGGAGCAGGTGTCGGCCACCGCCAGCTCGCTCTCGCAGGGCACCAGCGAGCAGGCCGCCTCCGTCGAGGAGACCTCGGCCAGCCTGGAGGAGATGGGGGCGACGATCGGGCAGAACGCGGAGAACTCGCGCCGCATGGAGCGGATGGCGGTGCAGGGCGCCCGCGACGCCGACGAGAGCGGCCGCACGGTGCAGGAGACGGTGGCGGCGATGCGCACCATCGCGGAGAAGATCGACATCGTCGAGGAGATCGCCTACCAGACCAACCTGCTGGCGCTGAACGCGGCCATCGAGGCGGCGCGGGCGGGGGAGCACGGCAAGGGCTTCGCAGTCGTCGCCACCGAGGTGCGCAAGCTGGCGGAGCGCAGCCAGACGGCGGCCAAGGAGATCGGCGGGCTGGCGGGGAGCAGCGTGGCCGTGGCGGAGCGCTCCGGGCGCCTGCTGGGCGAGCTGGTGCCGGCCATCCGCGGCACCGCCGAGCTGGTGCAGGAGGTGGCCGCCGCCAGCGCCGAGCAGGCCGCGGGCGTCACCCAGATCAACCGCGCCGTGGCGCAGATGGACCAGGTGACGCAGCGCAACGCCTCCTCCGCCGAGGAGCTGGCCAGCACCGCCGAGGAGCTTTCGTCGCAGGCCGGCGCGCTGCAGCAGCTGACGGCGTTCTTCCACGTGGACGGGGCGGCCGAGCCGGGCCGCGCCCGCCCGCGGCCGGCGCCCGAGGCGCACGGCGGCAACGGCCGCGGCGCGTACGCGGCGTCCGTTCCGGCCGCCCACGACTTCACCCGCTTCTAGCCGTGGAGGAGCACATGAGCACGGCAACGGGGGCGGCCCAGGCGGGGCAGTACCTCACCTTTCAGCTCGCCGGCGAGGAGTACGCGGTGGAGCTGCTGCAGGCGCGCGAGATCCTGCGCTACGAGCAGGTCACCCGCGTGCCGACGGCGCCGCCGTCCATCCGGGGCGTGCTGAACCTGCGCGGCCGGGTGGTGCCGGTGGTGGACCTGGCGGTCAAGCTGGGCCTGCCCGACACCCCCGTCACCGGCCGCACCTGCATCGTCATCGTGGACGTGGCGCTGGGGGGCGAGCGCACGGTGATGGGCGTGATCGCCGAGGCGGTGAGCCAGGTGGTGGACCTGGGCGCCGGCGACATCGAGCCCCCGCCCCCCTTCGGCCCCCGGGCCCGGGTGGAGTTCCTGCGGGGGATGGCCCGGCTGGGGGAGCGCTTCGCCCTGCTGCTGGACCTGGACCTCCTCCTCTCCGCCGAGGACGCGGCCGCTGCCGTCGCCGTCGCCGCGGCGGAAGGGGAGCCCGGCGGGGAGGCGGATTCAGCCGCGGATGATCCAGCGGTGGAAGCATCGGCCGCCGCACCCGCGGAGGTGGCGGCGTGACCCGCGGGGTGGCGGGTGCCCGGCGCCTGCGCGAAAAGCGCAGCCCGACCCGGCGCACGCGGGGGATCGCGGCCGCCGCCATCCTGCTGGCCCTGGCCGGCGCGGCCGGGGACTGCGCCGGTCGGGCGCAGGAGCCGGGCGCCCTCGCGGCGGCGGAGGTGGGGCGGTGAGCGCCCTCCACCCGCTCCCGTCCGGGGGAGACGACCGCGCGGCGCCCACGATGGGGCCGGCCGAGTTCGGGCGCTTCCGGGCGCTGATCTACCGCGAGGCGGGGATCCACCTGGCGGACTGCAAGCAGGCGCTGCTGGTGGGGCGCCTCTCGCGGCGGCTGCGGGAGCTGGGACTGCGCTCCTTCGGCGCGTACTGGCGGCTGGTGGCGGACGGCGGCGACCCGGCCGAGCGGCGGCGCATGCTGGAGGCCGTCTGCACGCACGAGACGCACTTCTTTCGCGAGCGGCACCACTGGGAGTTCCTGGCGGGGGAGCTCTTTCCCCGCTGGCGCGCCGAGGCGGCGGCGCGGGGGCGCGCGCGCCGGGTGCGGGCGTGGAGCGCGGGGTGCTCCAGCGGCGAAGAGCCGTATTCGCTGGCCATGGCGCTCCTCCACCACCTTCCGCCCTCCGAGGGGTGGAGCCTGGAGGTGGTGGCGACGGACATCTCCACCAAGGTGCTGGAGCGCGCGGAGACGGGCGTCTGGCCGATCGCCCGGAAGGACGAGATCCCCGAGGCGTACCTCAAGCGCTACATGCTGCGCGGGCGGCGTTCGCAGGAGGGGATGCTGGCCGCGGGGCCGGCGCTGCGCGGGCTCGTCCGCTTTCAGCAGCTGAACCTGAACGACCCGGAGTACGACCTGGCCGGACGCTTCGACCTGGTGTTCTGCCGCAACGTGCTCATCTACTTCGACGCGGCCTCGCGCGCGGCCGCGGTGGACCGCCTGCTGGACCGGCTGGAGCCGGGCGGTCACCTGTTCCTGGGCCACGCCGAGAGCCTGAGCCGCGTTACCGGGAGGGCGAAGCACGTCCTTCCCACCGTCTACACCCGGTCAGACGAGCCGGCCGCGAGGGCCGTCCCATGAAGCTCGCAGGAGAGATCATCGTGTTGAGCTGCATCCGCCGCCTGGCCGCAGCGGCCGCCGCCGCGGCGCCGCTGGATTCCGAGGCGTTCCTTGCCCACGTCGCCCAGCGGCTGCGTCGCGGCCGCGCCGGCACGGCGCACTTTTCCGTGCTCTGCCTGCGCGTCGACCAGCTGGACGCGGTCGGCGAGGCGCTGGGGCCGCTCTGGTGCGAGGCGCTGCTGGGCGCGGCGGCGGCACGGATGGCCGGGTGCCTGGGGCCGCACGACCGCGTGGCCACGCTGGGCGGGGGCCGCTTCGCGGTGCTGCTGGAGGACGCCGGCACCCCGGCCGAGGCGCTGGCGGCCGCGACCCGCATCCAGCGGGCGCTGGGGGCCCCGCTCCTCCTGGGGGGGGACGAGGTGTTCGCCACCGCCAGCGTGGGCGTGGGGGTGGCGGGGCCGGACTACGTGAACGCCGCGGACCTGATGCGCGACGCCACCGCGGCCATGGCGGAGTCCGCGCGGCGCGGGCCGGGGCAGTGCAGCGTCTTCGAGCCCGCGATGCACCAGCACGCGGTGGAGCGGCTGCGGCTGGAGGGGTCGCTGCGGCGCGCGCTGGAGCGGCGCGAATTCGAGCTCCACTACCAGCCCATCGTCTGCATGCAGACCGGCGCCATCACCGCGTTCGAGGCGCTGCTGCGCTGGCGCCATCAGGAGCGCGGCCTGCTTCCCCCCTCCGCGTTCCTGGCGGCCGCCGAGGCCTCGGGGGTGCTGGTGCCGGCGGGGCGCTGGGTGCTGGCGCAGGCGTGCCACCAGGCGCAGGCGTGGGGCGAGCGCCACCCGGACGCCGCGCGGGTCGCCGTCACCGTGAACCTGTCGGCGCGGCAGCTGCGCCACCCGGGAGTGGTGGACGACGTGGAGGACGCGCTTCTGGGGGCGGGGCTGGCGGCCAACCGCCTGCACCTGGAGATCACCGAGAGCGCCATCATGGAGAGCGGCCTGGCGGCGGTGGAGACCCTCTGCCGGCTCAAGGCGCTGGGGGTGATGCTGTGCGTGGACGATTTCGGGGTCGGCTACTCCAGCCTTTCCTACCTGCACCGCTTTCCGGTGGACGTGCTCAAGATCGACCGCTCCTTCGTGGCCGGGCTGGGCAAGGTGGGCGCCTGCGGCGACATCGTCCGCGCCGTGGTGGGGCTGGCGCACGGGCTGGGGCTGCACGTGGTCCCCGAGGGGGTGGAGACGGCCGGGCACCTGGCGGAGGTGCGGGCGATGGAGTGCGACTACGCGCAGGGATACTTCTTCTCCCGCCCCCTTGCGGCGGACGAGGCGGAGGCGCTGCTGGCGTCGGGCGTCCGCTGGTGAGCGCCGCGGCGGGAGGGATCGACGTGCTGGTGGTGGACGATTCGGCCGTGCTGCGGCAGCTCGTCACCACGCTCCTTGCCCGGCAGCCGGGGATGGAGGTGCGCGCCGCGCCGGACCCGCTGGTGGCGCTGGAGAAGATGCGCGCCCGCCGCCCCGACGTGGTGGTGCTGGACCTGGAGATGCCGCGCATGAACGGCCTGGCCTTTCTGCGCGCGGTGATGGACGCCGCCCCGCTCCCCGTGGTGGTGTTCTCCGGGCTCACCCAGCGCGGGACGGAGAGCGCGCTGGAGGCGCTGCGGCTGGGCGCGGTGGAGGTGCTGGCCAAGCCGGGCGCGGAGGAGGGCTTCGCGGGAGTCGCGGCGCACCTGGTGCGCGCCGTTCGCGAGGCGGCGCGGGCGCGGCCCCGGACGGTGGGGGCGGCGTTCGGCGCCGTGCTCCCGCCGCCGCCGCGCGTGCTGCGTTCCGCCGGCGCGGCGCGGCTGGTGGTGGTGGGCGCGTCGATGGGCGGCACCGAGGCGCTGCACACCCTGCTGGCCGGCCTTCCGGCCGGCGCGCCGGGGATGGTGGTCGCCCAGCACATGCCCGCGGGCTTTACCGCGGCCTTCGCGCGCAGCCTGGACGCGCGCTGCCGGCTGGAGGTGCGCGAGGCGGTGGATGGCGACGCGGTGGCGCCCGGGGTGGTGCTGATCGCGCCGGGGTCCGGGCACGTGCGGATCCGGGGACTGCCGGGCCGCTGGCGGGTGGAGGTGGAGGAGGGGCCGCACCTGGAAGGCAGCCGGCCGAGCGTGGACGTGCTCTTCCACTCCGCGGCGGCGGCGGCGGGAAGCCTGGCCGTGGGCGTGCTGCTCACCGGGATGGGGAGCGACGGCGCGCAGGGGCTGCTGGCGCTGCGGGGCGCCGGGGCCGCCACCCTGGCCCAGGACCGGGCCACGAGCGTGGTCTACGGGATGCCTGGCGCCGCCGCGGCCCTGGGCGCCGCCGGCCAGATCCTCCCGCTGCCGGCCATCGGCGCCGCCGTGCTCCGCCACTGCGGGGGGATGGCGCGCGTCGCCGGCAGGTGACCGCCCTACACGATCCACACTGACAGCTCCAATCCTGTTCAGCTCAGGGCCACCCATCCGTCTCGACTCGGCAGGTTCCAGATCGTGAGGCTGGGGGATCGAGTCTCCGGTACTGGACGTGACAAAGCCCGCAGCGGTTTCCGCTGCGGGCTTTGTTCCTTGAACTGCCATCAATGATAAAAGTACTGGAGATCTCTGATCTAAGAGCGGCGTCCTTTTCGTCATGGCGCCTCCTGCCCGCATCTGCTATCTCGCGTTCAGTTCCCGCTCCGCCATCGGAAACAGCGATCGGCAGCTGGACCGAAAGCGCGTCCCCTCGGCCATCAGCGCCGGATCGGACGATTCTTCCAGCTCCCGCACCACCCGCCTGGCCAGGCGGATGGTGCCCTGATCCAGGGCGGACCCCTTCTTCAGTGCCTCCTCGCATAGAGTGAGGAAGAATACGTACCGCTCGTCCGGCCGCGGGTACCCTTCGATGGACTGCTCCAGCTTGGCGAGCGCCAGCTCTGCGTTGGGCGGTTCCAGATACCGTGCAAGCACGTCGGCGTGCAGATAAAGCGACCAGTGATGCTCGTCAGCCCTGGCGAAATGCTTGTCGGCCGCGGTGTAGTCCCTGCGACACAGTGCGAGCCGCGCGAGGTAGTAGTGGGCTTTCCCGTTCTCCTCGTTGATTTGTAGCGCCCGATCGAGCGCCTCGTATGCACGTTTGGGAACACGGGCCCCATCCGCCTTGCGGATAAGCGCTGCGGCCAGGTTCACGTGGGGATCCGGCATGTCCGGCAGTCGGTTGATGGCCCGCTCGAGGTAATCGATCGCCACGTCCAGGTCGCGCGTAAGATGTGCGGCTCTGCCGGCAGCGTTGAGGACCACCCCCAGCGCCGTGTACGACGCGCGGGGATCTGTAGCATCTTCCGGCCCGGGGGATTCCAGCTCCTTCAGAATCGCGTCGATCTCCTTCCGTAGCGGCGCGAGCTCGTCCATGCACGTTGGCCCCTTGCGTTCGGAGATCCCCTCCATCTTGGCGGCGAGCGTCGAGGCCTTCGCGCTGAGCGCCAGGAACCCGATGCGCACTCGCTCCGCCCCCGTAATCCGCGCAGGAAGGATCTGGGTGATCGGGAGGCGGAAGCTCTGCCAGCCGACCTTCTTCCCCACTTTCAAAGCCGCATCTCCGTCGTTCTTCTGATCGCCCGCCCCGGGTTCCTTACCGCTCTGCTCCGCCGTCCTGGAAGACGGTCGAGGGCGGAGCGCGCGAAGGATGCTCTCCAGCAGGTCGAGCGCGCGGTCGTGCGATTCCCTCGAGAAGCCCAGCGCGTGGGTCACCGCCAGATTGTAGCAGACGATGTAGCGCAGCTCGGGCTTATGGTTCAGGTATGTACGCAGCAGGGGCGGCTGCTCGTACGGGGACTGACGGATCTCGGTCAGCAGGAACTGCAGGTGGTCCGCGGCCGCGGCGTACCGTCCCTGCTTTCGCAGCAGCTCGGCAAGCTTGAAGCGGGCATCCCAGTTGTGCGGGTCCGCGCACACGCTTCGCTCCAGAAGCCGGCCGGTCTTTTCCAGTCGCTCGCGCGCGCCGGTAGAGGAAGGATCGTCAAGCAGACGAATCGCCGCGCAGTAGTACTGAAAGCTCTCCAGCACGCTGGTCGGCTTCTCCTGGGAGAAGTCGAACAGGTAATCGGTGACGAATGCCTGAATGGCACTGGTCCTGGGGTCGTCGATGTCACCCGCGCGGCTGTAGAAGCGCGGAGAGCGCACCCGCCGGAACCGCAAGCCGCTGAACTGCCTGTCGAAGCGTTCCACGAAGAGCACCTGGCGATCTGCCCCGGCGGGCGAGAGGTGTCCCCGCAGCGTCGTGCGGTACGGCCGCTGGGCCAGCGCGGCGAACACCGAGATGAACTGCTTGGGATCGATGGACACGGTCCCTACCTGCAGAGCACCAGTCTGAACCATGCGGTTCAGAGCGTCCTGCACCGGGTTTTCTGCGCGCAGGTTGGCCACACCGTCCAGGTCTTCGGCCCGCTCGCCAAGCGTAGTTCGGGTGGCGTGGGCAGACGTGCGGAGAAGCCGGGAGACGTCTTTGACCAGTGTGCGGCTGGCGTCCACGCGGCCGTCACCGGGCTTTTCCATGAGATCCTCCAGTTCCAGCCCGATCCCCCTTCGCGTCCCGAAGACGATCCACAGCAGGTACAGCAGGCCGGCAAGCCCCCCCAGCCCGGCCGCGTAGATCAGCAGCGCGGAAAGCGAGTTGGTGGCGCGCTGAACGTCCCGGCGAAAGGTCGCCACGAAGCCGGAGTCCTGGCGGGCGCGCTGCAGCCGCGCCCAGCGCAGGCCGCGCATGGCCGAATCGCGGACCGCGAGCGGATACTGCCCGGTAGAGTCGTATGCGATCCGCTCCAGGGCGCTCAGGGCCAGGTCCACGCTGCCCTGCTGGATGCGAGCCACAGCCACCCCCACCTCGCCCATCCCCCGTCCAAGCGCCTGCCGGGCGGGGTTCCGCTCCAGCTGGGTTCGCCGCTGCTCCACCACCCGACGCAGGACGGGATCGCGGCTCAGGTCCAGCCCGGTCAGGGCGTCGATCGCGAGCTCGATATCTTCCTGCTCGTGATAGTACCTGGAGTTGGCGAGCGCCCGTGAGACGTTTCGCAGGATGTGAAGGTGCGTGGTGTCGGTGACGAGCTTCTGGGCAGCGGCGCTGGAGAGGAGCGTCAGGGCCGAATCCATCTGCCCTCTGCTCTCCAGGAGCTGTATGCGCCGTAGCAGCGTGTCGTGCTGCGCTGCCAGGGGTGTGGAGGCAGACACGAGGAGCACAAACGCCAGAAGGGAGCGGAAAGCGCGCATGACGGAACCACGGATGAATGGAGAGGATTCCTGCAGAGGTGCGGAGGGCGGTCCGGAGGACCTGGTACAATGATTTGCGATCCGGTGTCGATCCGTCAAGCAGATTGCTGGACGCGTGGTGGTGACCATTTGCCGGGGCCAATGGAACCCCGTGCTCCGCCACTGCGGGGGGATGGCGCGCGTCGCCGGCAGGTGAAGCCGCGGTCTTTGTCTGTTCCCTCTGGTCCTCCGTGCGCTGCCGAATCCGCAAAAGAACAGGTTCTCACGCAGAGTTAGCGGAGTTAGCGGAGTTTTCTCGTGCCGTTTCCTCTGCTCTCACCGTCCGAAGCTGGACTCCCGTGAGCGGAGGCATGGCGCGCCGGTCGATGAGGCACGATCCCGTGGGATGTCGGGAACGGGAGGGAGATGGAATGCGGCAGGGGGCCATCCGCATTTTTGGGTTCATCGCGGATCTGGTTGCAAACTGCGGTCGCGCTCTCCAGGGGCGAGATGACCCGCGATGCAGTGGAAGGGTGTCAGGGCACGGCGGCGGGTGGGGGTTGCTCCACGTGTGTGTGGACGCGTCGGCAACGGCAGAAGGAGGGAAGCGCGGCAGGGGGCCATGAGAATTTTCTAGAGAGATACCTATCCCGCCATCCTCGTCCCCAGCCTGGCGCCGACCTCCTGCCGCAGGCGCAGCGGAGCCGGCCTCCACGAACACCCGATGCGCGATCTGGCGAATCCTGGGCCCGCGAGAAGGCCGGGAGATGATCTCCGCATCGCGCGGGAACAGGCCGTCCACATCACCTGATGCGCTATCCTGAAAACCATCCACCTACTCCACGACCGAGGTGAGCAGCCACCCGCAACCTCGCCCCCGCGTCATCGCCCCACCTCTGGGACAAATCGTCCCACCTTGCCGCCGTCACCTGTTCTCCTGGCCGACCGCAAGCCATTGCACGTCAAGGACGTGGATGACGTTCCGCCGTCGGAGCCGGTGGCGGTACGGAACGGGCCTTATCCGGACGGCGAAGACCGACGCACAGACCGCCGCGATGCTCGCTTCAGCGATCGCGGACGGGTGACGGATACATGTCTCCAACGGACTCTGTAATGTCATCGATCCGCGCGATCCTGCTGCTTACCGGCGCCGGCGGGCTTGCTGCCTGCGGCGGCGGCTCCACTCCGCTTTCCTCGCCCGACGCTCCTGCATGCACCGCCGCCGCTTCCGTGAGCCTGGCGCAGGGGCAGACGCGGGCGCTGACGGCCGTGGAGGCCGCCTGCTTCAGCCTGGTCGGGGCCGACGGCGCCGAGTACGCGCTGGCCGGCTACGACGCGCGGATGCTGCTGGCCTCGCGCGCTGGCCAGCTGACGGGAGCGCTGGGCGACCCGCGGTACACCATCGTGGACGCCACGCACGGCAGCCGGCAGAGCCTCGCGATCGCGTCCGGCGCGCCCGCGGAGCGCGCGCGGCCGACGGACCTCGGCGTGCGCCTGTCCGGCGCGGTCGACCCCGCAGAGCCTTTCGCGCGGCAGATGCCGTGGCGTGAGGGCGAGCGCTTCATGGTCAAGCCGATCGAAGGGAGCGCGCCGGTGCAGGCGCGCGTCGTCCGCGTGGTGAGCGGCAGGTTCGTCCTGGCGGTGGTGGAGGGGGACGAGAGCGGCGCGGGGCGGGTGATGGAGCAGGCGCTGGAGGCGCTGCAGTTCCTGGCGCGCGACGGCGTCGCCGTGCTCCAGGCCACCTTCTCCGCGTCCATCCCGTCCACCAGCGCCGGTGCGGGCCAGCTGCTGGTCCTGGCTGCCGCGTGGGACCCGTCGAAGGGCGCCGGCGCAACGTGGACGCGCGAGGACGAAAACGGCACCCACAGCTTCGTCTGGCTGAACCTGAACCTGCGCCCTGGCAGGGGTGACGGCTACGAGATGTACGACCACGCCAGCTACCGCGTGAGTGTGCTCGGCCACGAGCTCACGCACGCCTGGCAGGCCGAATGGCTGGGCGAGGCGGACGGCCCGGCGCGGCCCTCGTTCGCCGCCGCGCCGCGATGGAGCGTCGAGGGCGGCGCCGACTTCGTGGCGATGGACCTGGTGCGCCGCTTCCTGAACGTGGGGGCCAACTGGAAGTGGTCCGAGAACCTGGATCCCTCGAAAGCGGGCGTCATCTTCGCGCTGGAGCCGTTCGACGCCCGGGGCCGCCTGACGTGGGGCTATTACGACGCCAGCAGCCTGCTGCGCGACCTGCAGTCGCGGCTGGTCGCGGCGGGAATGCCGCGGGAGGCGGCGATGGCGGAAGTCTCGCGCGGGGCGGTGGAGGGGTGGTACGGTGCCGACGGCGAAGGCGGCGCCTCCGCCGGGCTGGTCGGACGGATGCGGGCGCGACTGGGGGCGGCCTGGGACCCTGCCGCCGCCGTCCTGCTCTGGACCGCGTCCCAGGCCGCGGACGACCAGACGTCCAGCACGGCGCTGGCCAACCCCACCTACTACGGCGTGGGCGGCGACGGGCGGTATGGCTGGAAGCCCGCCGCCGAGGTGCGCGCCGGCAGCGGCCAGGGCGCGGCGGTCACGCAGGTGGCGGGTGGAAGCTTCTACGTCCGCATCAAAGGCGCCCGCGACGGGAGCGTGCTCAGCGCCGTGGGCAGCACTCCGGATGCGCGGTGGATGATCGCTCGTGTTCGCTAGGCGGTACTGCTGGTGTGCCGCCTGGGATGAAGCGCTGGCCCGCAGCAGAGGGTTCCTTCCTGCGACCCGATGATCATGGTACCAGATCCGGGAAAAGAATGTGACTTCCTGAGGGAGCGCACGCGCAGATCCCGCCGCGTCCGCTGACTCTGGCGCGCGACCGAAGGACCTCCTATCGGCTGCGCAGGGGCCGGATCAGGACGCGGAACCAGCCCCTTCGTTCTGCTGGCGAGGGTCCTTCGGTCGGCGCGCCGGATCCCGGTCAAGGCAAGGTTCAGCGCGGCGCCTCCCTCAAGAAAGCCATGCACTCATTGCCGGATCTGGTATGAGGTAGCAGTGGAAGAGGGGCCAAGCCTGTTTCCCTGCATCCGGATAGCTGCCGCCACACTCTGGTTCCGGCTCCTACGGCGAGCCGTCCGCACGGCGAATAAACAATGGTTTGTTTGACTAACCTTTTCAGGCACAGCTATCCTGCGGCTGGACGCAACGGCCGTGTCTCCGTGGCGGAGTCGCCGCGGCTGGTGCCCATCCACACCAGGCCGCCTGCCTCGCAGAGCGCCTCCGTGAGCCAGCCGGCGGCTCCATGGTTTTCCAGAGTCTGAATGGCGGCATCGAGCCGCATCCGGTGGTGCCGTGGGAAGCACGCGCAGAGCATTGTGGCCGCGGGTTTCATCCCCCTCCGCATCCCCAGCCCCTCACCTTCTCCACGACCGTCATCCCTGAGAAGCTGTTATGAACCGATTTCGAGCAGCTTGTACGCCTTTGACAACATGAGGCACGCAAAGGCGACGAAGTGCAGACCGGCCAATGTCTCAGGCAATCGCTCGTAGTCTTTGGCAAGCCTGCGGAAGCGGCTCAG
>DASUVG010000288.1:0-2654 GCA_036379135.1 Longimicrobium sp.
GCGTCTGCACGAAGAAGCCGATCAGCTCCTCCGTCTCCGCGCGCTCGCGACCCGCCGTGGGCGTGCCCACGACGACGTCCGCCTGCCCGGCCAGCCGGCCCAGCACCACGGCCCACCCCGCCAGCAGCGTCATGAACAGCGTGGTGCCGTGCCGCCGCGACAGCGCCTTGAGCGCCGCCGTCACTTCCGCGTCCAGCTCGATGGGGAGCGACGCGCCGGCGAAGTCCTGCTTGCGGGGCCGCGCGCGGTCCGTGGGCAGCTCCAGCAGCTCCGGCGCCCCCGCGAGCGACCGCTCCCAGAAGTCGGCCTGCCGCTCCAGCAGCTCGCCGTCCACCCGGCGTCGCTGCCACGCCGCGTAGTCCGCGTACTGCACGGGCAGGGGCGGCAGCGGATCCGCATCCCCACGCACGAAGGCGGTGTAGAGGGCGCCCAGCTCGCGGTGCAGCACCCCGGCGGACCAGCCGTCGCTGACGATGTGGTGCATGGTCAGCAGCAGCACGTGGTCGTCGTCCGCCATCCGCACCAGCCGGCCGCGGAAGAGCGGGCCGCGCTCCAGGTCGAACGGCGCGTCCGCCTCGTCGCGCATCACCCGGTGCAGCGCATCGTCCGCATCCGCCAAGGCGGAGAGGTCGTGCTCCACGAGGCGGAAGGCGCTCGCCTGGATGGATGCGACGCGCTGCACGGGCTCGCCGTCCACCGCGGGGAACGTGGTCCGCAGCGCCTCGTGCCGCGCGACGATGCGGTCCAGCGCACGGACCAGCGCCGCGCGGTCCAGCACGCCCCGCAGCCGCAGGCGCATGGGGATGTGGTAGGTGCCGCCCAGGCTGCCCAGCTGCTCCAGGAACCACAGCCGCTGCTGCGCGAACGAGAGCGGGATGGGGCCCGTGCGGTCCACCGGGTCGATGGCGTGGTCAGCGCGCCCGGCCGCGTCCAGCCCGCGCGCGAAGTCCGCCAGCACGGGGCGCTCGAACAGGTCGCCCAGGGACACGTCCACGCCCAGCGCCTGCCGGACGCGCGAGGCCACGCGCACGGCCAGCAGCGAGTGGCCGCCCAGCGCGAAGAAGTCGTCGCCGCGGCCCACGCGGTCCGTGCCCAGCAGCTCCGCCCAGATGGCCGCCACGGCCTGCTCCGTCTCGCCGGCCGGCGCCTCGTAGCCGCGCAAGGCGAACGCGTCGCCCTCCGGCGCGGGGAGCGCCTTGCGGTCCACCTTGCCGTTGGGCGTGACGGGGAACGCGTCCAGCCGCACGTACGCCGCGGGCACCATGTACGCCGGCACGCGCTCGGCCAGGTGCGCCCGCAGCGCGTCCGTGTCCGCTTCGACATCCGCGACGACGTAGGCCACCAGGCGCAGGTCGCCGGGCGTGTCCTCGCGCACCAGCACCACCGCGGCGTGAACCAGCGGATGCTCCGCGAGCCGCGCCTCGATCTCGCCCAGCTCGATGCGGAACCCGCGCACCTTCACCTGAAAGTCCGTCCGCCCCAGGTACTCCAGCTCCCCGCCGGCGTCCGCGCGTCGGCGCACGCGGTCCATCACCCGGTACATCCGCCCGCCCGGCGCCCCGAACGGACAGGGAAGGAACCGTTCCGCCGTCATCGCCGGCGCGCTGGCGTACCCGCGCGACAGCCCGTCTCCGGCCAGGTACAGCTCGCCCGCGACGCCCACGGGCACGGGCTGCAGGTGCGCGTCCAGCACGTACGCCTGGGAGTTCGCCATCGGCGTGCCGATCAGCACCTGGTCCGCGCCGCGGCCAACGAGCGAGTACGTGGAGTACGTCGTGTCTTCCGTGGGTCCGTAGACGTTTCCGACCTTCTCCACCCCCGGAAGCGCGTACAGCCCCTGCGCCAGCGCGTTGGGCAGCGCCTCGCCCGCCAGGTTCAGCGTCCGCACGGAGGCCGGGATGCCGCCGCTGCGCAGCAGCTCCGCCGCCGCGCTGGGGACCATGCTCACGTGCACCACCGGCTCGTCCACGGTCGCCAGGTCCAGCGCGTTCTCCACCAGCACCAGCTTTCCGCCCCAGCACAACGTGCCGAAGATCTCCGCGACGGAGACGTCAAAGTTGACGGACGTGGAGAACAGGACGGACGCGCGCTCCTCGTCCGTGATGATTTCCCGCAGCCAGTGCAGCAGCACGACGACGGCGGAATGGCGGATCATCACCCCCTTGGGACGGCCCGTGGAGCCGGAGGTGAAGATGACGTGCGACAGGTTCTCAGGGAGAGCGCCGCTCTCCGGCGGGTCGGCGGACTCCGCCCCGATGGCGTCCGCGTCGCGATCCAGGAGCAGCCGCCCGGCCGCGCCGTCCGGCAGGCGGTCCGCCAGAACGGAGCTGGTGATGACGAGCGCGATGGCGCCGTCCTGGAGCATGTAGCCCAGCCGCTCGCGGGGATACGCGGGGTCCAGCGGCACGTACGCGCCGCCGGCGCCCAGCACGCCCAGCATGGCCGCGAGCAGGTCCGGCGTCCGCGGCAGGCAGATGCCCACGCGCACCTCCGGCCCCACGCCGCGGCGCCGGAGCGCGTGGGCGATGCGGTTCGCCCGCGCGTCCAGCTCCGCGTACGTCCACGTCTCGCCGCGCCAGGAAAGGGCGACGGCGTCCGGCGTGCGCGCCGCCTGCGCGCGGAACATCTCGTGGACGCACGCGCCGCGCGGATAG
>DASUVG010000289.1:0-2645 GCA_036379135.1 Longimicrobium sp.
GCGTCTGCACGAAGAAGCCGATCAGCTCCTCCGTCTCCGCGCGCTCGCGACCCGCCGTGGGCGTGCCCACGACGACGTCCGCCTGCCCGGCCAGCCGGCCCAGCACCACGGCCCACCCCGCCAGCAGCGTCATGAACAGCGAGGTGCCGTGCCGCCGCGACAGCGCCTTGAGCGCCGCCGTCAGCTCCGCGTCCAGCTCGATGGGCACCGACGCGCCGGCGAAGTCCTGCTTGCGGGGCCGCGCGCGGTCCGTGGGCAGCTCCAGCAGCTCCGGCGCCCCCGCGAGCGACCGCTCCCAGAAGTCCGCCTGCCGCTCCAGCAGCTCGCCGTCCACCCAGCGCCGCTGCCACGCCGCGTAGTCCGCGTACTGGGCGGGGAGCGGGGGGAGCGGATCGGCCTCGCCGCGGACGAAGGCGCCGTACAGGGCGCCCAGCTCGCGGGCGAAGACGCCCATCGACCAGCCGTCGCTGACGATGTGGTGCATCGTCACCAGCAGCACGTGGTCGTCCGGGGCCATGCGGACCAGACGGCCGCGGACGAGCGGCCCGTGCACCAGGTCGAAGGGCGCGCCGGCCTCGTCCGCCATCAGCCGGCGCAGCTCGCCCTCCGCATCCGCCGATGAGGAGAGGTCGTGCTCCACCAGCCGGAGCGCGCTCTCCTCGACGGACGCGATGCGCTGCACGGGCTCGCCGTCCACGGCGGGGAACGTGGTCCGCAGCGACTCGTGCCGCGCGACGATGCGGTCCAGCGCCCGCTCCAGCGCCGCGCGGTCCAGCACGCCCCGCAGCCGCAGGCTCATGGGGATGTGATACGCCCCGCCGGTGCCGTCCAGCTGCTCCAGGAACCACAGCCGCTGCTGCGCGAACGACGGGGGGATGGGCGCGCTCCGGTCCACGGGCACGATCGCCGTGGCCCGGGCCCCCGCGGCCGTCTGCAGCCCGCGCGCGAAGTCCGCCAGCACGGGCCGCTCGAACAGGTCGCCCAGGGACACGTCCACGCCCAGCGCCTGCCGGACGCGCGAGGCCACGCGCACGGCCAGCAGCGAGTGCCCGCCCAGCTGGAAGAAGTCGTCGCCGCGGCCCACGCGGTCCGTGCCCAGCAGCTCCGCCCAGATGGCCGCCACGGCCTGCTCCGTCTCGCCGGCCGGCGCCTCGTAGCCGCGCGAGGCGAACGCGTCGCCCTCCGGCGCGGGGAGCGCCTTGCGGTCCACCTTGCCGTTGGGCGTGACGGGGAACGCGTCCAGCCGCACGTACGCCGCGGGCACCATGTACGCCGGCACGCGCTCGGCCAGGTGCGCACGCAGCGCCTCGCCGTCCGCGTCGCCCACCACGTAGGCCACGAGACGCCGGTCGCCCGGCACGTCCTCGCGGGCCAGCACCACGGCCTGGCGCACGCCCGGGTGCTCGTCCAGCCGCGCCTCGATCTCGCCCGGCTCGATGCGAAAGCCGCGGATCTTCACCTGGAAGTCCGTGCGCCCCAGGTACTCCAGCTGCCCGTCCGGGCGCAGGCGCACGCGGTCCATCACCCGGTACATCCGCGCCCCTGCGGGACCAAAGGGACAGGGGATGAACCGCTCCGCCGTCATCCCCGGCCGGCTGGCGTAGCCGCGCGACAGCCCGTCTCCGGCCAGGTACAGCTCGCCCGCCACGCCCACGGGCACGGGCTGCAGCTGGCCGTTCAGCACGTACATCCGCGTGTTGGCCACGGGGCGGCCGACCAGCACCTCGCCGGCGCCGCGCTCCACGAGCGAGAAGGTGGAGTAGGTGGTGTCTTCCGTGGGGCCGTACAGGTTGCCCACCTTTTCCACCGTCCCCAGCGCGTACAGCGCCTGCGCCAGGGCGCTGGGCAGCGCCTCGCCGCCCAGGTTCAGCGTCCGCACGCTGGCGGGGATGCCGCCGCTGTGCAGCAGCTCGGCCGCCACGCTGGGGACCATGCTGGCGTAGACGACCGCCTGCTCCAGCTCCGGCAGCTCCAGCGCGTTCTCCGCCACCACCAGCGTGCCGCCCCAGCACAGCGTGCCGAAGACCTCCGCCACGGAGACGTCGAAGTTGATGGACGTGGCAAAGAGGACGGACGCGCGCTCCTGGTCCGTCACGTTCTCCCGCAGCCAGTGCAGCAGGACGACGACGGACGCGTGGCGGATCATCACCCCCTTGGGGCGGCCCGTGGAGCCGGAGGTGAAGATGACGTGCGACAGGTTCTCCGGCGTGGCGCCGCTCTCGGGCGCCGTATCCGGCTCCGCCGCCAGCGCGTCGCGCTCCGCGTCCAGGCGCAGCAGGTCGGCCGCGCCCGGCGGCAGCCGGTCCGTCAGCCCCGACTCGGTGAGGACGAGGGTGATCCCCGCGTCCTGCAGCATGTAGCCCAGCCGCTCGCGCGGGTACGCGGGGTCCAGCGGCACGTACGCGCCGCCGGCGGCCAGCACGCCCAGCATGGCGGCCACGAGCTCCGGCGTGCGCGGCAGGCAGATGCCCACGCGACCCTCCGGCCCCACGCCGCGCCGGCGCAGCGCGTGGGCGATGCGGTTCGCCCGCGCGTCCAGCTCCGCGTACGTCCACGTCTCGCCGCGCCAGGAAAGGGCGACGGCGTCCGGCGTGCGCGCCGCCTGCGCGCGGAACATCTCGTGGACGCACGCGCCGCGCGGATAG